>DASRET010000025.1:0-8747 GCA_035651875.1 Xanthobacteraceae bacterium
TCGACCGATCGATCGACGGTCCGGCCGATTTCATCCAGACCAACATCATCGGCACCTACGTGCTCCTTGAAACCGCGCTGACCTACTGGCGCGGCCTGCCCAAAACCGCGCAGCGCGATTTTCGCTTCCATCATATCTCGACCGACGAAGTGTTCGGCTCGCTCGACACCGACGGTGCGTTCGATGAAACCACCGCCTACGCGCCGCGCTCGCCCTATTCGGCCTCCAAAGCCGCATCCGATCATCTGGTGCGGTCCTGGCATCACACCTACGGGCTGCCGGTTCTGGTCACCAATTGCTCGAACAATTACGGGCCCTATCATTTTCCCGAAAAACTCATTCCGCTCACCATCATCAACGGGCTGGAAGGAAAGAAGCTGCCGGTCTACGGGCAGGGCAGCAACGTGCGCGACTGGCTCTATGTCGAAGACCATGCGCGCGCGCTGTTGGCGGTGGTCGACGGCGGACGCGTCGGCGAGACCTACTGCATCGGCGGCCGCAGCGAGCGCACCAACCTCGACGTGGTCAAAGCCGTGTGCGCGCTGCTCGACGAGTTGGCGCCCAGCGCCGCGATCGGATGCCGCGAGGACCTCATCACGTTCGTGACCGACCGGCCGGGTCACGATCTGCGCTACGCCATCGATCCGGCGCGGATCGGCAGCGAGCTCGGCTGGCAGCCGCACGAGACGTTCGAGAGCGGCCTGCGCAAGACCGTGCAGTGGTATCTCGCCAATCGGCCGTGGTGGCAGCGTATTCGCGATCATGTCTATGCCGGCGAGCGTCTCGGGGTGCCGGCGTGATTCTGGTATTCGGCGGCAACGGCCAGCTCGGCCGCGAGCTCATTCGCACCGCTGCGGAGCGCCACGTCGCGCTCCAAGCGCTGACCCGCGCCGACGCCGACATCGCCGATGCGGCGGCGGTTGCGGCGGCGGTCAAGCGCTCGCAACCCGATCTCGTGGTCAACGCCGCCGCCTACACCAGCGTGGATGGTGCCGAAAGCCACGACGCCGAGGCGCGACGCGGCAACGAACTCGGACCGGGTGTACTCGCCGCCGCCTGTGCCGCAGCTGGCATTGCGATGGTGCATGTTTCCACGGACTACGTGTTCGACGGCAACAAAGACGGCGCGTACCGCGAGAGCGATCCCATTCATCCGATCAACGCCTACGGGCGCAGCAAGGCGGCCGGCGAGAACGCGGTGCGCCGCGCGCTCGATCGCCACGTCATTCTGCGCACCGCATGGCTGTACAGCGAATTCGGCCGCAATTTTGTGAAAACGGTTCTGCGGCTTGCGCAAACGCGCGACGAGCTGCGCATCGTCGCCGACCAGCACGGCAGCCCAACGTCGGCGCGCGCGCTCGCCGAAGCCATCCTGCACATCGCGCCGCGCGTGATCGCCGAGCCGCGCCTGGCGGGCACCTATCATTTCACTGCCAATGGCGCGACCACTTGGCACGGCTTTGCAGAGTGTATTGTGGCCACTGTGGCACCGATCACCGGTCGCCGTCCGCGGGTGACGCCGATCGCGACCGCGGACTATCCGACGCCGGCCAAGCGGCCCGCGAACTCGCGGCTCGACTGCAGCCTGTTCGTGCAAACCTTCGGCCTGACGCCGCGGCCGTGGCGCGAAGACGTCGAGGCGACGACGCGGGCGCTCGTTGCGGCGCCGCAGCTTGCGGAGCACCATGTCGCGTAAGGGCATCATCTTGGCCGGTGGCGCCGGGACGCGGCTGCATCCGCTGACCCTGGTCACGTCGAAGCAGCTCCTTCCGGTCTACGACAAGCCGATGATCTATTATCCGCTGTCGGCGCTGATGCTGGCCGGCATCCGCGAGATCTTGATCATCAGCACGCCGCAGGATCAGGCGGCGTTCAAGCATCTGCTCGGCACCGGCAAGCAGTGGGGCGTTCGCTTCGAGTACGCGGTGCAGCCGGCGCCGAACGGGCTTGCCGAAGCGTTCGTCATCGGCGCCGATTTCGTGCGCGGCCATCCGTCGTGCCTGATCCTCGGCGACAACATTTTGTATGGCCACGGCCTGCCCGACGCGCTGCGCCGGGCCGACGCGCGCAGCGACGGCGCCACGATTTTTTCCTACTCGGTCGACGATCCGCAGCGCTACGGTGTGATCGAATTCGATCGTGATGACGGCGTGCTGTCGATCGAGGAGAAACCGCAGAGCCCGAAATCGAGCTGGGCAGCGATCGGGGTTTATTTTTACGACCAGGAGGTGGTCGACCTCGTCAAGCAGCTAAAACCCTCGGCGCGCGGCGAGCTGGAAATCACCGACCTCAATGTCCTCTACATGCGCCGCCGGAAGCTCTATGTGGAACGGCTCGGCCGCGGCTTTGCCTGGTTCGACGCCGGCACGCACGATTCGCTGCTGGAAGCCGCCGAGTTCGTCCGCGTGCTGCAGCATCGGCAGGGCCAGCTCGTCTGCTCGCCCGACGAAGTCGCGTTCCACAATCACTGGATCGATGCCGACGCGCTCAAGGCGCTGGCGGCCCAGCACGGCAAGACCCAGTACGCGCGGCGGCTCCTCGATAACTTGCGCTGAGCCGAAAACGCGCCGCTCTCAGCTCGCGATCGCCTCGAGCCGCCGCTTCGTTACCGGCGGCCCAAAGCCGCCGATCACCACGAACACCACCAGCATGGCGCCGGCGATGAAGCTGAACACGCCGATGGTGCCATAACGGCTGAGGAAGAACGCAATGATGAAGCCGGAGAAGATCGCCGAGAACCGGCTCCACGAATAGACGAAGCCGACCGCCTGGGCGCGGATGCGGGTCGGGTAGAGTTCGGCCTGATAGGCGTGGAACGAGAACGACAGCCAATTGTTGCACAGCGTGATCAACAGGCCGCAAATGATAACGCCGACGGCGGTCGTCTGAAACGCGAACAACAACCCGAACGCGGCGATGCCGATCGCTGCCCAGGCGATCTGCCATTTGCGCTCGAAGTGGTCGGCGAACATCATGCCGATCAGCGGCCCGACCGGCGCCGCCACCGCGATGATGAAGGTGTAGCGGAGCGACTTGGTTTCTCCGATGCCTTGCGAAATCAGCAGCGTCGGCACCCAGCTGGAAAAACCGTAATAGCCGATGGTCTGAAACAGGTTATAGATCACCAGCATGATGGTGCGGCCGCGATAGATCGGATTCCACATCTCGGTCCAGGCGCCGGCTTTGCGCTCATCCTCGCCGGCGACGACCTCCGGCGGCGGCAGCACGAGGCCGTCGGCTTCGACTTTTTTCTCGAGCGCGCTGACGATGCGCTCGGCCTCGTCGGCGCGGCCGTGGTGGGCGAGCCAGCGCGGCGATTCCGGCAGCGCGCGGCGGATCCACCAGATCAAGACGGCGCCGATCGAGCCGAGGATCACGACGACGCGCCAGCCGTCCAGGCCGGCGATCGTCATCGGCACCAGCTGCCACGACAGGAACGCCACGATCGGCACCGCGGTGAACATGATGAACTGATTGTAGGCGAAGGACGGGCCGCGCTGGCCTTTCGGCACGAGCTCGGACAGATACGTGTCGACGTTCACCAGTTCGACGCCGAGCCCGACGCTGGCGATGAAACGCCACAGATTGATGCTCTCCGGCGTGGTCTGGAACGCCATGATGAGCGCGCCGGCCGAGTACCAGAGCAGCGCGAAGGTGAAGATCGAACGGCGGCCGAACCGGTCCGACAGCCAGGAAAACGCGATGGTGCCGACGAACAGTCCGGCAAACAACGCGGCGACGAAGCTGGCAAAGCCGTGCAGGTCGAACAGGCCCTGCGTGGTCGGTGTGAAGATCTTGGCCTTGAACAGGCCGACCGCCACATAGGCGGTGAAGAACAAGTCGTAGAACTCGAACCAGCCGCCGAGCGACAACAGCGTCACCAGCCTGCGGGTATGCCGGTTCGGCGGCAGCCGATCGAGCCGCGCCGCTACCGTGACTGCGCTGTCTGTGGCCATGGCATGCCCCCGTGATCCCCGCCGCTAATTCAACTCTCACGCTCGGCGATACGCAAGCGGCGAACAGTCAATTCGTCGACTTGCAGCGCAGCAAAATGCGCCTTTCTGATCGCCAGACGGCCGACCGCCAAACGGCCCACCGCCAGCGCGCCGATCGCCAACGCGCCCAAAGCTCCGGCGCCCAACGCCAGCGCCACGATTGCGGCCGGTGGGAGTGCTTTCGGTGTTACTGTCACGTTTCGCGTCATCGTCAGTCTCCAGGTATCCCAGCCCTTTGGTTCATCTTGGGGGATGCCGGCTCGCCGGAAAATGCAAAGCCGTCGTAGAGCCAGGCGAGGCACTGAAACACGTCCTCGTCGGAGCGCTCGCCGAGCGTCTGCCAGTAGACGTCGCGGGCGATGCCGTCGGCGTGATACATGTCCCAGATGGCGTTGGATTCCAGCGTCACCCGCGCGGTGCGCACGCAGCGCGCCCGCTCGAACTGGCGAAACGCGCCGGCAAAATCGCCGCCGGACGCGTGGATGCACTCGGCGAGGCACAGGCCGTCCTCGATCGCCATGCAGGCGCCCTGCGCCAGGGTTTGCAGCGTCGGGTGCGCCGCATCGCCGAGCAGCACCGTGCGCCCGTTGTGCCAGATGCGGACCGGATCGCGCACGCCGAGCGTCCAGCGCCGCTGCAGATCCAGCATCGCCAGCAGCGCCTTCATGGTCGGATGGGCGTCGCGATAGGTGTGCTGCAAGTCGGCGCGCCAGCGTTCGGCGTCGGTGCGCTCGGCATAGCTTGCGGTGCGAAACACCGCGACGATGTTGAACAATTCGCCGTTGCGGAGCGGATAATGTACGATGTGGAAGCCGGGCCCGGCCCACAGCACCACGTCGTTGCGGTCCACGTCGACGGCGAGCTCGGCCATCGGCACGATGGTGCGATGCGACACGTAGCCGATCGGGCGCAGCTCGCCGTCGCCGAACATTTGCGCGCGGATGCGCGAGCGCACGCCGTCGGCGCCGATCAGCGCCGCGCCGGCAAAACTGCGCCCGTCCTCGGTGCCGACGACGACGCGCTCGTTTTCTTCGACAAAGCCGGCCACCATGGCGTCCGGCACGAGGTCGATCAGGTCGGAGCGCGCGCACGCGTCAAGCAGCACGCGGTGCAGATCGATGCGATGCATGACGATGTAGGGATATTTGAAGCGCTCGCGAAACCGCGGCCGCCCGGTCGCCACGCGGGTGACTTCGTGGCCGTCGAGCGCATCGACCATGATCACGCCGGGCGGCGAATCGGCGTGCTTGAGCACGGCGTCGGCAATGCCGAGCGGCTCAAAGACGTGGAACACGTTCGGGCCGAACTGGATGCCATAGCCGATGGCGCCGAATTCCGGCGCGCCCTCGAGCACGCGCACCGCGAAGCCGCGGCGCGCCAGAGCCAGCGCCGCCGTCAAGCCGCCGAGGCCGCCGCCGGCAATGATGATGGGGCTCTGCGAGCTCATCGGATGCGATCTCCCCGCCCATTCCAGCCAGCAAACCGCACAGCGCGGCTATCGGCTCTTCTTGGCTTGCCGCGATGCGCTATATTAGTAGCGACCAGCGGCATGGCGGCGCAATGATGCAAACCTCCGCGGACGATCTCGCGATCCTGGGCGAACTGGAGCGCAAGGTGCTCTGGCTCGCCAGCTGGACCATCCATCACGCCAATCATGGCCGCGACACTGACGACGGCGTGAAAGTCGGCGGCCATCAGGCCTCGTCGGCCTCGCTCGCCACCATCATGACGGCGCTTTATTTCCGCGTGTTGCGCCCGCAAGACCGTGTCGCCGTAAAACCGCATGCCTCGCCGAATTTCCACGCCATCCAGTATCTGCTCGGCCGGCAGACCCAGGACAAGCTGGAAAACTTTCGCGGTTTCAAGGGCGCGCAATCCTATCCGTCGCGCACCAAGGACACCGACGACGTGGATTTCTCCACCGGATCGGTCGGCCTCGGCGTCGCGCAGACGCTGTTCTCCTCGCTGGTGCAGGATTATGTGCGCGCCCACGGCTGGGGCCTCGACCGGCCGGAAGGCCGCATGGTGGCGCTGATCGGCGACGCCGAGCTCGACGAGGGCAACATCTTCGAGTGCCTGCTCGAAGGCTGGAAGCAGGGCCTGCGCAATTGCTGGTGGATCGTCGATTACAATCGGCAGAGCCTCGACGCCGTGATCCGCGAGGGGCTGTGGCAGCGCTACGAGGCGCTGTTTCGCAATTTCGGCTGGGAGGTGGCGATCCTCAAATACGGCACGCTGCTCGAAGCGGCGTTTGCCGAACCGGGCGGCGAAGCGCTGCGGCGATGGATCGACCAGTGCCCGAACCAGCTTTACTCGGCGCTGGTATTTCAGGGCGGCGCGGCGTGGCGCAAGCACCTCAACGACGCGCTCGGCGATCAGGGCGCGGTGTCGAAGCTGATCGCGTCGCGCAATGACGACGAGCTCCATCGGCTGATGACCAATCTGGCCGGCCACGACCTGCCGACCTTGCTCGAAGCCTTCGGCCGCATCGATCACGACCGGCCGGTCTGCTTCATCTGCTACACCGTCAAAGGCTTTGGCCTGCCGTTCGCCGGCCACAAGGACAATCACGCCGGCCTGATGACGCCGGCGCAGATGGAAAATTTCCGCCAGGCGATGGACATTCGCCCCGGCCACGAATGGGACCGCTTCGAGGGCCTGCGCCTGCCGGCCGACGTGCTGCAAAAGTTTCTCGATGCGGTGCCGTTCGCCGCCGGCGGGCCGCGGCGGCTCTCCGCGCCGCACTTTGCCGCGCCCGACGAGCTGAAAGTCACGATTGCGCCGGAAATGTCGACACAGACTGGTTTTGGGGCGCTGCTCAACGAGCTGGCGCGCGAAAAGACCGAGCTGTCGGCCCGCATCGTCACGACGTCGCCGGACGTCACGGTCTCGACCAACCTCGGCGCCTGGGTCAATCGCCGCGGCGTGTTTGCGCGCGAAGCGCTCGCCGACACCTTCCGCAGCGAACGCATTCCATCGACCTTCAACTGGGATGCGTCGGCCGCCGGCCAGCACATCGAGCTCGGCATCGCCGAGATGAACTTGTTCATCCTGCTTTCCGCGCTCGGCCTGTCGCATGCGCTCAACGGAGAGCGCCTGGTTCCGATCGGCACCTTGTACGATCCGTTCATCGCCCGCGGCCTCGATGCGCTCAACTACGCCTGTTATCAGGACGCGCGCTTCATCCTGGTGGCGACGCCGTCCGGCATCACCTTGGCGCCCGAGGGCGGCGCGCACCAGTCGATCGCCGAGCCGCTGATCGGCATGGCGCAGGACGGCCTCGCCGCGTTCGAGCCGGCGTTCGTCAACGAGCTTGCCACGATCCTTGCCTTCGCGCTCGACTACATCCAGCGCGACGGCGGCGACGGCGAAGTCTCGGAGCGCAACTGGCTGCGCGACGAGACCGGCGGCTCGATCTATCTGCGGCTCTCCACGCGGCCGATCGAGCAGATCCAGCGCGCCATGACTCCGGCGCTGCGCCACGCTATCGTCGACGGCGCCTATTGGCTGCGCGAGCCCGGGCCGAATTGCCAGGTCGTGGTCGCCTATACGGGCGCGGTGGCGCCGGAAGCGATCCGCGCCGTCGGCCTGATGGCCGAGGACCGCCGCGACGTCGGGCTCCTCGCCGTCACCTCGGCGGATCGCCTCAACGCCGGCTGGACCGCGGCATTGCGCGCGCGCGAGCGCGGCCTCGTGCACGCCCGCTCGCACATCGAACGTTTGTTCGCGACCCTGCCGCCGCATTGCGGCATCGTCACCGTGCTGGACGGCCATCCGGCGACGCTGGCGTGGCTCGGCGCCGTCAATGGCCACCGCGTGCGCCCGCTCGGCGTCGAGCATTTCGGCCAGACCGGCAGCATCGCCGAGCTCTACCGCGCCTACGGCATCGACGCCGACGCCATCATCGCCGCCGCCCAAGCCATCGCGCCCGGCAAGCCGATCAGGCATCTGAGGGCGCTGTAATGGTGGAGGGGGCGCAGGCATGAACGCTCGCGCCTCCCTCTCCCCGCGTGCAGGGAGAGGGGGCGCTGCCGTTGGCCTGAGCATCTGTTGTTTGCTCCTCACCGTCTCAGCTGGAAACTCGTCATTGCGAGGAGCGAAGCGACGAAGCAATCCAGGAGTCGGGTGCACCCCGCCCCTGGATTGCTTCGCTTCGCTCGCAATGACGAGCGCAAGCTCCATCGTTCTCGCGATGCGGGGCATCCGAGGTTTGGGTACGGCACGGGGTAAGACGCCGGGCGTTTTTGATCGCGTCACGCCGAAGTTTTAAACACCGGGCGGTAGGACCGGCTTCGGCTCGATCACGCTGGGCGCACGGCCCGGATTGCGTAGCGCAATCCGGGAAGCGAATTGCGAATGGAGTTTTCTCGTTCGTCTTCTATTCGCTACTCGCCATTCGCCATTCGCCAATAAAACAAGGCAGGCGGAACGCCGGCAGACGCCACCCCACCAATCCGCACCCTGCGGGATGCGGCGCGCGCCCTGCGGGGCGCGCTGCGCCTACCGGCGTTCCACCGCGGTTCTCGTGGCAGCGAACCAACGCCGCCACTCAGCTCCAGTCCGCGCTTCCTGGGACGCGGCTTCGGCGGCCGTTACTCCGCCGTCACCTGCCCCAGTCCAGCGATCCAATCGCAGGCCGGTCGTAATGCCGGCCGGGCGTTTTCCCGAAGCCGCCCGGGAGCGGAGGTGACGAGCCCCTGCCCGCAGGCACCGCTCTCGCTCCACCAGCCGGAGTGACCGGCCGGCGTCCTT
>DASRET010000026.1:0-32842 GCA_035651875.1 Xanthobacteraceae bacterium
GGGCGCGAGGAGCTCGCTAGTAAAAGGGGTTTGCGGTGGCGCAAGCTGCTGCAAGATCCCGGTAAGCGCAGCCCGAAGCTGAGCCAGAGGTAACAGCCTGGCGAGTGCCGCGACGGAGCGCCGAAAGGCGAGGGCGCCCGCCAAGCGGATGACCGCGGTAACGCGGACCATCCGTGGCGCTCGCCGCACTGGCCGCGGGTTCGGATGTGCTCATCCGAAGTGCCGGTGCGGATTCGACCGTGCGCCTCTCGGCGCTCCGCCTCCCCTCTTTCGGAGGCAACAAGATTGGTGCCGTTGGTTGGCAAGGCTCGGGCGCGAACGCGTCGCGAGAATAAGGTCGCTTATGCCTTCATTCCTCATCCTGAAGGTGCGAGCCAACGGGTCCGGTCCGAAGTGGCCGGCCCGATGACAAGCTCCGCGAGCCTCGAAGGGTGGCGCTGAGGTATGCGAGGAGAGTGCTACGCGCGTGTCAGAACAAACTCCCCTGCCCCTCGTCGCCACTCGAACGGCGGCGCCGGCGCCGGAACGGCGGCGCGGGCGCGGCTGCGGGCGTGACGTGCGTGTCGCCGGCCGTGGCGCCGACGCGGCCGTCGGCAAACTCGATGTCGAGCCGCATGCCGGTCGAGACCGCCGCAGCGCTGCGCAGCGGCCGACGTTCAGCATCGCGCACCAGCGCAAAGCCGCGTTGCAGCACGCCGCGATACGAGAACGCGGGAAGGAGTTGCCCGGCGCGCTCGTAGCGCGCGGCGCAGCGATCGAGCATGACGCCGACCGCACGCTCGGCGCGTTCGGCAAGGCCGGTGATCCGGTCGCGCTGGCGCGCGTTGCGGGTGCGGTAGGCTTCGACGTTGGCGGCAAAGCTGGCGCGCAGCCGGCTGGAAAGGCCGGCATAGCGCTCGCGGCGGCGCTCGACGGTGCCGCGCAGCAGATGCGGACCGAGCCGGCCGCCGATGCGCGACAGTGCCACCCGATGCAGTTGCGCATTGGCGCGCAGCGCCCGGCCCAATCCAGCCGCGGCGTGATCGAGCCGCTGCCGCGGCAGCGCCAACAGCTCGTCGGCATCCGGCAGCGCCCGGGCAGCAGCGCGCAACTCCGTGCGCCGCGCCTCCTGGCTGCGCCGCCAACAGGCGAGCGCGCGGCGGGCGAACGAATCGACGTCGAGCAGAAGCTCGGCGCGCACCGGCACCGCCATCTCGGCCGCCGCGGTCGGCGTCGGCGCACGGCGGTCGGCGGCAAAATCGATCAGGGTGATATCGGTCTCGTGGCCGACCGCGGCGATCAGCGGGATCATGCTGTCGGCGGCGGCGCGCACCACGATCTCTTCGTTGAACGACCACAGGTCCTCGAGCGAGCCGCCGCCGCGCGCCACGATGATCAGATCGGGCCGGCGCGGCAGCCGCCCGGCCGCGACTTCCGGCAACGCATTGAAGCCCGCGATCGCATTGGCGACTTCGGCAGCGGAGCCCTCGCCCTGCACCTTGACCGGCCAGACCAGCACCGAACGCGGAAAGCGGTCGGCGAGCCGGTGCAGGATGTCGCGAATGACGGCGCCGGTCGGCGATGTGACGACGCCGATCAGCGTCGGCAAGAACGGCAAGAGCTGCTTGCGCGCTTCGTCGAACAGACCTTCGGCGGCGAGCTTCTTCTTGCGCTCCTCGAGGAGCGCCATCAGCGCGCCGAGCCCGGCCGGCTCGATCGTCTCGACCACGAGCTGATATTGCGAGCGGTTGGCGTAAGTGGTCAGCCGCCCGGTGACCACGACTTCGAGGCCGGCTTCGAGCTTGAGTTTTATGCGCGTGGCCGTCTTGCGCCAGATCACGCCGGCGATGCAGGCGCTTTCGTCCTTGAGATCGAAATAGACGTGGCCGTTGCCGTGGTAACTCACCTTGCCGAGCTCGCCGCGCACCCGCACGTAGCCATAGGCGTCCTCGATGGTGCGCCGCAGCGCCGCCGACAATTCGGAGACGGTCAGTTCCGGCAGATTGAGGCGCGGCTCGTTCATCGGGCGCGATTCACGGGGTGGCGATGGCCCGGCTCATGCGCCGGGCACCCCGGACGGTCAAGCCCCGCCGGTGATAACGCCCGCGGCTTGCGCCGACGTCTTGCCGTGCTACGGAGGATTGATCTCGGCGCCGCAATCCATGTCCAATTCGCCATGACGATTTCGCCATGAACATCCTGCTGCTGGGCTCCGGCGGGCGCGAGCACGCGCTGGCCTGGAAAATGGCGGCAAGTCCGCTGGCCGATCGGCTGTTCTGCGCGCCCGGCAATGCCGGCATCGCGCAGGAGGCCGAATGCGTCGCGCTCGACATTGCCGACCATGCGGCGGTGATCGCGTTTTGCCGCGCGCAGAAGATCGATCTGGTCGTGGTCGGGCCGGAGACGCCGTTGTGCGCCGGCATCGTCGACGATCTCGAAGCCGCCGGCATCAAGGCTTTTGGGCCGAGCCGCGCCGCAGCCCGGCTCGAAGGCTCCAAGGGCTTCACCAAAGACCTGTGCCGGGCGAACGGCATCCCGACTGCCGCGTACCAGCGCTTCACTGCGGCCGAGCCGGCCAAGGCTCACGTACGCAAGCAAGGCGCGCCGATCGTGATCAAGGCCGACGGGCTTGCCGCCGGCAAAGGCGTGGTGGTGGCGCAAACATCGGCCGAGGCCGAAGCGGCGATCGACACGATGTTCGGCGGCGGCCTGGGCGAAGCCGGCGCCGAGGTCGTTGTCGAGGAGTTTTTGCAGGGCGAGGAAGCCTCGTTCTTCGCGCTGTGCGACGGCGACAGCGCGCTCGAACTGTCGACCGCGCAGGACCACAAGCGCGCCTTCGACGGCGATCAGGGCCCGAACACCGGCGGCATGGGCGCCTATTCGCCGGCGCCGAATGTCGATGCCGCCATGAGCGCGCGGGTGATGGCCGAGATCATCATGCCGACCTTGCGCGCGATGAAAGCCATGGGCGCGCCGTACAAGGGCGTGCTCTACGCCGGCCTGATGATCACCGACACGGGGCCGAAACTCATCGAATACAATGTCCGCTTCGGCGATCCCGAGTGCCAGGTGCTGATGCTGCGCCTGATGTCGGACCTGGTGCCGGCGATGCTCGCCAGTCGAGACGGCCAGCTCAAATCGTTCGATCTGCGCTGGTATCCGGAAGCTGCCCTCACTGTCGTGCTGGCCGCCAAGGGCTACCCCGGCTCATATGCGCGCGGTTCGGTCATCGAAGGACTGGACGAGGCCGCCGCCATCGACGGCGTCGAAATCTTTCACGCCGGCACCAAGGCCAAAGGCGGGAAAATCCTCGCCAACGGCGCCCGCGTGCTCAATGTCTGCGCGCTCGGCGACACCGTGCGGCACGCCCAAGCGCGCGCCTACGAGGCCATCGCCCACATCCGCTGGCCCGACGGTTTCTGCCGCCGCGACATCGGCTGGCGCGCCGTCGAGCGCGAACAAAGCAATGCCTGACCTCGCCGACCTTTATCCCGATTACGCGTCGCGCTGGATCGCTACATCCGCCGGCAAGATTTTCGCTCGCGTCGGCGGCAGCAGCGGGCCGCCGCTTCTGCTGCTGCACGGCCATCCGCAGAGCAACGTGATGTGGCATCGCGTGGCGCCGCTGCTGGCGCCGCGTTTCACCTTGGTGATCGCCGACCTGCCGGGCTACGGCTGGTCCGATGCGCCGGCCGCGCAAGACGACCACGCGCCCTACACCAAGCGCGCCATGGCTGCCGCGATGGTGGAGCTGATGGAGGCACTCGGCTTCGTGCGCTTTCGTCTCGCCGGGCACGATCGCGGCGGGCGCGTCGGCTATCGGCTGGCGCTCGATCATCCGGGCCGGATCGAGCGGCTCGCCGTGCTCGACATCGTCACCACCTACGACATGTGGCACGGCATGGATGCGCGGCTCGCGGCGCGCGCCTGGCATTGGACGTTTCTCACGCTGCCGGCACCGTTTCCCGAAACGCTGATCGGCCACGATCCGAAATTCTTCTTCGATTCACGCGCCGCCGCGGGCAGCGGCGCAAAGACCGTCTCGATTTTCGATCCCCGCGCGCTGGCCCACTACCATGCCGCCTACGGCGACCCGACCCGCATTCACGCCATGTGCGAGGATTACCGCGCCGGCCGCACCACCGACCTCGCCCATGACGAGGCCGACCGCACAGCGGGAAAGATCGGCTGTCCGCTGCTGGCGCTGTGGGGAACGACCGGGCTCATTGCCAATGCCGGCATCGACGCGCTCGCGAGATGGCGCGACTGGGCGGCGGATCTGCGCGGCTTTGCGATCACTAGCGGCCATTATCTGCCCGAGGAGAATCCGGAGGCGACGTCGCGGGCGTTGCTGGACTTCTTCGGTGGAGACTAAAATTCGGTCCGATATGGACATGATCGACCGGCAGAGCGCTTTTTCCGGCACCCGCGAGGTCGCCGAGCGGCTGCGCTTCGATGTCGGCCGGCTCGAAGCTTATCTGCGCGACCATGTCGCCGGATTCGAAGGCCCTGTCGTGGTCAGCCAGTTCAAGGGCGGCCAGTCGAATCCGACGTATCTGGTCGAGACGCCGCTGCGGCGCTACGTACTGCGCCGCAAGCCGCCCGGCAAGCTGTTGCCCTCGGCGCATGCGGTCGACCGCGAGCATCGGATCATCAGCGCGCTGCATGCACAAGCATTTCCGGTGCCCGAACCCGTGCTCTATTGCGCCGACGAGGCCGTGACCGGCACCGCGTTCTTTCTGATGGCCTATGTCGAGGGCCGGGTGTTCTGGGAGCCGCACATGCCCAGTTCGACTCCCGCCGAGCGCGCTGCGGTCTACGACGCCATGAACGCGACGCTCGCCCGCCTGCACAGCTTCGATCCGGTGGCGATCGGGCTTGGCGATTACGGCCGTGGCGAAAATTACGTAGCGCGGCAGGTCGAGCGCTGGTCCAAGCAATACCGCGCTTCCGAGACCCAGCCGATCGACGAGATGGAGCGGCTGATCGCCTGGCTGCCGGCGCATCTGCCGCCGCCGCAGCCGCCGCGCCTCGTGCACGGCGACTACCGGCTCGACAACATTATTCTGTCGCCCGATGCGCCGAACATCGCCGCGGTGCTCGATTGGGAATTGTCGACGCTCGGCGATCCGCTCGCCGACTTTTCCTATCACCTGATGCAGTGGCACATGCCGCCGGCCGATGCCGGCACCGGCTCATTGGTCGGCTGCGATTTCGCCGCGCTCGGACTGCCGACGCTTGCGACTTACGTGGACGCCTACGTGGCGCGCACCGGGCTCGATCCGCGACCGCATCTGGCAGTCTACTTCGCCTACAATTTCTTCCGTATCGCCGCGATCCTGCAGGGCATTGCCGGCCGCGTGCGCGACGGCACCGCGACCAGCGCCTATGCGGCCGCCAAGGCCGAACTGGTCCGGCCGCTCGCCGCAAAAGCCTGGGAATTCGCCGTTAAGGCCGGGGCATGAAAACCTTTGCGCTCGCGCTCGGCTCCGGCGGCGCGCGCGGGCTCGCCCATGTGGCGGTGCTCGAAGCGCTGGACGAGATGGACGTCAAGCCGGCCGCCATCGCCGGCGCCTCGATCGGCGCGCTCATTGGCGCCGCCTATGCGGCCGGCATGCGCGGCCGCGACATCCGCCATTATGTGCTCACCCTCGCCCACAGCCCGGGCGAGATCAGGCGCCGACTCATGGCATCGCGCGCCGGCACGTTCGCGCACTTTTTGTCCGGTGCGTTCAGCCGCGCGACGCAGCTCGATGCGGAAAAGTTCTGCGCGCAATTCTTGCCGCAAGCCGTGCCCGACGATTTTGCCGCGCTGAAAATTCCGCTCACCGTCATGGCGACCGACTTGCATCGCCGCGAGGAAGCGCCGCTGTCGTCCGGGCCGCTGCATCGCGCCGTCGCCGCCTCGATCGCCATTCCCGGCCTGTTCCGGCCGGTGACGGCCGACGGCCGCATCCTGATCGACGGCGGCACCACCAATCCGCTGCCGTACGACATTCTGTTCGACCGCGCCGACGTGGTGATGGCGGTCGACGTGTTCGGCATCCCGGCGATCGAGCGCGCCGACATGCCCGGCACCTGGGAGGCCGTCTATACGACGATTCTGGTGATGGGCGGCGCCATCCTGGCGGCGAAGCTCAAGCATGCCGCGCCCGACGTTTTGATCCGGCCGAACGTGACGCTGTTCCGCACGCTCGATTTCTATCAGGCCACTTCGATCATGCGCACCGCCGAGGCGGTGAAGAAGGAGGTGAAGGGAAAGCTTGAAAAACTGCTGCGGTAAGGCGTTACCGCCGTTCCTTGAAAAACTCCTTGAGCAGCGCCGCAGCTTCCGCTGCGGCCATGCCGCCATAAATCTCCGGGTGGTGGTGGCAGGTCGGCGAAGCAAAAAACCGCACGCCGCTCTCGACCGCGCCGCCCTTGGGATCGGCAGCGCCGTAATAGAGCCGACGGATGCGGGCGAAGGCCGTGGCCGCGGCACACATCGGGCAGGGCTCGAGCGTGACGTAAAGGTCGCATTCGGTGAGCCGCTCGGAGCCGAGCGACGCCGCGGCGGCGCGGATCGCGAGGAGCTCGGCATGCGCGGTCGGGTCGGCATCGGCCAGCGTGCGGTTGCCGGCACGCGCCACCACCGTACCGCCGCGCACGATGACGCAGCCGACCGGAACTTCGCCGGCGGCCCCAGCCGCCCGCGCCTCGCTAAGCGCCATGTCCATGAACGATGCCATGGTCCGCACTCATCCGCTCTGCTATCGGCAGGGATTATGGACGAAAAGGCCAGACCGCATAACAGCGGCGAACGCATTGCCAGGGCGATCGCGCGCGCCGGGCTCGCCTCGCGCCGCGAGGCCGAAGCCTGGATCGAGGCTGGGCGCGTCGCCGTCAATGGCGAGGTGATCCGCTCGCCCGCCCGCGACGTCACCGGCCGCGACCGCATCACCGTCGATGGGGCGCCGCTGCCGGAGAAGGAGCGCACGCGCCTCTTTCTCTATCACAAGCCGCGCGGGCTCCTGACCACGCACGCCGATCCGCGCGGCCGCCCGACCATCTTTGCGCGGCTGCCCCGGCACCTGCCGCGGCTGATCAGCGTCGGCCGGCTCGATTTCAACACCGAAGGTCTCCTGCTCTTGACCAACGACGGTGCGCTCGCCCGCGTGCTCGAATTGCCGGCGACCGGCTGGCTGCGCCGCTATCGGGTGCGCGCCCACGGCTCGGTGATGCAGCCCGAGCTCGATGCGTTGCGCGGCGGCATCAGTGTCGAGGGCGTGCAGTACGGCCCGATCGAGGCGACGCTCGACCGCGTCCAGGGCTCGAACTTGTGGCTCACTTTCGCGATCCGCGAAGGCAAGAACCGTGAGGTGCGCAATGTGCTGGGCGCGCTCGGCCTCACGGTGACGCGGCTCATTCGCGTGTCATTCGGCCCCTTCCAGCTCGGCGAACTGGCCGAGGGTGAGATCGAGGAGGTGCGTACCCGCGTGCTGCGCGAGCAGCTCGGAGCGCGCGTTGTCGCCCAATCCGGCGCGGATTTTTCAACCTCGGCTGCGCCCTCCCCTGCGCCGCCGCGGCGCGACGACAACCCCCAAGACAAGCGTCAAGACAAGCGTCAAGACAAGCGCAAAGACAAGCGCTCGAAGAAACCGGTGAGTCATTCCTGGCGCGCGCCCGAAGCCGAACAAAAAAAAGAGCCGCTGCGCCGGCGCTTTCACGGCGGACGCCGCGATAAGCATGCGGAGCACGCGTCTGCCTCCAGTCCGACACGCGCCGACATGGTGATCGACCGCAAGGGCCGCCACGTCGCCGTCGAGCGGCATGGCGAGCGAAAACCAGTCGAAGTCCCGCCGCAAAAACCGCGCAGCGATAAGAACGAGCGGCGGCACCGCCGCGGCCGCCGCGTCTCGCCCGACCGCGCCTCGGGTCCGCGTCCGTCACACCGGCGGGGCCGTTGACATGCGCATCGTCGGCGGCCGCTTGCGCGGGCGCACGCTGGCCGCGCCGCAATCGCAAGCGATCCGGCCGACCGCCGACCGGCTGCGCGAGTCGCTGTTCAACATTCTCGCCCACGCCTACGGCGATCCGGTCGCCGGCGCGCGCGTGCTCGATCTGTTTGCCGGCACCGGCGCGCTCGGCATCGAGGCGCTGTCGCGCGGCGCCGCATTCACGCTGTTCGTCGACGACGGCGCCGAAGCCCGCGCGCTGCTGCGCGAGAACGTCGCCGCGCTCGGGCTCGGCGGCGTCTCGCGCATTTTCCGCCGCGACGCGACCAAGCTCGGCCCGGTCCATCCGCTCGAGCCGTTCTCGCTGGTCTTTCTTGATCCGCCGTACGGGCAAGGCCTCGCCGAGCAGGCGCTCGGCTCGGCGCGTGCTGGCGGTTGGCTGACGCCGGATGCGCTCGTGGTCGTGGAAGAAGCCGCGAAGGCGAGCTTCGCTGCACCTGACGGCTTCGTCGAACGCGAACGGCGCCCCTACGACGACACCGAAATTGTTGTACTGGGCATCGCCGCCACGCCTAACGTGGCGTGATACCGGCGTCGTGGACCACCTTGGTCCAGCGCGCGACCTCTTCGGGCACGAACTTGGCGAGATACTCGGGCGTGCGCTGCTCCGGCGCCGCGACCTCGAGGCCGAGATCCTCCAGGCGCTTGCGCACGGTCGGATCGTCGACCGTGTCGCTCATCGCCTTGTTGAGCTTGCGCACGATCGGCTCGGGCGTGCCGCGCGGCAGGAAGAACGCGTTCCACACGCTCGCCTCGACGCCGGCCAAGCCCTGCTCGCCGGTGGTGGCGAGATCGGCAATGATGGGAACGCGGTGCGGCGCCATCACGGCGATGCCCTTGACCGAGCCCTGCTTCGCCAGCGCGGCGCCGGTCTGGATCGTCGAGCACATGTAGTCGATGCGGCCGCCGATCAGGTCCTGCTGCGCCGGACCCTCGCCGCGATACGGCACGTGGGTGACGTTGACGCCGAGCGCGGTGTTCAACAACACGCAGGGCAGATGCGTGCCCGAGCCGACGCCGGCCGAGCCGAACTGCATCTTGGCCTGGTTGGCTTTCACATAGGCGATGAATTGCTGCAGGTTGTCGGCCGGCAAATCCTTGCGGACGATGAGAATGCGCGGCGACTCGGTGACAAGGCCGACGGGCGCGAAATCGGTCGCCGAGTCATAGAGCGGCTTCTTGTTGAGCGCCTGACTGTAGGCCTGGGTGCCGCTGTTGCCGATCAGCATGGTGTAGCCGTCCGGCGCGCTTTTGGCGACGTGCGCGGCGCCGGTCATGCCGGAGGCGCCGCCCATATTGTCGACGACGATCGACTGGCCGAGCAGCTCGCCCATCTTCTGCGCCTGGATGCGCGCGCTGACATCGACGCCGCCGCCCGCGGCAAACGGCACGACCAGCGTCATCGGCCGCGTCGGCCAGTCCTGCGCCGCTGCGGTGCCAGCAAACAACGTGCCCGCAAGCGCGCAGGCGACCAACCACCCAACTCTCATTGCTTTCATCCCTCGATATCGCCGTCCCGTTATTCGGGGGTGATCCCGGCGGCCTTGATGGCGGCGCCCCAGGTTTTGATCTCGCGTTCGACGAGGGATTGCAAGTATTGGGGCGTCCGCTGGTCCGGCGGCGGCAATTCAGCGCCAAACTGCCGCAGGCGCGTCTGCACATCGGGCGTCGCCATGGCGGCAATCACCGCGGCATTGAGCTTGGCGACGATCGGCGCCGGCGTGCCCTTCGGCAGGAAGATCGCGTTCCAGCTGTTAGCGTCCATGTCGGCAAGGCCCTGCTCCTGCGCGGTCGGAATGTCCGGAAAGGCCGCTGAACGCTTGGCGCCCAGCACCACCGGCGCCTGGATCTGATGCGCCGAAAGCTGCGCCATGGCGGTGGTGATGGACGGGCATAGATAATCGATGCGCCCGGCGAGCAGGTCCTGCATCGCCGGCCCAAGGCCGCGGTACGGCACGTGGGTGACCGAAATGTGCTCCGCGAGATTGAAAAGCGCGCAGGCGAGATGCGAGCCGCTGCCGGTGCCGGGCGAGCCGTATTGCATCTTGGCCTGGTTCGTCTTGGCGTAGGCGACGAAGTCGCGCAGCGTGCCGGCCGGAATGCCGGTACGAACGGTGAGAATGAGCGGCTGCTCGGCGACCAGCGCCACCGGCGTGAAATCGCGGGCGCCGTCATAAGGCGGCGCCTTGTGCATCAGCTGCGCCTGCGTGTTCGGCGATTCGCCGCCGAACAGAAGCTGATAACCGTCGGGCTCGGCGCGCGCCACGCGCGTCGCGCCGGTCATGCCGCCGGCGCCCGGGACGTTCTCGACCACGACCTGCTGGCCGAGCCGCGGCGACAACGCCGCCGCGAAAACCCGGCCGAGCGTGTCGTAGACGCCGCCCGGCGCGAACGGCACCACCATGGTGACCGGCCGCGTCGGCCAGTCCTGCGCGCCGGCCGGCGCGGCGAGCGCAGCAACAAGCACGGCGATGAGGAAGAAAAATTTGCGCATACCTTACTCCACGATGCGTGTTAGCGGCGTCCGAACAGGTGCTCGATGTCGGCGAGCTTGAGCTCGACATAGGTCGGGCGGCCGTGATTGCATTGCCCGGAATTCGGCGTCGCCTCCATCTCGCGAAGCAGCGCGTTCATCTCCTCCGGCTTCAATCGCCGGCCGGCGCGCACCGAGCCGTGACAGGCCATGGACGACGCCACCGCCATGAGCCGGCGTTCGAGCGGCAGCGCCTCGTCCCATTCGGCCATATGCTCGGCGAGATCGCGAACGAGCCCGGCGCCGTCGATCTCGCCGAGGAGCGCCGGCGTCTCGCGCAACGCCACCGCCCCCGGGCCGAATGATTCGACGACAAGGCCGAAGCGCGCCAGTTCGTCGGCGCGCGCGGTGACGCGCTCGACGTCGGCTTCGTCGAGTTCAATGATCTCGGGAATAAGCAGGATCTGCCTGGCGACGCCACTCTTCTCCAGCGCGGCTTTGAGCTTTTCGTAGACGATGCGCTCGTGCGCGGCGTGCTGATCGACGATGACCAGGCCGTCCTGCGTTTGCGCTACCACGTAGGTGTCATGGACCTGCGCGCGGGCGGCGCCAAGCGGATGGCCGCGCGCCTCGGCAAGCGGTTCGGCCGTCGTGTGGATCGCCGCGCGCAAATCCGCCGCTGGCAGACCGGTATCGAACGCTGCTTGTGACGGCTCGGCCAAGCCGCCGCTGCGCAGCGGCGCATACACGAACGCCAGTCCGCCGCGCGGCCGCATCGCCGGACGAAACGCCGCGATGGTGGCGCTGCCGCCGGTCGAGGCGGAGCGGGTCGCTTCGCGGGCCAACGCGTTCTTCAGCGCGCTCACGATCAACGCCCGCACCAGTCCGGCATTGCGGAAGCGCACCTCGGCCTTGGCCGGATGCACGTTGACATCGACCTCGCGCGCATCGAGCGTGACGAATAAAGCGAGCAGCGGATGACGGTCGCGCGGCAGATAATCGGCGTAGGCCGCGCGCACCGCTCCGAGCAACAGCTTGTCGCGCACCGGCCGGCCGTTGACGAACAGATATTGGCCGAGCGCGTTGGCCCGCGTCAGGGTCGGCAGCGCGGCATAGCCTTCGATGGCGACACCCTCGCGCTCGGCCGCAATGGCAACCGCATTGGCGCGAAACTCGGCGCCGAGCACATCACCGAGCCGGGCGAGCCGGCCGGGCGCACCCGGCAAGGCGGCTGCGAACGTGACGGGCGCGCGCTCCTCGCCGGCGAGCGTGAAGGCGACATCCGGCCGGCTCATGGCGAGCCGCCGCACCACCTCGCGCACCGCCTCGGCTTCGGTGCGGTCGAGCTTGAGAAATTTGAGCCGCGCCGGAGTCGCATGAAACAGGTCGCGCACCTCGACCCGTGTGCCCTGCCCCAGCGCCGCCGGCTTGATCTCTGATTTCACGCCGGCATCGACCGCGATCGCCCAGGCGTGCGGCTCGCTCGCATGCCGCGTCGCGATCGAAAGCCGCGCCACCGCGCCGATCGACGGCAATGCCTCGCCGCGAAAGCCCAGGGTGCGGATGGAAACCAGATCGTCGTCGGCGAGCTTCGAGGTGGCGTGACGCTCGACCGCCAGCGCCAGATCGGCGCGGGTCATGCCCTCGCCGTCGTCCGTGACGCAGATGAGCCGTCGGCCGCCGCCGTCGGTCAAGACCTCGATGCGATGCGCCCCGGCATCGAGCGCGTTCTCGACCAGCTCCTTGACCACGCTCGCCGGACGCTCGACCACCTCGCCCGCGGCGATGCGGTTGATCACGGCCTCGGAGAGCTGGCGGACGGGCATGGGGGACGACTCGCTGCGAGACGGACGCTAGCCTGGAATGCCGGCCAGCGAAATCCGGCCCCCCTCTAATCGAGCGACGGCCGCGCCTGCCGCATATGCTTGATGCCACCCCGGCGTTTTTTGCTCTCGATGCGCCGTTCGCGCGAAGCTTTGGTCGGCTTGGTTGGGCGGCGCGGCGTCGGCGGCGTGGCGGCGCGGCGAATGAGATCGATGAGGCGGTCGAGGGCGTCGTCGCGGTTGCGCGCCTGGGTGCGATGGCGCTGCGCGATGATGACGAGCACGCCGTCGCGGGTCAGCCGCGCGCCGGCGAGGCGCTCGAGGCGTGCCTTGACGTCGCCCGGCAGCGAGGGCGAACCGCGCACGTCGAACCGCAGCTGCACGGCAGTCGACAGCTTGTTGACGTTCTGGCCGCCCGGCCCCGAGGCCCGCACGAAGCTTTCCTCGACTTCGCGCTCATCGATAGCGATTCGGGAGGTGATGCGGATCATGGATCCGCAACCTACTCCGGATTGGGCGGCAACGAAATCGCAAGGCGCGGGGCCGCGGCACCGCGCCTGTCGCTCAGTGCACGTCGCCGGGTCGGCCGATCATGCCGCCCGACGGCATGAGTGCGGGGCGCGCCGCGCCGGGACCGCCGCTCGGGGCGCCGGCATTGGCCAGCGCGCTCGGCCGGCCGACCTCGGTGAACAACAGGCCACCGTCGAGCAGCCGCTTGGCAACGCGCTTGGCGTCGGCGAGCGTCACCGCGTCGATCATCTTCTTGCGATACTCGATGTAATTCATCGGCTGGTGATCGAGCTGCAGCTGCACCAAGAGCGATGCCACCTTGTCGGAGGTGTCGAGATTGAGCACGAACGAGCTGTTGAGATAGGCCTTGGTCTTGGCGAGCTCTTCGTCGGTTGGGCCGCTCTCGGCAAGCCGATGGATTTCGTTGCTGATCAGGTTGATGGTTTCGTCGGCGCGGTCGGCGCGCGTCGCCGTCGAGCCGAAGAACACGGCGCTGCGGTTGAACCACAACAGCGTGTCGGAGACCGAATAAACCAAGCCGCGCTTCTCGCGCACCTCCTGGTAAAGCCGCGACGAGAAGGTGCCGCCGCCGAGAATGTGATTGACCACGTAGGCGGCGAAAAAATCGGGATCGCTGCGCGCGATGCCGGGGCCGCCGAAATCGATCACCGTCTGCGGCACGTCGAGATCGACCGCAATGCGCTTACCGAGGCCCTGCGCGATGGCGGGCGGCACCGGTTTGAGCTCGGCGTGCGCCGGGAGCCCGCCAAACACGTGGTCGAGCATGGTCTTGACGGTGGCAGCGTCGATATCGCCGACCACGGCGACTTTCAGATGATCGCGCGCCAGCGTCTTGTGCGAGAAAGTCTTCAGATCGTCGATGCCGATGCCCGGCACCGATTCCAGCGTGCCGGCGACCGGCCGCCCGTACGGATGGCCCGGATAGGCCGTCTGCCACCAGCGCAGCGCGGCAAGATCGTTCGGGCTCTTGAGTTGCCGGCGCAGCGCCGAGAGGATCTGCGCGCGGTTGAGATCGACATCCTGGGCATCGAAGCGCGGCGCCGTGAGCGCCAGCCGCAGATCGTCGAAGGCCTCGTCCTTGTTCTCCGAGAGCGTGCGCAGCGAGCCGTGGATCTGCTCGCGGCCGGCGCGGAAGCTCAGATGCACGGCCTTGCGGTCGAGCCGTTCCTGGAACGCCTTGGAATCGTACGGGCCGGCGCCCTCGTCGAGCAGCGACGCCATCAGGTTGGCGGTACCGGCCTTGTCATCGGGGTCCTGCACCGCGCCGCCGTCGAAAGCAAAGCTGATGACGACCAGCGGCACCGCCGGCTCGTGCACCAGCCAAGCCTCGATGCCGCCCGGGCTCGTAACGCGCTCGATCGTGGTCGCCGCCGCCGGAGCGGCCGACAGCGTCAGCGCCAAGGCCGCCGACGCCGCATAACGGGTCAGGCCGTGTGCCGCAGCGGAAACAAAAACCTTCACGAGCGCTTCTCCTCAGGCTGCAGATTTTTCACGAGGTAGCCGGTCACCGAATGGCGGGCATCGAGCCAGCGCCGCGCCGCCTCTTTCACCGCTTCGGCGGTGACGGCGCGGACGTGGTCCGGCCAGGTGCGGATCCCGTCCACGGTTTCGCCGGTGGCAAGCCCTGCGCCATACCAGCGCGCCAGCGTTGCCTGGTTGTCCTCGGCATAGACCGCGTCGGCGATGAGCCCGGTCTTGGCCCGATCCAGTTCGTCGGCGGTGATGCCATGAGCGATGACATCGGCCAGCACGGCGTCAAGCGCCGTTTCGAGATCAGGCAGCGTCACGCCGGGCTTCGGTGAGGCAAATACGCCGAGCTTGCCGTAATCGAGCGCAGTGTCGGTATAAAAGGCACCGGCGTTGAGGGCGATGCCCTTGTCGAGGACGAGCGTGCGATAGAGCCGGCCGTTGGCGCCGCTGAGCACATTGGCCAAAACTTCCAGCGCCTCGCTTTCGCCAGCCTTGGCGGTGGTTGAGGACGGCGCGAGATAGTAGCGGCTGACGCTCGGTTGCTCGACGCGCGGATCGGCAAGCATCACCCGCCGCGGCGCGTCCTGGATCGGCTCGGTCGGCCGCAGCCGTGGCCCGCTCTCGACCCGGGCGGCGACTTTCCCATAGGTCGCCTCGGCGTCGGCCTTGACCTCGTCGGGGGTGACGTCGCCGGCGACCACGACAATGGCGTTATTCGGCGAATAGAAGTGCTGATAGAACGCCAGCGCATCGTTGAAGTTGAGCTTCTCGACCTCGTGGCGCCAGCCGATCACCGGCCGGTGGTAGGGATGATTGAGGTAGAGGCTCGCGTCCATCTGCTCGCCAAGCTGGGCGCCCGGATTGTTGGCGACCCGCATGTTGAGTTCTTCGAGCACGACGTTGAGCTCGGGCTTGGCCACCTCGTCGGTGAGCACCAGACCAGTCATGCGGTCGGCCTCAAGCGCCATCATTTCCTTCAGATGCTCGCGCGGCACCCGCTGGAAATAGCCGGTGTAATCGCTTGACGTGAAGGCGTTCTCCTGGCCGCCGATCTCCGCAACGTCTTGCGAGAAGGCGTCGCCCGGATTCTTCTCCGTGCCCTTGAACATCAGGTGTTCGAGGTAATGGGCGAGGCCCGATTTGCCGGGAGACTCGTCGGCGGCGCCGACCTTGTACCAGATCATGTGCGTGACCACCGGCGCGCGATGGTCCGGCAGCACGACCACTTCGAGGCCGTTGGCGAGCTTGAAATCGGCCACCTCGGGTCCGCTGGCGGCCCACGCGGCGCCGGCACTCAGCGTCAGGGCAAGCGTGGCAGCGATCGCCAGCCGCGTTGCGGACGAGGCACCGCGCGCCCCCTTATGATGGAAGACTTCGGTAGATAAGACGTGGTCGCTGGTTGACTGAGACAAGTGTTAGCCTCCGCAGGATCGAGCCGAAGCACGCCCGAGCAAAACGCATACGCGCAGTGAAGCGAGTTTTTTTAGTTGCCGCCGCTGCTGCCGACCGAACCGCTGTCTACCGTCGCGCGGTCTGCCACGGTCGGCACTTTGTACTTCTTCTGGTCGGGACCGATGCCATAGGGCTGATCGGGCGACGGCGTCATGTAACCGGCCGGCGGATCGGTCAAGCTGGTGCGCGCCGGCTCGCCGGTGAACGTGGCGTACTCTTCCTTATGGAAGAAGCTGAAGTCCAAAAAGCCCTTCTTCGACCGCGGCGCCTCGCTGCCGGCGCTCGCCGTTGCACCTCCGCCTCCGCCCGACGGCGCGCCGCTGCCGCGCAACTCGTCCGGCCGCATCGGCCGTGAGGATTCGAGGACGTAATCGCCGTGGGGCTTCGGCTTTTCTTTCTGCTTGGCCTGCTTGCGCCGGGCAATGTCCGGGTCCTGCGGCCAGTTCGGCACCGGTGGCGGCGCGTCGGCCTGCGGCGGCGGCAGATCCTTGGTCGGCGGCACCACCAGCGGCGAGCGTTCGCCGTACTGGATGTTCGGTCCGCCGCCGATCCCGATCGTCTCCATGAACTTGTCGTAGATCGAGGGGCTGGCGCTCACGTCGTCATCGCCGGCGCGAGCCGCGCCGCTTGTGCATACGATAAGGGCGGCAAGCGCAACACCGCCGGCGGCGCACGCCAAGCGGGCACATGCCGGCCTCGGCCGGCCGATGTTGCGGCCTTGGAACTGATCCTGCGGCATACCCTCACCTGAGGTGCCGGTCCGTCCGGCACGCTCCCCAAGGGCGGCAAGCCCTCAAACGTCACCCACACTGGGCTTTATAGAGCCGATCAGGGCGCTTTTACGGCGCTGCCGTCCCATAGCGATTCATATAAGAGTCCCACCACCCCCGCAACGATGGCCACATCGGCCAAGTTGAACACGTACCACTGGAAGCTCCAGCCTGCGGTTTCGACGTGCAGCAGCACGAAATCCATGACGCCGGGCCAATGCAGGCGATCCACGGCGTTTCCGACCGCGCCGCCGATGATCAGGCCAAGCGACAGCGCCGTCAGACGGGACGGCATGCGGGCGAGCCAGACCCACAGGAGAACGACGGCCACGACCTTGAAGGCCAGCAGCGCCCAGGCGCCGACCGCCCCGGTCTGCGGGAACAGCCCGTAGCTGATCCCGGTGTTCCAGGTCAGGACCAGCGAGACGAAGGGGCCGATCGCGATGGGGCCGTGCTGCAGGGCCGACAGGAGCCCGAACTTTGCCGCCTGATCGGCCACGCAGGCGACGACCGCGACAAAAAGGCCGAAGCCGCTGAGCGGTCCCCAGGCATATGAGCCCGCGGCCTTGCTCTCGGCAGCGCCGGCAACGTCCATGTCCCCTACTCCGCCGCCTTGCGCGTCGCGTCCCACTCGCGCAGCGCCTGGGCGTCGCGGGGCGTCACGTCGGGGAACTGCGGGTCGAGCCCGACCGCCTCGGAAATTTTCCACGACCGGGCGCATTTTCGCCCCTGGGCGAGCCGCGGCTCGACCGCGACGCCGCGCACATCGTCGAGCCGGAACGCGTCCGGCGGCCCCTCGCCCTCCACCAAGGTCGCCGCCGAGGTGATACACAGTTCGGCGAGATCGGCGTCGACCGCAGCAGCGAACAGGTCGGCGTCGGCAACGTAGACGATCGGCGCCGCCTCGAGCGAAGAGCCGATGCGTTTGGCGGCACGTTCGAGCTCCAGCGCGCCAGTGACGACGCGGCGCAGGTTGCGCAGCTTGCGCCATTTTTCCGCCAGCGCATCGTTGCGCCACGATGCGGGGACATCCGGAAAGCTTTCGAGATGAACCGAGGTCGCCGCCGGATCGCGCGCCAGCCACGCCTCCTCGGCGGTGAAGCACAGCATCGGTGCCAGCCACGTGACCGTGCAGCGGAATAGTTGATCGAGCACGGTGAGGCAGGCCTTGCGCGTCACCGAGGAATACGGATCGCAATAGAGCGCGTCTTTGCGGACATCGAAATAGAATGCCGACAGGTCGGCGGTCATGAAGGCGTTGAGCGCCGCGAAGATGCGCTTGTAGTCGAAACCCGCATAGGCGCCGCGAATGAGCGGATCGAGCTCGGCGAGCCGATGCAGCATCAGCCGTTCGAGCTCCGGCATGTACTCGACCGTGACCCGTTCGCCGGCGTGGAAATGCGCCAGATTACCGAGCATCCAGCGCAGCGTGTTGCGCAGCTTGCGGTAAGTGTCGACCGTGGTCTTGAGGATCTCGCCGCCGATGCGCAGATCGTCGGCGTAATCGGCCGCGCACACCCACATGCGCAAGATGTCGGCGCCCGATTGTTTGATCACGTCCTGCGGCGCGGTGACGTTGCCGAGCGACTTCGACATTTTGCGCCCGGCCTCGTCGAGCACGAAGCCATGGGTCAGCACCACGTCGAACGGCGCGCGGCCGCGCGTGCCGCAGCTTTCCAGAAGCGATGACTGAAACCAGCCGCGGTGCTGGTCCGAGCCTTCCAGATACATGACCGCGTCGGGCCCGCCGTCGATCTTGCGCTTGATACCGGCGAGGCCGGGAAAATGCTGCTTGTCTTCGAGCACGAAGGCGTGCGTCGAGCCGGAGTCGAACCAGACGTCGAGAATGTCGTCGACCTTCTGCCAGCCTTCGTAGCCGCGCTTGCCCAGAAAGCGCTCGCGCGCGCCCGGCTTGTACCAGGCGTCGGCGCCTTCCTTCTCGAATGCCTCGATGATGCGGACGTTGACGTCGGGATCGTCGAGAATTTCGACCGAGCCGTCCGGCTTTTCCTGGATGAACACCGTGATCGGAACGCCCCAGGCGCGCTGACGCGAGATCACCCAGTCGGGCCGCGACTCGATCATGCCCCTCATCCGTAACCAGCCGCTCTCCGGAACCCATCGCGTTTCTTGAATTTCCTTCAAGGCAATTTCCCGAAGGGTGAAGGTGAGCATTTCGATCGGCTTGTCCATCGCAATGAACCATTGCGGCGTATTACGGAAGATCACTGGCTTCTTTGAGCGCCATGAATGCGGGTATTGATGCCTGAGCGGCTTCGGGCCTGCTAGCAACATGCCGGCCGCTTTTAAGGCCGTGATAACCGCCTGATTTGCGTCGCCTTTCTCACCTGTTTCGGTGAGCACGGATTTGCCGGCGAACCCAGGAGCCTGTGCGGTGAAACGACCGTCGGCATCCACCGTATAAGGAATTGCAGTATTGATTCCGCGCCTAGTTAACTCTGGCGCATTAGCTGCCCAGACGTCAAAATCCTCTCGCCCATGTCCGGGTGCGGTATGTACGAACCCCGTACCGACGTCATCCGTAACATGTTCACCGGCTAACAAGGGGACTCTGAAACCATAGGCATTGAGGACGTCGCGAAGCGGATGGTCGCATTCCAACGCCGCTAAATACTTACTATCGAAGTCACCCTTCCGCTCGTACGCAAGTACACGCGCCTGTTTCATCACCTCAAACGCAAGTGGATCGGCAAGCAGGAGATACTCACCCGCCTTCGTCCAATTATCGGCCGGCGCATCTTTGACCCAATAAATTCCGTAAGAAATTTTGGGGTTAAAGGAAATTGCGCGATTACCTGGCAAAGTCCATGGCGTTGTCGTCCAAATTACTATTGATAGCTTGCCGGGCAGTATCGGTCGCGCGACAGGTTTTTGCGTGTGTGGATCGAGGTCTTCCATCGGAAAGCCCTTGACCGGAAACTTCACCCACACCTGATCCGAAACATAATCCTCGTACTCGACCTCGGCCTCGGCCAGCGCGGTCTTCTCAACCACCGACCACATCACCGGCTTTGAGCCGCGATAGAGCGTGCCGTTGGCGGCGAACTTCATCAACTCGCGCGCGATCTGCGCCTCGGCATGATACGCCATGGTGGTATAGGGATGCGCCCAGTCACCGATCACGCCGAGCCGCTCGAACTCCTCGCGCTGCACCTTGATCCAGTGCTCGGCGAAGGCGCGGCACTCCTTGCGGAATTCGACGAGCGCCGCGGCGTCGGCAAAATCCGGCTTCGGCTTGCCCTTGGCGCGGTAATTGTCCTCCTCGATCTTCCATTCGATCGGCAGGCCGTGGCAGTCCCAGCCCGGCACGTAGTTCGATTCGAAGCCGAGCATCTGCTGGCTCTTCGTCACCACATCCTTGAGGATCTTGTTGAGCGCGTGGCCGATGTGGATATTGCCGTTGGCGTAGGGCGGCCCGTCGTGCAGCACGAACTTCTTGCGCCCCTTGCCGGACGCGCGCAGCCGCTCGTAGAGGCCGAGCTCGTGCCAGCGCGCCAAAATCTCCGGCTCGCGCTGCGGCAGGCCGGCGCGCATGGGAAAATCGGTTTTCGGCAGAAACAGCGTTTCGCTGTAGTTGCGCGCTTTGGTCGGCTCGTCGCTCATGGGGCGCCCTTCTAACAAGCCTGCTGCACTGCGGAAAGGCCCGACCTGAGCGCCTTGCCGAGGCCTTCGGAACTGGGCGCTGCTCTATCCCGTTAATATGTCGCCAACCGAACGGCGGCGGCCAGGGCGACGGCCGCGGAGGCATTCGTGGAATATATCCGTACGAAAAAGGCGACCCGCTACGCGCTGGTCATCAGCGATCCGCAGCCAGTGGGCAGCGTGGGCGGGCTGTGGGGCTCGGTCGGCCAGGTCGCCAATGTCGGCATTTTCCTCCTCCTGCTCGGCGGCTTTCTCTACATCGGACGCGACATCCTGCTGCCGATCCTGATCGCCGCCGTGGTGTCGCTGACCTTGGCGCCGCTCATTCGCGCCGGCAAGAATCACGGCGTTTCGCCCTGGATCACCGCGCTCCTCATCGTCATCGTCGCCATCGGCGCGCTGGCGCTCGCCGCCATGGCGCTGGCCGGCCCGGTCGGCGAGTGGATCGGCCGTGCGCCGGAAATCGGCGCCACCATCAAGCAGAAGCTCGTCGTGCTGCAGACGCCGCTCGGTGCGCTGCGGCGGTTGCAGACCGAACTGTTCGGCAGCGCAGCCGCGGCGCCGGCCCCCGCTGCGCCGAGCGTGGTGCTGCCGGTCCTCGCCTTCATAACGCCGGCCGCCGGTCAGCTCCTGCTGTTCTTCGGCACGCTGTTGTTCTTTCTGGTCGGGCAGTTCGGGCTGCGGGCGCGACTCGTCTCGATGTTCTCGAACCACGAATCGAAGCTGCGCTTCCTGCGCATCCTCAACGACATCGAGAAAAATCTTGCCGGCTATCTGGCGCTCGTCACGATGATCAACGCGGCTGTCGGGACCATCACCGCGCTCGGCGCCTGGCTGATCGGACTGCCCGATCCGGCGATCTTCGGGCTGATCGCCGCGGTTCTGAACTACATTCCCTATGTCGGGCCGGCGATCGTCGTGCTGGTGCTGTTTGCCGTCGGCCTGGTCAGTTTTCCCTCGCTCGGCCATGCGCTTATCGCGCCATGCGGCTTCATCGCGCTAACCACGCTGGAAGGCCATTTCATCACGCCGGCCATTGTCGGCCGGCGCATCACGCTCAATCCGCTGATGGTGGTGCTGGCGCTGGCGTTCTGGACCTGGATGTGGGGCCCGATCGGCGCCTTTCTGGCGACGCCCTTGTCGATCATCGGCATCGTGGTGTTCAGCCACCTCTTCCCGCCCGAGGACGTCAAACTTCCAGAGTGATGGAACTTTTTGCTCCGCCGTACGCTTATTCGGGCAATTCGACGTTCTTCCCGGCAGGAGCACAGCCATGGATACGACCCAAGCCATGCGAGACACGGCGAGGGATGCGGCAAAAGAAGCCCGCGAAGGCATTCGCGAAGCCGGCAACGCCGCCGCCGCCGCGTCCGGCGATTTCCAGAACGATCTGCAGGCACTGCGCGACGATCTCGCGCGCCTCGCCGATCAGGTCCGCAATATCCTCACCAACAAGGGCAGCGCCGCGTGGCAGCGCGCCAAGACCCGGGCCGACGGCGTGATGTCCGATGCCCAGTCCAAGGGCCAGGAAGCCGCCAGCGCGGTGCGCGACGTCTCGGGCCATTTCGCCGACGCGATCGACGAGTCGATCAAGAACCGGCCCTACACCACGCTGGTGCTCGCGGTCGGCCTCGGCTTCCTGCTCGGCACGAACTGGCGGCGCTAGGAGCGACACCGAGTGTGGCAAGCGTACTTGCGATCCGACGCCCCGCCCGACTTGTCCGCAACGCGGTCGCCGACGTCAGACAGAAAGCGCAACAGATGATCAAGGGCTGGATGCACGAGATCACGCTTGCGGTCCAAGCGCGCACCGGCGTGACCGCCGGCCTGTTCGTGGCGCTCGGCATCCTCGTGCTCGCCGCGATCACGGCTTTTGCGTTTCTCTGCGTCGCCGGCTATGACTGGCTTTCCATTCAGTTCGGCAGCGTCTTCGGCGCGCTGATCATGGCCGGCGTTCTTGTGCTGATCGCGGTCATCGCTCTGATCAGCGCCATGGCGGCGCGCAGCAGCGCCAAACGCCGCGCCATTCTGGAGCGGGCGGCGCACAGCCACGGCGGTTCCTGGCTGCTCGATCCGAAGCTCATGACCACGGCGGTATCGCTCGGCCGCTCGCTCGGTTGGCAGCGCCTTCTGCCGGTGGCGCTGCTCGGCTTCATGGCGGCGCAATGGGCGCGCGAGTACCGGCAACACAGCCAAGAGCGCGATCCCGACAGCGCCGAATAACACCGCAGCGCAGCACTTGCCTGCTCACGCCATGATTTCCAAGGTCAGCGGCTTGAGCCGGAAGTTATTGCAGGCGTTGAACAGGATCGGACAGTTCGAGATCGCGACGATCTGCGGCATCAGCGCGCGCAACACCATGTAATCGCCGGGCTTGCCCTTGGGGGGGCGGATTTCCCAGACGCCGTTCTGATCGTAGGCCACGGTCATGAACACGTTGAAGCAGGCGTCGACGTTGAAATTCCACCGATCCATGCCATAGCCGCCGATCGCTTTTTCCAGATTGGACTGGCAGTTCGCCGCCCCTTTGCCGGCCTCGCCGTAGCGCACGATGTTGAGATGCTCGCTGCAATAGCCGCCGCCGCAGTAATTCTCACCGGTCAAATCTTCCTCGATCTGCCACATCGGCCGCGTGCAGTTGCTGTACAGCACATGCGGCGCGGTGAACTTCCAGCTCAGATTGACGGCGCGACTCGACAGCATCGACAGCAGTTCGCGCACGTCGTCGCGGTTGAACGAGATGAGGTCGGCGACCTGCTCGCCCTCAGGCTGGGTCAGCTTCAGCTTCTGGCCGGGTTCGATCTCAAAACTGATGCCGGCGGCGGGAGCAAGGGTGACCTTTTGGCCGGGAGAGAGAACGGCAGTGGCGCGGCTCATGATGGACCTATTTGGCGGGGGATGTCAGCTTGATCGTCAGATAGGCGGAAACGCATCGCCCGCGCGGGCGAGTGCATCGCGGGCGCGGCTCGCGTCATCATGCATCTGGCGAATGAGCTCGTCGACCGAGGCGAACTTCGCCTCGTCGCGCAGCCAGGCGATGAACGCCACGTCGAGGGTTTTTCCGTAGAGATCGCCGGCAAAGTCGAACAGAAAGACTTCGAGCAGCACACCGCCGTCGTCGAACATCGGCCGCCGGCCGAAGCTCGCCACGCCGTCGTAGCGGCGCCCGTCGCAGCCGACGCGCACCGCGTAGATGCCATGGCGCAGCCGGCAACCGGCATCGAGCCGCAGATTGGCGGTTGGAAAGCCGAGCTCGCGGCCGCGTTTGTCGCCGTGGATCACGGGCGCGGTGACGAACCAGGGGAAGCCGAGCAATTCCGCGGCGGTGTCGACCCGGCCCGCGGCCAGCGCGTCGCGGATCGGGCCGGAGGCGACCGGCCGGCCCTTGTCGGCAAACAGCGGCACGACGTCGACCGCGAAGCCGCAACTGTGCCCCTCGGCGGCCAAGAACTCAGGCGAGCCCGCCCGGCTCATGCCGAAGTAGAAATTTAGCCCGACGGCGACGCCGCTCACCGCAAAGCGCTCGACCAGCACTCGGCGGACGAATTCTTCCGCGGAGAGGTGGGCCAGCGCGGCGTCGAAGGTCAGCACGATGGCGCCGTCGAGGCCGGTGGAGGCCAGAAGCCGCAGCTTGGCGGCCTCGTCGGTCAGCCGGAACAGCGGCTCGTCGGGATGGAAAAAGGCGCGCGGATGCGGCTCGAAGGTCAGCGCCGCCGCCGGCTTGCCGAGCCCCCGCGCCCGATCGAGCGCCGCGCCGATCACGGCGCGATGGCCGCGATGCACGCCGTCGAAATTGCCCATGGCGACCACGGCGCCGCGCAACGCTCCGGGGTCGGCGCCATCGCGCACGATGCGGAAGTTCTTCGTCGGCATGGACCCGGAATGGTTAACGAATTTCGCGCGCTAGGTGGCGTGGCCGCAACCGCTAAGTCAAGCTGCGATTAACCCGATCTTCAACCGGCGCAGCTAATGTTCCAAGCCGTCTGGCAGGGGACGCCAGGGGGACGGCTCTGCCCATTGTGACGAGTGACTTTGCGGCTGCGGCCTTGAGGTCGGTGCCGGTCGGCTTGGCCCGCCGGATTCCAGTGTCTGCGCCAAGGGGCGAATGCCATGGCTTTTGATCCGTCAATGCCGGTGCTCGTGGTCGACGACTACAACACCATGATCCGCATCATCCGTAATCTGTTGCGCCAACTCGGCTTCGGCGATGTCGACGAAGCCAATGACGGCGCCTCGGCACTGGCCAAGATGCGCACCCGGCGCTACGGCCTCGTCATCTCCGATTGGAACATGGAGCCGATGAGCGGCTACGACCTGCTGCAGCAGGTGCGCGCCGATCCCGGACTGGGCGCGACCCCCTTCATCATGGTCACCGCCGAATCCAAGACCGAGAACGTGATCGCCGCCAAGAAGGCCGGCGTGAACAATTACATCGTCAAGCCCTTCAACGCCCAAACCCTCAAAGCCAAGATCGAAGCGGTATTCAACGAAGCCGCCGAAGCGGCGCATTAGCGCGTTCGCGTCGCCTCACCAGACAAGCCCTCTGATCACCGCCTTCGGCCGCACGTTGGCGGCGGCAAACACCACGTTCAGCGCCTCGAGATCGGGCGCCTCGCGCGAGCCGTAGTGCTCGGCGTGCAGCCCTGACGTGACGAACACGCAATCGAGCCCGAACGCGGCGGCGCCGACCAGATCGGTGCGCACCGAATCGCCGACCGCAAGCACGCGGTGGAGCGGCGGCGTGACCGCCCCGCGCAGCACCGTCGCCTTGACCAAAGCCGCCTCGTAGATCGGCGCGTGCGGCTTGCCGCAATAGAGCACCTCGCCGCCGAGCGCCGCATAGGCGTCGGCGAGCGCGCCGGCGCAATAGACGAGCTTGTCGCCGCGCTCGACCACGACGTCCGGGTTGGCGCAGACCATGAACATCGCGCGCGAACGCATCAGCGCCAGCATCTCGCGATAGCTGTCCGGCGTCTCGACGGTGTCGTCGAACAGGCCCGAGCAGACCACGTAATCGGCGTCCGCCAACGACGCAAAGCGGACGTCGAGCCCGGCGAAGATCGGCAGGTCGCGCTCCGGCCCGAGATGAAACACGCGCTGCGCGATCCTGGCCTCGACGATGCCGCGGGTCACATCGCCCGAGGTGACGATCGCGTCATAGGCCTCGGGCGGCACGGCGAGCCGGTCGAGGATGCGCTTGACCGCCGCATCCGGACGCGGCGCGTTGGTGAGCAGGATCGCGGTGCCGCCGCGCTCGCGAAACTGCGTCAGCGCCGCGCAGGCATCGGTAAATGCCGTGATGCCGTTGTGCACGACGCCCCAGACGTCACAGAACAGCACGTCGTAATCGGTCGCCAGCGCGCCGACATGCTCAATCAACGGCACGCGCGGTGACGCTGCCGGATCCGCACGCTTGTTACCGGTCGCTGCCACTTCGGATCAGCCGCCGATGCCGCCGGAGCGGGCGAGTTCGGCGACGCCGCCGCGCGCCGGGGCGGCGGCCGCGGCCATCGCGGCGAGCGGCGCTGCCGCGGCTTGCGGCGCGCCGCCAGCCTTGGCGGCGTCCTTGAGCGCTTGGCCGTTGCCCTGCAGCGCCTCGGGGCGCACCGGCCGCGGCGGCGCAAACAGCATGCCCTGGCCGAACCGCACGTCGTAGTCGAGCAGATCGACCACCGTGCCCTCGGCTTCGATACGCTCGGCGATGAGATCGATGCCGAAGCGGCCAAGGAGGTCGGACAAGTCGGCCGGGTGAATGTCGGTCGAAGCGGCGCCGACACGGTTGAGCAGCAGCGCCGCCGGCACCTTGATGAAGCGGAAGCCGCGCTCGTTGAGTTCGCGCGGCTCGACGCGAAGGTCCGCGACGTTGTCCATGGAGAAGCGGAAGCCGCGGGCGGCAAGGGCGGCGAGACTCTCGTGCTCGAGCGGGCCCATGGCCCGCACCGCGCTCTGGCTGAACTCGAACACCAGCGCCGGCGCGATGGCACGGTTGGCTTCGGCGAATTCCAGGAGCTGCGGAAAGCCGGCATCGGCGAGCGTGGTGCTGGCCAGATTGCAGAACAGGCCGATGTCGCGGTTTTTCAGGAGCAGGCGGCGCACCACCTGCACGCAGCGCAGCACCGTGAGGTGGTCGAGCTTCGGCATCAGCCCGCCGGCCTCGGCGAAGTTGAGAAAATCGGCCGCCGCGACGACGTCGCCGTTGCCGGCCTTGAGCCGCGACATCGCTTCGTAATAACGCACCTTGCGCTGCGGCAAGGTCACCACCGGCTGCAGATAAAGGTCGAGCTTGGCGGTCTCGATCGCGTCGCGAACGAGCGCGATGATGGCATCGCGATCGAGACCCGCGAAGGCCGCGACGACGGGCTCGGCCGGCGGCGGTGGGGCTGCTGGCGCGGCCGGAACGAGCGTCACGGCGGGCGCGGGTGCGGCCTCTGGAACCGACGCGGGCGCGGCCGCGACGATCGCGTCCGCCGGCGGCGTGGCCTCAACCGGTTTCGCCTCTTCCATGTCGGGCGTTGCGGGGGCCGGAGCCGCTGCCGCAATTCCATTGGTCCCGACGCTGGCCAGCGCACGCTCATGCGCGGCGACCGAATCGGCGAGCTGCCCGACTAAGGTCGACAGTTCCTCGAGTTCCTCGGCGAGCGGCTGCGCGGTCTGCAGCGAACGCTCCAGCACGTGCTCAACTTTTTGGTCCATCTCGTTGAGGCGGCGGCCGAACTCGGCCATCTGGCGCGCCAGATCGCCGGAACTGCGCGACAGCATCACCAGCTGATTGCTGGCCTCGGCGCGGTCGCGCAGGCGGGCGGTCACGGCGTCATAGACCGCGAGCGCAGTGAGCACGCCAAGTCCGACCAGCGCCGCTTCGGCGCCGGAAAAACCAAAGCGCAGATAGGCGACAAGGCCGATCGAGCCGGCGATCAGCACCATGCAGACGGCGATGAAGATGGCGCTGATGCGCACCATGCGGCCTCCGTTATGCCTCACCGCCGAGCGATGCCTGCCGCGCTCGACTGCGATTCGGCGTCCGGATCATCTAGTGTCCATAAGCTCCGCCACACCGCAAGTGCGCGCACGGGCGCGACGTGTGAATCGTAGCCAATGCGGCGGCGCGCTCCTATACATTCGGCCGCGGCGGTGGATATCGCCGCAAGGCGCGGCAGTCCGGTCTGATGACGCAAGCACCCTCTCCGACCATTGGCGTGGCTGACACAGCGCAGGCTGCGGCCAAATCCGGCCTGGTCGATTGGATTGCGCGCCGCCCCGGCTCGGCCTTCGCGGCGTTTCTGGCGCTGCACTTTACGGTGTGGACGGCGCTGCCGACGCTGCTCTACGCCAACCTGCCGCTCGACCTGATCGAGGCGCTGACCTACGGCCGCGAATGGCAGCTCGGTTCCGACAAGCTGCCGCCGCTGCCCTGGTGGATGGTCGAGATCACCTATCGGGTGTTCGGCAAGGATATCGCCTATTACGCGCTCGCCGAACTGACCGTGGTCGCCACCTTCGCGCTGATCTGGGCGCTGGCGCGGCTGCTGGTCGGCGGCACGGGCGCGCTGATCGCCGTGCTGATCGTCGATGGGCTGCATTACTTCGGCTACACCGCGGCGAAGTTCAATCACGACGTCATTCAGCTGCCGCTGTGGGCGCTGGCCGGGTACACGTTTCATGCCGCGCTCAAGCGGGGGCGGACCCGCGATTGGCTTTGGCTCGGCGTCGCGTTCGGCGGCGCGCTGTGGGCCAAGTATTTCGTCATCGTGCTCGCCGCCGCCTACGCGGCCTTCTTGATCTTCGATCGCGACGCGCGCCGCGCCTGGCGCACGCCCGGGCTGTGGCTTGGCATGGCGGTCGCGCTCGTCATCGCCAGCCCTCACCTCGTCTGGCTGCTCCAGAACGATTTTTTGCCGTTCGGCTATGTCGACGCCCGCTCGGCGCCGGCGCGCGGCTGGTACGATTACCTGCTCCATCCGAGCGCGTTTTTGCTCGGGCAGCTGGCGTTCATGCTGCCGACGCTGTTCATCGCCGCGCTGTGGGTGTGGCCACGGTCCGCCATCGAAAATGCCACGCTGCCTGTCGTTACGCCGGACAACGGTACTGCCGACGCGTTCGACCGCCGCATCGTCACCTTGCTCGCGTTCGGCCCGGCGGCCGCGATGGTGGCGCTGATCGCCGCAAGCGGCCGCGGCGCCGTGACCATGTGGGGCTATCCGCTCTGGATCTTTCTCGGCCTGTGGATCGTGCTGGTCGCGCCCAATGCGCGCGAGCTGCGCCGGTTGCGGCGCACCGTCATTGCCTGGGCGGTCGTGTTCGCCGCCCTGGCGATCGGATTTACCGCCGACTACTCGGTGCTGCCGCTCATCGATCACCGCTACCGCGCCGCGTTCTTTCCCGGCGATGCGTTGGCGAGCGAACTGACGCAGCGCTTTCACGCCGCAACCGGGAATCAAAAGCTGCGCTACGTCATCGGCACCATGTGGCTCGGCGGCAATGTCGGTCATTATTCGGCCGATCATCCGCACGTGCTGATCGACGGCCTGCCGCGCCGCGCGCCGTGGATCGACCTTAACGACCTGCGCGCCAAAGGCGCGGTGCTGGTGTGGAACGTCGGCGATCTGCAACACCTGCCGCCGGCATTTGCCGCCATCGCACCGGCGGCGCAGGTCGGCGCGCCGTTCACGCTGCGGGCGCGCCGCTTCGGCGTCGGCGAGGAGCATATCGGCTGGGCCGTGCTCATCCCGCAGTGATGGCTGCCGCGGACGCGCCGTCAAACGCTCGCTCTGGCCTTCGCGGTACAGTTGTGTATAGTCCGCGAGCTCGTGAACGTCAGACGGCAACGGGGGCTCGCCATGCCGATTACGATCAAAGCTTTTGCCAATGCCGACGATGTGTTGATTGCTTGGGAGCCGGATCAGTGGTCCGACGCCTGGGTCGGCTTCCAGCTGGAACGGCGCGACGAGAAGACTCAGCAGGTCGCGCTCGTCGCCAATCGCATCCCGCCGAAAGCCGGCGAAGGACCGGTGCAGCCGACCGGAATTTCGTCGGCTCAGTCCCCGATACGACGTTGCATTTGGACCGACCACAGCGTCGTCGCGACGGACGACGTGTCGTATCGCGTGACGGCAATGAAGGACACCGGCAATGGCACTTTTGCGCCCGATGCCGCCTCCGCATCGCAATGGACGACGCCGGTGATCGCTTCCGGAGACGCCGGCGACGGCCTTTCGGCGTTTTTCAATCGCGGCACGTTGATGTCGCAGATCGTCACCCGGTTCGTCGGCAAGGACGTCAGCGATGCTTCGTTGCGCCAGTTTCTCAAGAACCTTGAAACGCCAGGATTCCAGGCGCGACTCTATCTTTCGGGCGACGCACTGCACGAGATTCTGGGCTTTCTGCACGATGCCGACCGCCGCGGCAGCGCCATCCACGCCGCAATCTACGAGATGAACGATCATGAGCTCGTTGACGCGCTGAAAGTATTCGGCAAGCGCGGCCACGTGCTGCTCGGCAACGGCGGCGCCACCCAGCCCTGGGTCGCGCAGGAGCTCACCGCCGCCGGCCTCGACGTGCATCATCGCGACTTGTCTCACCACGGCCGTTCGTCGCCTAGCGTGCACAACAAATTCGTCGTCGAGTCCGACGCGGCCGGCAAGAACGGGCTGCGCGTCTTGACCGGCAGCACAAACTGGACGACCACCGGTCTGTGCACGCAATTGAACAATGTGCTGATCGTCGAGAACACCGCTGTCGCCGACCGGTTTCTCGACCAGTGGAGCAAGCTCATCGCCGCCGGCGACGACATGACGGCGTCGCTCAAGGCGGCAAATTCAAAGCCGACAAGCGACGGCAGCGTTTCAGTGTACTTCGCCGCCAGCAACAATGAGGCTGAATTCAAGCCAGTGCTCGACCTGATTGCCGGCGCCAAGCAAGGCGCCTTGTTCCTCATGTTCATGCCCGGCCAGTCTCCGTTACTCGATGCGCTGCTCGCCCGCGTGCAGAAAAACGACATTTATGTCCGCGGCGTCGTGTCGAGCGTCAATGCTCCGAAGAATCCCGGCGACATCGGCAGCGTCGGCGGCCAAGTCATCAAATCCGGCGCCGCCGCACAAAGCTTTCACGATAACGTTTTGCTGCCGGCGGGCGTCAGCGAAAAGGATAAGCCGTCTTGGGCGGAGACCGAGTTCAACGTCGCGGAGATCCACGCCGCCCATCTGATGGCGATCGTGCATTCCAAGACCATAGTGATAGACCCGTTCTCGAATAAATTGCGCCGTGATCACCGGCTCGCACAACTTTTCCGCATCGGCCTCGCAGAAGAACGACGAGAACCTTGTCATCATCCGCGGCAATCAGCAGCTGGCCCAAGCCTATGCGCTGCATACCAACGGCGTCTACGACCATTACTCCTGGCGGGCCTACCTGGGCAGCGGCGGCGACCCGGATCAAATCTATAAACCGCTCGACGGCTGGAAACCCGGTGGCTCGCGCGCCCAGGAGCTTGCGTTTTGGATGAATGGTCCGATTCCTCCGCAAAACACCAAGGCCGGCGTTCCTGCAAAACCATCGCAGCCCAGCAGCTCCGGCACAGCCGGCAAGAAGGGAAAAGGCAAGGGCGGCAAAAAACCGGCAGCATCGAAGTCCCCTCACGCGCGCAAGAAGCAAGGTGGAACCGCCGCCAAGAAGAAGGCGGTGGCAAAAAAGAAAACCAGCCGCACCAAAGCCAGCGCCAAGAAGACCAGCCGCAAGCCGCGGAGCCATAAATAAAGGCAAAGCTCCTTGATTACTCAGTTTGCCTGATGACCCGCCCCACCTTGTCGAAAATTTCGCCGATCTGGGCTTCGCTGACGATGAGCGGCGGCGAGAACGCCAGCGTGTCGCCGGTGATGCGCACCATCAGGTTCTGCTCGCGGAAGGCGCGGTCCATGGCCTCGGTGGCCCGTGCGCCGGGCGCGCCGGCGCGCGGCGCGAGATCGATGCCGGCCGTGAGCCCTACCGTGCGGATGTCGAGCACGCCCGGCAAATCCTTCAAGGTCATCGCCGCGTCGGCCCATGGCGCTTCGAGCGCGCGGGCGCGTTCGAACAGTTTTTCGTCGCGGTAGAGATCGAGCGTGGCGAGGCCGGCAGCGCAGGCCAAGGGATGCGCCGAATAGGTGTAGCCGTGAAACAGCTCGATGGTCTGCTCCGGGCCGCGCATAAACGCATCGTAGATGGGACTGCGCGCAATCACGCCGCCCATCGGCACGCTGCCGGAGGTGACGCCCTTGGCGAAGGTGACGAGATCGGGAATGACGCCGTAGCGTTCGGCCGCGAACCCGTAGCCGAGCCGGCCGAAGCCGGTGATCACCTCGTCGAAGATCAGCAAGATGCCGTGGCGGTCGCAGATGGCGCGCAGCCGCTGCAGATAATGCTTCGGCGCCGGCAGCACACCGGTCGAGCCGGCCATCGGCTCGACGATCACCGCGGCGATGGTCGAGGCATCGTGCAGCGCCACGATGCGCTCGAGCTCGTCGGCGAGATGGCCGCCCCACTCGGGCTCGCCCTTGGTGAAGGCCTGTTGCTCGCGGCTATAGGTCGCCGGCAGATGATCGACGCCCGCCAACAGCGTGCCGAAGTGTTTGCGGTTGTTGACGATGCCGCCGACCGAAATGCCGCCGAAGCCGACGCCGTGATAGCCGCGCTCGCGGCCGATGAGCCGCGTGCGCGCGCCCTCGCCGCGCGTCTGATGATAGGCGAGCGCAATTTTCAGCGCGGTGTCGACCGCCTCCGAACCGGAATTGCAGAAGAACACCCGGTCGAGATCGGCCGGAGCAAGCGCCGCGATGCGGCTTGCCAACTCGAACGCTTGCGGATGGGCAAACTGGAACGGCGGCGCGTAGTCGAGCTCGGCGGCCGCATGCTGGATCGCCGCCACGATCGGATCGCGATTGTGCCCGGCATTGGTGCACCACAGCCCGGCGGTGCCGTCGAGCACGGCGCGGCCGTCGGGGGTGAAATAGTGCATGTCCTTGGCGCGGGCGATGAGCCGCGGCGCCCGCTTGAACGCGCGGTTCGGCGTGAACGGCAGCCAGAAGGATTCGAGATCGTTGGGCTGGCGCGCCGCTGCGGCGCCGACGTCATTGGTCATCAGGTTCATTGCGGCCTCCGCGAGAGTGGGTGAAGGCAAAAGTCTCAGTCCATTCTGCCAGAAAGCGGCGGGGGCGTCGCCGCCGCTTTCCTCCCGCGCCAGCGGGGAGGAGCGCGGGCCTCGATGAACTTCGGCGATGAAAGCGAAGCGTCGAGGCTGGCCCCCTTCCACCATCCTGCGCTCGCTGCGCGAGCTCCGGATGGTCCCCCTCGCCCGCGCTGCGCGCGGGGGCGGATAAACAAGTGCGTTCTCGCGACGCGTTTCTTCGCCCGAGCCTTGCCAACGCCATTCCCAAATCCTTTGCCTCCACATAAAAGAAGGGAGGCGGAGCGCCGATCGGCGCACGGGTAGAATCCGCACCGGCACTTCGGATGAGCACATCCGAACCCGCGGCCAGTGCGGCGAGCGCCACGGATGGTCCGCGTTACCGCGGGCATCCGCTTGCGGGCGCCCTCGCCTTTCGGCGCTCCGTCGCGGCACTCGCCAGGCTGTTACCTCTGGCTCAGCTTCGGGCTGCGCTTACCGGGATCTTGCAGCAGCTTGCGCCACCGCAAACCCCTTTTACTAGCGAGCTC
>DASRET010000027.1:0-7618 GCA_035651875.1 Xanthobacteraceae bacterium
TCACGGTCGAGAACGAGGCGCAGGCGTTCGCCCGGGCCCGCATGGAAGATCAGGACAAGGGCGGCGACGCCGCGCGTGCCGCGCTTTCTCTGATCGCGCTCAAGCGACGGCTCGGGATGAAGTAGCCATGGCGCTGCCGGCGAAATCCAACGCGAACCGCAAGGCCAATAAGCGCGGCGCGGCGCGGCTTGCCGCGGTGCAGGCGCTTTATCAGATGGATCTGGTGGGTACCGGGCTCAACGAGACCACGGCGCAGTTCGAGAGCCATTGGCTCGGCGGTGAAGTCGAAGGCGCGCAATACCGGCCGGCGGAAGCCGCCTTCTTCCGCGATGTCGTCGGCGGCGTGCTGCGTGAGCAGGGCCGGCTCGACCCGCAGATCGACGCGGCGCTCACGCGCGGCTGGCCGCTCAAGCGTATCGAGGCCGTGTTGCGCGCGGTGCTGCGCGCCGGCGCCTATGAGCTGGCATGCCGGCCCGATATTCCGGCGCGCGTCGTCATGGCGGAATACGTCGACGTGGCGGCCGCGTTCGTCGACGAGGACGAGACCGGCATGGTCAATGCCGTGCTCGACCAGCTCGCGCATCAACTGCGCGCCGCCGAATTTTCCAGCGGCTGATCGAGCGCGCCATGGCCGCCCGCAATGAACAGTCGGCCGAGGAGCGCCTGATCGCGCGGTATTTTCGTCCGCTGGCCAGGCATCCCGGTGCGCTTGGGCTTGCCGACGACGCCGCAATCCTTACGCCGCTGCCCGGCTGCGATCTGGTGCTGACCACCGACGGGATCATCGCCGGGGTGCATTTCTTTGCCGACGATCCGCCCGACACGATCGGCCGCAAGGTTTTGCGCATGAATCTGTCCGATCTCGCCGCCAAGGGTGCCAAGCCGCTCGGCTTCCTCCTCTCGGCGGCGCTGCCGGCCGGCGTCGAAGAGAAATGGCTGGCCGATTTCGCTGCGGGTCTTGGTGCCGACGCGGAGCGTTACCAGTGTCCTTTGCTGGGCGGCGACACGGACCGCACCCCAGGCCCGACCTCGATCTCGATCGCTGCGTTCGGCGCCGTGCCCCAGGGCAAAATGATCCGGCGCTCCACCGCCAAGGCCGGCGATCGCATCGTGGTGACCGGCACCATCGGCGATGCGGCGCTTGGCGTGCTGCTGCGCCGGGACGCCGGCCTGGCGCAACGTTTGCAGTTGGCTGAGCCGATGCGCGATCACTTACGCGACGGTTATTTGCTGCCGCAGCCGCGCAATGCCTTGGCCGAAGCGATGTTAGGGCACGCATCCGCCGCCATGGACGTTTCCGACGGCCTTGCCGGCGATCTGGCCAAGCTTTGCCGCGCGTCTGGCGTTGCCGCTGAGATTGATGTGGCGCGCGTGCCGCTCTCGGCAGCGGCGCACGCCGCAATCGATGCCGATCCAGCGCTCGTGGAAACGGCGCTCACCGGCGGCGACGATTATGAGATCCTGCTGACGCTTGCGGCCGAACGGCTCGCTTCGTTTCGCCTCGCCGCGGAAGCCGCCGGCGTTGCGGTGAGCGAAATCGGGCAGGTGGTGGCGGGCGAGGGCGCCCGCTTTATGCGCGACGGCAGGATCCTCGAATTCGTGCGACCATCGTTCAGCCATTTCTAATCAGGGCGAGTGGCGAATAGCGAATGGGATGCTTCCCCATTCGCTATTCGCCATTCCCCATTCGCGCTAATGGCACGTATATTGACGCTCCCCGGGGGGACGCCCATGCTCGACAAGACAACGACCGCTCCGGCCGAAACGGCTGCCCCGCAGCGCAAGCCGCGCGCCGGCGCCAGCGGCAATCCACGGTACGCGGCGCTCTATCGGCGCTATCCGACCATCGATTATCTGCGCCGTGCCGCGCGGCGCCGCCTGCCGCATTTCGCCTTCGAATACAGCGATGGCGGCTCGGGCAAGGACGATGCCGGCATCAGGCGCAATTGGGCGGCGCTCGACGCCGTCGAATTGGTGCCGCGCTACGGCGTGATGCCGGCGCTGCCGCCCTGCGATGTCGAACTGTTCGGCCGCCGCTATGCGGCGCCGATCGGCATTGCGCCGATGGGCGGCCCGGCGGTGGTGTGGCCCGGCGCCGACATTTATCTGGCGCGCGCCGCGCAGCGCGCCCGCATCCCCTATACGCTCGGCACCGTCGGCTGCGCCACCATCGAGACAATCGCCGACGTGGCGCCGGACGTGTTCTGGTTCCAGCTTTACCGCGCCGCCGGCAACGATCACGCCATCGGCTTCGATCTGGTCCGCCGCGCCCAGGCCGCGGGCTGTCATGCGCTGGTGCTCACCATGGACGTGCCGGTGCGCACGACTCGGGCGCGCGAAGTGGTGGTCGGGCTCGGCGGCGCGTTCCATCCCGACCTGAAGATGATGCTGCAGATGATGCGCTCGCCGGCCTGGTCCATGGCGCTGCGCAAGAACGGCATTCCGCGCTTTTCCAATCTGCGCGCATACGCGGGCGACAATGTTTCCATCAACGAGATGGTGGCGTTTGCCCGCCGTGAGATGGGCGGCGCCTTCACGTGGGAGGAGATCGCTCGCTATCGCGACCGCTGGAAAGGTCCGCTGATCGTCAAGGGCATTTTGCATCCGCAGGACGCCGAGAAGGCGGTGTCGCTCGGCGTCGACGGCCTGTTCGTGTCCAATCACGGCGGACGGCAGATCGAGGCGCTGCCGGCGCCGATCGACGTGCTGCCGGCCATCGTGCGGCAGGTCCGCGGCCGCGCCACGGTGATGATGGATTCCGGCATCCGGAGCGGCACCGATGTGGTGCGCGCCTATGCGCTCGGTGCTGCCGCGGCCTTTGCCGGCAAGGCATTCCTCTGGGGTCTCGGCGCGCTCGGCGAGGAGGGGCCCGGCCACGTCATCGATCTGTTGATCGAGGAGACGCAGTCGGCGCTGGGTCAGCTCGGCGCCCACACGCCGGCCGAGGCGCGCTCGGTCGTCATCCGCCATAACGGCGCGCTGCAGTTTTAATCATCCTGCGCTCTGCCATGCAGGTCGCGCAGTGGCGCCGGCCCGATGCGGCCTGTACAAGCCGACTCATGACTGTGCTCGCCATCCCTGCAATCGATGCTGCCGACGACCGGCTCGCCGCGCGCAATGCGCTGGTGCTCGCCATCGGGCAAGCTTTGGCCGGCGGCAATGCGACCGTCATCACCGCCACCACCGGCATCATCGGCTCGATGCTCGCGCCAGACCCGGCCCTGGTGACGGTGCCGATCAGCACCATGGTGCTCGGCATTTGGATCGGTACCTTGCCGGTGGGCCTGCTGGCCAAGGCGTTCGGCCGCCGCTTTGCCCTGCAGACTGGCTCGGTCTTCGGCATGCTCTCCGGCCTCGTCTCGTATACGGCCGTGCTGCATGGCTCGTTTGCGCTATTGCTGCTCGGCACGTTTTGCGGCGGCCTCTACGCGGCTGCACATCAATCCTACCGCTTCGCTGCCGCAGACACGGCGAGTCCGCAGTTTCGGCCCAAGGCGGTGTCCTGGGTACTCGCCGGCGGCGTCTTTGCCGCGATCATCGGCTCGCAGCTCGTCATCTTCACCAAGGATCTGATTCCCGCCTCTCTGTTCGCCGCCACGTTTCTCGGGCAATCGGTCTGCGCTGCGCTCGCCGCCGGCGTACTGGTCTTCGTGAAAATCCCGCGTCCGCGAGTGTCGCATTCGTTTGCCGACGGTCGCCCGCTCCTGGAGATCGTCCGTCAGCCGCGCTTCATCGTTGCTGCCGCATGCGGCATGGCAAGCTACGCCATGATGAACATGGTCATGACATCGGCGCCGCTCGCCATGGTGATGTGCAACCATTCGGTCAACCAAGCCGCGTTCGGCATTCAGTGGCACGTGATCGGAATGTATGCGCCGAGTTTCATAACCGGTTCGCTGATCTTGAGGTTTGGCGTGCACCGCATGATGGCGCTCGGCCTCGCCATGATCGTCGGCGCCGCCGCGACAGGGCTTGCCGGTATCGCGCTGTGGAATTTCTGGATCGGGCTGGCGGTGCTCGGCGTCGGCTGGAATTTCGCCTTCATCAGCGCCACGACGCTGGTCACCGAATGCCACGACCCGCACGAGCGCAACAAGGTCCAGGCGTTCAACGACTTTCTGGTATTCGGCTCGATGGCGCTGGGCTCGTTCTCGTCCGGCGCGCTGCTGTCGAGCTACGGCTGGAGCGCTGTCAACGAAATGGTGTTTCCCGTGGTCCTGGTGGCGGCGCTGCTGCTCGCCTGGGGCTCGCTCATCCGCCAGCCCAATCCGGTGTGAATCTTCGGAGCCCGGATGGGCGGAGCGCAATCCGGCAGCGGCTTTGATGCTATAATAATCCCTTCCCGGATTGCGCTTCGCTCCATCCGGGCTATGGCAAGGGGAGGATGATTGCATGGCCAAGGCACGCGGAATGCGCAAGGCAGCAAAGCGTCCGGCGACAAGGACTCGGTCGCAAAAATCCACGCGCCGGCCGCGCAAAACGGCGCGAACGCAGGTCGCAACCGCGCCAAAGACCAAAAAGAGTCCGCGCCGGCAGCGGTTCGTGGCCAGCCATCTCGAACCCGGCGCGTTCAAGGAGGGGCTGCGCGCTTACGCCCAGTACCGCGACCTCTCGATCGCCGCCGCCACCGGCGGCCTCGTGGTGGCGCACGTGATCAAGATGGTCCCGCCGTGCGATCCTGCTGTGGTATCGAAGCGGCACTATCACGACGTCGAGTTCCAGATGATCTACGTGCTCAAGGGCTGGATCAAAGGCGAGTACGAGGGCGACGTCGTCACCATGCGCGAAGGCTCGTGCTGGCTGCAGCCGCCGCGTATCAAGCACGCCGTGCTCGACTACTCGGACGACTGCGAGCTTCTCGAAATCGTCCTGCCGGCCGATTTCAAGACGGTGGAGCTGGAATAGGCGGTCTTTCTACGCCGCATCTACATCCCGCGGCTCGGCGCCGCCGCCAGGAACGCGCGCAACTGCTCGGCATAAAATTTTGCATTGCCGGTCGTGCCGTGGCCGCGGGTCTCGTCGCTCGCCGGGATCAGATAAAGCTTGCCGTTCTTCACGCGCTTGAGCGCGCGCTCCATGATGCCGGATTCCGGCGGGTTGCGTTCGTCGTCAGCCGCATTGATGGCGAGCAGCGCCGCGTCGATGCGCTCCAATCCGGGCGCGGCGTCATAGTCGGCCGACGAGCCCCATTGGTAGATGAAATCGTTGGCATCGGCGGAAGACGGCGCCGCCAGCCGCTCGTCGACCAATTTGCTGGCGAGCGCATTGGTCGGCGCCTGTTTCTGGTAGGCGAGGTTTCCACCGCTCGTCGCAAGGCCGAAGAACACGCTGGCGAGCCGCAGCGACGGCGGCTGTCTGGTATAATTGCCGTTGTCATATTGCGGATCGTTGCGGATGAACTCGATCATCATCCGCCGCAGCATCCAGTTTCGGCTCGCCATGGCGGTCGGCTGCGCCGCCATCGGCACCAGCACATCCATGAAGCCGGGATACCGCTCGCCCCACATCCAGGTCTGCATGCCGCCCATGGAGTTGCCCATGACGAGACGCAGATGCCGCAAACCGAGGCCCTCGGTGATGACGCGGTACTGCGCCTGCACCATGTCGTCGTAATTGTAGGCGGGAAATTTCGTGCGCAGGCCCTCGGACGGTCGCGTTGAATGCCCGGCGCCGATCGCGTCCGGCAAAATGATAAAGTATTTGCCGGCATCGAGCGGCTGCCCGGGGCCGAACATTTCGTCGGCAAACGCCTTGGTCAGGAAGTTGGCACCGGAGCCGCCGGTGCCGTGGAGCAGCAGGACCGGCGCGCCGGTGGGCTCGCCGATCGTGGTGTAATGCAGCCGCAGCTCGTGCATCACCTCGCCGGTATGGAATTTAAAATCGCGCGCAATGAAGTCGCCCTGGCGGGGCGCCGGGTAATCGGCTGCGAAAGCGGGGGCACAAAGCCCCGCGGTGACAATGACCCACGCGGCGACCAAGCGTGCTGCGGACATGTGGCCCTCCCTCCAGTGGTGGTTTGTTGTCGCGGCAAGACTAGACCATTTTCCGCCGGCTTTGAATTCGGCGCAAAGCGGCCCGGAAAAGGGCTCGCCGTTGCGCACTTTTCCGGCGATTGTGAAATTCTGGAAAGCGTGCTGCCGGTGGTTTTCACGACGGTGGAGGTGGAATAGACGGTTAGCTAAAGGTTTGCATCACGATCCTTTGATCCACTTGATTTCTCAGGGCTGCTTTCAGGTCGCGGCGGATGTCGCTATCAGAGCGGCTTGGCTCGGTCGAAAATGAGCGTGAAAGCCACCGGCCGACAGCTCAATTGCGATAAATAAAGCCACACTTCCACCGTACGGGCCTCACCCGCTACCATGCCCCTCACAAGCCTCGGGAAAGCCATGAGACGGCGCTCCAGAGCAGGTCCAGCGGTCAAGCCGCGGCGCCGCAAGGCGGCAGCGCCAGAGCGCCCCGGCGGACCTGAACCGACGCGACCGCGCAGCTCATCTGCTCCTGGCCGGACATCCGAGATCGCGCAGCTTGGCCGCGACCTTTCGGAAGCGCGTCAGCAGCAAACCGCTACCGCCGACGTGCTGCGCATCATCAGCGCGTCGCCCAGCGATTTGCGGCCGGTGTTCGATGCGCTTGCCGAGAATGCCGCCCGCTTGTGTCACGGCTTTGATGTCTACATTCAGCTGCGCGAGGGCGATCTGGTGCGCTACGTCGCGCACTATGGAGATGTCATTCCGGGTGCTCCGGTCGTCGGCGACACCAGGCCGCTGACGCCGGGGCTGGTCATCGGCCGCGCCATGCTCGAATCCAGGCTCATCCACCTCCTCGACCTGCAAGCTGAGTCCAAAGAATTTCCCGAAGGCAGCGCCATTGCCCGGCGCGATGGCTATCGCGCCATCGTCGCCGTTCCTCTGATGCGCGAAGGTCATGCGATCGGCACCATCGCGGTCCGTCGTCTGGAAGCAACGCTGTTCTCCGACAGGGAAGTCGAGCTGCTCTCGAATTTCGCCGCGCAAGCGGTCATCGCCATCGAGAACGCCCGGCTGCTCAATGAGTTGCGGCAGCGGACGGGAGATTTGAGCGAATCGCTCGAGCAGCAAACGGCCTCGTTCGAGGTCATGAAGGTGATCAGCTCGTCGCGGGGCCAGTTGGAGCCGGTTTTTCGTTCCATCCTGGAGAACGCGACGCGAATTTGCGGAGCCAGAACCGGGATATTGTTCCGCTTTGACGACGGTGTTTACACGGCCTACGCGACCCTCGGCGTGACCGCCGAATACAATGAATATCTTGAGCGAGGACCCATCCGCCCTGGTCCAGGGACTGGCCTGAGCCGGATCGCCGCCGGTGAGCAAACTGTCCACATCGTCGATACCCAAGTCGGGCAGGCTTACGCCGACCGTGAGCCGCTTCGGGTCGCGACAGCTGAATTGCTCGGCGCGCGAAGTCTTCTCAACGTGCCGATGCTCAAGGAAGGTCAATTGATCGGAGCGATCGGTATCTACCGGCAAGAGGTGCGGCCGTTTACCGACAAGCAGGTCGAGCTGATCACCAATTTTGCCGCCCAGGCCGTGATCGCGATCGAGAACGCCCGGCTCTTGCATGAGCTGAGCCAACGCACCGA
>DASRET010000028.1:0-38718 GCA_035651875.1 Xanthobacteraceae bacterium
CGCCACCGCGGTCTGTTCGGTGTCGGATCAGCCGGCGACGCTCCTGGTCTGCCTCAACCGGCGCAGCAATTCGGCGCCGCTGGTGTCGCAGAACGGCGTGTTCTGCGTGAACACACTCGGCGCCGGCGAATCCAATATCGCCGACATTTTCGCAGGCCGCAGCGGCGTGCATCTGGAAGAGCGGTTCACGATCGGCGAATGGTTGACGCTCAAGACCGGCTCGCCGGTGCTGGCCTCGGCGGTGGTCGCGTTCGATTGCCGCACCATCGAGATCAAGGCGGTGGCGTCCCACAACGTGATTTTCGGCGCGGTGGAGGCGGTGCGCTTGGGCCCCGGCGGCCCGGCGCTCGTTTATCACGACCGGGCCTACAAGCCGGTGTGACATGAGCGCGGCAGCTGGCGTCACGACCAACGCGCTGCCGCTGTTTCATCTCTACGGCGATCCGCCCGACGATCAGGCGTTCGACTTCATCCACATCGAGACCATCGCGTCGCGCTCCGCGATCCACGACTGGACCATCCGCGCCCACCGGCACCGCAATCTGTTTCAGATCCTGCTGATCGAGCAGGGCGGCGGCACCATGACGTTCGATGCCGCGGCGCTGGCATTCACCGCGCCGGCCGCGATTCTCGTTCCGGCGACGATCGCCCACGGTTTTCGCTTCGAGCCGAGCGTCACCGACGGCTGGGTGCTGAGCTTCACCGAGGATGCCGCGGCTGCGGTGGCCGACGGCCGCGATGCGGCGCTGGCGCGGCTGCGCGCGCTGGCCGCGGAGCCGATCGTGCCGATCGCCGACGCCGCCGAACTGGCGCGGCTGTCAAAGCTGTGCGCCGAACTCAACGAGGAATACAGCGTGGCGCGCGAGGGCTATCGCCTGGCGCTGCGCGGGTTTCTGATCCTGATCGCGGTCGGCGTGGCGCGGCTTGCGGCGAGCCGGGCGCGCAGCGGCGCCGTGACCTTGCGGCCCGCCGACGCCACGGTCGCCCAATTGCGCACGCTCGTCGACGCCTTCTTTCGCACCGAGCGGCTGCTCGGCTTCTACGCCGAAAAGCTAGGCATGACGGTCGACCGGCTCAACGACCACGTCAAACGCGCAACCGGCGTCACCGCCGGCCATCTCATCCGCCAGCGCGTGCTGACCGAGGCCAAGCGCCAGCTCGTCTTCACCACCCAGCCGATCCAGGAGATTGCCGAAGAGCTCGCCTTCGCCGACCCATCCCACTTCGCCCGCTTCTTCCGCAAATCGACAGGCACCACGCCGCACGAGTTTCGCGACCAGCGCGGCGGCTGATTGGGCGCTCAGCCGCCGGCGCCCGCTACTGGACCGGTGCAGCTTTCGCCGCGTGTGGCACTGCGGCGGCCATGAAGTTCGCGGTTGCGGCCATCGTTTGCGGCGCTGCCTGGCAGATCGTGTTGTTCTGGACCTTGGGATTATTCGTGGCGGTCACATCGATCGCGAACAACGCGGCTGTGGCGGGTCCCGGAGGCGCATAGCCCAAACCGCAGATGGTGTTGTTTTGTATGACATCGTAATCGCCCTGGTCCGCAATTGCCGCCTGATAGCCCTGTGCGGGTCCATTGCCGGTCGTATTGTTGATGGCGTTATTGACCAAGTAATTATTCTGAGCGGTGTCGCCGGTCACGGTCGATAGCGGATTACAGGCGCCGTCGAGATTGGTGAACCAGACACCGACGTCATTGCCCAGTCCGGTGTTGTTTTGCACACGCGTGTTGATCGTCGGCCGGCCGCCGTAGCAGTCGCCGCCAACAAGGAGAATGCCGCCGCTGGCTGCTTCGCCGGAACCCGTATAGGAGTTGCCCGACACGACGTTTTGCTCGATTTGCGTATTCGCGCCGAAGCCGGCCTGAATGCCGTTCTGCGCGATGAAATCGACCGGGCCGAGCCCGATCACGACATTCTGTTGAATATGCGAATTGGCGGAGGGGCCGTTAACGACGATGCCGCCCTTCTGATAATTCCAGATGTAGTTGTTCTGGATGTCGCCGGTCGCCGCACTGCCGAACGCCCAATAGATGGCGACGCCGTGTTGAGTGCCATTAAACGGCTTTTCGCCGATATCCGAGATTGTCGAATTGCGAACGTCGACGCGGGCGCCGTTGTTCACAATGCCGAAATAGTTGGCACCATGGATATTGGCATTCTCGATATGACCGTGCGCATTCCCGGAATAATAAACGCCGATATTGCAGCCGGTGGCATCGAGGTCGCCGCTTACCGTCGCCGGATTGATCTGTGCCGCGGTCAAATTGATGCTGTCACGCACGAATCCGGTCGGCGTACACGTCGGCGCGGCGATGGCGTCGGTCAATGGAGCGCATGCAAACAACGCGAGCGCAAAAATTGCAGTTTTCAGTGCCATATTGCCCTCCCAGCGGTCGATTGGAATTAAGCGTCTCACCCATCAGCTAATTTGATCGAATGTTCCAAGCATGTCCAGCTGGTACGGCGGCGTCACCGCGAATGAATTGACTCGGCGGCCGCGGTTTCCGACACTTCGGCCCATCAAAAGGGGAGATGCACCATGGCCGCTCGCATCCGCCACATCGCGCTGTGCGTGAAGGACATCAAGGCGACCGCCGACTTTTATGAGAAGGCGTTCGGGCTCAAGCGCACCGAAATCAAGGAAGGCAAGACCGCGTTCAACTGCTACATGAGCGACGGCGAGGTCAATCTGGCGCTGCTGCAGTATAAAGGCGAGGAAGGTTCCGGCGTGCCGAAGGGCTGGACCGGGATCCATCATTTCGGCTTCCAATGCGATCACCTGCCGAACCAGCAGAAGAAGATCGAGGAGGCTGGCGGCACGTTCTTCTACGATCTGGGCGATCCGCACGACGAAGGCTTTGAGCGCAAATTCCGCGACCCAAACGGCATCGTCTTCGACATCAACTGGAAAGGCTGGCAGCTCACCCGCGGCAAGATCAAGAACGCCAAAGGCGGCCTGATGCCGCAAAGAGCCGCCGCGGCGCGCGCATCGGCGCCGAAGAAATCGAGCAAAAAATCCGCGAAGCGGACAAAGAGAACGTCTCGATCTCACGCGAGGCGGAAAGCGGGCTAAAACGGCACGCCTGCCGGTATCCTGGAAGAAGCGGTCTCACGAGTTGCCGAGCAAAAACTTCAGCGCGGTCTCGGCATAAAGCTGCGGCTGCTCCAAATTCGAAATGTGCGCGGCGTCCAGTACGGCGATCCGGGCGCCCGGAATGTGCTCCTTGATGAACTCGCCGGCGGCGAGCGTGGTGGCCGGGTCGTGTTTGCCGGCGATCACCAGCGTCGGCACCGTGATCTTCGCCAAGAGCGGCCGGTGGTCCATGTCGCGGATCGCTTCGCCGCAGCCGACATAGCCGTCGACTTTGGTGGCCAAGAACATGTCGCGCATCTTCGCCATGGCTTGCGGCGAGCGCTCGCGAAAGTCTTTGGTGAACCAGCGCTCCATGTTGGCGTCGACGGTGCCTTCCAGGCCTTTCTCCCGCACCATTTTGATGCGGGCGTCCCAGATCGCGCGATCGGGGAAATAGGCCGCGGTGTTGGAGAGGATGAGCTTGTCGATGCGATCGGCGGCATTGGCGCCGAGCCACATACCGACCATGCCGCCCATGGACAGGCCGCACCAGTTGATCTTGGCGAGGCCGAGGCTAATCAAGCACGGCGAGCACATCGCGGCCGAGCCGCTCCATGGTGTAGGGACCCTTTGGCACGCCGGAGCGGCCGTGGCCGCGCCGGTCGTAGCGCACCAGGCGAAAATGCTGCGTGAACGGGCCGACCTGGTCGTCCCACATGTGCAGGCTGGTGCCGAGCGAGTTCGACAGCATCAGCACCGGCGCGCGCTCCGGCCCTTCCACCTCGACATGGATCGTGCAGCCGTCGTCGGTCTTGATCTCCGGCATCGCTCTCCTCCCGCAGCGTTTCTTGCGGCGCAGGCTAGTGTCTGTCTTTAGGCCTGCGCAAGGGCATAGCGCGGCTGCCGGCCGGGGCTTTCCAGGCAGGGCTTTCCAGACATTGCGCGAGGCGGTAAGCCGTGCGCCAGAGCGAGATTTCAGGAGAGTGCGCGATGGCGATGACGATGACCGGCGAGTACCAGCTGCCCGTGCCCCCGCAAACCGTTTGGGAAAAGCTCAACGATCCCGCCACGCTGAAGGCCTGCATTCCCGGCTGCGAGCAGCTCGACAAGACGTCGGACACCGAATTCCAGGCGGTGGCGACGACCAAGATCGGTCCGGTCAAGGCCAAGTTCAAAGGCAAGGTGACGCTGTCGGATATCGATCCGCCGAACGGTTATAAAATTTCCGGCCAGGGCGACGGCGGCGTCGCGGGCTTCGCCAAGGGTGGCGCGACGGTCAAGCTCGCGGCCAAGGACGGCGGCACGCTGTTGAGCTATACGGTCGAGGCGCAAATCGGCGGCAAGCTGGCGCAGCTCGGCCAGCGGCTGATCAATGGGGCGGCCAAGAAGGTCGCCGACGATTTTTTCAAAAATTTCGTCGCGGCGGTCACGCCGAGCGGCGCGTAGGGCCAAGCGCCCGCCCGCAAACGCGCGGACGGGCCTTGCTTGAGCAACGTCGGCAATTGATCGATTACGGACAGGGGCGACGGATTCCGTCAAAGCCCATGTAGGTACCGGTCGTCGGATCGAACGACTGGAAGCGCGTCTGGCACCATGCGATGGCGCCACGGTCCGCGCCCGCGACTCGCATACCCGGCGCGTAGTCGTAGTAACCACGGGGTCCGCCGAAGCCGTAAGTTTCGCTTCCGACGCGCTGGCCGCTCGCCACCTGCTCGCCGCTCGGGCGTGCGCGATTGCCGCTCGTCCGCGCGCTATTGATGCGCCCGCCGGCGGAAGCCGGGCGGCTCTGCTGGGTGCCGGTTCGCTTGCCGCTTTGTGCGCTGCTAGGCGACCCGCTTTCACTCCCCGCCATGGGGTACGGCTTGTCAGAGCAGCCCGTCTGAAAACTTATGCAACCGCCGGTCTGCCCCTGCGGTGCGGTTCCGCTGGGCTGACCGCGCGTCTGCGCGAACGATGGAACAGCAGCCAGGGCGGCGCCAAACGTCAGAGCAGACAGGGCTATGGCTGTTCGAGTCTTCATTGGTTGTTCCTCCAGTGTTGTTCCCGACGCCGCGGGTGTGCTTTGCGCGCCACGTCCCGGACGGGAAGGCGCCGCTCGGGGCCGTCGTTCCGTGCCGATGCGCGATCCTGCTGCGCAACATTGCCGCGGGCTCAGGATCTGAATGCGGGCGCTCGTGCGGCGCGGCACCGCACGCGGAACTCCCTTGACCGGCGGCCCGGCTGCGGTTCAGAGTATTTTTCGTCCCAAGCGAAGAACCGGCAAAATCGCCACGATTTCGCTCTTGGATGGTGTCGGCCGCTGCGGCCGAGGCTAAAATCGCGACGTTTGAGCCAGCTTTTTTGAAGTTCGAGGAGGATCCAATGGCAGCCGTGTCCCTGACGGTGAACGGCAAATCCGTCACCGCCGACGTCGATTCACGCACGCTGTTGGTGCAATTGCTGCGCGAGCATCTGCGGCTGACCGGCACGCATGTCGGCTGCGATACATCGCAGTGCGGTGCCTGCGTTGTTCACATCAATGGCAAGGCGGTGAAGTCCTGCACCGTGCTGGCGCTGCAACTCGAAGGCGCCAACGTGCTGAGCATCGAGGGCTTGGCGCCGGCCGATGGGCCGCTGCATCCGATGCAGGAGGCGTTCCGCGAAAATCACGGCCTGCAGTGCGGCTACTGCACGCCCGGAATGATCATGACTGCGGTCGATATAGTGCGCCGCAAGGGCAACGATCTCGACGAGCACACCATCCGCGAAGAGCTTGAAGGCAATATCTGTCGCTGCACCGGCTACCATAACATCGTCAAGGCGATCGCCGCCGGCGCCCGCGCCATGCGCGGCGGCCCGACCACCGCAGCAGCGGCCGAATAGGGAGAAGCCTGCATCCCCGTTTGCGGCCGTCGGATACGGGCGGCCATCGGGCGGGACGGAGGGAGCTGCCATGAGCGCGATCGGCATCGGCGCCGCGGTGCGCCGAAAGGAAGATCAACGCTTCATCACCGGCCAGGGTCATTACACCGACGACATCAGCCGGCCGGGCCAGGCGGCGATCTACTTCATCCGTTCGCCGCACGCCCACGCCCGGATCAAGAGCATCGATACGGCGGCGGCCGCGCGCATGCCGGGGGTCGCCGGAATCTTCACCGGAGCCGAGTTCGCCCAAGACAAGCTCGGCAATCTGATCTGCGGTTGGACCGTGCTGTCGAAAGACGGCTCGCCCATGAAAATGGCGCCGCATGCGGCGCTGGCTGCCGGCAAGGCGAACTATGTGGGCGACGCGGTGGCGGTGGTGATCGCCGACACCTTGGCGCAGGCCAAGGACGCCGCCGAAAAGGTTCGCGTCGATTACGAGGTGCTGGCGGCCGTCGTCGACCCGACCAAGGCTGCCGCGAGCGGCGCGCCGCTCATTCACGACATGGCGCCGAACAACACGATCTATAACTGGCATCTCGGCGACCCCGCCGCGACTGACGGCGCGTTTCGCAACGCCCGGCACGTCACCGCGCTCGAATTCGTCAACAACCGGCTGGTGCCGAACGCGATCGAGCCGCGCGCCGCGCTTGCCGAATACGATGCGGCGACCGGCAGCCTGACGCTGTGGAACGCGTCACAGAATCCGCACGTGGCGCGGCTCGTGATCTCCGCCTTCATCGGCATCGCGCCGGAGAACAAGTTGCGCGTCGTCGCGCCTGACGTCGGCGGCGGCTTCGGCTCGAAGATTTTCATCTATCCGGAGGAGGTCGTCTGCCTGTGGGCGGCGCGCAAGCTGCATCGTCCGGTGAAATGGACCGCCGAGCGCTCGGAAAGCTTCATCACAGATGCGCATGGCCGCGACCATGTCACCAAGGCGCAGATGGCGTTCGATGCCGACGGCAAGATCGTCGGCCTGAAGGTCCACACCATCGCCAACCTCGGCGCCTACATGTCGACCTTCTCGTCGGCGGTGCCGACGTTCCTGTACGCGACCTTGTTGTCGGGGCAGTACGAGATCCCGCACATCTATTGCGAGGTCGATGCGGTCTATACCAACACGGTGCCGGTCGATGCGTACCGCGGCGCCGGCCGTCCCGAGGCGACCTACGTGGTCGAGCGGCTGGTCGAGGTCGCGGCGCGCGAACTCGGCACCGATCCGGCGGTGCTGCGCCAGAAAAACTTCGTCAAAAAATTCCCGTATCAGACCTCTGTCGCCTCGCTGTACGACGCCGGCGACTACAATGCGTCGCTGCAAAAGGCGCTGCAGATCCATGACTACAAAGGTTTCGCCAAGCGCCGGCGCGACTCCGAACGTCACGGCAAGCGGCGCGGCATCGGCTTTGCGACCTATATCGAGGCCTGCGGGGTGGCGCCGTCATCGCTGGTCGGCCAGCTCGGCGCCGGCGTGGGCTTATGGGAATCGGCCGAGGTGCGGGTCAATCCGACCGGCTCGGTCGAGCTTTTGACCGGCTGCCATCAGCACGGCCAGGGCCACGAGACCACGTTCGCGCAGCTCGTTGCCGATCGGCTCGGCCTTTCGATCGACCAGGTCAACGTGGTGCACGGCGATACCGACAAGGTGCAGTTCGGCATGGGCACCTACGGCTCGCGCTCGGGCGCGGTCGGCATGTCGGCGATCGTCAAGGCTTTGGACAAGGTCGAGGCCAAAGCCAAGAAGATCGCCGCGCATCTGCTCGAAGCGGCCGAAGCCGATATCGAGTTCAAGGACGGCAAGTTCACCGTCGCCGGCACCGACAAGTCGGCGGCATGGGGCGAGGTCGCGCTCGGCGCCTATGTGGCGCACAAATTTCCGACGAGCGAGATCGAGCCGGGCCTCAAAGAGACCGCGTTCTACGATCCGACCAATTTCACCTTCCCGGCCGGCTGCCACATCTGCGAGGTGGAAATCGATGCGGATACCGGCGAGGTGACGGTGGTCGGCTGGACCGCGGTCGACGATTTCGGCACCGTGGTCAATCCGATGATCGTCGAGGGCCAAGTGCATGGCGGCGTGGCGCAAGGCGTCGGCCAGGCGCTGCTCGAGCACACCGTCTACGACGACAAGGGCCAGCTCATCACCGGCTCGTACATGGATTACGCCATGCCGCGCGCCGACAATCTGCCGTCGTTCAAGGTCGACATGACGGAGACGAAGTGCCCGTCCAATCCGCTGGGCATCAAGGGTTGCGGCGAGGCCGGCGCCATCGCCGCGCCGGCGGCGGTGATGAATGCGATCACCGACGCGATCGGCACCGAGGCCATCGATATGCCGGCGACGCCCGCCAGCGTGTGGGCGGCGCTGCAACGAATGAGCAAGCTGCCGCACGCGGCTTGAAGACACGAGATAACGGAGGACTGCGATGTACGCTTTTACTTTTCACCGTCCGCAGACGCTGCGCCAAGCGGCCGGCATGCTGGCCAAGAACGAAGAGGCCAAGCTCCTGGCCGGGGGCCACACGCTGCTGCCGACCATGAAATTGCGCTTGGCCGGGCCGCCGCAGCTTGTCGATCTCTCGCTGGTCGAGGGCCTGTCCGGCATCGAGCTGAAGGGCCGCTCGCTCAATATCGGGGCGATGACGCGGCACGTTGAGGTCAACACCTCGCCGGTGGTGCAGGAGGCGATCCCGGCGCTCGCCAAGCTTGCCGGCATGATCGGCGATCCCGCAGTGCGCCACATGGGCACGATCGGCGGCTCGATCGCCAACAACGATCCGAATGCCGATTATCCTGCCGCCTGCCTCGGCCTCGGCGCCACCATCATCACCAACAAGCGGCGCATCAAGGCCGACGATTTCTTCACCGGCATGTTCTCGACCGCGCTCGAGCCCGCCGAGATCATCACCAAGGTGAGCTTCCCGATCCCGAAGAAGGCGGCCTATCAGAAGTTCAAGAACCAGGCGTCGCGCTTTGCGCTCGTCGGCGTGTTCGTGTCCAAGCGCGGCAGCGACATCCGCGTCGCCGTCACCGGCGCCGGCGCCAACGGCGTGTTCCGGGTGCCGTCGTTCGAAGAGGCGCTGAAGAAGCGGTTCTCGCCGAAATCGCTGGAAGGCATGAGCATTCCGGCCGACGGCATGAACAGTGACATCCACGGCAGCGCCGAATACCGCGCCCATCTGGTCGGCGTGCTGGCCCGCCGCGCGGTGGCGGAGGCGATCGGCAAGTAATCGCTGCTGCCACGCCGCTTTAAAAGCGCCTGCTGACACCCGCTCTTTCCGGGGCGCGCGGACGCGCGTACGGTTTGGTCTGCGGGGCGCGGAATGCGGATATGGGCAAGGACCGCCTGGCGGCAGCGTGATGGCCGTCCTGATCACCATCATGGTCCTTGAGCTGCGGGTGCCGCACGGCGCCGATTGGCACGTGCTTGCCGCCGTGGCGCCGAGTTTTCTCACCTACGTCATGAGCTTTATTTATCTGGCGATCTACTGGAACAACCATCACCATCTCCTGCACACCGTGTCGCGCGTCGACGGGCTCATTCTGTGGGCCAATGCGCACCCGTTGTTCTGGCTGTCTCTGATACCGGCGGCGACCGCGTGGTTGGGCGACAATCTGGCGGAGCCGGTGCCGGTCGCGGTTTACGGCGCGGTGCTGTTGATGCCGGCCATCGCCTATTACCTGCTGCAAAAGGCCATCCTGCACCGGCACGGCCGCCATTCGGTGCTTGCCGAGGCACTCGGCCGCGATCTCAAGGGTAAAATCTCGCCGGTGCTTTATGTCGCTGGGATCGGGCTCGCGTTCGTCTATCCCTGGGTGTCGGTCGCGATTTACGTGCTGGTGGCAGTGATGTGGCTGGTGCCCGACCGCCGGATTGAACATACGATCGACAAGAGTTGACGAGCCTTCGGCGGATCGTGCTGCGCAACAGAAAGCCGTTACATGAAAAGAGCTTGCCGCCGCGTTCTCCTGCTGTGTCTTATCCTGTCGATCTGTCCTGCGGCCGCTTCCGCCCAGGCGCAAAACTATCCGTCCCATCCGGTGCGGCTCATTTCGGATTCGGCGCCCGGCAGCGCCATCGACGTGACGATGCGCATCATCGCCGAGCGCCTGAGCACGGTGTGGGGCGAGCAGGCGGTCGTGATCAACCAGCCGGGTGCCGGCGGCGCCATCGCGGCGCATGCGGCGGCCGCGGCCGTTCCCGACGGCTACACGTTGTTCATGCCGGCGCTCTCGGCGTTCGTGGCGCTGCCCGGCAAGGCCGACAACCTGCCGATCGTCGTGCCGCGCGATTTTTCACCTATCGGTTATCTCGGCGGCGCGCCGCTGTTCATCACCGTGGCGCCTTGGGTCGGCGTGAAAACGCTGCCGGACTTGATTGCGCTCGCGAAGAAGGAACCGGGCAAGCTCGCCTACGGCGCCAACGGGGTCGGGCGGCTCACCCATCTGACCGGCGAGCTGTTGCAAAGCCGCGCCGGCATCAAGCTTCTGATGGTGCCGTATTCGGGCGGCACCACCCAGGTGCTCAACGACATGATGGGCGGCCGCATTGCGCTGACGCTCGACTCGTATTCGGGCATTGCCGGAGCGGTGGCCGCCGGTAAGGTCCGCCCGCTGGCGGTGGCGTCGCTCCAGCGCGTCGCCAATTTCCCGGACGTGCCGACGGTCGCCGAAACCCTGCCGGGCTTTGCCGCGGTCGGCTGGCAGGTGCTGGTGGCGCCGGCCGGCACGCCGGACGCCATCGTGCAAAAGGCCAATGCCGCGTTGCTCAAGGTGACAAGCGCCGCCGACGTGCGCGAGCGGTTGGCGCAGTTCGGCCGCGAGGAGGAGGCGATGTCGCCGGCGGACACGCTCGCCTTCATTCAGAACGAGCAGAAGACCTGGGCGCCGATCCTCAAGCAAATCGGCCGTACGCCCTGATCAACCTTTTTCGTCGCAGGCCCAGGCGCGGACCATGCAATTGCGGCCGCCGAACTGCGAGCAGCGGCGCATGGAGGCGTTCTCGGCCTTGCCGAGATGCGAACTGATGGCCCAGCCGAATGCGCCGCACGGATTCTTGGCGTCGACCGCCACGGCGGCACAGCCGCGGCGCATTTCGCCCACGATCCTGCAGGCGCTGCCGTTGCACTTTTTCAGCGCCGCGCTGCGTGCGTCGGCGGCGGTATGGAAATCGTAGCCGTAGCCATAGGCGCCGCAGGTGCCGACCGCGAACGCGCCGGCTGCCGCGGCCGCGCCGGTCATGGCGGCCAGAAGCGCCGCGGCGGCGAGCACGCGGACACAATACGTTGGTGAACGTGTCATCGAAACCCCTTCCCCGAGAACAGGGAAGACGCTAGCCCGCAACGGTTTCCAGTCGGTGAATTCGCTGCACTTTCCGCAAAGCGCGGGGCGGGCGACGCTTATGTTTTTTCCAGCACCGCCTTCACGGCCTGGAGCGCTTCGGGCGTATCGATGTCGGTGAGCGCCGCGGTGCCGGCGAGCGGCACTTCGGTGACCGCCTCGGCGTAGCGGCCGATCAGGTGGCGGGCGCCGACGTCGCCTTCGACGGCCATGAGATCCGGGAAGAAGCGCCGCGACCACACCACCGGATTGCCGCGATGGCCGTTGATGGTCGGCACCACCGCGAGCGCGCCTTTGTCTGGATCGAAAGCGCCGATCAGGCGGTCGATCAGCGCGGCATCGACCTGCGGCATGTCGCCGAGGCAGATGATGGCGCCGTCGGCTTCGGCCGGCACCGCCGCGATGCCGGCTTTCAGCGAGGTGCCGAGGCCGTCGACGAAGTGCGCATTATGCGCAAAGCGCACCGGCAGGCCGGCGAGAGCGGCTTCGACCCGCTCGCGCTGGTGGCCGGTCACGACGATCACCGGCCGCGCCGTTGAGGCCACAGCCGCCTCGGCGACGATGCGCACCAGCGGCCGGCCGCCGATCTTTTCCAAGAGCTTGTTGGGGCCGCCCATGCGGCTCGAGCGGCCGGCGGCGAGCACCACCGCCGCAATGGCGCGGCCGGTCTTGGCCGGCTCGTCGCGCGGCTGCGGCCGGGTGACGATTTCCATAAGCAAGCCGCCGACGCCGAAGCCGGTGATGTCCTCGCGCCCGACCGGCAGTCCGGCCAGAAGCCGCATCAGTACCCAGTCAAAACCGTTTTCCTTCGGGCTGCGCGCGCAGCCGGGCGCGCCGAGCACCGGATGGCCGGCGGCGTCGCCGATCATCAGGAGATTGCCGGGATCAACCGGCATGCCGAAATGCGTGACGCGGCCGCCGATCGATTCCACGGCAGCCGGAATGACATCGCGGCGGTCGGCAATGGCCGACGCGCCAAACACGATGGCGAGCTCGGCGCCGTCCTTGAGCACCTCGTCGAGCGCGCGGGCGAGCGCGGCGTGCTCATGCGGCACGCGCCGCTCGGCAACGATGGTGGCGCCGGCCGGCGCCAGGCGCTCGGCGGTGATCTTCAGCGTCTTGTCGATGACCTTCGGCGACAGGCCGGGCAGAATGGTCGAGACCACGCCGACCTTGCGCACGCGATACGGTGCAACGCGCAGCAGCGGCTTTTGCACGCCGGCGAGCGCGGCATCGCGCGCGGTCTTGCCGACTGCGAAGGGAATGATTTTGACGGTCGCGATCATCTCGCCGGCGACCACCGGCTTGTAGGCGGGGAGCGTGGCGAAGGTGATGGCTTCGTCGATGCGGTTGAGCCGGTCGACCGCATTCTTGTCGACCACCAGCACGCCGGCGTTCTGCGCGAACAGATTGGCGCGGCCGGTGAAGGCGCGATCGACGTGCACGCTTTCGCCGGCGACCGCTTTGGCGATTCCGGCGGCGGCTTCGTCCTCGGACACATCGCCGGGCTCGAGCCGGGCCACGACGATGTCCTTGATGCCGGCTGCCTCGAGCGCCGCGACCTCCGCGGCGCCGATCCGCGTACCTTTTTTCAGCACCAGCGCGCCCTGACGGATGGTGTGGACGGCGGTGGCGCCGAGCGCATCCTTGGGCGCCACCGCGCCGAACTTCATGACGCGACCCTTGCGACCGCAGGGGCGGGCTCCGGCCTGGCTTCGCCTTCCTCGCGCAGCCGCGATGTGATCTCCGCCATGATGGCGACGGCGATTTCCGCCGGCGACACCGCGCCGATGTCGAGCCCGATCGGCGCATGGATGCGGCCGATATCGGCCTCGCTCAAGCCCTGTTCCTTGAGGCGGGCGACGCGCCGGGCGTGGGTCTTCTTCGAGCCGAGCGCGCCGATATAGAAGCAGTCGCGCGACAGCGCATGCATGAGCGCCGGGTCGTCGATCTTGGGATCGTGGGTGAGCGCAACGAACGCCGTGTAATGGTCGATGCCGAGCGGCGGCAGCGCCTTGTCGGGCCACTCGGCAATGACCTTCACGTCGGGAAAGCGCTCGATCGAGGCGAATGCGGTGCGCGGATCGACGATGGTGACGTCATAGCCCAGGAGCTTGCCGATCGGCGCCAAGGTCTGGCTGATATGCACTGCGCCGGTCATGACGAGCTGCGGCGCCGGCACGTGCACGGTGAGGAAGACGCGGCCTTCCGGGCTGTCCACCATGCCGCTTTTGCCGCTGCGCAGACGTTCGGCCAGAACCGTGCGAAGCGGATCCCTGGCAACGTCGGCGGTCTTGACCAGGCGCTCCTTGCCGCTTGCCACGTCGGTAACGATGATCGCGGCGCGACGCGCGGCGCGTTCGGCGTTGAGAGTGCTGAGGAGATCGAGTTTCATGATTTCACCGCGAATAGCGAATGGCGAATAGCGAATGGAGGTGAAGGATCCAATCCCTATTCGCTATTCGCCACTTCGCCATTCGCCCCCTTTTCCCTACTCGACCTTCTCCACATACACCCGGATGGTGCCACCGCAGGACAGGCCGACTTTCCAGGCGGTCTCGTCGGCGACGCCGAATTCCAGCATTTTCGGCTTGCCGCTGTCGATCACGTCGAGCGCTTCGGTGACCACCGCGCCCTCGACACAGCCGCCGGAGACGGAGCCCAGGAAATTGCCTTCGCCGTCAATCACGAGATTGGAGCCGATCGGACGCGGTGCCGAGCCCCAGGTCTCCACCACGGTCGCCAGCGCGACATCGCGGCCGTTCTTGCGCCAGTCCTCGGCGGCTTTGAGAATGTCGTCGTTGGTCGAGAGCATGGAAACCTCACTTCGTTCGGTGCGAATGGCGTGCAGCGAATGGTTACAAACACTATTCGCCATTCGCTACTCGCCATTCGCCAATATAATCCCTCACGCCACCTTCTGCATCCAAGCCTTCTGCATCCAAGCCTTGGGATCGCCGGCGCGGTCGCCGCCGTGCTCCAGTGCGGCGACCAGGCCGGCCATGGATTCGAGATTGTGGATCGGGCGGAATTCGTCGACATGCGGCAGCATGGCACGGATGCCGCGGGCGCGGGCCTCAAAACCTTCGAAGCGAAGCAGCGGATTGAGCCAGACCAGGCGCCGGCAGGAGCGGTGCAGGCGGTCGATCTCGAAGGCAAGCGTGTCGTCGGCGTCGCGCTCCAGCCCGTCGGTGATTAAGAGCACCACGGCGCCCTGCGTCAGCACGCGGCGCGCCCACAATTTGTTGAAGCCGCGCAGCGACGAGGCGATGCGGGTGCCGCCCGACCAGTCCGGCACGCTCGCCGAGCAGGCAGCGAGCGCGTCGTCAGGGTCGCGCTCGCGCAGCGCGCGGGTGACGTTGGAGAGCCGCGTGCCGAACAGGAACGTGCTGACGCGCCGGCGCGCATCGGTCAGCGCGTGGAGGAAATGCAAGAAGATGCGGCTGTACTGGCTCATCGAGCCGGAGATATCGAGCAGCGCGACCAGCGGCGGCGGCTTGGTTTTCGGGCCGATGAAGCGCAGATCGATGAAATCGCCGCCGCCTTTCATGCTGGCGCGCAAGGTGCGCCGGATATCGATCAGATGGCCGTGCCGGTGCGGCGCCAGCCGGCGCGTGCGGATCTCGGCGAGCGGCAGCACCAGACGCTTCATCGCCTCCTTGGCGGCCGCGATCTCGGCGCTGGTCATCTGCGCAAAGTCCTTGCGCTGCAGCACTTCGCGGTCGGACACGGTCATGCGCGCGTCGAGCTCGACCTCGCGCTGGCGCTTGAGCTTGTCGTCAAGCCCGGAGAACAGCGCTTCATGGACGCGGGTCGAGCCGGGCTGCGGCGCCTGCGGCGGGGCAGGGACCTGCGGCATCATCATCGCCAGCATCTGATCGATATAGCCGCGGCGGCGAAAGAAAATGCGAAACGCCTGGTCGAACAGCACCGAGTGCTCGTGCCGCTTCACGAACACGGCATGCAGCGTCCAGTAAAAATCCTCTTTGGTGCCGATGCCGGCGACCCGCAGCGCTTCGAGCGCATCGAGCACCGCGCCCGGCCCGACCGGAATGCCGGCGGCGCGCAGCGCCCGGGCGAAATACAAAACGTTCTCGGCGAGGCGGCCGGTGGGTTGGTTCTCGTTGCTGGTTGAACGTTCGGCCGGCATTATGACCTTGCCCGCGAGGTGCCGATTACTCGGCCGCCCGCAGCTCCGCTTTCACCTCGTCGAGCAGCTCCTTGACCTTGGAGCCTTCCAGCCGTGCGATGTCGTCCTGGTATTTGAGAAGGACGCCGAGCGTGTCGGAGACGGTGGCCGGATCGAGCGCCACCACGTCGAGCTCGGACAGCGCGCCGGCCCAATCCAGCGTTTCGGCGACGCCGGGCGCCTTGAACAGGTCCTGGTTGCGCAGCCGCTGCACGAAGCCGACGATCTGCTCGGACAGCTTTTTGCCGATGCCCGGCACCTTTTTGCGCACGATGGAAAGCTCGCGGTCGGCGTTCGGATAGCCGACCCAGTGATAGAGGCAGCGACGCTTGAGCGCATCGTGCACTTCACGGGTGCGGTTCGAGGTGATGACCACGATCGGCGGCTGTGCGGCCTTCACGGTGCCGAGCTCCGGGATCGTAACCTGAAAGTCGGCCAGCACTTCGAGCAGGAACGCTTCGAATGCTTCGTCAGTGCGATCGATCTCGTCGATCAGCAGCACGGGCGCGCCGGCGCTGTCCGGCTCGAGCGCCTGCAACAGCGGCCGCTTGATCAAAAAGCGTTCGGAGAACACGTCGTGCTCGAGCCGGCTGCGGTCGTGCTCGCCTTCGGCCTCGGCGACGCGGATCGCGATCATCTGGGCGGCGTAATTCCATTCGTAGACGGCGGCCGCCACATCGAGGCCCTCGTAGCATTGCAGCCGGATCAGCCGACGGCCGAGCGTTGAGGACAAAACCTTGGCGATTTCGGTCTTGCCGACGCCGGCTTCGCCTTCGAGGAATATCGGCCGGCCCATGCGGAGCGCCAGATACAGCACTGTGCCGAGCGAGCGGTCGGCGAGATAGTCGGCTTCGGCCAGAAGATCGACGGTGGCATCAATAGAGGCCGGCAACGGGCGAGCGGTCATTGTCTGGTTCACACCAATTCGCGGTCATCAAGACCGCGTCCTTTGAAAACACGAAAACCTCTCCGGGCGGCGGCGGGGAGAGGTCGGGCCAGCGGCGCTTAGCCGGATCAGGGGGACCCGTGTCGCTAATGTAGCCTCTCGGACCGCACATCCCAACCCTGTTTCGCGGCACCGCATGGTGGCATTTTGCATGGCGTTGGGCAGGCAGGAGGAACCGCTCATGAGTGCTTACGGATCGATCGAATACCGCGACGCCAGTCCCGCAGTCCGCGCCGTGTTCGACGACATCAAGCGCACGCGTAACGTCGATGACGTCAACAACTTTTGGAAATACCTGGCGCACGATCCGGCGACGCTCAAGCGCACCTGGGAGAGCGTCAAGGAGATCATGGCGCCAGGCACGCTCGATACGTTGACCAAGGAGATGATCTACCTCGCGGTCAGCGTGACCAACGGCTGCGGCTACTGTATTGCCAGCCATGGCGCGGCGGCGCGCAAGGCCGGCATGACCGAAGCGATGTTCGGCGAGGTCATGGCCGTGGTCGGGATGGCGAACGAAACCAACCGGCTCGCCAATGGCTATCGGGTGCCGATCGACGCAGCGTTCGAGTGATGAGCGCCGGTCCGGTCAGCCCTTGTCCTTGGAACTGGCGTCGTTAGGGGTGCTGATTGGCGTGAACCGCAACGCGGCAAACGCGCGTTGGCGTGCCGGCCGGTTAACCAGTGCTTAACGCTGTCACAATCGGTAGCGCGGCGGGCGGCTCTTAAATTTTCGTTCGCCTTCATGGCCGTAAACTGAACGCTCAGTGTCGCTGAGATTCGGGTGCCGTCGCCGTGCGGTCCCGAGCTTCGCGGCCATTTTCGAGCACCGCCGATGGACGACGGGAAAGACGGCGCCGAGCAACGCGACCTGCCGCTGCCCCCGGCGGCGGCCGGGACGAGCGATGCGGTCGAGCCCAACGATGCGGCCGCGGCCGATGATGTCGCACAGCTGCGCCGGTTGCTTGAAGACGCACGGAACAACGAGGCAGAGGCGCGGCGCGCCGTGGCGCTGCTCAACGCGGTGATCGACCAACTGCCCGTCGGCGTCACCGTGGAGGCGGAGGATGGCGCCGTTGTTCTGGCCAATCGCCAGGCGACTAGCCTTTCCGGCGCGGGCGCGGGCGAGGCGGAAAACGCCGAATGTGCCGTCGTCACCAGTACGGAACATGTCGTGCAAACGTCCGGCGCAGCGCCCGAGCGCACGCTGTTGGTCTGTGAGCGCCCGGTCCGCATTCTCGGCCGGTCCGTCGTGCTGTCGGCCGCACTTGATTTCACCGCCCGCAAGCAAGTCGAACTGGACTTGTCGAAGCGCGCCTATTTCGACGAGCTGACCGGACTGCCCAACGGCGCGCTGGCGCAGGATCATGTTCGGCAACTACTGAATAATGTCGGGCGTTCTGGCCGTTTCGCGGTGGTGTTTCTCGACATCGATAATTTCAAGCACGTCAACGATTATTACACCCACGCCATCGGCGATGCGCTCTTGCAAAAGATCGCGCAGCGGATCGCGCCGCGGCTTCGCGCAAGCGATCTCCTCGCCCGCATCAGCGGCGATGAGTTTCTCCTGGTGCTCAATCCCATCGACAGCGAAGACGATCTGGCGAAGCTGATCGACGAATTGCTGCACGAGCTCAAAGAGCCGTTTCTGATCAAGGGCTACGAGATTTTCACTTCGGCATCGATCGGGATCAGCGTCTATCCCGATCATGGCATGAACTACGAGACCCTGCGGCGGGCCGCCGACACCGCCATGTACAGCGTCAAGAAGGAAAGCAAGGGCGCCGCCGCGCTGTTCGATGCCGACATGGGACGGGCGATGACGGTCCGCATGGCGCGCGAGCAGCGGCTGCGGCTTGCGGTGCGCGACGGCCGGTTTTGCTGCGCCTTCCAGCCCAAGGTCGACATCCGCACCCACGAGGTGGTCGGAGTCGAGGCGCTGATCCGGCTGCGCGACGAGGACGGCGTGATCCAGGCGCCGGGCGACTTCATCGGGCTGGCGATCGAGCTCGGCCTGATCGACGATCTCACATATTTGGCGCTCGCCGAGATCGTCAAATCCATGGATATGCTCGACGATGCGTTCGGGCCGCAGGCCACGATCAGCATCAACGTCGCAGCCAAACAGGCCAGCGATGCCAAGTTCATGACCGGCTTCTGCGATGAGCTGCAGGCGACCGGTTACGCCAGCCGCTTCATGGTCGAAGTGACGGAAGACGCATTCGTGGCGCAGAGCGATTTTGCGACGCGCTTCCTGCCGATGCTGCGCGAAGCGGGAGTGCGGGTCTCGGTCGACGATTTCGGTACCGGCTACTCCTCGCTGGCGACGCTCGCCGACATCACCGCCGACGAGATCAAGATCGACCGCTCGTTCATCACGGCGATCCATCAGCGGCCGCGCAGCCAGAGCGTGCTCAAAGCCATCGAGGCGCTCAGCGATTCGCTCGGCATGAGCATGATCGCCGAAGGCGTCGAAACGTTCGAGGAGGTCGCCTACCTGCAGGCGGCGACGCGGATCCGCTACGCCCAAGGGTTTTACTTCGCCAAGCCGATTTTTCTCGAGGAGCTGGCGCCGGCCAGGCGGGTCGTCGGCTCGGCCCGCGCCAGCGCGGCCGGGCGCGGCCGGCGGCCGCTGCGCGGCTGAGCGGCGTGGGCTTTGGTGGTGCCGTGCCGCTACTTGCTTAACGGCAGCTTAAACACATGCCACTTGCAGGTGCGCCGCGGCGCGATTGCCTTGGCGATTTTAACTGAATCTCCAGCCGCGACCGCTACACATCATCCTTTGCAGCGGTGGGAAACGGCGATTTTGCTCGAAGGAGCTTCAGCTTGCTGACCAACACGTCCCAGCCGGCGCCCGCCATGGCGTCGCAGATCGAGCTCATCGGCCGCATCATCTCGGTTCATGGCTCGCAGGCCAGCGTCGGCATTCCGGCCATGTCGCCGGAGGGACCGGAAGAGAAACGCATCACGGTCGGCAAGTTTCTCGGCGTTGCCGTCGGCAAGACGCTGCTGGTCGGTCTGATCACCAACGTGTCGATGCGGCCGGACGCCGGCGCCGGCGCGCTCGACACAGCGGTCGCGGAGCTCGACCTGATCGGCGAAATCCGCACCGGCGACAGCGGCACCACGTACTTCCAGCGCGGCGTCACCAGCTATCCGGGCATGGGTGATCCGGTGATCTTGATCGGTCCGCGCGAGCTGCGGCTGATCTTTCAAAGCTCGGGCGCTCGCATGGTCGAAGTGGGGCGGCTGCACCAGGACAGCGCCATTCCGGCTTCCATCGATGTCGACGAGATGCTGAGCAAGCATTTTGCCGTGCTCGGCACCACCGGCGTCGGCAAGTCGAGCTCGATCACGCTGCTGCTGCAGCAGATCCTGCAGGCGCGGCCGAACCTGCGCGTCCTGTTGCTCGACGTGCACAACGAATACGGCCGCTGCTTCGGCGAGCGCGCCCAGGTGCTCAACCCGAACAACATCAAGCTGCCGTTCTGGCTGTTCAATTTCGACGAGATCGTCGACGTGTTCTTCGGCGGCCGGCCCGGCCTCGAAGAGGAGGTCGACTTCCTGTCGGAAGTCATTCCGCTCGCCAAATCGTCCTATGCCCAGCAGATCGGGCTCGCCAGCCGCATCATGAAGCCGGGCGAGGGCATCGGCGGCCTCCGCTACGCCCTCGACGTGCCGGTGCCGTACCGCATCGCCGATCTATTGTCGCTGCTCGACGCGCGCATGGGCAAGCTGGAGAACCGCGCCTCGCGCATGATCTATCACAAGCTGATGACGCGGATCGAAACGGTATGCAACGATCCGCGCTACGCCTTCATGTTCGAGAACGCCAATGTCGGCGGCGACACCATGGCGGAGATTTTGGCGACGCTGTTCCGGCTGCCGCCCAACGGCAAGCCGATGACCGTCATGCAGCTCGCCGGATTCCCGTCCGAGATGGTCGATGCGCTGGTATCGGTCACCTGCCGCATGGCGTTCGATCTCGGTCTGTGGAGCGACGGCGGCGCGCCGCTTTTGGTGGTGTGCGAGGAGGCGCACCGCTACATGGCGGCCGACCACAGCGTCGGTTTCGCGCCGACCCGGCGCTCGATTTCGCGCATCGCCAAGGAAGGCCGCAAGTACGGCGTGTTCCTCGGCTTGGTCTCGCAGCGGCCGGCCGAGCTCGATCCGACCATCCTGTCGCAATGCTCGACGCTGTTTGCCATGCGCATGACCAACGACCGCGATCAGGCACTGCTGCGCTCCGCGGTGGCCGATACCGCCGCCAACCTGCTCTCGTTCCTGCCCTCGCTCGGCACCGGCGAGGCGTTCGCGTTCGGCGAGGGCGTGGCGCTCCCGACGCGGCTCAAGTTCAAGCAATTGCCGGCGCAGATGCTGCCGCGCAGCGACACCATGGGCGATGACGCCGGCAGCGGCGAGCAGGCCGAATTCGACAGCCGGTCGTTGGCGGCCGTGATCGACCGCTGGCGCGGCCGCGTCACCCGACCCAAGCAGAGCGCGGCCGACGAGCTGCGCGCGGCAAGCGTGGCGTCGCCCAGCCTGCAGCCGGGGGCAGCTCCGGTCGCGCCGGCACCGGCTGCGCCAGGCGCGGCACCGGCGCTCGATCCGAACCGCTTCCGCCTGCTCAGGCGCCCCGTCGACGAAGTGGCCGGCGCCGGCGGGATCGATCGGCCGGAGGCGCCACGACGCTGACCGCGGCGGCGGCCTGCGCCGCACCGTCGTCGCGCGCATTGGCAGTGGTAGCGCGCCTGCGCTAAAGCAGGCGAGCATCTGCCCGAAGCGGTCCTTCTCCTCATGCTGCCGTCTGCCCGCGACATCGTCGCCGTCCACAGTTCGGATTTGCACGTCGACCACGACTACACGGCGCGGCTGCACGGCGGCGACGGTACGGCCGGGCTCGCCTGCGTGCTCGACGCCGCGCGCGAGGCGGCGGCCGACGTCGTGATCCTGGCCGGCGACACGTTCGACCATCATCGCGTGCCGCAGGCACTGATCGAGCGCGCGGCGGCGGTGATCGCTGCCGCCGCCATGCCGGTCGTCATTCTGCCGGGCAACCACGATCCGGCCATCGCTGCCGCCGTCTACCGCGGCCGGGCGCTCGCCGCCGTGAACAATTTGCATGTCCTCGGCGTCACCCATGACGAAGCGGTGCTGTTTCCCGACCTGTCATTGGAAATCTGGGGGCGCGCGCATCGCGACTACGACGACATGATTCCGTTCGAGCGTACGCGGCCGCGCTCGACGCGCTGGCAGATCGCGGTCGCGCACGGCCATTACGAGCCGATTCCAGAGCGCAATGGTGGGCCGCAGCCGTCCTGGCTGATCGGCGATTCCGAGCTCGCCGCGACCGGCGCCGATTACGTCGCGCTCGGCCATTGGAATCGCGCGGTGCAGGTCGGCAACGGCATGGTGCCGGCCTATTATTCGGGCTCGCCGGAATTTGCCGGCACCATCAACGTGGTGCGCATGAGCGAAGCGGCCGGCGTGACCGTCACCCGTGTACCGCTCGACATCGCCCGCGAGTTGACCGAGTAGTGCCGGCCTCCGCGCAAAAGCAAACGGCCCCGCTCGGAAGCGAGGCCGCTTTGCCGTTGTTATTTGTTTGATGTGTCAGCCGTTACGGCTTGGCAGGTGAGGGTGCCGGGCTGGCGGGCGCCGGATTAGCTGGCGCCGGTGCCATGTTGCGGTTGGCTGGCCCAGGAACGTTTTGGGTCGCTGCTGGCGGCGTGTTGTTGGCTACGTTGGTGCCGTTCTGGTTCGGCGAGCGGCCGACGCCAAAGGCGAGCGCCACGATGATGCCGAGAAACACAATGCCGGCAATCCATCCCCACGCCGCATTGCTGCTGCGCACATTCGGATCATAGACCGTGTCGCGCCGCAGCGGATCGTTGGGATCGCGGTAGTCAGTCATGATTTGCCTCCGTCGCTATAGCGGTTGACAACCGATCCGCCGGGCGCGGCGTTCCTGGAACGAGGGCATACCGGCTGCGCTGCACCGGCATGCCGCGAACTCATAAGGACTTGCAGTAGACCATTGTTGCGTCGTAGTTTTTTGTTGTTTTCAAAACCTGCGCGCGATGCGACCTGTCTGTACGGCTTTGTGGGAACTTGGAACAAATCGGGGGCCTTCATGACAAAGATGCTTTTTGCGACCCGGCGCGCCCGCACGAGCGGCGCGGCGCTGCTTGTGTTGTTTGCTGCAAGCGCCGCGGTCGTCGTCAGTGCCGGCGCACAATCGACCAACGGCGCGTGGACCATGAAGGCGCCGTTGTCCGCCGCGCGGGGCGAAACGGCGGCCGTCGCGCTCGACGGCAAATTGCATGCGATCGGCGGCTCGGTGAGCGGCACCGCCGGGCCGTATCACGACGAATACGATCCGGTGGCCGATACCTGGCGCGCGCGGGCGCCACTGCCGGAAGGCCGCGATCATCTCGCCGTCGCCACGACCGGCGGCAAGATTTATGCGTTCGGCGGCTTCACTTCATCGGTGCACAAAGGTGCCGGCACCGATGCATTCGAATACGATCCGGCGACCGATCGCTGGCGCACGCTGCCGCCGATGAAAGTCGCGCGCGGCTCGGCCGGCGCGGCCGTGGTGGATGGCAAGATCCATGTGATCGGCGGCCGCGGCCCTGATGCGATTGTGGTGCCGGCGCACGAAGTGTTCGATCCGCAGACCGGAAGCTGGATGCAAGCCGCGCCGCTGCCGACCGCGCGCGACCACATGGTGGTGATCGCGGTCGACGGCAAAATCCACGCCATCGGCGGCCGCTTCAAAGGGCCGGTCGACCGCACCGGCCTGCACGACGTCTACGACCCGGCGACCAACAGCTGGAACTCGGCCGCGCCGCTGCCGACGCCGCGCAGCGGCCTGGCCGGTACGTACTACCACGGCCTCATCATGGTGCTCGGTGGCGAGTTGCCGCCCGATCACACATTTCCGGAAAACGAAGGCTTTGATCCGAAGACCGGCCGCTGGACCACGCTCGCCCCGATGCCGCACGGCCGCCACGGTTTTGGCGGCGCCGCCATCGGTGACGCCGCCTATTTCGTCGGCGGCTCGCTGACGCCCGGTGGCGGCGGCAATACCGATCAGCTGATCATGTTTCGGATGCCGTGAGGCGTGTCGGCGCCATCCAGTGACATTCGCGCCGAAGCCGCTATGGTGCGCCGCAGGCGCTCGTAGCTCAGCTGGATAGAGCACCAGACTTCGAATCTGGGGGTCGGGAGTTCGAATCTCTCCGAGCGCGCCATAGCCTGAGCTACGGCTGAAGATCCAACAATGCGACCGTTGGACTGTGCGGATTTATTCAATCGTGGGTTGACTCTCCGACGAATAGGCACGACTGTTCGTTCTGATGATGATTTTGGGGGGACGCCAATGTCAGACAGTCCAGTCCACAACGCGTATCCGGAACTGCCCGAGCTAGCATTTACTCGAACCGCGATCGCGATGTCCGATTTTGTAAACTATCTTACCGGCGTCCCTGGAAAAACAGCGTTAAAACGGGCCTCGTTAGTGATCTTTCGGAACGAAAGTGCTGCCGGGAGAAAGGGGATCAATAACAACTACATTGGATTGCAAGCGGACGGGGGGCGGCAAGCAGACAGATGGACACCACTTTTCGCGGGTACATGTGTGCATGCCGAAAACATGACTGGGAAATTGCGCCGATTTATTTGCTTTAAGGACTGGAGAGGGTGCATGGACATATTGATCGATAAGGTAGAGTCACGTGGATTGTACGTAGGCGGCTATGCTCATCCGTACGCCAAAATGCAAATCAATGGGGATGAGGATTGGCCATTAGCGTATTGGCGAGAATGGGTGCAAGGCGACAGCACGGCGCAAATACCTGATGGAGAAAAGAAGAATTTACTATCTGAATATACTTCGGCGGTCGCTGCTTTTCCTTAAGGAAAGAGTGCCGCGAGGTGCTTTTGGGATAGATGCTGATTGAGACGATGGAAGAGAAAAACGTGAACAGGAAGCCGAACCGAAGGGGCAAGACCTCGGTGGAGGGTCTTTGCTTCCTTCTGATGGGGATTCTGACGCTGATGGTGTGCGGGTTGACTCCAGTGTGTGCAGCTACGGCTGAGACCGTTACTCAGTGTATTGACCGTTTCTCCGCCAAGATGAGCCCAACGGGTGGCGTGTCTCGCGAGTCGCTCTGGGACAGCGCTAGCCTATGTCAAACCCTAGGGACGGCACAGCGTTCGGCTGACGAGCAGCAGATTCGAGAAGACAATCTTGTTTTTCAACGTTTTGAAAATCAGGTGCTAATGTGGATGGTAGTAAGCATTACATTAGCGGGCGTCGTTCTAGCTGGCGCGCAGCTGTGGGCGTCCTACCTTCTGGCGAAAAGTGGAAGGGGGGCATTGGCTGAAGGCGGCTCGGTCGATTTTTCTAAAGACAAAATGGCTGTGCAATCGTCCGTAGTCGGTGTCGTCGTACTTGCAGTGTCATTTGCGTTTTTTTTGGTGTTTGTACTTTATGTTTACACATTCCAAGGACCCGAGAATATGCCTAGCGCGAGCAGAGATGTTACGCCGCATCAAATCTCGCCCGGTGCTGCTCCGTCGAAATGAGAATTGGGGGAGACTCACGGATGCTTGGGATTCAAATAGCAATCATCACGATTCTTGCGGCAACTTCCCAAGTGGATCAATGGACTCCGCCACCGGAGCCGCCGCCGGTATGGCACGCAACATGCGTTACGGATCAAGGCACCTGTGACGCTCCGTTTGATCGGGCACCGCCTCCCGGAACAGCCTGTACCTGCGGGAACGTAACGGGCCACACGCGATAATTGGTGGGTCGGGCCAGCAGCCAGCGATCCTGCAGTAAACGCGAGGAATCGCCTTCTTTCGCTTTCCGCGTTCGTTTGCCCCTAATCGAGGAGTCTGCCAAGAATGGGGCCCCTGGACCCAAATCGTGGTTTCGTTGCGAACAATTAGGCTCGGTCTCGACATCGGCGGCACGTTCACCGACGTGGCGCTGGAGGTCGGCGAGCAGCGGTTTACGACCAAGACGCTGACGACGGCAGGCGCGCCGGAAGAGGGTGTGCTGGAGGCGCTGCGGTCGGTGATCGAGGCGGCGCGGATCGAGCCGGGGCAGGTGCAGCTCATCATTCATGGCACCACGCTCGCCACCAATGCGGTGATCGAGCGCAAGGGCGCCAAGACCGCGCTACTCACCACTGAAGGCTTTCGCGACGTCATCGAGATCCGGCACGAGAACAGGTTCGAGCAATACGACGTCAATATCGATCTGCCGCCGCCGCTGGTGCCGCGCCGGCTGCGCTTTCCGGTGCGCGAGCGCATCGATGCGCAGGGCAGGGCGCTGGTGCCGCTCGATGAGGCGAGCCTCGGCCGCGCCATCGATGCACTCGGCGCCGCGCAGGTCGAGGCGGTGGCGATCGGCTACCTGCACAGCTTCACCAATCCGGAACACGAGCGGCGCACCGCCGAAGCGGTGGTGCGCCGCCTGCCGAACATCGCGGTGACGCTGTCGTCCGACGTGTCGCCGGAGATGCGCGAATACGAACGCTTCTCCACCGCGTGCGCCAATGCCTACATTCAGCCGTTGATGGGCCGGTATCTGACCGGCCTTGAGCGCAAGCTCAAGCGCGCCGACTTTGCGTGCCCGCTGCTCTTGATGACCTCGGGCGGCGGCGTCACCACGGCCGAAACTGCGATCCGCTTTCCGGTGCGTCTGATCGAATCCGGGCCGGCCGCGGGCGCGATCTTCGCCGGCTGCATCGCGCGGCAGCACGAGCTCGATCAGGTGCTGTCGTTCGACATGGGCGGCACCACGGCGAAAATTTGTTTGATCGATAACGGTGCGGCGCAGACCGCGCGCGTCATGGAAGTGGCGCGAGTCTATCGCTTCCTCAAAGGCAGCGGGCTGCCGTTGCGCATTCCGGTGATCGAGATGGTCGAGATCGGCGCCGGCGGCGGCTCGATCGCGCGGCTCGATGCGCTCAAGCGCATCGCCGTCGGTCCGGACAGCGCCGGCTCGATGCCGGGTCCGGTGTGCTACGGCCAGGGCGGCGAGGCGCCGACCGTCACCGACGCCGATGTCGCGCTCGGCCGCATCGATCCCGAAACATTTTCCGGCGGCCGGATCGCGCTCGATGCCGGCGCCGCCGGGCGCGCCATCGGCGAACGCATCGGCGTGCCGCTTGCGCTGTCGTGCGAGCACGCCGCGCTCGGCATCAGCGAGATGGTCGACGAGAACATGGCCAACGCGGCGCGCGTGCACGCCATCGAGAGCGGCAAGGATGTGCGCGCCCGCACGCTGATCGCGTTCGGCGGCGCGGCGCCGCTGCATGCCGCGCGGGTGGCGGCCAAGCTCGGCATCGGCCGCGTGCTCATTCCTGCCAATGCCGGCGTCGGTTCTGCTGTTGGATTGTTACGCGCGCCGGTCGCCTACGAGATCGTGCGCGGCCGGCTCATTCGCTTGTCGGAATTCGATGCCGCCGCGGCCAATCGGCTGATCGCCGAGATGCGCGCCGAGGCCGAAGCGGTGGTGCGCCAAGGCGCGCCGGAGGCCGAAGCACTTGCCGAGCAGCGTTCTGCGTTCATGCGCTATCGCGGCCAAGGTCACGAGATCGCGGTGACCCTGCCGGTGCGCGATTTCACCGCCGCGGATCGCGCGACCTTGAGCGACTTGTTCGAAGCAGCCTATCGGCGGCTCTACAGCCGTTCGATTCCCGGCGTCGATATCGAAATTCTCAGTTGGATCGTGTCGCTCGCCGCGCCGGCGCAAGGCCGGCTCGCCAGCGCGCAAGCGGAGCAACCGAGCGCGCCAAAACCCGCGGCGCGCCGCGCCGTGTTCGATATCGATCGCGGCGAGTTCATCGACACGCCGGTGTATTGGCGCGCCGATCTTGCGCCGGGCGCGCGCGTCAAGGGACCTGCGGTGATCGCCGAGGATGAAACCTCGACCGTGGTCGGTCCGCAATTCGAAGCGCGCATCGATCGCTTCGGCTACATCGCGCTCAATGTCATCGAAGCGTGATGGTGCGACGTCTCCCGTCACGCGCGAAACAGCGGGCGAGATTGCGGCGGAGGCGCCTCCGAATCATCGAATCTGCATCATATCGCCGCCCCATTGCTTGACGAACGTTCGCCCTCAGACCGTGCAGCTAACGCGTTCAGCTTGAGAGAATGCGGGCATCTTCAAGCGCGGCGGGGTGGGTGTCGTTGCGGGCCGCGGACGCGTTTGTGTGTGTTGCGTAGCGTGCAGGTCCGCTCGGGGAAAATCGATGAGGGGGGGCTCGCGGTGGCCGCATAGGCCATCTCAGGTGCGTTGCGTGTTGGCCGTATCGCTGCTGACCGCGGCCTTTTCCTTTCACTCCGGTCTTGTCGTTGATCGCGGCGGCACACCGATAACCCATCAGTCAAATCCGGGCGGACGGCTATGAGCGCGCCGCGCCGCTACAACGGGGCCGCGCGGGCGTCGACGGCTACGCCGCCCTGGAGGCGCCCGGCCAAGCGGGCAGCGCCGCGCGACGTTGCGGCACCGCGCTTCATGGGCGATCGCGCCATGATCGCGCTGCGGCGCCAGCTGGCGCTCGATCCGCAAGCCGTGCCGCAGCCGCCGCCCAATCCCGGCCGGTCCTTGGATCGGCTCGCTTTCCGGTTCTGCGCCGTGGCTGCGGTCGCGGCACTGGCGGCGTGGGGGGTGGTATCGTTCTCGCGCGTGCGGCTGCCTGCGAACGAGGTGCGGCAGGCGCATGTCGTTCCCGCGATTGCCGTGGCCAAAGCCAAGCCCGTGCAGGTACACATGGCAGCTGCCGCGGCGCCGGGGCCTGCCCCGAACGAGACGCCGGCCGCCCCTCAAGCCGCTTTTGCGGTGGAGGACAAAACGCCGGCGCCACCAAACGCCATGCCGCTGTGGCTGCAACAGTTCGGCATTTCGATTGCGGTCAAAATGCCCGAGCCCGTGCCGCCTGCCGCTTCGCCATCGGCCGGTGCGGGCAAAGCGACGCTCGAGCCGGACGAGATCGCCACCCTGATCAGGCGCGGCAAGGCGTTCATGACCGACGGCGATGTGGTGGCGGCGCGGCTCTTGCTGCAGCGCGCGGCCGAGGCCGGCAATGCCGAGGCGGCGCTGGCGCTGGGCGCCAGTTTCGATCCGCTGATCATCAAACAAGCCCACGCCATCGGCGTGCAAACCGACGCCGCGCAGGCGCGGCACTGGTACCAACAGGCCGCGGCGCTCGGCTCCGACGCGGCGTCCAAGCAATTGGCCACGCTCGCGAGCGCCGGCCAGTAATCGGGCTGGACGGCCCAGCAGTTGCGTCCGTGCTTTTTGTTGTCTGGGCCGGATCAGGCGGTGGCGGGGCGGTCGTTCACGCCCCGCCACCGGCCGTAGCGCCATGGCAGGTACCAGCGCGCGCGCGCCGGCAGGGCGTCCGGGACGAAATCGAGGCCGGCGGTGCCGAACGGATGGCAACGGCACAGCCGCGCCAGCGTCATCCAGCCACCCGCCCATAGGCCGAAGCACGCGATCGCTTGCTCGCCGTAATCCGAACAGGTCGGCAGATGCCGGCAGCGCGGCCCGACCAGCCATGACAGCGTGTACTGATAAGTCTTGATCAGCCCGCGGCCGAGAAGGCGAGGGGCTTTGTGTGCGGCGCTGCGAAGCGATGGTGTTTGCATGGCGCGTTACGGATTCCGGATGGCCGCTACGCGTTTCCGGAATGACGGCTACTCGGCGGCGGCCTGACCTGTCCGCTTGCCCTCGATCTGGCTGATGGCGTCGACCACGGCGTCGAAGGTGAGCATGGTCGAGGCGTGGCGCGCCTTGTAGTCGCGCACCGGCTCAAGCACCGCGATATCGGCCCACTTGCCGTCGCGCGGCGGCTCGCCGTTTTCCTTGAGCATCCTGCGCACGGTTTCGCGCAAGTCACGCAGCTCGTCGGCTTTCGCCCCGATGACGTTGCGCGCCATGATCGAGGATGACGCTTGGCCGAGCGCGCAAGCCTTCACCTCATGGGCGAAGTCGGTGACGGTATCGCCGTCCATCTTCAGGTCGACGGTCACCGTGGAGCCGCACAGCCGCGAGTGCGCGGTCGCGCTGGCGCCGGGGTCTTGTAGCCGGCCGATTCGCGGAATCGTGCCGGCAAGCTCGATAATCCGCTTGTTGTAGACGTCGTTCAGCATTGCCACCGACTATATAAGCATTGCCGGACCGGATCGAGAGTCCCGGCCTGCCCAGCTGTTCTTCCGGCCGAGCACGGCCCGAGCCGCAATCCCTGACCACGAACAGAAGGGCGGATCTACCTATATGAATGCCTCATGTTCTGTGATTATGGATTCCGGCTCGCGCCGCTGGCGCGCCAGGAAATGACGCGAAAATGCCGGACGATCCAATATTCCCAGCACCGGGCAGCGCGGCCGACCTCGAAGACGGCTTGGCGCTGATGCCGAAATTCGATGCCGACGGGCTCGTCACCTGCGTCGCCACCGACGCGGCGTCGGGCGACGTGCTGATGGTCGCGCACATGAACGCGCAAGCTTTGGCGAAAACCATCGCCAGCGGCGAAGCCTGGTACTTCAGCCGCTCGCGCCGGGCGCTGTGGCGCAAGGGTGAGACCTCGGGTCACACCCAGCGGGTCGTCGAGCTTCGGGTCGACTGCGACCAGGATGCCGTCTGGATCAAGGTCGAGCAGGTGGCCGGCGCCTGCCACACGGGTCGCCGCTCCTGTTTTTACCGCGCGGTGCCGCTTGGGCAAAAAGGCGGCGCCGTGAAGCTCGAATTTCGCGACGCGCGCGTGTTCGATCCGGCTGATGTTTACGACAAGAAGTGAAGCCGGTTTCTGGTTGTCGAAGTGTGAGGTGTCCGCTAAAGTTGCAGTCATTGGACCAGGGGAGGACCATGAACCAGACCCCGGATGTCACGCTCGTCACCACCACGGCTGACCTTGCCGTCAAATACGGCTTTCTTGGCGTCGGCTTGATTCTCATGATCGTCATCACGCCGCTGATCAATACGATCTGGAAATCGAGAACGTTCACTGCTGTGACATTCAGCTTTGGTCTGGCTTTCTTCGTCGTATGGGGCGTTCTCAATATTGCTCAGCAATTTTTTCCCAATTGGATTTCATCAAAACGCGTGTTGCTTAATGGCGCCGTATTGAAAGTCCCGACCGGATATCAAATTCAGGTCCGATCGGACCTTCGCCTGGCCGGTTCCGCGTATATCAAGCATCAGTTCGATACGGATGATCAGCAGCTGAACAGCTATCTTTTTCTGCTGGCGGCGAGAAACCAGTCGCCGAATTGCCTCTCACTTGCGATCGTCAACAACGATCCGCAATCGGAGAGCGGAACCAGTGCATTCACGGTTGCACCGCTGTCGGAGGATGACCTGAAAAGCAATACATCCATAATCGCGCAGACGCATCAGACCGGCAAAGCGTTCCAGATAGAGTGGTGGCGTGAAATCGACGACAAGAAGACCGGCACTGTTCAGGTGCTCAAACCCCTGGGCGATAACGATTCGGGCTGCGGCGTAGTGCAAAGTGCCGGGTTATTGGACTGGCTGGTACCGTCGGCCTTCGCCCAATCGACGCGCTTGCCTCAGGATTTCAAAACGCGACTGCGCAGCGATGACGTGTTCACGCGGCGCGATGCGCGGATCGAGCTCTCGAAAGAAGGCGCCAATAACATCGAGACGATGAGGCAATTCCTCAACTCCGACGATTATCGTTTGCAGCTTGGCGCCTTGGTCGCCTTGTCGCTGTTGCCCGAATCGGACCGCAAAAACCTGCCGGCTGACGTTGTGGCAAAGGTGCATGAATTCGCCACCAACAAGGACGCGACCATTCGCGACGCGGCCAGTCGGATCGTCACCGCGCCACAGTGATCCGCTAACGCTGCTGCCCCAATAGCCGCTGCGCTTTCGCCAGGTGCGGGCGGTCGTACATGACGCCGCCGATGCCGACCACGCCGGCGCCCGGATTTTGCGCAAACGCATCGACGATTTTTTGCGCGCGCGTGAGCGCCTCGGCGCTCGGCGTGAACACCTCGTTGATGATCGGCACCTGAGCGGGGTGAATGGCCATCTTGCCGGTAAAGCCGTCGCGGCAAGCCTCCTCGCATTCACGGCGAAAGCCCTTTTCGTCGCGGAAGTCGACATAGACGGTGTCGATCGCCGGTACCTGCGCGGCCGCGGCGCCGGCGAGACAGAGCGCGCGGGCAAGACGATACGGGTCGAGGAAGCGGCCTTGCGCGTCGCGGTTGGCCTGGGCGCCAAGCTCGGCTGACAAATCTTCGGCGCCCCAGGTCAGGCCGATCAGCCGTGCGCTTGCGCCGGCAAACGTGCCGGCCAGGAACAAAGCCGTTGCGGTTTCGGTGGCGATTGGCAAGATTTTGATGGCGCCGTCGAGCAACCCGCTGACCGCTTCGCGGACCGCGAGCTTGGCGTCGGCGTGAACGACCGCAGCGCCGCCTTCGGCCTTCGGCAGCATGATGGCGTCCGGTTTGGCCGGCGCGATGGCGTCGAGGTCGGCGTCGGTCAGCTCGGTCTGCAGGCCATTGACCCGCACCAGCAGGTACGGCCGGTTCGCCGCCGCCGTTGCCTCCTTGAGGAATGCCGCTGCGCTTTGCCGGGCCTGCGCCTTGCCCTCGAGCGCGATCGAATCTTCCAGGTCGACGATCAGTGCGTCGGCGCCGCTCGTCATCGCCTTGTCGAGCTTTCTGGCGCTGTCGGCCGGAACGAACAGGAAGGAGCGCATCAGGTCACTTCGGCCGCATGCGCATAAGGGCCTGGCGGCGGCATTCGGCGACCAGCTTGTTGTCCTGGTTATAGGCGCGGTGGTGGAATTCGACGATGCCGGCGCCGGGACGCGATTTCGATTCGCGCTTGCTGATCACCTCGGTGGTGCAATGCACGGTATCGCCCTCGAACAGCGGGTGCGGAAATTTGACGTCGGTCATGCCGAGATTGGCGATGGTGGTGCCGACCGTCATGTCCGAGACCTGGATGCCGATCATCAGCCCGAGCGTGAACAGCGAGTTCATCAGCGGCTGGCCCCATTCGGTCTCCTGCTCGCAAAAATGCCGGTCGATGTGCAGGGGCTGCGGGTTGAGCGTCATGTTGGAGAACAGGATGTTGTCCATCTGGGTGACGGTGCGGGTGTAGCGGTGCTCGACGACCTCGCCCGGCACGAAGTCCTCGAAATAGAGCCCGCCGCGCTTGTGCCGGACCGCCGTGCTTTGCGTCATGTTCCGCCTCCGTCTCGTTAAGCGACCGTTTACCATAGCGGCCGACATTGATCCTGCCCGAGTCCAGCCGGTGGGAGCCGGCCGGGATCAGGCGGGGAGTCTTCTGAATGCTGGTCGAACCCGGCAATTCCGCCGCGGGCTCGACGGTGACCGGCGCCATTCGGCAGGCGTCGCAGGCCACCGGCACGAGCTTCAGCTATCTATTGGCCACCGCGCAAGTCGAATCCGGATTGAACCCGCAGGCCGGCGCCCCGACCTCCTCGGCGCGCGGCCTGTTTCAGTTCGTCGAGCAGACCTGGCTCGGCACCATGAAGCAGTCCGGCGCCGCGCTGGGCTACGGCCGCTATGCCGACGCGATCAGCCAGACCGCATCCGGGCGCTACGTCGTCGCCGACCCGGCGATGCGCCAGGACATTCTCAAGCTGCGCAACAATCCGACCGTCAATGCGGTCATGGCGGGTGCGTTCACGCAGGCCAATGCGGCGTATCTGACCCAGAAGCTTGGCCGGCCGCCCAGCGAAGGCGAGCTCTACATTGCGCATTTTCTCGGCGCCGGCGGTGCGGCCCGATTGATCGGGCTCGCCGCGCGCAATCCCGAGGCCAAGGCGGCCGCGCTGTTCCCGAACGCCGCGCACGCCAATCCATCGATTTTTTTCGACAAGCAGACCGGCGCGGCGCGCAGCCTCGCCGCGGTGCGCAATGTCCTGACGGCGCGCTATGACGTCGCCGCCCGATCCGGGCCGCACCACGCAGCGCCGCTCGCGCAGGCCGCCGCCACCCTTGGCGCGCCGCTGTCCATTGCCCCCGATACAGCAGGGATCGCCAACGCCTTTGCGGCTGCGACGCCGGCACCTGCGCCCACACCAACGCCGACGCCGCCACATCGGTCGAGCGCGCAGGACGGTCCGATGTTCTACGGTTTGTTTGCCGATGCCGGCAGCAACGGACCGGTTGGACCTCTGGTCAGCCAATTGTGGGGTGCGCCCAACGGAGCACATGCGGTCGGCGCGCCGTCGACTGCCGCTCCGTCCGGCGTGCTCATGGACCTGTTCAAAGACTCATCGGCAAAGTCGTGAGCCGTTGCGGCGGCCAATCGACGTACACAGCCGGTTGCGGCTGAGTATCCCTCCGAAAGCCCGTCAAGCGAGCTGATTTGTTTGCCGGCCGCCATGGCGCCCGCGGCGTTTAATATTTTTTCAACCTTTTCAAATATTTATGGTGAACGTTCTGTTAAGTGCGCAGTGCTAAGGTACGAGTGATGATCGTACGTCGCTTCTTGCAATGGGTTCGTACCGCGCCGGCTGGCGAGCGCGCGGATGCGATAGGCGCATTGGCCCGCGCCTACCTCTATTCCGAATTGTCCACCGACGATCGCGCCGCCGCCGAAGGCGCGATGTTGATGCTGCTCGACGATCCTTCGCCGCTGGTGCGGCGGGCTTTGGCTGACGCGCTGGCGGCAAGCCCCGATGCGCCGCCGACCGTGATTCACGCGCTGGCCGCCGATCAGCCGCAGATCGCGGCGCCGATCCTGGCGCTCTCGCCGCTGTTCGTCGACGCCGATCTGGTCGACGCGGTAGCGACCGGATCGCCGGCCGTGCAGGCCGCCATCGCCAGCCGTGCGGCGCTGCCGCGCGCGGTGGCTGGGGCGATCGCCGAGGTCGGCACCGCGGAAGCCTGCCTGATCTTGTTGGAGAACGAAGAGGCCGACGTCACACCGTTCTCGATCGACCGCATCGCCGCCCGCTACGGCCAGCTCGCCGCCATCCGCGAGCCGTTATTGGCGCGCAACGACCTGTCGGCGGCGACTCGGCACACGCTGGTCACAAAACTTTCGGAGGCGCTGGCCGGCTTCGTCACCGGACGGGCTTGGCTCGACGCCGACAACGCGTTGCGCATCACCCGCGAAGCCTGCGAGAAGGTGACGGTGGCGCTGGCGGCCGAAACGCCGGAAGGTGAAGTGCGGCCGCTGATCCGTCATCTGCGCGAAAGCGGCCAGCTCACCGCCGGCCTCGTTCTGCGCGCGCTGTTGTCCGGCAATATGGTGCTGTTCGAGGAGGCGCTGGCCGAGCTTGCCGACCTTCCGGTGGCGCGGGTGTCGGGCCTGCTGCACGACGGCAGCTTCGCCGGGCTGCGCGCGCTGTTCGAGAAGGCGGCGCTGCCGGCTTCGACTTATCCGGCGTTCAAGGAAGCCATCGAGGCGATGCGCGAGGGCGGCTTTGCCGGCGACCTCGGCGGCGCCGCGCGGCTCAAGCGGCGTATGATCGAGCGCGTGCTCACGCGCTGCGAGGATCAGGAGTTCGGCGATCTCGCGCCCCTGATCACGCTGTTGCACCGCTTCGCCACCGAGGCCGCGCGCGACGAGGCGCGGCTGTTCTGCGACGAGCTTGCGGCGGACGATATTGACGAAGAGACCGAAGCGATCGCGGCCTGATTTGCTTACGCGCCGGGCGCGAGCGGCGGCGCAAAGATGTTTTCCAGGTAATCCGGCCGGAAGCTGTTTTCGTGCTTCAAGAATTCATCGGTGACGTCGCGCAAGCGCGCCGTCAGCGTCCGGGCAATGTCGGGCAGATCGCGGCGGCCGTATTCGCGGATGATGGCGCGCACCGCGTCGACGTGCTGGTCGACGAGCGGCATGGGAATGCGGGCGAAATCCGGCGTGTGCTCGAGCAGCCGGCATAGGCTGTCGGCCGCGCCGGCCACGGCGGGAAAGCCGAAGGTCGGGGCTTCGCCCTTGATGTCATGGGCGGCGCGAAACAACGCGTCGTGGGTTTTTTCAGTAAAGCCGCGGCCCGCCACCATCCGGCGCGCCGCTTCGAGCCGCTCGCATTCGGCGTGCATCCAGGTGCCGAACTCGCTCGACAGCTGCGCCAGCGCGCTTTCGGCGCGTGCAATCGGATCGTCGCCGGGCAACGCGGGGCCGACCGCCTTGCGCAGGTCGTGCGCCGGCGTGATCACTTCGTGGTCCGCATAGGTGGCGACCGAGGGAGCCTGATCCTTGCGTTGCGCCATGGTCTCGTCTGTCCCTGTTGCGCGTTCAGCTGACGACTTTGGCCTTGTCGAGCAGAGGCTGCTGCTTGATGACCTCGGCCTTGCCGTCCTTGCGCCGCTCCGGCCCGACATAGTTCGGATTGACGTTGCGGCGGCGGTCCGGTCCGAAATAGGTGCGGGTCTTGATGAACGGGCGCGGATTGGCGACCACGTTGAGGATGCGCTCGTACAGCGCCTTGGCGGAAATCGGCTTGGCCAAAAACTCGGTCACGCCGGCATCGCGCGCGGTGACGATGCGCTTCTTCTCAGAATGGCCCGACACCATGATGATCGGCACATACGGATTGGCGTTGGCGCCGGGCTGGCGGATCATTTGCGTCAGTTCGAGACCGTCGAAGATCGGCATCACCCAGTCGGCCAGCACGATGTCGGGCATGTAGTGGGTGAAGGCTTCGAGCCCGGTGGCGCCGTCCTCGGCCTCGTATACTTCACGGGCGCCAAAGCCGTGCAGCAGCGTGCGCAGAATGCGCCGCATGTGGGCGTTATCGTCGATCACCAAAAAACGCAGGCGATTGAAATCGATCCGGACCATGCCCGGCAAGTTAGGCGTTTGTCATTAACGTACGGTTAAGCATTGTCACCGGAGCTCGGATCGGCATGAGCTTCCGATCTCAGGCTTCTGATTCCCAAGCCCATTTTTCAGTAGCCGAACTGCTCGCCCAAGATCCGCTCGTCGAGACTGTGGCCGGGATCGAACAGCATATGCATGGCCAGCGAATGATCCATGCCGATCTCGACCGAATGCACCGAGCGCACCTCGTTATGGTCGGCAACCGCGGCGACCGGGCGCTTTTCGGTGTCGAGCACTTCGATGGTGACGCGGGCGCGATCCGGCAATAGCGCACCGCGCCAGCGCCGCGGCCGGAATGGGCTGATCGGCGTGAGCGCGAGCAGCGCCGCACCGATCGGAATGATCGGTCCCTGGACCGACAGATTGTAGGCGGTCGAGCCGGCCGGCGTCGCCAACAGAATGCCGTCGGCGATCAGCTGCGGCATGCGCACCTTGCCGTCGATCAGGATGCGCAGCCGCGCCGCCTGATAGCTTTGCCGGAACAGCGACACCTCGTTGATGGCGTGATGGCGGTGCACGCGCCCGGCCGCGTCGTGCGCCTGCATCAACAGCGGATGGATGATGGTGACATGCGCGGCGGCGAGCCGTTCGGACAATTTGTCTTCGGAGAACTCGTTCATCAGGAAGCCGATGGTGCCGCGATGCATGCCGTAGATCGGCTTGTCCGAGTTCATGAAGCGTTGCAGGGTCGAGAGCATGAGGCCGTCGCCGCCGAGCGCGACGATGACGTCGGCGGTCTCTGGGCGGGCGTCGCCGTAGCGGTGCGTCAGTCGCCGCCGCGCCTCCTGCGCTTCCTCGACGGCGCTGGCGACGAACGCGATGCGCTTGTAGCGTGGTGCGGCAGGGCGCTTGGGCATTGAGTTGACGCTGGCTCGGGGCGGTGGCTCGGGTTTTCGCAAGGGGGCGGCGGGCGACCGGCGTCGCCGCAGGAGACGGGCATGGAACGCGCGGTTTTCGTCTATACGACGTACCCCTCGATTGTCGAGGCGGAGCGCGCCGGCCGTGCGCTCGTCGAGCGCCGGCTGGCGGCCTGTGTCAACATTCTGCCCGGCATGGTGTCGCTCTACTGGTGGCAGGGCCAAATCGACCGCGGCGACGAGGTGGTGATGATCATCAAGACCCGCGCCAGCCTGGCCGACCCGGTGCGCGCCGCGGTCAAGGACATGCACTCCTACACCACGCCGGCTATTCTGGTGATTCCGATCGAGACCGTCGATCCGGCTTATCACGCCTGGATCGAGGCGGAGACAACAGGGGAGGGCAAGGCATGAACAAATACGTCGGGGCAGCGCTCGCAATCTTCGCTGCGGCGGTCGTGGCGGCGGTGCCCTCACGCGCGCAGAACTTCCCCGATCATCCGGTGAAGATCGTCGTGCCATACCCGGCCGGCGGTCCGGCCGACACGGTGGCGCGGGTCAGCACCCAAGGTCTCGGCGCCGAGCTCGGCGGCAACGTCATCATCGAGAACGTGGCCGGGGCGGGCGGCCGCATCGGCACCAAGGACGTCACCCGCGCGACGCCCGACGGATATACGCTGCTCCTCGGCAGCTCCAACGAATACGCGATCACGCCCGCGCTCTATCAAAAACTCGACTTCGATCCGGTCAAGGAGCTGGTGCCGGTCGCGCCATTGCTCACCGATACGATTGCCATCGTGGTGCATCCTTCGGTGCCGGTGAATTCGCTCAAGGAATTGGCGGCCTACGCCAATGCACATCCGGGCAAGCTCACCATGGGCTCGACCCTCGGCATCGCACCGCATCTGGCACTGATGTATTTCGAGAAGCATATGCACGCCGATATCGTGTTCGTGCCCTACAAAGGCGCGGCGCCCGGGCTCGCCGACGCCATGGGCAATCAGATCCAGGTGACGTCGAGTGCCAAGTCGGTGCTGGTGCCGCTGATCAAGGCTGGCAGGCTGAAGGCGCTGGCGGTTTCGAGCAGCGCGCGCTGGCCGGAATTGCCCGAGGTGCCGACCTTCGCAGAAAGCGGTCTGGACGGCTTTCCCGCGACCATCCTGTTCGGACTGCTGGCGCCCGCCGGCACGCCGCCTGGTGTGATCGCCAAAATCAATGCGGCGGAAAATGCCCGGCTCAAGTCCGAGGCGACCCAGGCCGGCATCGCCAAGCTCGGCATGTATCCCAACATCGAGACCGCTGCGGCGTTCGCCAAGCAGCTGGCGGACGACGCCGTGCTGTGGCGCGCGGTGGTGAAGGAGTCAGGCGTACATTTGGACTAAAGCGATTGTAGCGCGCCGACCGTCAACGTCATTGCTGTGCATGTTCACTAATTCGCTGATCGAATCTACCCGAGAGGGGCGATTCGATGCGCGACAACAGCTATGACCGGACGATCGAGCGCAATTACCTGCAGAAGTGGCGGTTTCTGATCCCGGAGTACGAGGCG
>DASRET010000029.1:0-6906 GCA_035651875.1 Xanthobacteraceae bacterium
GGATCGAGGCCGAGCTCGTGCGCCATCTGGTCGAGCAGGCTCTCGAAGGCGAAACGCACGTCGACCGTGCCGTGGCCGCGGAACGCGCCGCACGGCGGCGTGTTGGTGAGCACGCGCTTGCCGATATAGCGGACATTGTGCAGGTCGTAGATGGCGTAGAGCATCGAGCCGGCGTAGAGGATCGTCACCACGCCGTAGCCGGAATGCGCACCGCCGCGCTGGATGCACTCGCATTCCACGCCGGTGATGCGGCCATCCTTGCGCAGGCCGATCTTGAGCCGGACGTCGGTCTCCGGCCGGCCGCGATGGGTGATGAACGTCTCCTCGCGGTTGACGACCAGGCGCACGCAGCCGCCGGCCTTGCGGGCGAGAAGCGCGGCGATCAGCTCGACATTGAGCGTCTCGGTGCGGCAGCCAAAACCGCCGCCGACCTGTGGCTTGACCACGCGGATGCGCGACATGTCCATGCCGAGGATTTGCGCCAACATCAGGTGCACGTAGTACGGCACCTGGGTCGAGGCATGCACGGTCATGCGGTCGCGCACCGCGTCGTAGTCGGCGAGCGCGGCGTGCATCTCCATCTGGTTTTGGCACACCTCGGCGCAATTGTAGCTCGCCTCGCGCACCAGATCGGCCGCCGCGAAGCTCGCATCGACGTCGCCGAGCTCGAAATAAACGTCGCGCTCGATGTTCTTGGCGCGATGAGCGTGTAGTGCAATGGCATCATCCGCCATTGCCTCGTGAGCAGTGTGATAAGCCGGCAGCTCGCGCACCTTCAGCCTGATGCGCCGCACCGCTTCCTTCGCGGTGGCGTCGTCGATCGCGGCGACCGCGGCGACCGGCTCGCCGCGATAGCGCACGCGGTCGCGCGCCAGCGGATGCTCGGTGCGCGCGATCGGCAGCACGCCGAACGTCTTGTCGCAATCGGCGCCGGTGACGATCGCCTTAACACCCGGCAGCTTGGCGGCCTCCGAAACGTCGACCTCGAGAATTTCGGCGTGCGAACAGGGGCTGCGAAAGATGCGGCCGGCGAGGCTGCCGGGCACCACCAGGTCGGCGGTGTACTTGGCGCGGCCCGACACCTTTTCGGGGCCGTCGATCATCGGCACGTAGTCGCCGATGTTGTGCGCGGGAAGGATTTGGTTCACGGCGACAATCCGTCGGCGCACAGCTTGGCCGCATGCTGCACGGCCTCGATGATCTTCACGTAGCCGGTGCAGCGGCAGATATTGCTGCCGAGCGCTTCGCGGATCTCATCCTCGCTCGGCCGCGGATTGCGGCGCAGCAGGCCGGCCGACGCCATGATGAAGCCCGGTGTGCAATAGCCGCATTGCGAGCCGAGCTTTTCGTGAAAGCCGCGCTGCACGGCCGAGAGCTTGCCATCGACCGCGAGCGACTCGACCGTGTCGACACGTCGGCCATCGACGCGCGCCGCGAGCGTCAGGCAGGACAGCAGCGGCCGATCGTCGACCAGCACCGTGCAGGCGCCGCACTCGCCGCCGTCGCAGCCAGTTTTCGTTCCGGTAAGGCCGGCGATTTCCCGCAAATAATCCAACAACAGCACGTTGTCGCTCACCGCGTCGGTACGGGCGCGGCCGTTGAGCGTGAGCGAAAGCATGCGCGCCATGCTGTAAAATCGCGTTTCTGTTTATCGAAAGTTCCATACCAGTATCCGCGGTTCGCTTCAAATCACGTGCGCGGAATGCACGGCCGAAGCAGCGCGCGGAACCGGACGGGCCCTCTCGACCTTGGCCGCAGCGCCTTCCATAATGCGGCCGGCGTGAGGGTTCAGGGTTCCGTGAAAATTTTATCATTTCAGTCGGGTCTGCACGACGCCTCGGCTGCCGCGTTCGAAGACTACCGGCTCGTCGCCGCGGTCCAGGAAGAGCGGCTGCGGCGCGAAAAAGGCTGGGGCGACGACGTGCCCTGGCTCGCCATCGACGAAGTGCTGCGCATCGCCGGCTGGTCGCGCAACGAGGTCGACGTCATCGCGCTCATCCGCGGCGTGTTCCCGCTGCACTATTTCTCGTTCTCGCTGCCGCGCGACGTTTACTACACGGTGCGCAAGCATGTGGGCCGCGAAAGGCTCAATCGCGATCTGTCGCATGCCATGATCAGGAGCGGTGCCGACGAACGCCGGCTGTTCCGCACCGACCGCTTTCTCGCCGAGAACGGCTTTCGCGACGACGTCAAGCTGCACTTCGTCAATCACCACGAAGCGCACGCGCTTGCCGCCTTGTTCTTCACCGACTGGGACGATGCGCTGATCTACACGGCCGACGGCGTCGGCGACAATGTCAGCTACAGCGTGCGCACCCTGCAGGGCGGCGAACTGAAATGCCTGTTCGGCGGCGACGAGTGGCTGAAAAGAGGGCGCGCGCCCCGCAACAGCCTCGCCACCGCCTATGGCCACGCCACCACGGCGGCCGGATTTCGCATGTGGCGCCACGAGGGCAAGCTGACCGGACTGTCGGCGCGCGGCGAGCCGCAGCTGCGCGACTCGCTCGCCCGCCATTTCCGGCTCGGCAGCGACGGCCTGATCGCCTGCGATTTCACCAGCTGGCGCGTCATGGAGAAAGGCATTCACGCCATCTGCCGCGGCCACAGCCGCGAAACCATCGCGGCCTCGATCCAGCAGCTGGCCGAAGATTTGATCTCCGGCGCGGTCGGCCACTGGCTGTCGCGCACCAAGGCGAAGCGGCTGGCGCTCGCCGGCGGCTTGTTCGCCAATGTGCGGCTCAATCGGCTGCTCGCCGAGACGCTGCCGATCGACGAAATTTTCATCTATCCGGCCATGGGCGACGACGGCTTGGCGGTCGGCGCCGCGCTCTGTTACTTGCGCGACCGCGACGGCGTCGATGCGTGGCTGCGCCAGCGGCGCCGGCTCGACAACGTTTATTTCGGCCAGGATTTTGACTCGCGCATCGACGCAGTGCTGGCGGACGCGCCCGACGTGCAACGCGTGCCGGGCAATCCGGTCGAGCTGGCGACGCGCCTGGTCGAGCACGGCGCGGCCGGCGCCATATTCGTCGGCCGCATGGAATACGGGCCGCGCGCGCTCGGCGCCCGCAGCATCATCGCCAACCCGACTGACCCGACCATCAACGACCGGCTCAATGCGCGGCTCGACCGCTCCGAGTTCATGCCGTTTGCGCCGTACGTGCTGGAAGAAGACGCCGCGCGCGTGTTCGAGATCACGCCGGTCAACCGCTACGCGGCGCGGTTCATGACCATCACCTGCGCGGTGCGGCCGGAATGGCGTGAGCGCATCGCCGCGGTGGTGCATGTCGACAACACGGCGCGGCCGCAGATCGTTCGCGACGCCGACAATCCGCTGTTCGCCGCGATCCTGCGGCGCTTTCGCGACCGCACCGGCATTCCAGTTCTGATCAACACCAGCTTCAACGTGCACGAAGAGCCGATCGTCAACCGGCCGGAAGAATGCCGCCGCGCGCTGATCGACGGCCGCGTCGATTTCGTGGTGACGCGGCAGGCGGTGTATCTGACCAAGCGCGCCATGGCGGAATTTCGCGATGCCATCGGCACCGAGGACAAGCGCGCAGCGGCCACGCCGGCGCCGGCGCTCACTGCGGCCGAAACCGGGCGATAACGTCCTCGGGGATGGCTTTCGCCTTCATGCGCGACGGATCGGCCGGATCGCGGCCGGCCCACACGCGGGTCTCGCGGCCTTCGACGGCAAGTTCGCCGCCGATCATCAGGCGATGCTCGACGTCGAAGCTCGAACGGCGGAAGTCGCTCACCCGCGAGGTCTGATCGACGACGTCGCCGAACCGCGCCGGCGCGATGAACGTGGCGCCGGCGTCGACCAGCGGCAACCCGACGATACCGAACGCGGCGGCGAGATCCGGCGGCTTCACGCCGAGCGCCGCTTCGAACAGCGTCCAGGTGCCCCAGTCGAAGAACTCGAAGAACCGGCTGTTGAACGCGATGCCGGCCGGATCGCACTGCGACCACTCGATCGTGAATTGCCGCCGGTGTACGAAATCGGCCATCGCTTCGATTGCTGGTCCAGTCTGGAAACGAATTGCCCATCCACTTATCACGGCCGTTCTTGTGTGAATAGCGGCAAGCACATGGCGGACGACGCAGCGCAAAACGGGAGCAAGCGATGAAGCAAGTGTACAGCGGCGGCTGCCATTGCGGCACCGTTCGTTATGAAGTGGCCGCCGACATCGGCGAGGTAATGGCGTGCAACTGCTCGCGCTGCGCCAAGCTCGGCTGGCTGATGACCTTCGTGCCGGCAAGCGATTTCACTCTCAAATCGGGCGCGCAGGCCACCACCGAGTATCAGTTCAACAAGCGCACGATTCATCACCTGTTCTGCGCGACCTGCGGCATCGAATCGTACGCCCACGGCAAAGGACCGGGCGGCGCCGAAATGGTGGCGATCAACGTGCGCTGCCTCGACGGCGTCGATCCGGATGCGTTCAAGGTCAAGGCGCTCGACGGCCGCAGCCTGTAAGCGAAGCGACGCGGGGGAGGAGCGGCGGCTTTAAAAATCGAGATGATGCAAAGAATCGAAACTACGAATCATGGCGGGCGAGCCTGCGCAAGCCCGCCCGTCACGTTCTCAGCGCTGCTACCGCGGCTGGGAGCCAGGATCAAATCCGCAGTGCGATGCCGGTAGCACTTCGGCACAGCGTCAATCTGATCTCGGCGATCCTCTCGCTTCCGGCAGAACCGAACGCAAGCGATCTGACAACGATGATAGCGCACGGCGCGCAGGCTGCAAGAAAAACCGTACGTCGCCGGCACACGATGCGTCGTGGGGATAACTCTGGGGATTTTTTGCGTGAGCATGTTTTCCCGGATGCGGTGCAGCGCGTAGCGCAGCGCCTGGGAAACGCGTCATTGCGCGCTGCCCGACAATGCCGCCGCCGGGTCCTTGACGCCTGCCCGTGGAACCCCCAAGCTTAGGGCCATGGCGGCGGAGTTTTCGACGTCGGCGATTGCGGTCCGAGACTGCCGCATCCGGCTGATGCGCGGCGGCGCAGGCGATCCGCTTCTCTATCTGCATGGCGCCAGCGGCGCCAGCTGGCTGCCGTTTCTGCAGACGCTCACGGCCAAATACGACGTCATCGCCCCGGAACATCCGGGTTTCGGCGAGTCCGACACGCCGGGCTGGCTCGATAACATCCACGATCTCGCCTACTTCTATCTCGACCTGCTCGACGAGCTGAAGCTCGACCGCGTCCATCTGGTCGGCAACTCGCTTGGCGGCTACATCGCCGCCGAAATCGCGGTGCGCAACACGCAGCGCCTTGCCTCGCTGACGCTCGCCGGCTCGGCCGGCCTGTTCGTCGACGGCGCGGCGCAGCTGGATACTTTCCTGGTCACCGACGAGGCGCGGCTGCGGGCGTTCTTTTACGATCCGAAGCGCGCCGAGCCGATGATCGCCCGCGTGCTCGATCCCAAGAGCGAGGAGATGGCGCTGAAAAACCAGGCCGTCGTCGCCAAGCTGGTCTGGCAGCCGCGCAGCCACGATCCGCATCTCGCCAAGTGGCTGCACCGCATCGACGTGCCGACCTTGCTGGTCTGGGGCGATCACGATCGCCTGTTTCCAATTGAGCACGCGCAAGCGTTTCAGAAAGCGATCCCCGGCGCCAAGCTCGTGGTCATTCCGAAATGCGGCCACGTCCCGCAGATCGAGAAACCGGACGAATTCGTCGCCGCGTTGGAAGATTTCTTTGCCGCGCGTCAAAAGGCGGCTTGAGGCGGGTTCATGAAATTCTTCAATTTTCATCTAATGCCGTACGCGCATGCCGATCTGGCCGAGATCGGCCGCCACGGCTCGGCCTGGGTGACGTTGCCCAACAGCCATTACGATCCGGACAAGGGCGCCGAGCTCTATCACGACTATCTCGACCAGATGGAGTTCGCCGACCAGCTCGGCTTCGACGGCGTCTGCCTCAACGAGCATCACCAGACCGCCTACGGCCTGATGCCGATCCCGGGCGTGATCGCCGGCGCGCTGGCGCGCAGCGTCAAGCGCGCCAAGATCGCGATTTTGGGTCGCGCGCTGCCGCTGACCAACAATCCGCTCAACATCGCCGAAGAATACGCCATGCTCGACAACCTGACGCGCGGCCGGCTGATCGCCGGCTTCGTGCGCGGCATCGGCGCCGAGTATCACTCGTCGGGCGTCAACCCGGCGTTCTCGCAGGACCGCTTTGCCGAAGCGCATGAGCTGATCGTGCGCGCCTGGACCGAGCCCGGCCCGTTCGCCTATGCGGGCAAGCACTATCAGTTCCGCTACGTCAATCCGTGGCCGCGGCCGTATCAGAGCCCGCATCCGCCGATCTGGATTCCGTCGCAGGGCTCGAGCTCGACCATCCGCTGGGCGGCGCGCATGCGCTACACCTATTGCCAGACGCTCTCGCCGATCGCCGCGGTGGCGCGGTTCTTTCAGCTCTACCGCGACGAGGCCGACAAAGCCGGCTACGAGGCGACACCCGATCAGCTGGCCTGGTCGAACACCATCTATGTGGGCGAGACCGACAAGAAGGCGCTGCGCGAGGCCAAGCCGCATCTCGAGGCGCTGGTCAATTATTTCCTCAAGATGCCGACCGAGATGCTGCTGCCGCCGGGCTACACCGACGTCGCCTCGATGAAGCACGTGCGCGCCGTCAAGGTCACCGGCAAGACCCAGTCGATCGACGAGCTGATGGCGTCCGGCGTCGTCATCGTCGGCGGGCCCGAGACCGTGCGGCAAAAACTCGCCGAGTATCAGGACCTCGCCGGCTTCAACACTTCGCTGACCAAGACCCAGTTCGGCACGCTGCCCAACGAGATGGCACGCGCCAACATGACGGCCATTGCCGAAGAGATTTTGCCGCACTTCCGCGACCGCGCCCCGCAACGCGCCCCGAAGCAGGCGGCGGAGTA
>DASRET010000030.1:0-43148 GCA_035651875.1 Xanthobacteraceae bacterium
TCGACACCAGCTCGTAGGGCGCCGTGGTGTCGACGATGTTGGCGGCCGAGATGTGCAGGGTCTGGCCGTCCTCGACGCTGCCGCCGGGGCGCTTCCCGCCGACCATGATGTCGACGCCGTGATTGCCGAGGATGCGCTGCAAGAGGTTGACGTCGGCGAGCCGCGGCACGTTGTCGAGAATGAGCGTGTCCTTGGTAAGCAGGCTCGCGATCATCAGCGGCAGGGTGGCGTTCTTGGCGCCGGAGATCGGGATGACGCCTTCCAGGCGCCGGCCGCCGACGATGCGAATACGATCCATTGTCACCCTCTTATTACGGCCGGGCCCCCGCCCGGCTGGCGCGCCGACGCAAATGCACGTCCGACGACGCAACGCGCGTGCCGGCTACTCGTTGCTTCGATTGCGGCGAAAGTCGGGAGTTCCGGGCTGCTGCCGGCCGCCGTCCTCCGCGCCCGCCGGCGCATCGCCGTCCTCGCTACCATCCGCTGCGGCTTCGCCGGCCGGCTCGGCCGCGCGGCCGCGCGCCTGCGCCTTGCGGCGCTTGAGGTTCTCGCGCAACGCCGCCGACAGCCGCTCGCTGCGCGCCGCCCATTTCGCCGCCTTGCCGCCTTTGCGCATGCCGCGGTCACCTTGCGCAGCCAAGCCCCCTATGGCAAGCATCGCCGCGCTTTTGCGCCTATATTCGGCGCCAAGCCCTGCTGCCGTAGCTCAGTGGTAGAGCACCCCCTTGGTAAGGGGGAGGTCGTAAGTTCAATCCTTACCGGCAGCACCAGCAAACCGTCATCCACGTATCTCGATTCGCCGGAATCAATCCGGCAGGGTAAAATGCGAGAGAATCGGGACTATCGGCTTGATCGCGAGACTGAAGGCACTTGATCGGATCGGCCCTCCTGCCGCGGACCTTTCGGAAGTGCGGTCCGAAAGCGACGTGGAACAGAAGATTTTATACCCGTTCCTTGTCCATCCCAGCTTCATGGGCATTCCCCATGAGTGGATTCGGACTAAGGAATACATGGAGCCGACCGACATTGATAAGAGCGCCGGCAAGCGCTACGGCTACATCCCTGACTATTCTCTCTGGCGGAATGGCTTTCCGCTGCTGATTGCGGAGGCAAAGTCCCCCGACGACTCGATAGCGAACGCGCTACGCGAGGCACAGCTCTATTCGAGCCGGATAAACAACCGCTATCCACCGAACGTAAACCCCATCTCTTACGTTTTGGCGTGCAATGGCGCTCAATTCATCCTCGCCGCGTGGGACAGTGAAACCGAATTCCTGCACGCCAAACTCGAAGACATGCGACCGGGCGCCGATATACTTGCCGCCTATAAGAGCATATTGAACAAGGAGGAATTCGAGAACCGAGCGGCGGCGATGAACGTCGCTTTCCAAACACGCCGTTTTCATCGCGCCGCTAACATCTTACCAGGCACCGTTATCAATGAGCCCATTGGCGTAAACTCGTTTGCGCAGGAACTCCTGCCAATCGTCACCGAATATTTCGGGCAGGAAGTAAGTGATGAGCCTGACGAGATCATGTATCGCGGGTACGTCACGAGCGACGAGCGCACGGAATATGGGTCTGTCCTTGAACAATACCTGAAGGACCGTGCTCGGGTCATGGCAGAGGGCACCTTCCAGCCGCTATCTACTGGAGGTCGACAAGGTCCTGCTGACCTCCTGAGCCAAGTGCGCAACTACCGTCAGAGCAGGCGAATTACCGGTCGGGTCCAGCTCATAGTGGGCGGTGTTGGCTCCGGCAAGAGTCTTTTCATGAAGCGCTTCTTTCGGCTCAACTTGCCCAATTTGCCCGACATCGCGAGTAAGACGAAGTGGGCTTTCATCAACTTTAACGCAGAGTACCGCGGTGCAGAGGAGATCAGGGAGGCCGTTCTTGCCGGCTTTATCGACAGTTTCTGTGAACACAACAACGTAAGCTTCAGCACACTCGAAGAACTAGAGGCCCTCTTTCATCACGAGATTGCGCAGTGGGAGCGAGGTCCTGTCCGCCTTGAGACGAGCAAAGACCGGTTCAATCATGAGCGCTATCTCTTCATCACCGGGCTCGCAAAGGACAAGGAAAAGGTCGTGGCGGCGATCAGCCGGAATTACACCAGCGAAAAACATTTTGGGTTGGTCGTCATTTTCGACAACGTCGACAAACGATCACGAGATGTGCAGCTCGCGATTTTCGAGGCTGCGCAGTGGTTCAAGGACTTGACCCATGCTCTCGTGATAGTGAATTTGCGCGATACTACTTATTTGGCTCACCGCGATGAGAAGCCGCTTGATGCGTTCAAGAATGCGATCAACTTCTATATCCGGCCACCCCGCTTCTCGCTTATGATTAAGAAGCGGCTTGAGCTCGTTCTTGAGAAAGTACAGTCCGACGAGAAGCTCGGGGAGCATCAGAGTTTTACGTTAGATTCTGGCGCTCAGGTTACTTATGATTCCAAGCGACTAAGTGAATTCCTTTTGAGTATCTACGAGTCATTGTTTGACCGGAGTCATTGTTTGACCGGCGTGTGAGCCACATCGGCGGCGTGATCGAATCTCTCGTCGCAAGAGATGCCCGCGGTGCGCTCGCAATGTTCGCCGACATTATTGCCTCTCCCCACATTCCAACCAGCCAAATCGGCTCTCTTGCAGCGTCAGGCGGCGCTGTCTCGAAGATAGATGAGGACCGTATTATCCGGGCGCTTATGCGCGGTCGATTCCGGCTGTTTAACAACAAGTCGCGGTACGTCCATAATATCCTCTCGTCCGTTCAAAAATCGGTGAGGCCAAGTAATTTCCTCTATGCGGATATCCTCGAATTCCTGATCCGTCATCGAAAGGAGAAGATTGACTTTTCCGTGGAAGGTTACGCGTCTGTCCGTACAGTCATAAATCGGATGGGCCAACTCGGGTATGATGAGGAGGATGCATTTGCTGCGCTGTCTCAGCTGGTCGAATGGCAGCTTGTGCAGCCGGAAAGCCTCCTCACGGAGAAGATCGCATTCGATGACCCGGTCCAGGCTCATGCCTCCGCGTACGTTCACACACGATGGTTCTTAAGGCAGCCTGAATATGTGATCGCCTCGTCCGCCGATATGAATTATTCCAGCTATGAGATGGCCCAGGAAGCCGCGCGGGTTTGGGGTAATCAGCGGGAGCCAGGTTACCGGGTGAAGCAGCAGATGATCGTGCGCGTGGCAAGTTATCTGCAAACGGAATACGCTCGTCGGACTCGCCGGCATGCCTTTTACGAAGACCTCGGGTACGGCGGCAAGCATGTCGTGAATATGACGGCCATCGCGTCCGATCTGCTCAACAAGCCGGCCATTCGGCACGCGCGCTAACGGCCGAATGGTTCAAGGTCGAGAGGCTCTGCGTTGCAGTTCCGCGCGCATCTTGCTCAGCGTAATGGGTTACCGTGCCGCCCTTCGGTAAGCGAGCCGCGCATGTCCGGCGCAATAGGACAAGCCGCCGACGGCTTCGTTGCCGCAAAAGCAGAAATCGTTTCCGCCCGGCTCGCCGATCGGCCAACGGCACTTGCCCGCGGCGAGCTCAACGAGTGAGCAGCGCTCTGCACTCTCGATTGTTGCCTCCACAACGGGCGTCTGCGCAAACGCGGCCTCGAGGATCCGGCGCTGCGTCAGCACCGCCGGGCGCCGCGGCCGCATCTTGGTGCGCACTGTGGGCGGAGTTCCGCGCCACAGCCGCAGCCGATGGATTTTTCCGATCACGGCGTTGCGCGACAGCCCGATCTCGCCGGCAATCTGGCCGCACGAAAATCCGGCTTCGACATAGCGCCGCAACGCATCCACACGTTCGGTGGTCCACGTTCTGGTTTCAGGGTTCATGACATGGCCTCGCGATGGCGCAGCCGTCATCGTCCGCCGCCCGGGTGCTGCCCGGCCGCGTGATCGGTCTGCTCAAGAGAAGGGATTTCGTCGCCCGCCGCGGTCCCAAAACCCCTCGCCTGAAACCGTCCCACGATTCGATTCGCGTTTCAAGAGTTATAAAGGTATTATAATAGGGTTAAAACCCGAGTAGGAGTGCTGCCAAAATGGCGCGACCGGAAAACCGCTCTGAGGCCCGCGCCTTGAGCCTGACCCTGCCCACCGAAACGTTCAACTACCTCGTCCTCCTCGCCACCCGCGGCAAGCTTGGCCGCACCGAAAACGAGGTCGCCACGCATATCCTCGTGCGCGAGGCCTATGCGATGCAGCTGCGCGCCTTCCACGAAGTGAGCATCCCGGCCGTCACCGATCAGGAGTGAGCGGTGCGAACGGCCGCCGCCAGGATCGATCGCGCCTAAAGGCGGCCGCTTCTATTCCGGCTTCTCGCCCAGAAGCGCGATGCGGCGCATCAGGCGGCGCTCGTCCGGGGAAAAATCGGTGCGCGCGTGCAGGGTGCAGCGGTTGTCCCACATCAAAATGTCGCCGACGCGCCAGACGTGCTCGTAGACGAAGCGCTGCTGCTCCTGATGATCGAATAAGAAGTTCAACAGCTCGTCGCTCTCGTCTTGCGGCAGGCCCTCGATGGCGATGGTCATCAGCCGGTTGACGTAGAGCGCCTTGCGGCGCGTGGCCGGATGGGTGCGCACCACCGGATGCGCGTAGTGCGGCACGCCCTCGCGCAGCCGCGTGCCGCGGGACGTGGCAGCGTTGTCGTAGTCGTAGGCGTTGATCGCCTTGCGGCCCTCGATGCGCCGTTTGATCTCCGTGGGCAGCGTCTCGTAGGCGAGGTAGGCGTTGGCGAACAGCGTGTTGCCGCCAGAGCGCGGCACCTCGATGGCGTAGAGCATGGAGGCGGCGGCCGGCTTCTCGACATAGCACTGGTCGGTGTGGAACTGCATCTCGCCGTCGGGCAGCGCGCCGATCGGCTTGCCGTCCTTGCGGATGTTGGAGATCAGCATGATCGACGGATGCCGGCCGGTATTGTGCACGTTCAGCGTCTTGGCCGGCGGCCCGAAATATTCGGCGAAGCGGACCTGATCGTCCTCGCTCAAGGTCTGGTCGCGGATGAGCAGGATTTGGCCGTCGTACCAAGCCTCGCGCAATTGCGCGATGCGGGCGTCGGGCAGCGGCTCACGCAGATCGACGCCGAGGGCTTCGCGGCCGAGCGCAGGCGACAGCGGCCGGGTCTCGAACGGCGGCGCGGCCGCCGCAGTGTGAGCTTCTTGTCTGCTCGGTGTCGTCATCGCGCTGCGCTTCGTTCGCCAGTCCTACTTTAATACGAGGCAAACGTGCGCGCCAAACGCGCGCGTTTCGATTGGCGTGCCGATGCGTGCTGGTGGAATTGAGCGGGCCGTTTCGGCTAGCCGCCGCGCGCGACCGGAATCACCGGCGCATGCGGCGCCGGCGCACTGCGCGCGGCGACCTGCTTGCTCGCCGGCGTCGGCGAACTTGCGACGAACGAGAGCGCAACGGCGTTGAGGATGAACATGGTTCCGACCACGCAGCCGACCGACCAAGCCAAAATCGAAAGCGTTCGCCGCTCGTCCATCGCCGTGTTCCCGGTTCCGCGTTCAGGCCGCGTTCAGGAACCTAAACGTTTGTTCATCGAAAAAGTTCGCTGGGCGATGCGGATTGTTGCGCGAAGACGGTGAATCGCCTGTGTGGCAGGCCGTAAATGTAAGCCGCACCTTGGAACTTTGTTCCGCAGTCTCAGGCCCGCGCGGAAAACGGCGGATTCTCCAGATGCGGCACGACCACGAGGCGGTCGATCTCGCCGCGCAGGAACGCGTTGAGGAACTCCGGATAATCCTTGAACGACACGCAGCCGAATGACTGGCCGCTCGGTCCCAACATATAAGTGTGGGCCAGAATCCCGTCGCGACCGAACATCTTGTGGTCGTCCTCAGGATTGAGCCGGATGGCGCGCACGCCGTGGAACAACTGCTCGCGGAGCGTCAGCCGATAAACGTTCGGCGGCGTCGGCCCCCGGGTCTTTTGCGTGACGTAGCGCGGATCGTCGAGAAAGCGGCCGAGGCCTGAGTGGGCTTCCAGTCTCCGCCCGCCCGGCAGGTACACCACATGGGCGGCGATGTCGTAGATCGCGGTATGGCCTTCGGGCGCGAGCAGCGATTTCGGATCCGCGTAAGCGAGCCGCGGCGCGGCGCGGCGTTCGGCGACGGCGGGGGCCGCGGGCGCCGGCATGGCGGGCGAGGGCGCCATCGGCACGGCCGGCATCGGCTTGGACTCGTGCCGGGCGATTGCACTCGTGATCTCGGGCATCGGGTCGGCTGGCTTGGCGGCAGCGCGGACGACCTCGGCTCCGGCAGGGGGCTGGGCGAACGCGACCGTCGGCCTGAATTGGATACTGGCGGTCACGACCGGGGCGCGTTGCAGGGGGCGCGGCGGCGGCAGCGGCACGCGCTCGATCCGCGCGGCGATGCGCCTGCGCGGCACCGGCAATGGCACGGCGGGCGGGGCAATGGCGGCCGGCGGCGCGGCGGCGGGCGCGAGCGCGGCTTGGCGGGTCGCTTCGACGACCGGCGCGGACAGCGCCGCGAATTTTTCCGCGAACGCGTCACCGTCGGTCAAGCGCGTCAACGGCCGCGGCAACCCGACTTGCAGCGCGACCGGTGCGCTCAAGCGCAACTCCGGATTACGGCCGAGCGTCCCCGCGATCAGCCATGCGGCCGTCAATGTGGCAGCGCCGCCGATCGCCACGACGGCGACGACCGACGACACGCCGAGCACCAGCGTGCCGGCAATCGCGCGGCGATGATCGCCGAGCGCAAGCCCATGGCCGTTATGAGTTGGGGCGCCAGGAAACGTCGCCGCCCGATACGTCGTACGCACTACTCGAACCCGACTGCTTATGACCCTGCAGCGACGCTCGGTTGGCGCGACAGCGTGTTGGACGGTTTCGAACGCTCACACGCCGCGAAATTTTCCCCACCCATCCCGATCCACCGCCTCACCACCCGAGTGGGATCAGCATGCAACGATTAATCTTAAGCGGCTGTAAACGGGGCGAGCGGTTGCTTCGATCCGCTCGTCCCCGCGAAAGCGGGGACCCAGAACTGGATTCCCGCTTTCGCGGGAATGAGCGGAGTAAGTGACCCGCTACTTCAGCTGGTCGGCGACCTTGTCGATGCCGGCCTGCGAGCAGACGTCGTCCTGGCCGGGCGTGCCGGAGACCCCGACCGCGCCGATGGTGTCGTTGCCGACCTTGATCGGCAAGCCGCCGGACAGCGCCAGCACGCGGCTGTACTGAATGGAGCCGGCACTGTCCGGGTTGTCGTGCATGCGTTTGACGAAAGCGGCCGACGGCGAGTGGAAAGCGGCGGCCGTGTAGGCCTTGCGGTCACTGCCCTCGCGCGTGTTCAGGCCGGCGCCTTCCTCGTACATCATGATCATCGGCAGGCCGTCGCGATTGACCACGCTCACCGAAATCTTGAAACCCATGCTGCGGCACTTGGCGAGCGCCGCATTGGCGATCTCCTGCGCCAAGGCGAGCGAGACGTTCTTCTGCGTCAGCACGCCTTGCGCGGCGGCCGGCGACGCGAAAATTGCGGCGAGCGCGCCGCCCGCGATGATTTTGGCAATCGGCGACATGTCGTGAACCTCCATGCTGCTGTGATTAAGGCGGCGCGTGAAGGATGGGCAAAAGCGCACGCCGTTTCCGGATTAGAGGCTTCCGGTCGCGGCTGATTGTAGCGGCGCTGCGCGCGAAAGTCTTGCCGCCAAAGTCTTGCCACCAAAGTCTTGTCGCCAAACTCTTGTCGCCAAAGTCTTGCCGCCAAAGTCTTGCCGCCATCGCATACGCGCATCGCGATCGCACGGCATGACGGCCGGCCGAAACCTGCGCTAAGATGGCGGCAGGACGTGCAACGAGGAGACCATCGTGCTGGCGCGCAGCGCATCCATGCGAGACCGCATCGCCATGTACAACGGCAATGCGCTCAAGATCGGCCTGTTCGGCGCCAATTGCTCGTCGGGCCGCTCGGCCACCACGGTGCCGGAGCGCTGGTCGGCGAGCTGGGAAGATTGTCTGGCGCTGGCGCAGCTCGCCGACGAGGCCGGGCTCGACTTCATGCTGCCGATCGCGCGCTGGAAGGGTTACGGCGGCTCGACCGATTTTCACGGCGTGTCGCTCGAGACCATCACCTGGGCGGTCGGTCTTTTGTGCGCCACCAAGCGCATGACCGTGTTCGGCACGGTGCACGCGCCGCTGTTTCATCCGCTGATCGCCGCCAAGGAATTCGTCACCGCCGACCACATCGGCCAGGGCCGGGTCGGCGTCAACATCGTGTGCGGCTGGAACGAAGGCGAGTTCGACATGTTCGGCGTCGCGCAGCGCGAGCACGACATACGCTACACCTACGCCCAGGAATGGGTCGACATCGTCAAGTCGGCGTGGGAGCGTGACGACACCTTCGATGTCGAGGGCGAATTCTTCAACATGCACAAGGTGCGCGCGTTCCCGAAGCCGTACGGCGGCACGCGGCCGTTGATGATGAACGCCGGCTCGTCCGACGTCGGCCAGGCGTTCGCGCTGCGCAACTGCGATGCGTTCTTCGTCGCCACCGCCGGATCGCGCAAATCGCTCGCCGGCAACGCCGCCAAGGTGGCGGAGATCAAGGCGCAGGCGCAGACGTTCAACCGCGAGATCGAGGTGTTCACCGTCGGCCAGGTGGTCTGCCGGCCGACGCAGAAAGAGGCGGACGCATATTACCAGCACGCCATCATCGAGAATGCCGATTGGGGCGCGGTCGACGGCATGCTCGCCAACAAGAGCATCACGCCGCAGAGCGTCGGGGGCGAGGAATACGAGGCCAAACGCCGCTATTTCGCCTCGAACGCGATCGGTGGTTATCCGTTCGTCGGCACGCCCGACAAGGTTGCCGAGGAACTCGCCATCATCAGCCAGGCCGGCGTGCGCGGCATTGGCCTGTCGTTTGTCAATTACCTCGCCGAGGTGCCATATTTCTGCGACGAGGTGCTGCCGCGCCTCGTCCGCGCCGGTGTGCGCGTGGCGGGGTAAATGCTAAGTTGCACGGCGGAAGTCGGCTCGGAAGCATGAGTCGATCACCCGATTTTGTAGTGATGCACAAGGGGTATCGCCTACGCGAGCTATGTCTTGTTGCTAAGCTGCAATAATGGAACGGTCGCATTGAAGCGTATTTGATTTGGGGCATCGGACCTCCAAGGAGCAAACCGCAATGACCACACCCTCGGCCGCCCGCGCGGCGGCGTCGCGGATTTCTGTGTACAGCGGGATCCTGTTGTTTTTCGCGCTGGCGATCGTCGGATTGTTTTTTGTCAAATGGTCGCCGTACTACGCCAAGGGCTTCCTCGCTGCGCAGAATCACTCGATCGGCACCTCGATCGTGAGCGGCAAGTTTCCGGAGTCGCCGGCCGTCGGCCTGCAGGCGGGGCTCGATTATTCGATCGCCTACATGAAGGCGATCTGGCAGGCGCTGGTGCTGGGGCTCGTGCTGGGGGCCGGACTCGAGACGGCGCTGCCGCGCGCGCCGCTGCACCGGCTTTTTTCCGGCTCGAAGGGGCCGCTGCGCGCGAGCGCCTTCGCCATACCCTCGATGATGTGCACGTGTTGCTGCGCTCCGGTCGCCGTCGGCATGATCGAGAGCGGCGTCGGTGCCACTTCTGCCCTGGTGTTTTGGCTCGCCAATCCGGTGCTCAATCCCGCCGCCCTGGTGTTCATCGGTTTCGTGCTCGGCTGGCAATGGGCCGCGTTGCGACTGATCGTCGGCGTGGCGCTGGTCTTCGTTCTCGCCAATCTGGCCGCACGCTTTGTTTCACCCGACTGGCGTCCGCGCGGATTGGCGATCCGGCCTGACGACGACAAACGACCTTTCCTGCTCGCCTGGGCCAGCGCCTTCTTTCGCCTCGCGGTGCGGCTGCTCCCCGAATACCTCATCCTGGTTTTTGCCCTCGGCATGACTCGGGCGTGGTTCTTCCCGGCCATGACGCCCGATATCGGTCATGCCGCCTGGCTTGCGCCGGTCCTCGCCGCCGCCGGCACGCTGTTCGTCATCCCGACCGCGGGTGAAGTGCCGATTATCCAGGTCCTGCAACAATTCGGCCTCGGCAGTGCGGGCGCCGCGGCGCTGCTCATCACCTTGCCGGCCGTGAGTCTGCCGTCGCTCGCCATGTTGGCGCGGTCGCTGCCGTTGCGCGCAGTCGTGGTGCTCGCCGGCGGCACGTTTGCATTCGGCTTGCTCGCGGCAGTGGCGGCGGCGGCCCTGGGATTATCGTAGCGCTGCGTTTTAAGCGTTTTCAGCGCGGCCGCGGCTGCCAACGAGGTCGGCCGCGCGTCGCGATGCGTTGTGACCGTGGCGAAATTGCCACGGTCGATGACTTTCAGCCCGCGCAGCCGCCGAAATCCTCGGACATTTCTCGCCGGGCCTGAACCGAGGAAGTACCCTCGCGCGGAAATTTGAGCATCGCCGTACGCGTGACCTCAGGGGCAGGGGCACAGTGGGTTTTTGGGCTTCTCAGTCGGCCGCCGCGTGCCGTGCGTTCTTCGCGCGGTGCGGCATTCTTTTCGCGGTGCTGCTGTGCGCTCTCGGTTTCGCAAACGAGGCTCACGCGCAGTTCGCGCCGCCGACGGTCACCAACGTCAATCCAAATACCGGTCCGCCCGGTGGTGGCACCACGGTCATCATCACCGGCACGAGCTTTTTCGGCGCGTCTGCCGTCAGCTTCGGCGGCAACCCGGCGGCGTTTACCTTCAACAGCCCGACGCAACTCACCGCAATTTCGCCGCCCGGCGCCGGCACCGTTGATGTCATTGTGACCGCCGCCGGTGGCACCAGCGCCGCCACTCCGGCCGATCGGTTCACCTATGCGGCGGTCGGGAGCACGACATCCTTATCGTCGTCGCCAAACCCGTCGAGCGCCGGGCAGCCGGTGACGTTCACGGCAACGGTGACGGGGTCTTCACCGACCGGCACGGTGACGTTCTTCGATGGCGGCACGCAGATCGGCACCGCAACGCTCACCGGCGGTACGGCGTCTTTCACGACGTCTTCGCTCAGTGTGGGCAGCCACTCGATCACGGCGCGCTACAGCGGCGACACCAACAATACGCCCAGCACCTCGGCGGCCCTGATTCAGAACGTCAATGTGCCGGGTGACAGCATCAAGTTGCGCCAGATGCAAATCTCCGCAACGCCGGTCATCGCCCAAATATCCGGACAGGCCATTGTGGGCGCGATCAACAATGCGATCGATGCGGGCTTCAACGACAGTCCGCAAACGGTCACGCCCAATGGCGGCGGCTTCACCGTCCAGGTTCCTCTGGATCAACCGCCGCCGCCGAACCCAGTCCGGAGCATCACCGGCGTGCCCAGTTTCGGCAGCGCGCCTGGCGGCGGCGGCGGCGGCGGCGGCGGCAGCAGCAGCGGACCGGGCAGTCTCGCCAACGGGCGGCAAGGCGGCAATGGCGCGCCGCCCGGCACGCGGCTCATCGACATGGCGGTAATGCCGCTGCCGCCCGGCTCGGGCATGCCGCCGATCGGCGAGACGCAGTTCTTGCCGGACCGCGTGATGTTTCAGTTCCCGCCCGGCACGACCGCGCCGGATATTGCCGCCATGGCCCAGCGTCTCGGTCTTGCGCTCGTGGCGCAGGACAATATCGGCGTGCTGGGTCGATCGATCTACACCTTCCGCATCACCAACGGGCAATCGGTGCGCGCGGTGATCCGCGCCGCGCGGGCCGCTCGCGTCAACGCGGCGCTGCAGCCGGTTTATCTCTATGAGCGGGCCCAGGACCAGAATAATACCGATCCCGATCCGGATCCCGATGCTGGCGATGCAACGCAATACGTCATCAAGAAACTGCATCTTGCCGAAGCGCACCGCATCACCAAGGGCGACAAGATCGTCATCGCGCTGATCGATTCGGCGATCGATTTCAATCAACCCAATCTCGCCGGCGCGATCACCGAGCGCTACGACGCCGGCTGCGGCGCAACCGCCCCGGATGCGCATGGCACCGGCATGGCCGGCGCGATCGCGTCGCACGGCGAGCTGATGGGCGTCGCGCCGGCTGCCAACATCATTGCGATCTGCGCGTTCGGCGGCGCCAATAACCAGCCGCAGGCGACCTCGGTCAAAATCCTCAAGGGGCTGGATCACGCGATCCAGCGCGGCGCCCGGATCGTCAACATGAGCTTCGCCGGACCGCACGATCCGGCACTCTCGCAGGCGCTGCAGATTGCCCGCGAGAAAGGAGTTCTTGTGATCGCCGCCGCGGGCAACAAGGGTCCGAAATCGCCGCCGCTTTATCCGGGCGCCGATCCCAACGTCATGGCGGTCACCGCCACCGACGAAAACGACCGGCTGTTCAACGGCGCCAATCAGGGCGAATACGTCTCCATCGCGGCGCCGGGCGTGAATGTCCTGGTGCCGGCGCCTGACGGCGGCGTGCAGCTGACCACGGGCACCTCGGTCGCGACCGCGAATGTGAGCGGCGTTGCCGCCTTGCTGATCGCCCACAAGCCATCGCTGACGCCGGAGGAAATTCGCGCCATCCTGGTGCAGACCGCCAAGCATCTCGGATCGCGCGGCATCAATCGGCAATTCGGCGCCGGCCTTGTCGATCCGCTCAAGGCGCTCGAAACGGTGGTCTCCGCTATGCCTGGTCCGCGGCAGGCCAGCCTCGACAGCTTCCTTGCTTCGCCGGACGGCAACAGCAAACGCGTCGAGCAAGGGTTTGTGGCGCTCGGCTATGCCGGCGAGGACGGCCTCGTGGTCAAGGCGGCGCCGCCCGCGCCGCCGCGCGAGTGGCTCGCCTGGATCGACGTGCGCGGCGGCGATTTCAACCGCAATACCTTCGGCAGCGACCTGAAGGGCACGCAGGTCAACGGCCTCGCCGGGCTCACCCACAAGATCACGCCGGATTTTTTGGTCGGCGTGCTCGGCGGCTACGAGCATTTCGACTACAACTCGCAGGCCTTCAACGGCGTGCTCAAGGGCGACGGCTGGACCGCGGGCGCTTATCTCGGCTGGCGGCTGTTCCAGAATTTGCGCTTCAATCTCGGCGGCGCCTGGTCGGACGTTTTCGTCAACGATGCCGCCGGGCTCGCCTCCGGTAATTTTGTCGGGCAGCGCTGGCTCGCCACCGGGGGCCTTACCGGCACGTTCAGGTGGCAGGCCCTCGTGCTCGAACCGTCGGCGCAGGCCTTTGCGCTGTGGGAGCAGGAGAATGCCTACACGGACACGCTGGGCACCTTGCAGGCTGCGCGCAATTTCACCACCGGCCGGGCCAGCGGCGGCGTCAAGGCGATCTATCCGTTTGCCTGGTCGAGCACGGTGAGCCTGGCGCCGTATGTGGGCGTGTACGGCGACTATTATTTCTCCCACGACGATGCGACGACCGTCGGCGTCACCACGGTGCCGCTGCTGCAAGGCTGGTCCGCGCGCGTCACCGGCGGCGTGGCCATGACGTTCGCCCCCGGCGCGACGCTCAGTGCCGGCGGCGAATACGGCGGCATCGGCGGCGATTTCCAGTTCTGGACCTGGCAGGCGCGCGGCAGCGTGGCGTTCTGAGTGCGTCTCGCCGTCGGTAAGCCTATGGCCGCTGACTGGTCAAAAACGGTGCAAGCAGAGTCCATCGGTTACGCAGCGGGCGCTGCGTCGCCGATGCGTTTGGGTTTTGGCTCGCGCCGTTTGGCCCACAGGACGAAATGGCCGAGTGCCACGCAGAATAGCGCAGTCGTAAGCGTCTGCCAGAAGCGCAGGAACGCTGCCGCATTGTATGGTATCGAGAGCTGGCTCAACCCGCCAAGACCGCCGACGGCGATCAGGAACCAGCCCAAGCAGCCGGCGGCGATGCGCCAACCCCGCAAGCGAAATACCATGTCGGTGCCGAGGAGCACCAGCACCAGGCCGATGAAGGCCGACGCGATAGGGGCGGGCGCGAACGCGGCGCCGACGAGGGCGGCGAGGCCAAGGAGAACGACGACCGTGCCGATCGGCGTTATTAAGCCAAAAGGCTTCGCCGGCGGTTCATCCCGCTTCGCCATCAAGAGGAGCATGGCCAGCAAGGCGAAGGCTGCCGACATCGCGACCTGCCCTTTGCTGGGAGGACTTGCAAAGTTGAATGCCGCGTCCGCAAAGAACTGCGTCAAGAAGAAAAAAGAGAGATTGATGCAAAGCCAACCGAAAGCGCCGGAGTAGAACCGCCAGCCCGGCCAGCGGCGCATGACGGCAAACCCGGCAGCCGTGCACACCGCCGGCACGATCAGCATGAATGCCACGGTGCGCAGCGCGTCAGGTTCGGTCGAATTGGTGAGCATGCTCCATACCGGCGCCTCGGGCGGCGCAAACACGAAGATGCCCGCAAGGAAAAGCCAAGGCAGCAGCGCCAGCGCCGCTCCCGAGCCGGTGACCAGCGCCGATCGTTCACCGACCTGTTCGCCTGCTCGATGCAATGTCCGCTGCAATGCAGCCGCGTCTTGCGGCAAATCCGCTGCCTGCGTTGTTGGCGTACTATTGCTCTCGCTCATGAAGGCCCCCGAAAATTCGCGGGACGGCACGCGCTTCCTACAGCCGCGACGTGAGACAGGAATGGCTTTCGATGAATTGCACGCCGAACGTACGATCGCGGCCTTTAGAAACCTCGGCCAGCCCCGCCGGTCATTCTCCGGCATGAGATTACACGAAATGGTCGATTGCAGAGAAGGGAGGTGCCGTGTGTGGCGCGCAGCGTCAATGCGCGGCAACATTGTCAGCGGCAAGCGGCTGTGTAAGTTTCCTCGCATGGCCAGATGACCTGAACCTGAGGAGACGGTGTAATGAACTTGCGCGTCATGGGTCTATTGGGTGGCGCTCTGCTCGTGGTCGGCGCCGCCGCACCGAGCTTCGCGCAGTCGAGCGTGACCTTGCGGGTCGGCTGCTATGGCGGCGCCTTTACCGATGCGGCGGCGAAGTACGCCGCGGCGCCGTTTACCGCGCGCACCGGGATCAAGATCGAGTGGGTCAACGGCAATCCGAGCGACCATCTGGCGAAGTTGATTGCGGCGAGGGGCCGGCCGGCGCCCTATGACGTGGTCTATCTCGACGATGACATCGAATCCGAAGCGATCGCCGCCGGCGTGCTCGGCAAGACCGGTCCGGCCGACATAGCGAACCTGAAGCACCTCTATGCCCAGGCGATCAACAAGGACGGCTACGGTCCGGCGCTGAACTTCTATTCGACCGGCATCGCCTACAACGTCGAGAAGTTCAAGGCGGCGGGGATTCCAGAACCGACCTCGTGGACCGATCTGTGGAATCCGAAGCTCGCCGGCCATGTCGCGGTGCCGACGCTCGACAATACGATGGGGCACGCGTTCCTGGTCGCCGCCGAATATCTCGCCGGCGGCAACGAAGCCACGCCAGACAAAGGGATCGACAAGATCGCGGAGATCAAGGCGCAATCGTATCCGGTCTCGTCGCCGGTGCTCGATCCGCTGCTGTCGTCCGGCGACGTCTGGACCGCGCCGTGGCTCAACGGCCGCACCTGGGGCCTGATCGGCCGCGGCGTGCCGCTGCGCTATGTGCTGCCCAAGGAAGGCGGCTTTTTCGGCATGACCACCATCAGCGTCACCGCGACCTCGACGCACCGTGCCGAAGCGCTCGCCTTCATCAACGAGGTGCTCGGCCCGCTGGCGCAACTCGGCATGGTCGACCAGATCCCGTATGGCCCGACCAACAAGCTGCTCGGGCCGGTGCTTGCGGCCTATCCGGACGTGGCGAAGAAATTTCCGGCCACGCCCGAGCAGATCGCCAAGCTCAGGTTGATCAATTGGCCGGTGTTCCACCAGCAATATGCGCACGCGGTCGATCTGTGGAATCGCAAGATCGCCTCGAAATAGCGGCGATGGGCTGACTTTCGCCGGCCATGCTGCGTCGATAATGTAACCCCATGAGCACGGCCGCGATCGATCGCAGCGCCGCGCCGGCGCGAACCCGGCGCGCGGCGGACGTTTGGCTGTGGATCGTGCTGCCGACCACGGCGGTGTTTTGCCTGATCTTCGCGACGCCGATCCTCGATCTCACCGCACTGAGCTTTCACGCCATGACCGGCCCGGCGCAGGTCGGCGATGCATTCACGCTGGCGAATTACCGCGCCTTCGTCACCGATCCGTTCTATCTGCAAATATTGCTGCGAACCTGCTGGCTCGGCGCACTGGTGACGCTCGGCTGCCTCGTCATCGGTTATCCGGTGGCCTATTACCTCGCCCGCACGTCGTCGCGCTGGCGCGGCATGGCGCTGTTTCTGGTGATCTCGCCGCTTCTGGTCAGCGCCATCGTCCGCAATATCGGCTGGTTTCCGCTGCTCAGCGAATCCGGGCTGGTGAACTGGGCGCTGCTCAAGCTCGGCGTCATCGGCGCGCCGCTGCCGCTGGTCAACAATTTCACCGGCGTCGTCATCGGCCTCGTTCACGCGCTGCTGCCGTTCATGATCCTGACCCTGACGACCGTGATCCAGCGCATCGACGCCGACCTCGAGGAAGCCGCCGCCAATCTGGGCGCCGGACCGCTCGAAGCGTTCTGGCGCGTGCTCTTGCCGCTGAGCTTGCCGGGCGTCGTCTCCGGCTCACTCCTGGTCTTCACCATGGCGATCAGCGCCTACACCACGCCGGCCATTCTTGGCGGCAACCGCGTGCTGGTGATGGCGACGTATATTGCCCAGCAATTCCGCACGGTGCTCAACTATCCAGCCGGCGGCACGGCGGCGGCGTTGCTGCTGGTGTTCGCGGCGCTCTTGACGCTGTTGGCGCTGCAGGTGCGGACCGCAGATGGCGAGAGCGCGAGCGAGGGCCGGGGCGCATGATCCGCTGGTTTGCGCTGCGCGCGACGCTGTTCCTGACCTTCGCGTTTCTGCTGGCGCCGGTCTGCGTCGTCGTCATTGCTTCGTTCAACGGCGGCCCGGTGCTGTCGTTTCCGCCGCGGAGCTTTACGACCCATTGGTACGCCTTGATCAAGCCGGAGTTCTTCGCGGCGCTCGAGGTGAGCCTGATCGTCGGTGCCGTCACGGCGCTGCTCTCGGTCGGGCTCGGCCTGCCGGCCGCTTTGGCCTTGAGCCGAGGCCGCTTTCCCGGCCGCGACGGGCTCAATGCGATCTTGCTGTCGCCGTTGATCGTGCCGGCGCTGGTCACCGGTGTGGCGCTTTATCAGTTCTCGCTGACGTTCTGGGATCTAACCCATGTGGTGCTCGGCGGCACGCTCATTGGCCTGATCGTCGGCCATCTGACGTTTGGCATTCCATTCAGCGTGCGCGCCATCCTCGCCGGCCATGCCCGTTTCGACTATGCGCTCGAAGAGGCGGCGCTCAATCTCGGCGCCACGCCGCTGCAGACGTTCTGGCGGGTGACGGTGCCGGTGCTGCGGCCGAGCATCGTTGCCGGCGGCATTTTCGCCTTCGTGATGTCGCTCGACGACGTGCCGATCGCGCTGTTCATCGGCGGCGGCGACGCCACGACCTTGCCGGTGCGCATCTTCACCACCGTCGAGTTCGATTTCGGCGGCGACGTCATGGCCATTGCGGCGCTGATCGTCGGCGGCTCGATCGTGCTGATGCTGGCGCTCGACCGGCTCATCGGCCTCGACCGCTTGTTCGGCGCGCGGGCGTGATGTTGGATCGGCGGCGCAATGTCTGAGGTGCTGTTCGAAAAGGTCGAGAAGCGGTTCGGCGACCAGGTCGCGGTGCGCGGCATCGATCTGTTGGTGCGGCCGGGCGAATTCGTCACCCTCCTCGGGCCGAGCGGCTGCGGCAAGACCACCTGCCTGCGCATGATCGCGGGCTTCATCGCGCCGACCAGCGGCCGCATTGTCATGGGCGGCCGCGACATCACGGCATTGCCGCCGTACCGGCGCAACACCGGCATGGTGTTTCAGTCCTATGCGCTGTTTCCGCACCGCACCGTCGCCGACAACATCGCCTTCGGCCTGCAGGTGCGGCGGCTGCCGCGCGCCGAGTGCGAGGCACGGATCAAGGACGCGCTCCGCCTCGTCCATCTGGAACCGTTCGCCGACCGCTATCCCGGGCAATTGTCCGGCGGGCAGCGGCAGCGCGTGGCGCTGGCGCGCGCGGTGGTGATCCGGCCCGAAGTACTGCTGCTCGACGAGCCACTCGCCGCGCTCGATCTGAAGCTGCGTGAGGAGCTGCAGGTCGAGATCAAACGTATTCAGTCGACATTGAAGATCACGACGCTGTTCGTCACCCACGATCAGGGCGAGGCGCTGAGCATGTCCGATCGCGTTGCGGTCATGCATGACGGCCGCATCGCCCAGATCGACTCGCCCGAAATGCTTTATGAGCGGCCGAACAGCCGTTACGTCGCCAATTTCGTCGGCCGCACCAATCTGCTCGATGTGGTGGTGCGGGAAAAGCGCGGCGACGGCATGGTTCGGGTCGAAACCGACGGCGCCGACAAGGCGTCGTTTATTGCCGCGGCGGCGCATTTGCAGATCGATGTCGGCGCCCGTTGCCTGCTCGGCGTCCGGCCCGAGCATTTTCACTTCGGCGACGGACGCGCCAACGTCATTCAAGCCAAGGTGCGTGGCGCCACCTATCTGGGCAGCATCCGCTATGTCGAGGCCGAAGGGCCGGCCGGCCAAAGTTTTGTCGTGCAGGTGCGGCCGGGTGAGCCGGCGCCCGCGCGCGGTGAGGTTGTCCTCATCAGCTGGCGCCCGGAATCGTGCTTTCTGCTCACGGAGTGACCAAAGCGCGCAGCGTGCCGCGTCGCTTTGACAACTTTTCGCAAACCCCTGAAACTCCGTTCTGAAAGTCCGGCGCGATAGTCCGTCTCCGCCGGTGAAGGCAGCGAGGTACCCATGCGCGCAGCGACGTACGGCTTGTTCGTTTCACTGGCGGCGCTCACCGCCGCGGCTGCGCCGGCGTGGGCGCAGAAATCCAACGTGACGCTCAACGTCGCGACCTTCGGCGGCCATTCCGGCGAAGTGGAAAAGTCCTATATCGGCGACCGCATGACCCGGGTCACCGGCGTCAAGATCGAATGGACGCACGGCAACCCGAGCGACTTCTTCGCCAAGATGCTGGCGGCGCGCGGCCGGCAACCGCCGTTCGACGTGGTGCTGCTCGACGACGCGGTGCAGGATGCGGCTATAAAGGCCGGCGTGGTGGCCAAGCTCGATCCGAAGCTGGTGCCTAATCTGCAAAACCTCTATGCGCGCGCCCGCAACCCGCAGGGCTACGGTCCCTACGCGATCCTTTATTCGGTCGGCGTCGTCTACAACAAGGACAAGCTGAAGGCGGCCGGCATCGCCGAGCCGACCTCGTGGGCCGACCTATTCGATCCAAAACTCGCCGGCCACATCTCGATCCCGGACATGTCGCTGCCGCAGGGCGCCGACTTCGTCATGAAGATGGCGCAGCTCAACGGCGGCAGCGAAGCCGATGTGCTGCCGGGCCTCAAAAAGATCGCCGAGATCAAGGCGAACTCGTACTACACCTCGTCGGCCACGCTGGGCGAGCAGATTGCCGCCGGCGATGTCTGGGTCTCGGTTTGGACCAGCGGCCGCGCCTGGGCGATGATCAAGCAGGGCTATCCGGTCGGTTACGTCATTCCGAAGGAGGGCAGCGTTCTCGGCATCGACACCGTCGACATGGTCGCCGGCACGGCGCATCCCAAGGAGGCGCAGGAATTCATCAACATGCAGCTCGACGCGCTGGGCCAGCTCGGCTGGGCCGTCGAGATGGCGTACGGCCCCAGCAATGCCACGCTGCAAAGCGTGTTCGCGGCTTATCCGGACCTGGCCAAGACCATGCCGTCGTCGGAAGCCGATCTTGCCAAGCTCTACTCGCCGAACTGGGGCGTCTACAACGCCAATCTGGCCAAGGCGACCGACTACTGGAACCGCAATGTCAAGCATTGACGGAGCGCGCCGCGTAGCCGTTCCTTCAGGGACTGGCGAGCGGACAATGGAGAGGTCCGTTCGTGCCAAAACAGACATGCGGCTAGGCAACACTGCTAGCCGCTCACGTCCTCGAAGTCGCCGGGTCTCCACGTTTTGTCGAACCAAGGCTGCAATGGTGCGTAAAGTCGCAGCATCACATTCCAGCCTTTGCCCGGCATGGTCTGCACCCAGTTGCTCTCCTGCCCTGCCGGGGCCTTCGGCCCGAACCACACGGTTACCGATCCGTCGGCATTCTTCTGGATAGGTTGGTAGCTGTCGATGCCGGCACGCTTCTGGTCTGTTTCCAGCATCGAGCGCGTCTGGTTGTCGTAGACCGTAAACGACCAGAATTGACCGACGGGAATTGGGGCCGGCAACGTGATCTTGTACGTCTTGCCGCCGTCGAGATAGCGACCCTGTGCGTCGCGAACCGCTACCGCATAGGCTGACCCGGTGCCAGGATTGGCTGCCGCCATCGCAGGCGTAATGCCGGTCGCGTAGTAGTGAAACAACGTGCGCGCATCGAGCATCCGTTCGCCATGATCCTCGAACGCGTAGCTGCCGCCGATGAAGACGGTGAACCATTGGCGATCGGGGTAGAACTTTGCACGGTCGTCACGCGACGCGAACACGATGGAGCGAGCGGCAGCGTTGCCAACAGCGACAGCGTCCGTGAGAATAGCTTTCATCCGCGCATTGGGTGCGAAGGGCTTGTCCTTCTTAATGCCGATCGAGGCGAACAGGCCGACCAGCTCCGGGTCGAACGCGTCTTCCGGCTCGGCCTGGATGACCTCGTTCAGCTCTTCATAGAAATGAAAGGTGTTGGCGTGGACGGTGTTGTACTTCACACCCGAGGTGTTGACGAATGTCGTTGCGGGCGGCTTGGTGGCCGCCGACAAGGGATAAATCTTCCCCGCGGCTTTGACGTTGCGGACCGGGGTGGCGGTATCGCCGTCCTTCACGAACGCACGATAGAGGAGGAGTAGTCCGTTGGTACGCGGCTTCTGAACGAAATACCCGTCTGCCGGAACGCTGCCGGTGTAGCCCGGAGGCACGAACAGGTATTTGCCGCCTTTGCCTTCATCCTCTCCGACTAGGCCAATGTCGGTTACATAGCGGAAAAACGCATCGTTGACGGCACCGAGCACATTGGGCGGCACTTCCACGACCATCGGACCATCCCGAAGGTCGAGGCACAGGAATACGTAGACCGTCGTCGAGTTCGGGGTGAGCCAAATGGACCGAGCGTCCATCAGGTCTTCGGTGATCCCGATCGCCTGGTTACGCTTGACCCCGGCCTCGTCAAAGCCCTCGCAAAAAGCATAGAGCGATGCCGCCGGCATGCCGGAAAGAAACGCCTCAATCCCACGACTGAAGTCGAGCTGGTCATAAACCTTTTGCACGGTTGCCTCATCCGGCACCCCATCGAAGGATTTCAGCGGGCCGATGCGGGTCTCGGCGCTGTCCGGCGTCGTAATGTCGGATGGAACCTCAGCCGAATATTTGGGCCGCGGAGCGTTCTGTGCCCAAGCCGTAGCGTGAGCGAGCAACAACAGCAGGCATCCGGCCGCGAGGTGGTTGGCGCTACGCATGGTGCGCACCCTCCTTTGTCTGTCGCTGATGTTTCTATCGTCGCTTTCGTGTTCATTGCGCCTCCTGCACAGCCGGAGGAACCCAGTCCAGGTTCCGCGCGGCGGATGCCGGGCTGTAAAGGCGCAGGACCACGTTGAACGACCCTGTCGGCGCGGGCAGCCAGTTGCCCTCCTTGTCGCTGCCGGGGCTGGCGTGCTGGATGTAGATCGTCACTGCACCGTCGGCGTCCGGCGCCAACGTGTCATAAGTACCGATCTGGTTGCGATTGATGGGGTTGTCGATCGGAAAACCGTCTGCATCGTACATAGTGAGCGACCAGAACGCGTTGGCCGGCGGCAGCTGTCCTTTGGCGAAACGCAGCATGTAGCGGTTGGCGCCGGTCAACGGCCGGCCCTCGGCATCGACGTAGGCGATGGGATACATCGCTTCCGAGGAAGCTTGGCCGGGTTGCGCTTCCTTCGCGATGGCGGAGCGGCGCAGGATGTCGAGCTGATACGTGTCGGGAGTGAGCCAGCTACCGAGGTCCTTGGTGATCTGCCAGCCGTTGAAGGTCTGGCCCAGGCGTCTCTTGAAATCGTCCGCGAGGATGTGCGGGCCGATCGCCAGCGCCCGGCGCAGCCCTGCCTGGGTGGCGGGATCGAGCTTGCCCGCGTCGAAGGTCTTGTGCGGGCCGATCTGGAGCGTCTCGAACAGCCCGAGCATGGCCAGGTCGCCGCCCTGCGGCGGGTTGCGGCGCAGCCCTTCGTTGAGCAGCGTGAACCAGTTGAGCGGCTCGCTCACGTCGTAGGCCGGCCACTTCTCGTAGCTGTTGTTGCCAACCGTGTTACGCTTGCCGGCGACGAACTGGCGCAGTGCGGTGAGGCTATATTTGTCCTGGATCGCGTGGACGTTTTTCACGTCGGCCGAACCTTTCACCTCAATGCGCGCGATCATCCAGACGGTATCGGAGGCCACACCGACCCGGTGCATGTCGGCGGGGAGTGCGCCATTCCAGTGCGGCCCGACAAAGGCATAGGCGCCGCCCGCGCGGCCAACGGTGGTGTTGCTCAGGTTCTCGGTCTTCTGGAACCAGTCAACGTAGTTGAAGGTGAAGTAGTGATCGGGGATCGGCGGAAATTCGAGCACGATCGGCTCGATGGACAGATCGAGCCAAGCCATCGAGTAGAGCGTGGCGCTGTTGGGACGGACGACGCCTTGCTTGCGCGCGATCTCGGCCGTTGTCACTTCCCGATTGTGGAGGAATGTGTTGACCGGTACGCCTTGCTTGTCCACGTGGACCGAGCGCACACGGTACAGCTCGTTCATCGTGAAGCCCCACAGGAAAGCGGCGGTGCCGAGTGTGTAGGCCTGTTCCTCGCGGATCTTTTCTACGGTGGGCGTGGGCGCCTGGTCCTGCGCGTGCACATCGGGCGCCAGCCAGCCCAGCAGGGTGCTAGCCGCGAGCAGTGCTGTGCCTATAAGAGGCGTACGTGTACGCATGGTCGCCTCACCTGTGCCTACGAATCGGCCGCCAACGCGAGCGCAGCTATGCAGCCTAATGCTAGTCAGGCCTTGTAAATGCTACTCAAATACTGCAGAGGGTCCTATTCTTCGGAAGATCGCGCACAGCCGTCAACCGAAGCTTCGCCGTCTTCGACCCTGCCGAAATCCGCGACTTCCCTTATAAGTCATACAGGTCTTTTCTCGGACGTTTGCGAGATGTCCGCTTTACCCGAAAGCTGACATTGGCTGCCGCGTCTACGAGTACACGCCCTGGAACATTGCGCGCGGACCAACCGCAGTTCAGCTCCCCGCCGCCACCGCGTCGCTCGCCTTGGCATCGAGCCGGCTGTGCCCGGCCTTCATGAGCTTGCCGAGGTAGTGCTCGGCCACCGAAATCGGCGGATACTTTTCCTCGCCGTTGGGGCCGACGCAGCTTGCGAAGCAGCGAATGACGGTGTCGGGGTTCGGGTTCTGAAAGAACACCAGCGAGATGCGATCGGTCGGCACGGCGTCCGGCGGCGGCACCGCGACCCGGTGCAAGGTCGACACCCAGCGATCATTGGACCAGCGCGCCATCAGGTCGCCGATGTTGCAGCAAAATCCGTCGGCGGGAATGTGGACGTCGATCCAATCGCCGCGGCGGGTTTTGACCTGCAGGCCGCCCGGCGTGTCGTCGCCGCGCACGAAAGTCATGATGCCGTAGTCCGTATGCGTGCCGGCGCGCAGCTGCCCGGGCTGCGGCCGTTGCGTGATCGCTGGATAGCGGATCACACGGGCGACGCTCGCCTGGCGATCGAACTTGTCGACGAAATAGGTCTCGTCGACGCCGAGCCCGACCGCCATGGCGCGCAGCACCGTTGCAGCGACGCCAGCCATGGCATCGTAATACCGGAGCAGGGTGTCCTTGAAATGGCGCGGGCGCTCCGGCCAGATGTTGGGCGCATACATTTGCGCCGCGGCGGGGTCGATTTGCCGTGCGAGTTCGACCGTGCGATCAGGTCCAAACGCGAACGCCTCCTGAATGTCCGGCGGCGCGGCCTGGCCGAGCGAATAGGACAGCGACCGGTCGCCGACCCAGTTGTAGCCGCGGCTGATCTTTGCCGGAGGCCGCTGCACTTTCATTTTCTCTTCTTGAGGCAGCGCGAAGAAATCGATCGCGGCCTGCCGGGTTTCCACAATCAGGTGCTGCGGCACGCCGTGGCCGGCCACCAGAAAGAAACCGATCTCGGTGCAGGCATCGTCGATCGCACGGGCTACGGCGCGCTTGTCCGCTGCGCTGCCGTCGCGCAACGGCGTCAGATCAATCGTTGGAAGCGCGGTTACGGCTGCCATGTGCAGGTATCCTCAATCGGCAAGTTCGGTGATGCCCGGCATGATCAACTGCTCGACCGTCAGCGTCGCGCCGATATTGCCGGCGCGCCGTTCCTCTTGGATCAGGTTCTGCAGCTTGGCGCGCGAGACTTTGCTGGTCGGCTCGAAATAGCCGGAGCGGCGCAACAGATCGTAGCTGGCGGCGGAGTCCGTCGGGTCGGCGTGGGCGGATTTGACCAGAAGATCGACGGCTTCGTCGCGATGCGCCGCGTCGGCGAGCCAGGCGATGCTGGCGTCGGTCGCCGCCAGCACGCGCTTGACCAGATCGCCGTGCTGGGCAGCCCACGGCTTGAACACCGCCATGCCGGTGAACGGCAGGTCTTTGACGTAGTCCGGCGCGAACGCGATGCTGACATAGCCGGCCTTCTCGGCCTGAAAATTCAGCGGCGGCAGCACCAGCGCGGCGTCGACCACGCCGGCTTTCAAGGCCGCGAAGCGCGCCGCGGCGACGCCGGCCGACAGCACGTCGTAATCGCCTTTCTTCAATCCGCTCATCGCCGCCATGCGCTCGAAATAGATCGTGGTCATGTCCTTGGCCGAGCCGATGCTCACCGTCTTACCCTTGAGGTCGGCGATGGTCTTGAGCCCCTTCTTGCCGATCAGCACATAGGGCGCGGCGTTGCCGATGATGCGCACGATGGCGACCGAAGCACCCTTGTCGACGGCGTGGATCGGATCGTTGATGCCGACGGACAGCGCGATCTCGATCGAGCCTGCGGTCAACTGCTGGGTCACCGCGGCGCCGCTCTGGGCGAAGGCGATATCGACGTCGAGATTCTGCGCGGCGAAAAAACCCTTGCGCGAGGCGATGTAGAACGGCCACAGCGGCGCCTGGCCGCCCAGCGTGCCGGCCGCGATCTTGTCCGCAGCGCGCGCCGAAGCGCCGAACGCCGCGGCGCCGGCCAGGCCAAGAAAGAGACGGCGGGGAATGGTCATGCGGAAACCTCGGTGAGACCGCGAGTATAAAGCAGTTCGATATGTGGGGCAGGGGCGGTGCTGGGTTCTCATTGTCGCATTAGGGTGAGGTAGCATATACATAGTCAGCAATTGAGAGAGGTCGCCATGACCAAGCTTTTAGAGCAAGCAGTGGCTGCCATCAGCCGCTTGCCGCCCGAGACGCAGGACGACCTCGCCCGATTGATGCTCGCGCTAGCCGAGGACGCGCCAACTTCGCTGACCGCAGACGAAGCCGCCGCGATAGCCGAGGCCGAAGCCGAAATCGCGCGCGGCGAACGCGTGCCGCCGGAGACGATCGCGGCGTTCTGGCGCGCGCACGGCGTATGAATGTCGTCTACGCGCCGCGAGCTTTGCGGGACTTACAGGGCATCAGCGCATATCTTGTTGAGCGCAGTCCCGCTGGCGCTAGCAATGTACTTGCTGGGATCAGATCCTCCATCAATACATTGAGTTACTTTCCAGAAATCGGGCCGCTCGTCGACGATGCAGGACACCGCCGGATGAGCGTGCCGCGCTATCCGTATGTCATATTCTATCGCATCGACGCGGATGACCTTTTTATCCTCCACATCAGGCACACATCACGGCGGCCAATCGATCCGGTGACTGATCTTTGACGGTAACTCTCTGTATCTAGCGGCTCCGGCGCGGCCACAGAACTTCGCCTGCCGATCCTGGACCTTGCCGGCGCCTGACGGTACTGTCCGCGCACCCGTCCGTAAGACAATCTCCCGAGGTCCAGTCATGAATACGCAGATTCGTCCGCCGCGCATCGGTCCGCAGCCGTGGGAGGTGGTGCGGACCAAGCTCGACCAGTCGCTGCCGTTCGCCAACATGCGCGACACGCCGTATTACCGCGACGCGGTCTGGGAGCAGTTCTCCAAGGCCGAATACGACCGGCGCTACGCCGCGCTGCGCGCCAAGATGCGCGAGCACAAGCTCGACGTCGTGATCGTGCCGGGCGGGCCGAGCCACTGGAGCTTTGGCGGCGGCATGCTGTGGCTCACCGGCCATTGGGAATGGCACGCGCTGTCGAGCTATGTGCTGGTGCCGCGCGACGGCGAGCCGACCATGATCTACTCCATGGGCGGCACCCATGCCGAAGCGGTGCGCCGCCAGGTCGCCATTGCGGTCAACGATGTGCGCCACAGCCGCAGCGGCCGTTATGCCGATGTCATGGTCGAGCGCATCCGCGAGCTGAAGCTCGAGCGTGGCCGCATCGGGCTGATGGAGGTCGATCCGCGCCACGGCGATTACCTGCCGGTCAATCAGTACAACGTGCTGCGCGACAACCTGCCGGACGCCGAGCTCGTCTTCACCAAGGGTTTTTTGCACGAGCTCCTTTCGGTGCACAGCGCCGAAGAGCTCGACTGCGTGCGCAAGGCGGGCGTGCTGTGCAAGAACGCCATGGATGCCATGGTGGCGCGCGCCGCGCCGGGCGTGAAGGAATACGAGCTGCGCGCCGCGGCTGGCGCCGCGATCCTGGAAGGCGGCGGCGACATCGATTTTCTGATCATCGGCTCGACCCCGATGGCCGATCCGGCGATGGTGTTCGGCAATCCGCGGCCGTCGAGCCGCGTCCTGAAAAAGGGCGACATCATCAACATGGAGCTGGCCGCCGGCTATCGCGGCTATACGGCCCAGGTCGGTTCGCCGATCTGCCTCGGCGAGCCCACCGAAATGGTGAAAAAGTTCTGGAACGATGTCACGTTGCCGGGCTACCGCCGCATCATCGCCGAGATCGCCCCCGGCAAGCCGGCGGAGAACATGCGCATTGCCAGCAAGTTCTTCCGCGACAACGGCTACCAGTCGCGGCCGACGCAGTGCCATGGCATCGATCTGGTCACCGACCAGCCGCACGTTGTCGCCGAGCACGTCGCCGCCGAGGCATTCGAGCAGGTGCTCAAACCCGGCATGGTGATCATGGCCGAGCCCAATCCGATCACGCCCGACGGCATGTTCGGTATTTTCCTCGGCCACACCTTCATCGTCACCGACAGCGGCCACGAGGTGGTGGACGATTTCCCGCTGGAAATCGCGGTGGCGCGCGGCTGATCGCGCGCTCTTGCGGGCAGCCGCGGCCGACCGGCTGCGGTAAAGCGTTGCCATTTCGCTGTTTCGGCTCCGGCGTCTGCTCGATGTGTGCTGTGGATCACAGCGGCGCTTCTTAAAATGACGTAACGCAGCCCACGAATTTCGTGGCAGCTGGTAACAAATTTGCAACGGCTGCGTCTAAAAAGGACCTTGACGAGCTGTAAGTTGAGGCAGACTTTTGTTATTATTTCGAGCGTTGCGGCTCCGGGCGGAGCCAATCACAGGGGCACATCATGGCGACTGGCGGATACGTCAAGCAGCAGGGCTGGCACCGGCCGGCGACGATCGGCTTTCTGGGCGCGACCAAACACGCGGCGTGGAGCGAATTCGTTCCTCCGTTCGAGCACCGGCTGCGCGAACTCGGCTGGATCGACGGCCATAATCTGCACATCGACTATCGCTGGGCGGACGGCCAATCGAGCCGCTTCGGCACCATCGCAAAACAATTCGCCGATCACGGCGTGGACGTCATCGTCACGGCCGGCACGTCGGCCGTGGCCGCCGCCATGAAGGCGACCAAGAAGGTTCCGATCGTCTTTGCCGCCGCAGGCGATCCGGCGCATACCGGACTGGTCCGCAGCCTCGCGCATCCCGGCGGCAACGTCACGGGCCTGTCGAACGGTCAGACCGATCTGGCCGGCCAACGGCTGGATTATCTGCGCAAAGCCGTTCCCAACCTGCACCAGCTGGCGATTCTCGGTAACTGCTCGACCCAAAACGTCCGCCTCGAAATGGAGGCTGTCGAGAAAGCGGCGCGCAAGCTCCGCATCGAGGCGACGCGATGCGACATCAGAGCCGAGCCGCAGATCGGCTCGACCATTCGGTCTTTGAAGGGCAAGGCCGACGCGCTTTACGTCTGCACCGATCCGTTCGTGACGCACTACCGGGTCGCCATCAACACCTTGGCGGCCGGCGCCGGACTGCCGACCATGCATGCCTTCCGGCATCATGCCGAGGCCGGCGGGCTGATGTCGTACGGTCCGGACTTCCGCGACCTGTTCCGCGATGCGGCCGATATCGTCGACAAGATCCTGCGCGGCGCCAACCCTGCCGACATCCCGGTCAAGCTGGAGAAGAGGCGCGAACTGGTGGTCAATCTGCACACCGCCAAGGCGCTCGGACTGAAACTGCCGAGCGGCCTGCGCGGCCGCGCCGCCGCGATCCATTGAGGCGGATCGCGGCTCAATCCTTTGCCGGCATGGCGCCGACGACGTTGTGCACCGCGATCGGCCGGCGCAGCCCCTTGAGGCTGAAGCTGCCGATCTCTTCGACCCGCACGACGTTCTCGATCGACAGCAGCACGCGCGGGCTGATCAGGATCTGCCCGGGCTGCGCCTCGTCGCAAAGCCGGGACGCCAGGTTGGACACCATGCCGATCGCCGCATAATCGAAGCGGCCTTCGAAACCGATGGTTCCGAGCGTGGCGTAGCCGCTGGCGATGCCGATGCCGAAATGGAGCTCGTGACCGAGCCGTCGCCATTTCTCGATCAGCGCGCTGATCGCCACGCGCAGATCGAGCGACATGCGCACCGCCTGTAGCGACGGATTGTCCACCGGCACCGGGTCGTTGAAGATCACCATCACGCCGTCGCCGGCAAAGCGCTCCAGCGTGCCGCCATAGGCAAAGATGATCTTGCCGATCGCCGCATGGTATTCGCGCAGCAGCGCCATGACGTCTTCCGGATCGGCGCTTTCGGAAAATCCGGTATAGCCGCGCAGATCGCAGAACAGGGCGGCGATGTCGCGGCGATGGCTTTCCAGCTCGCCTTCGGCTCCCGACGAGACGATCAGGTCGGCCACCTGCGGCGACAGGAAACGCCGCAACCGTCCCACGCGCTCGATCTCGCCGACCTGGTCGGTGACGCGCTGCTCGAGATCCTTGTTCAATTGCCGCAGCTCGTGCGACAGCGTCTCCAGGCGGTTCGCCTGTTCGCGCACCGTGCCGTAGGACCGTTCGAGCTCGCGGGTCCGTTCGCGCAATTCGTTGAGCAGGCGCGTGTTCTCGATGGCGATGACCGCCTGCGAGGCGAAGTTCTGCACCAGCGCCACCTGCCGCTCGGAAAACGGCCGCACCTCCTGGCGGTAAATGACGATGGCTCCGATCAGCCTGTCATCCTTGAGCATCGGCACGCCCAGCATCGAGCGCGCGCCGGCAAGCCGGGTCGGTGCGCTCGGACTGTCGCTCGCGGCGTCGTCCTCGATGTGCGAAACCGCCTTGGTCTGCATCAGGATTTCAAGAACTGTGCCGGGCAGCGGCGGAAAGGTGCCGCGCTTGCGCTGGAATTTGGCGAATTCCTCGGGCGTGCCGACTTCGGCCGCGAACAAAAAAAGCGAGCCGTCGAAACGGAATAGCGTGCCGAACTGCGCCTCGCAGATGCGCACCGCGTGCGCCAGCATCGATTGGAAGACCGGCTCGAGTTCGCCCGGCGAGGCGCTGATGACGTGCAGCACCTCGGACGTGGCGGCAAGCTGCTCGGCGGCGCGCTGCAGCTCCTCCTGTAGCTGCGCGATCCGGTCCCTGGTCGGACGGCCGTTGCGCTCCAAGCCGCGGCTTGGGCCGGCGGATGGCTTTACGGCGTTGTGGCCGGCGGACGGCTTTTTGACGCTCGGCCGCGGCGCGCGGCGCGGCTTGCTCGCGCGTTTGCTCGATTGATCGCTGGCTCGGCTGCGCCGTTGCATCGATGCCCCCGCAGGCACTCCGATCGCGATGCTTCGCTTGAAGAGCCTGCAAAAATCCACGCGGCCGAGCTTATAGCAGGCCGCAAGGACAAGCGAAATGTGCGTTTGTGTCCCCAATCAGGACACGGCCAAATGCAGATAGCTGCAATGCGAGCGCGGCGGTCGGCGCTGCGACCAAGAGGGCGACCAAGAGGCGACCAGAGGAGGAAAGAAAAAAGGGCGAGCCGTAGCCCGCCCCCAGTTTTGACGCCGGCCCGGTCGAGCCGCGCGCCTGATCAATGCAGACCGGTATTAGTCGGTCTTCTTGCCGATGTCGGCGTTGTAGCCGGCGCTGCCGCCGCCGGTCAGGGCCGGAACGTTGGCGCCGTCGCCGCGCGGCACCATGGCGAACGAGTCGCGGCCGTTGTCGCGCGACTGCGCCAGCACCGGCGAAGCAACACTGGCCGCCAGCACGGCGGCGAGAAGGGCGAAGGTTGACGTCTTGAGCATGGTCTTTCTCCTGGTTTGAACCCAAGCAAGAGCGAGATGCTCCCGTCGGTCACCGCGGAGAAAACACTCTGGCGGCGCTGCCGTCTGTTATGCGCGTCACACCAGAGCGGCGCTGCGGCCCAATCGCGTTGCGCGTTGTGCCATGCGTCACAGCCCATCGATTTTGCGCAGATGAATCGTCGTAAAGTAACAAACAACAAACAAACAACTTAAAGTGCAAACAACGCCGCCGTCGTTCAGCGGCAGCTTGGATACATCGTGGCCAGCTCCGGCCAGCGCAAATAAATGATGCGCGATCCGAGGCCGCCGTGCCGTTTGATCCAGGCGCGGATGCGGCGCGGATAATGCGCCCACAACAGCCGGTTACCGGCGGAGCTGGACACTTGGCCGCCCGAGGCGGTCGGATCCCAGGCGCTGTGAAACTCGAGCACCGCGCGCGGGGTGACGCAGATACGAGCCGGCGGAATCGAGCCCAGCAGCATCGTGCATGCCGAGGCGCACATGCCGTCGATTTCCACGCGTTCGCCGGATTGCCGAAGCGCACGATATTTGTCGAGGTAGGGTCCGATCTGGCCGCCGGGATCGTCGTAGATTCGCACGGCCGAGCCCGCAGGCACGGTGGCAATCGTCAGCAGCATCAGAGCTGCCAGCGCCCGCACCTTCATCGGGCCGTTCTCCCTTGTTTCCGCGGCTCTCGCGGAATGAATAAAATCTCGTTTCGCCAGGGCAGGCAAGCGCCGGCGTGCGGGCACGGCAAAGGGTTCGGGAAGAACGCTGATGGAGCCGGCGCCGGGACAACACAGGTCATGACACGGCGGACGCTAGAAGGTTTCTTCGAGCGCCTGGAGCGCCTCCGGCCTGAGCACGATGGTCCAGCGATTTTTCAGGTCCAATATGCCCTGCCGCTGCCAATCGCGCAGGCAGCGGTTGACGTTTTCCCGCGTCGAGCCGGACATTTCGGCAAGCTCGCGCTGCGACAGCGACAGTTTCGACGGAGCGCGGCCCTGCGCCGGATAGCGCAGCAGCACGCGGGCCAGCCGCGCCGGCAAGTCGAAGAACGCGATCTCGGCCATGCGCTCGTCGGAGCGGCGAACCCGGGCGCACAGCATCTGCATGAGGTTGAGACACGCGGTCGGGCTGCGTTCGAGGAACGGCAGCACGTCGCGCCGCTCCAGCACCAGGAGCTCGCAATTGGTCAGGGCGGTGGCATTGGCCGAGCGCGCCTTGCCGTCAAGGAGCGCGATCTCGCCGAACAACTCGCCGGCCGAAAGATCGGCCAGGATGATGTCGCGGCCCTTCGGGGTCGGCAGCCAGATGCGCACCGCACCGACGACCACGCCCATCATGCTGTAGCCGGGCTCGCCGAGGTGGAAGATCGGCTGGTTGGCCGCAAACGTGCGCGGCTGCGCGTGCGCGGCGAGATCGATGCGCTCGCGTTCGCCGAGCGCGCGAAACAGTGCGCAGCGTTCCAGCACCTTGCGCGCCCGCTCGCTGTTCAGGTCGCTCATGATCGCCCCTAGGTGGTCTACCTCCCGCTCGACCGGCGAGCCAGGCGGCCGCTTGGCCAGATCCGTGCCGGACCCGCGGGGCTGCGCGAGGGCGCAGCCCGCGTCGCTCAGAATGGGTTTGTTCGTCCGCAATGTCGCGGAATGAGTATCGATCATGGTATCCCACCATTCCTCGCCTGCAAACAACATCAGGTTGACCGCCATCGGGCCGATCAAGAAGCCATTCGATAGTCCCTCCGGGATCGCGCGGATTTGGTTCGATTGCTGCGTCGTTTGTTTGGTTTCGCTTAAGGCACGTAGCTGCCTTCCGCCAACACCGAGGCGAAATCCGACGACATCGCCAGTGCGGCGAAGGTCAGGACCAGGCCGATGGCGCAGAACGACAGCACGACGACAACGTCCGGCCGCGTGAGGGTCGAGAGCAGCCAACTCGCGGCGCGCTCCACGGTCGAGTACTCCGCGGCTTGCGGCAGGGTCTGGGCTCGGTTCGAAGCGAATTGAGACATGGCAGACCTCCGTCATGATGGGCTCGCCGGCACGCCGGAAGCCCGGTTGATGCGGGGGCGAACCTATCCGGCGGTGGTCCGCAGTCTGTGTCGCGCATCACAGCGCGGGCGATCGCGAGTTCGCCGCAGCTCCGCGCGCTCCTGCCAACGCCGCTCGTTGCCGCGATGCACGGTTAAAAATCCGTTATCGCGCGCTGTGCCGTGCATCACATCGTCCATCTGCGGCAGCCCATAGACCTATCCTCATCGCCGTCCGACCAACCGCAGTGCGGCGCCCGACGGCAGGTGTCAGCGCGCGACAGACGCGCTCAGGGAGACGGGGGATGCCATGCGATACGATCACGCGATCTCGGTTGCCGAGAGGATTTGCCGGCCGGCGCCAAGGACGCTTTCGGACGAAGCCTTGGTCGCGTCGATTGCGGCCGGCGATAAGAGTGCGATGCAGACGCTATTTTCGCGGCATAGCGCGCGGGTCTTCCGGTTCTTGCTGCGCATCGTCGACAACGCGGCGACGGCCGAAGACTTGGTGAGCGAAACCTTCATTGAAATCTGGCGCCAGGCCGGCCGCTTCGAAGGGCGATCGAAAGCCTCGACCTGGCTGTTGGGCGTGGCGCGCCATAAGGCCCTGTCGTCGCTGCGGCAGCGCCGCTTCGACCAGCTCGACGAGGGCACCGTCGCGCTGGTGCCGGATCCGTCGGACACCCCGGAAGTGGAGGTGCAGCGGAAGAGCAGCGCCGCGGTGCTGCGCGAATGCCTGCAGCAATTGCCGCCGGCGCAGCGCGAACTGCTCGACCTGATCTATTACCACGAGCAGTCGATCGCCGACGTGGCGCAGCTCCTCGGCGTGCCGGAAAACACGGTGAAGACCCGGGCGTTTTATGCGCGCAAGCGTCTCGCCGAACTGATGGCCGCGCGCGGCGTCGAGCGGGCCGCGCTCTGAACGTTATCTGGGGAACACAGGCCGGGTTCCACCGTTTATCGCCGTGAACGGGGGACCAACCTGCGAGGTTCGAGAATGACAATTCTCCGCAAAGCCCTGGCCGGCGCCGCGTTGGCAACCGGCACGCTGGCTTTTTCCGCACTGAACGCGTCGGCCGCCATCGTGTGCCGCGGCGACGTCTGCTGGCACACCCACGACGTCTATCGCTACCCGTCGTCGGAGCACATCATCGTTCACCGCGACAACTGGCGCGCCGGTCCGCGCGTGATCTTCCGCGAGCACGAAGGGCCGGGCTATTGGCGCGGCGACTCCTGGGTCGGTATCGGCGTGCGGCCGTAACGTCGTGTTCCGTCGAGGCCGTCCCCGCGACGGCCTCGGATTTTTGTGGCTGCTTCAAACCGCCATTCGGGCCGCACGAAGCGAGAAGCCCGGAATCCATAATTCCCGGCGCCGGGAATGTGGATTCCGGGTTCTCCGTTGCGTGGCTACCGGATTGACGAGCGAACGCGCATCGACCTGGCGCAATGCGTCGCGGGCGTAACCGTCGCGACGGCCTCGACAAGCCCCCTGGAACGCTTCTAGAACTAGCCCTCTACAGTTCCAGTCGCCTGCCGGGACGCCTCTCTCCATGGTCGATCGCTCGAATACCCCCGTGAATTATCGCGCCTATTTCGCCGATGCGCTGGACCGGCTCCATGCCGAGCGGCGCTACCGGGTGTTCGCCGATCTCGAGCGCATTGCCGGCCGTTTTCCCCACGCCATCTGGCATACGCCGGAGGGGCCGCGGAACGTGGTGATCTGGTGCTCCAACGACTACCTCGGCATGGGCCAGCACCCGAAGGTGATCGGCGCCATGGTGGAGACCGCGACCCGCATGGGCACCGGCGCCGGCGGCACCCGCAACATCGCCGGCAACAATCATCCGCTGGTCGAGCTCGAGCGCGAGCTCGCCGACCTGCACCGCAAGGAGGCGGCGCTGGTCTTCACCTCCGGCTATGTCTCCAACCAGACCGGCATCGCCACCCTGGCGAAGCTGATGCCGAACTGCCTGATCCTGTCCGACGCCTGGAACCACAATTCGATGATCGAGGGCGTTCGGCAGGCCGGTTGCGAGAAGCACATCTTCCGCCACAACGACATGGCACATCTCGAGGAACTGCTTGCCGCCGCCGATCCGGCGCGGCCCAAGCTCGTCGTGTTCGAGAGCCTCTATTCGATGGACGGCGACATCGCGCCGGTGAACCGCATCTGCGACCTCGCCGAGCGCTACGGTGCCATGACCTACGTGGACGAGGTCCACGCGGTCGGCATGTACGGCGCCCGCGGCGCCGGCATCTGCGAGCGCGACGGCGCCATGGGTCGGGTCGACGTGGTCGAGGCGACGCTCGCCAAGGCGTTCGGCTGCGTCGGCGGCTATATCGCGGGCTCGGCGGCGGTGATCGATGCGGTGCGCTCCTATGCGCCGGGCTTCATCTTCACCACCGCGCTGCCGCCGTCGGTCTGCGCCGCCGCGACTGCCGCGATCCGGCATCTGAAAACCTCGAACTGGGAGCGCGAGCGTCACCAGGAGCGCGCCGCCCGCACCAAGGCGGTGCTCGCCGCGGCGCGCCTGCCGGTGATGACGAGCCACACCCATATCGTGCCGGTGTTCGTCGGCGATCCGGAACGCTGCAAGCAGGCGAGCGATCTGTTGCTCGCCCAGCACGGCGTCTACATCCAGCCGATCAACTATCCGACGGTGCCGCGCGGCACCGAGCGGCTGCGCATCACGCCGAGCCCGTACCACGACGACGCGCTGATCGACACGCTCGCCGAAGCGCTGGTCGACGTCTGGCAGAAGCTCGGCCTGCCGTTCCGCGAGCGCGCGCTGGCGGCGGAGTGACGAAGGCCGCAAGCCGCAACCCCCGTCGCCTTATCTGATCGTCAAATCAGTCTGAATTGAAGTGTCCGGTCCGCAGGCCGTCGCGCAACGGCAGTGGACGATTATCGCCGTAGCTCAGAGCCTTCGCGCCAGCACCAATCCCAGCACCAGCAGAATGATGAAGATCACGAGGAAGATGTAGAACAGGATGCGCGCGATGTCGGCGGCAGCCGCGGAGACGCCGCCAAAGCCGAAAATCGCCGCGATGATGGAAATCACAAAGAATATCAAGGCCCATTTCAATAGCGTCATGGCGGCCTCCCTTGGGGCGCTGAAGTAACCGCAGGCGGAAAGGATTGGTTCCGGCGCGGGCCGGCTGCCGCTCGGGGTCGTCGCGTCCGCAAAGCGACAATAAAAAGAGGCCGCCACCGGCGGCCTCCTGATGCGCATGGTGCGAGCCGAGGCTTACCATTCGGTCCAGCGATCGCCGCTCCAATAGCCGCGGCCTTCATGTTCGCGGAACGTAATGCCGGGGCCCGGGCGCCAGTCGTCCTCATGGACGATGACGCGGGCGCTCGACGGATACTCGTAGCGTTCGTGGGTATGCCAGCACACGTTGCCGGTGCAGATGATCGCGGCCGACGCGCTCGCCATCGACGCGGCAAGCACGCCCGCGCCCAACGCCGCACCAAGAACGCTCTTTCGCACTAGTGTCATGTGATACTCCTGAAGTCGCCCCTTCGGTCGTTAACCGGCAAGTGTCAGTTCGGTTGCTTGTCGATCACGGCCCGGGCGACCTTGCCGGCGGTCAAGATGGTGTTGATCGGTCAAGTTTCGGCGCATTGGCGCGGAACTCAGCCGCGTTCGGCTGTGTTTTGCCTGCATCGTTTTCAGGACACATCGAGGAGACGCATCGATGAAACCGACATTGTGGTTGGGCGCGGCCGTTTTGGCGGCCGGCGCACTGCTCGGTTCCGGCCACATCGCCGCCGCCCAGTCGGATCGCACCTTGGGCATCAATTGCACCTATGCGGGCCACGAGCATTGCGGCGAGAACGGCCGCGTGGGCCGGGCGCGCCATTACGGCCTGTTGATGCATCCGCATCGTCCGCACCCGCACCACCACGTGGTGCGCTACTGACGCTTGTGGGAACGGTGGGTGGGAGGCCAATCAAGCGCATCCACGTGGGCAAAATCATGTGTGCGCCGTGTCGACGCTGCACATTTCATCAGACGATTTTGCCCGCCCTACAGGCCTGCGGCCTTGCGCAGCGCAGCGTTGATGCGGTCCTGCCAGCCGGGCCCGTCGGCCTGAAAATGGTCGAGCACATCGCGGTCGAGGCGCAGTGACACCATTTCCTTGGCGCCGGGCAGCACCGGCTTGGTGGCCGGCACGTCCACGGGCTTCGGTGCAGTGACCGCCTTGAAAGCCCGTTCGGCTGCGGTTCGCGGATCGCTCGGTCGTCGACTCATGCAAACATTATAGCCGGCGAAGTCCGGCCTGCCAGTGGCGAGGCCATTGCCGCGTTAACCTGATGCGGCGACCCGCCTTGCCGCATGCCGTGCCCTTGCGCATAGTGCAGCGCCGCGGTTCTGCGGCATCATCCAAATGCTGGGGTAATCGGAATGACACTCGCAAAAATCGCATTTGCCGTAGCCGCTTGTGCTTTCACGCTGACGAGCGCCGGCGCCGCCACCACCGACGACGTCAAATGGATCAATCAGTGCGTCAAGGACAACAAGGGCGATGCAGCGGAGCCCGTCGTGCTGAAATACTGCACCTGCATGAACAACAAGATGAGCGACGACGAAACCCAGTCGATCACGCAGTGGGAGAAGTCGCACCCGAAAGAGCGCGCGGCGTGCGACAAGGAAGCCGGCTGGAAGTAATCCGCGTTATTCGCTCTTCGCCGTCGCGGCGTCGTTGACGGCGCGCAGCAGCGCCAGCAGCGTGCGGTTGAGCGGCGTGGCGATGCCATGGCGCTCGCCGGCCGCGACGATGGCGCCGGTCAGGGCCTCGACTTCGAGCGTCCGGCCGGCGAGCCGGTCGAAATACATCGACGTGCCGAGCTCGCCCGAGAACGTGAACAGCGTCGCCATGGCGCGCGCCGCCTCGTCGTCTTCGAACCGCACGCCCTCGGCGCGGCCCACCGCCACGGCTTCGGCCAGGACGGCAAGGCAAAGCTCCTGGATATCGGGCCGGCGCAGCACCGCCTGGCGCTGCAGCGTGAGCGTGGTGATCGGGTTGGCGACCGCGTTGATCAGGAGCTTGCGCCAGATCAGCGTCGAGAATTCCGGGCTCAAGTGCACGCGCAACGGTGTGCCGGCGAATAATTGCGCGAAAGCGCGGCCGTCGGCATCGTCGGCTGCCGCCATGTCCTGATCGCTGCCTTGGCGCAGCCGCACCCGATCGGGCGCAAGTCGCTCGCCGTTGTAATAGACGATGATGGGCTGCACCGCGGCGCCGCGGGCGAGCGGCGCGACGCGCTCGACATGGCCGATGCCGTTCTGCAGCACCGCGACCCGCGTGCCCGGCACGCATAGCCGCGCCAGCCACGGCGCCGCCGACGGCGTCTGATGCGTCTTGGTGCACACCAGCACCCAATCGGCCGGTTCTTTGATGTGCGCGGGATCGGTGAACGCCGCGAGCGGGAGTTCAACCGTGCCCGCGGGCGCATCGAGCACGAGTTTTTGCAGCGGCTGGCGCACGCAGGCGAGCACCCGGTGCCGGCCGGCCGCGGCGAGGCAGCCAGCCACGACGCCGCCGATGCTCCCGAGCCCGATGACCGCGACGGTTTGCTGCGGCTGCGCCGCTGGCGGTGGTGAAATGCCCGACATGACGACCCCGAGCGATGGCGCCAAGGAACCTGCGCGCGAATTGTGGCGTTGAGATTCTGCCTTGCCGCTTCAACGGAGCCAAGCCATGCCGCTCCATGCCTTGCGGAAACTTTCGAAAACGGATTTCGCAGCGATGCCGCAGCCGATACCGGCCAATAACGAGCGCGAAGCGCATCTGCGCGCGTTGGCCGATCAGCTTCTGTTCAAGGTCGAGCGCAGCGGCGCGCGCTTAACGCTCACGCGTACGGCCGACGTCTCAAAGCCGGTGCGGCACGAGCGGTTGACCATCGACCAAGCCGAGGAATTGCTCGGCGATTGGAAGCTGCGCGGCCTCGGCGGCGGGTGACAGGCACAGCTAAATTCCTAAATATTGCCGATATTCATTTATGTGACGATCAGCTACCCTCCTGGGCAGCCAAGCCAGGGAGGGTAGAATGCATCGGCATATCGCTCGCTGGGCAGCTACAGCAAATATTGCGGTCCTCCTCGCGGCCGCTGTGGTCGGGCTTCCTGTTCGCGCTCAAGCGCCGGATTGGCCGACACGTCCACTCACCTTGGTTGTGCCCTTTGCCGCCGGCGGGTCGAGTGACGTGATCGCGCGGATCATGGCTGACGGAATCAGCAGCAAGCTTCGTCAACCGGTTGTGATCGAGAACATCACCGGTGCGGGCGGTCTCACCGGCACCAGCCGCGTCGCCAAGGCGGTGCCCGACGGATATCATTTTGTCATCGGCAATGTCGGCACTTTCGCGCAGAGCCAATGGGTCTACAAGCAACCGCTGTACAATGCCCTGACGGAATTTGCGCCGGTTGCGCTTCTGACCGATGAATCGTTGGTGTTGGTGGCGCGCCAGGATTTCCCCGCCGACAACTTGCAACAGTTCATCGCCTACCTGAAGGCAAATCAGGCGAAGTTGCGTTTCGCGTCATCGGGTGTGGGCGGCTCCAATCACCTTGCCTGCATGCTGTTCAATACGACCGTCGGCGTCGAGGTCACGCACGTCCCCTATCGCAACGTCGTGCAGGGAATGCAGGATGTCATGGCCGGCCGCGTGGACTACGATTGCCTGAGCCTTCCTCTGGCGTTGCCGCAGATTGCGGCCAAGTCCGTCAAGCCGATCGCGATTCTGAGCAAGAACCGGTCGTCGATTCTGCCGGAGCTTGCGTCGGCAAACGAGCAAGGCCTGGCGGGCTTCGATGTCCCGAGTTGGTATGCGCTCTTCGTCCCCGCCGGGACACCGTCCGCGATCGTCCAGAAGCTCAACCGCGCCACGGTCCTCGCGCTCGAAAATCAGGCGGTCCAGGAACGTCTCAAACAGATCGGCGGCGATGTGGTCGCGCCGGAACGCCGTTCGCCCGAGTATCTGGCCCAATTCCTTGCCGCAGAGATCAAGAAATGGGAAGGTCCGATCAAGGCGAGCGGTCTTTCGCTATGATGAAGACCTGTTTCGTTGCGGAACGACGGCCATGACGCTCACGGTCAAACACCTTGGCGCGCCGCTCGGAGCCGAGATCGACGGGATCGATCTTTCCGGACCGATCTCGTCAAGCGATGTCGCGACTATTGAATCCGTCTGGCGCGAACGGCTCGTCATCGTCTTCCATGACCAGCGGCTCTCCGATTTGCAGCTCATCGCCTTCAGCAAGAATTTCGGCGAACTGGATCCGCCAGGACCGAATCCTTATGGCGAGCCGTTCTTGAAGGACTATCCCGACCTCAACGTCATCTCAAACGTCGTCGAGAACGGAAGGCCGATCGGCAACCTCGGCGACGGCGAGGCGGTATGGCACGCGGATATGACGTACGTGGAGGTGCCGCCGAAAGCCGCAATGCTCCACGCGCTCGAGGTGCCGCCGCCCGAGGCGGGCGGCAACACCTATTTCGCCAACATGTTCGCCGCCTATGCGGAGCTGCCGGCGGACCTGAAGAGAGCAGCCGAAGGCAAGATCGCGGTACACGACGCCTCGACCAACAGCGCCGGCATGCTGCGCAAGGGCTACAAGGCCGTCAGCGACGTGCGGCAGACGGTGGGCGCGCATCATCCGCTGATCCGCACCGAGGCGGGCACCGGACGAAAAGCGCTGTTTCTCGGCCGGCGGCCGAACGCGCATGTTGCGGGGTTGGACGTCGCCGAAAGCGAGGCGCTGCTCGACGCGCTGTGGGCGCACGCGACGCAGCCGCACTACACGCTGTGCCACCGATGGAAGGTCGGCGACCTGCTGATGTGGAACAACCTGTCCGTTCTGCACCGGCGCGATCCGTTCGATCCGAAGACGAGGCGGGTCATGCATCGCAGCCAGATCAAGGGCAGCGAGCGGATCATCTGATCGGCTGCGTCAAAGCGCACAATCATAAATGACGAGGGCGGACGATGAGGCTGCAGGAAATCGTGCTGCGCACGGTACGGTTGCCGTTGATCCGTCCTTACGTGCTGTCGTACCGCACTTTCACCGAATTCGAGCCGATCATCGTCGAGGTGCGCGATGAGCACGGCCGGGTCGGGTGGGGTGAAGGCCATATCTCGCCCGGATCGAGCCGCGAGACGCGGGACGGCGGCTGGACCTTCTGCCGCGAGCATGCGGCAGCGGTCATCGGCAAGAGCGCCAGCGAGGCGAAGGCCATCCTCGCGAGCGATATTGCGGACAGCAAGGTCGCGGCGACCTCGCTTCTGACGGCTATTGAGATGCTCGAGGGCCATCCGCTGCTCACCGCGGACAGCGAAGCGCGGCTGCCGCTGCTCACGCCGTTCAACAGTTCGGCGCCCGCCGAAATTGAGCAGGAGGTCGAGCAGCGCCTGGAAGACGGCTTCCATACCTTCAAGGTCAAGGTCGGCAAGTCGGCAGACGACGACGCGCGCCGCGTGAAAGCGATCCAACAAGTGATCGCGGGCCGCGCGACGATGCGACTGGACGCCAATCGCGCGTATTCCGAACTGGACGCTTGCCGTTTTGCCGCTGCGCTCGATCCTGCCGGCATTGAATTGTTCGAGCAGCCGTGCCGCGCCGAGGATTGGGACGCCAACGCCAAGGTGGCGAGCGTATCTCCGGTCCCCGTGATGCTGGACGAGCCGATTTGCGAGCTTGCCGATGTGAAGCGTGCCTCCACGATCGCGAATGTCGGCTTCTGCAAGCTCAAGCTCAAACGCTTCGGCGGCCTCGACCTCCTGCAGGAGGCGCTCGACGCCGTATGGCAGCTTGGCATGCAGCCGGTGCTGGGTGATGGGCTTTCCAGCGAGCTTGGATGCTGGATGGAGGCTTGCGTCGCCAGGGTGACGATCCGAAACGCCGGCGAGTTCAACGGTTTTTTGAAGCCGAAGACTCGGCTGTTCGTCGAGCCCCTGTGCGTTGTGGCCGGCCAACTCGTATTGCCCCAGGGCTTTGCGCCGACGATCAACGCCGATGCGCTTGCGGCGCACGAGACGGCATCAGAACGCTTCGCGCCCGCGACAATCGGCTGGACGGCTTCATGAACTGACCCTTCCGCGGCGCGGCCCCGCCCAAACGGCACAAAGTGTGATCGTTTTGCCTCGCTCGCGGCCAAACGCCGATTGCCACGCTATCGCCCCGTAAATGCCGCGATCTTTGGCGACATGGCCGCATCCCAAACATCAGTCAGAGGGGTCGTAGCGTGAAGCTTCACATCGTATTGGCAGGCGCGGTCGTCGCGGCCCTGGCTTGCCCGTTAGCAGCGCAGGCGCAGGGTATTCCGGGCGGCATCGCGCATGGCGTCCAGGAGGGCGGACAAGCCGCGGGCCCGGTCGGCGCCGTTGTCGGTGGCGCGGTCGGCGGCGTGGTTGGCGGCGTTCAGGGCCTGCTCGGCCTGCAGCCGACCTACGCGGCCTATCCGGCTGAGCTGCCGCATGTCTATCGCCGCTACCATCGGCACTACCGGCACCACACCTATCGGCGCGTGCATCACCGTCCGGTGGGCTGAGCCAAGCGCCGCCTCGGCATTCACCACACATACAAAGAGCCCGGCCGCTACGGCCGGGCTTTCGTTTGCAGGTCGTCTTACTATTTGGTTCCCGATTCCGCGCCGGCGCCCTGGCCGCTGCCGGCCTGCACGCGCGGGCCTGGGCCGCCCTTTTGGTGATACATGCCGCTGTAATTGTAGAGGCCATGGCGGTGGTGCCGCTTCATCGTTTGATGTTGCGTCCACGCCAACGAGGCCGAAGTCGCAGTCAGCAGTATCGCCAGCGCCGCAATCAATGTCTTGGAGGTCATTGGGTCCAATCTCCTGTTGCCTTAAGACCGATATGTAACTCGGCGGCGTTCGTTCGGTTCGAGTCGTCGTCGCGAAATGGTTGCTGGAGCCGGCGCTTTCAGGAATTTGCAGGCACGGTTGTAGAGGAACAAAAAAACCCGGCGCGCGTTGCGCCGGGTTCTTTTTCACTGGCTCAGCTTTCAGATCAAAGACTGGAGCTAGCGCACGCCGCCCACGCCCATGCCGCTACCGGCTTGAACGCGCGGGCCCGGGCCGCCCCTCATCCAGTCCGGCGCTGAGCCCCGGTAGCCGTAGTAGCCGTCATAGCCGTTATACCCGTACTCGTAGCCGTACGGCCCGCCGTAATAGATGCTTTGCGCGAACGAAGCGCTGGCGGTTCCCAAAGTGACGCCGGCGATCAGAGCGGTGGCCGCGACAAGCTTCTTCATCGTCATGTTCAATCTCCCTCTAGTCTCTCTTCTGGGAAAACGCGCGAGGCCGCGTGCGCGTTCGCTCACGATGTGTTGCACGTGCGAAGGAGAACCCGGATGGGAACAACGCGGGATCGGCCAAACGTGTTGTCGGTTTGCGCGACCAACGTAACGAATAAACGTTGCGTAAAATGCGCCGCTCAAAACGGCACGTCACCCACGACCGCCGTGCGTTCCATGCGGCGGCGTTCCGGATAATAGTCGTTGGCGGCATAGTGCTGGGTCGAGCGGTTATCCCAGAACACGATGGTTCCGGGCGCCCAGC
>DASRET010000031.1:0-70427 GCA_035651875.1 Xanthobacteraceae bacterium
GCGGAACCAGGCCCACGCAATCCCCACGTCATTGCGAGCGAAGCGAAGCAACCCAGGGGCGGGTGCACCGACTCCTGGATTGCTTCGTCGCTTCGCTCCTCGCAATGACGGCACCGGCTTCAGACGCGCAGCAACGCGATCAACTCACGGCTGTCGGCGAGCTCTTCGAGCCGCAGCACCGCGCCGATCAGCGCGTCCTGTTGCTCCTTGCGCATGACGCCGCGCGTCAGCTTGCGGAACTTGGCAACGATATCGTCGGCGCCGGCGAACGATTGCTCGCTGCCGCGCGGCGCTTCGCGGGTCTCGCGCTCGACCGCGCCGTCGCGCGACCGCACCTCGACGCGGACCTTGTGGCGGAACGCGGCGCCGGCCGCAGTGATGTCGGGATCCTCCACGACCTTGACCTTGCGCGACAGCGCTATGCGCTTCTCGTCGGCCACGCAGTCGGGCGTAAACTCATCGACGAACACATCGTCTTCGAGCAGCAAAGTTGCGATGCAGAATGGCAGATTGAGCTGTGCGGCCGTTAATCCCTCAGGCCGGTATGGCCAGCCGACGTGATCGACCGTGACCTGCGAGCCGTATACGACGATCTCGTCGATCTCCTCGATCCCAAATGGCCGGCGCGCGCGAATGTCGCGTAGCGCGTCGAGCGTGGTGTGGTTCGAGCCGACGCAGGAATAAAACTTCAGCGAGATGCGCATGGTTTCGAACCGCTCGCCGAGGCCGGCGCTGAGCTCGGCGAGATTGAAGCGGTCCTGCGAGCGCGAGAACGTGGTGCAGAAGCCGCCGTATGGCGCCTCGAACACGTCGACGATCCCCGTAAAGCCGTTTTGCGCCAGCAGCGCGCCGTAAAGCCCGCTCTGCGCCGCGCGGCCGGCGTGCATGCGCTTGACCATGGCGCCGTATTGCGCCGCCATCAGGCCGGACGATTGCGTGCCGGCAATGCCGAGCGCGTGCACGGTCTTGTCGGCGTCGAGCTTCAGTGCGCGCGCCGCGCCCGCGGCGGCGGAGAAAATTCCGACCGTGGCGCCGGAGTGCCAGCCCTGGCCGATATGTTCCTGGCCCATGCACAGGCCGACGCGCGGCCCGATCTCGTAACCGGCGACCGCGGCGGTGAGAAAGTCCCGGCCCGACAGCCTGGCGTGGCTCTCCGCCGCGGCGATCAGCGCCGGCAAGGTGACGGCGCCGACATGCAGCACCGCCTTTCTATGCACGTCGTCGAGCTCGAAACCCTGGACCTGCGTGCCGTTGAGCAGCGCCGCATGGGGCGACGATAGCAGCGCGTCGCTGCCCCACACCGAGGTGGTGCGCGTGGCGTCGAGCTTTTGCAGCGTGCCGCGCAGGATGCGGCACCATTCCAGATCGGCGCCGTAGATGGCGCAGCCGAGCGAATCGAGAATGAGCAGCTTGATCCGCTCACGGACCTCGGCCGGGATTTGCTCGTAGGTCAGGCCGGAGACGAATTCGGCGATGCGGCGGGTGTGCGGATTGTTGGTTGCACTATGGGAGGCCATGCCGCTTCTTACCGCGCCGCCGTCTTGGCCTTCACCGCATCCCACCACGGACAAACGCCGGCCATGGTTTCGTAATTGCCTTCCATCACCTGGACCGGCCGGCGGTAGCCGTCGGCGGCGTTCTTCAGGCGCAGTGCGCGGGCCTTGGCGTTGTCTTCCTTGGACAGCCAGACCCGGTCGTGGCCCCACATGCTGGGGCCTTCCTTGCGCTCCGATGCCTGCCAGGCAGCGACGTCGATGGAGCGTGCGCCCCAGCCGTATTCGACCATGAAACCGGACGGCGTCCGCGAATAGAACGAGGTGATGTAATCGCTGGTGTGGCGGCCGAGCGTGACGCCGATGCGGCCTTCCTCGCCGAGCGCGATGTCATAAGCCTGGCCGACGTCGTCGAACGAGAACAGCTCCATCATCAGGTGATGCACCGCGTTGGTGCCGGTCTGAATGAAGGCGAGGCTGTGGTGGCGCGGGTTGAGATGCAGGAAGCGGGCGACGAACGGATGATCGTAGTAGTCGGTCAGCCGGAAGCCGAGCGTGTCGCGGTAGAACGCCATCAGCCGATCGATGGTCTCTCTGCTGTCGACGTTGAGCACGACATGGCCCATGCCGAGCGGGCCGGTGCGGAAGCCGGAGATCGAGCGGCCGGGACGGAACGGCTCGGTCGCGGTTTCGGCGCCATGAAAGATTTCGAGGCGATTGCCGAGCGGATCGGCCAGCACGATCAGATCGGCGACATGGCGCTCGTCGGCGAGCGCACGACTGCCGCGCGCCACCTTGATCTGCGCGCGTTCCAGGTGCGCCGCCAGCGCGTCGAGTGCCGCCGCGTCGGCCACTTCCCAGCCGAAGAACGCGATGCCCTCGCCGCCGTCGGCATCGATCAGGATGCGCTGCTTGCGGTCGTCCATGCGGAACGCAAGCGAGCTGTGCGATTTGTCGATGCGCTGCAGGCCAAGGAGCCCGCTGCCGTAGCGCGTCCAATCGTCCAAATCCTTGGCGCGGACCCCGACGTAGCCCAGAGCCTGCGGAACCGCAGCATGCGTCGTCATGGCCAACCTCATCTACACGGGCTCTTTTATACGGCCGGCGGCGCGAACGAAACCCGCCAGCTCCGCTCATTCCCGCGAAAGCGGGAATCCAGAGCTTGAAAAGAGCTGGGTCCCCGCTTTCGCGGGGACGAGCGGAAGGCAATGTCAGCGCTTCAAATCTTATCGATCTTGCCGGCCTCGATCACGCGCTTCCATTTGGCGATCTCGTCCTTGACGTATTGCGTGAAGTTCGCCGGCGTATCGCCATCCGGGATGATGCCGAAGCTCAGGAGCTTGTCCCTGACGTCCGGCATGCGGACGATCTCGGCGATGTTCTTCTGCAACAGATCGACCACAGCCGGCGGCGTACCGGCCGGGACGAAGATGCCGGTCATGGTTTCGGCCTCCTCGCCCTTGATGCCGACTTCGTCGAGCGTCGGCACGTTGGGCAAAGCCTCCAGGCGTTGCTTGCTGGCGATCGCGAGCGTGCGCACCTTACCCTGCAGGATGAGCGGCGCCACATTGCCGAACGCCGAGGCGGCGATCGGCGTGAAGCCGCCGAGCAGCGAGGTGTTCAACGGCGCGCCGCCGGTGAACGGCACGGTGACGAATTCGACGCCGAGGTCCTGCTTGAGCATTTCGATCGACAGCGACGGCGTCGTGCCGGTGCCGGGCGACGCTACGCTGTACTTGCCGGGATTCGCTTTCAGGAGACTGACGAGGTCTTTCATCGTCTTGGCAGGAAAGTCGTTGTTGACCAGCCACGCATTCGGCGTGGCGCCGGCCTTGGTGACCGGGATGAAATCCTTCATCACGTCGAACGGCACTTTTTTGTAGAGGCTCGGATTGACGACGATGCTCGATGACGCCGACAGGATAGTGTAGCCGTCGCCGGTGGCGCGCGCGACCTGGCCCATGCCGATATTGCCGCCGGCGCCGCCGATATCCTCGATGAAGAATTGCTGGCCGAGCCGCTGCGACAGATGCTGTGCGATCATCCGCGTCACCACGTCGGTGATGCCGCCAGCCGGGAACGGCACGATGATCTTCACCGCATGGTCGGGATAACCCGCAGCTTGCGCGCGCGGCGCCGCGGCGAGCGCCAAGGCGAACATCGAGGCGGCGAGCATCAGTGCAGACATGACGGCTTTTTTCATTGTCGTCGTCCTCCCACGTTTTCCGGCTTTAGTTCTTATCTGCGCGCGATCTTCCCACAGGCGGGGGTGGTGTCAATGTCCGCGCGCTTTGTTACGGTGGTGGCTCCTTGCGGTATGTTGACGCCTGCAGTTTGAAGAAAGGGACTTTCTGAATGACGGCCCAGCCAAGCACCGCTCCCCTCCCCGGCGGCAACACCGTCCTGGTCGAGATCGTCGACCGCGTCGCCTGGGTGACGATGAACCGGCCGGAGAAACGCAACGCCATCAATCCCCCGCTGTCGTTCGAGATGCTCGACGTGTTCGAGGCGCTGGAAAGCGACGAGCGCTGCGGCGTGCTGGTGCTCACCGGCGCCGGCGACGCCTATTCGTCGGGCATGGATTTGCGCGAATATTTTCGCGCCACCGACAAGCTGTCCTACGACGATCGCCTCAAAGTCATGCGCAAGAGCGCCATGGCGCAATGGCGGCGGCTGCAATATTACGGCAAACCGACCATCGCCATGGTCAACGGCTGGTGCTTTGGCGGCGCGTTCAACTCGTTGATCGCCTGCGATCTCGCCATCGCCGCGGACGACGCGACGTTCGGCCTTTCAGAAATCAACTGGGGCATCATTCCGTCCGGCACCGTCAGCAAGGCGGTCGCCTCGGTCATGGGCCAGCGCGACACGATGTATTACATCATGACCGGCGAGACTTTCGACGGCCGCAAGGCCGCCGCCATGGGGCTCGTCAACGAAGCGGTGCCGCGCGAGGAATTGCGCGCGCGGGTGCAAAAACTCGCGGCCACGCTTCTGGAAAAGAACCCGATGGCGCTGCGCATCGCCAAGCACGCCGCCCGCCGCGTCCGCGAGATGCCGTGGGAGGACGCCGAGGATTATCTGTTCGCCAAGCTCGACCAGCTGCGCTTTCTCGACGCCGAAAAAGGCCGCGAGAAAGGCATGGCGCAGTTTCTGGATGAGAAATCGTATCGGCCGGGGCTTTCGGCGTACCGGCGGGAGGGGTGAGCGCCGCCAATCGAACTCGCGCGCATCCCCCTCGAGCGATTTGTTGATCAAAGAAAGCCGTCGATCGACGGCGTACCGCGACGAGCTTAAGCCATCGACCGACTGACGCGCGCTACTCCGCCGCGACGCGCGCGGCGCCGCGCTGCGTCGAGACGATGTAATCCATCGCCGCCTGCACGCCGCCCTTCTTGTGCGGAATGCCGGCCACGGCGAGCGCCATTTCGGTGCTCGCCAGCACGCCCATCATCCAGCCGTCGTTGATGTCGCCGAGGTGGCCTATGCGGAAATATTTCTTGGCGTAGGGACCGAAGCTGGCGCCGTAGGAGATGTTGAAAGCGTCGAGCGCCAAGCTGCGGAACGCATCGGAGTCGTGGCCGTCCGGCAGCAACACCGCCGTGATGGTCGGCGAATGATATTTCGCATCGCGGCACAGGATGTCGAGACCCCAGGCGCGCACCGCGCGGCGCGTCGCCTCGGCGAGCCGCGCGTGGCGGGCGAACACGTTGTCGAGTCCTTCCTCGTGCAGCATGTCGATGGAGACCGCGAGCCCCTGCAGCATCTGGGTCGCCGGCGTGTAGGGAAAGAACCCGACCTTGTTCATTTTCAGCATGTCGTCCCACGACCAGAACGACTTCGGCAGCTTGGACGACTTTGCCGCATCGAGCGCCTTGTCGCTGATGGCATTGAACGACATGCCGGGCGGCAGCATCAGGCCCTTCTGCGCGCCGCCGACAGTGACGTCAACGCCCCATTCGTCGTGGCGATAGTCGGCCGAGGCGAGTGACGAGATGGTGTCGACCATCAACAGCGCCGGATGGCCGGCGGCGTCGATCGCCTTGCGGATCGGATCGATCGGCGACAGGCAGCCGGTCGCGGTCTCGTTGTGCAGCACGCACACGGCCTTGATCGCGTGGGCTTTGTCCTTGCGCAGATGGTCTTCGATCTTGGCGGGGTCGGCGCCGGTGCGCCAATCACCCGGGATGAATTCGGGCTTGAGGCCGAGCTTCGTGGCCATGTCCTTCCACTGGGTGGCGAACTGGCCGGTTTCGACCATCAGCACGCGGTCGCCGGGCGACAGCGTGTTGACCAGGGCGGCTTCCCAGGCGCCGGTGCCGGTCGCCGTGTAGATGATCACCGGATTGGTGGTCTTGAAGATGGTCTTGATGCCGTCGAGGCAACGCTTGGCGAGCTTGGCGAATTCCGGGCCGCGATGGTCGATGAGCGGCGTATCCATCGCGCGCAGCACGCGGTCCGGCAGCGGCGACGGGCCCGGAATCTGCAAAAAATGGCGTCCGGCGGCGCGCGAGGCATTCTGCGGCATAACAATCTCCTGGCAGGGAATTTTCGTCGCGGCGGCGCCTATGCGGGCACGAACGGCGGCGGCTTGTGGGGTTGAATAGCGGATGCGAGATTGCGGTCAAGTATTCTTCCTCGTTGTCGCAGGCAACGCGGTAAAAACCCATTTGGAGACGCGCATTGGCCGCACGGCTGTACCCCGGCCTGGAACGCCGCCTCAATGCCGAGCGCGTGGGCGAGGTGCGCTTCGACGCCTTTGCACGCGGGCGTTATGCCACCGATGCCTCGCACTACCAGATCATGCCGGTGGGCGTGGTCGTTCCGCGCACCATAGAAGAAGCCGAACGGGCGATAGCGATTTGCCGGGCAGAAGGCGTGCCGGTGACGCCGCGCGGCGGTGGAACTTCGCAGGCTGGCCAGACCATCAATCAATCGATCGTGATCGACTGCTCGCGCCACCTCAACCGCGTGGTCGAGGTCGATGCCGCCGGCGGACGCTGTGTGGTCGAACCCGGCATCGTGCTCGATGAGCTCAACCGCGCGCTGAAAGCCCGCGGGCTGTGGTTTCCGGTCGACATCTCCACGGCATCACGCGCCACCATCGGCGGCATGGCGGCCAACAATTCATGCGGCGCGCGCTCGCTGCGCTACGGCAACACGCGCGAGAACGTGCTGGCGATCGACGCCGTGCTGGCCGACGGCACGCACGCGCATTTCGGCCGCTTGGGCGACGCCAAGACCGACGTGCCGCAGGCGCTGCAGCACGATCTTCTCGCCATCGCCGCGCGCGAAGCCGGCGAAATCGCGCGCCGCTTCCCAAAGGTGCAGCGCCGCGTCGGCGGCTACAATCTCGATGCGCTCACGCCGGACAGGAACGACATCAATCTGGCGCACATTCTGGTCGGCTCCGAAGGCACGCTGGCATTTTCGACGGCGATCGAGCTGAAGCTTTCACCGCTGCTTGGCCGGCGCGCGCTCGGCGCCTGCCACTTCGGCAGCTTTCACGAGGCGATGAAGGCCGCGCAACACATCGTGCGGCTCAAGCCGATTGCGGTCGAGCTGATCGACCGCACCATGCTGGGGCTGGCGCGCGACATCGCCATGTACCGCCCGATCGTCGATGCGTTCCTGCGCGGCGATCCGGAAGCGATCCTGTTCGTCGAATTCGCCGAGGAGGATTGGGACGAAAACCTGCGCCGGCTCAAGCAGCTTTCGGAATTGCTCGGCGATCTCGGCCTGTCCTGGAACGGCAGCGGCCCCCAATGGGGCGGCGTGGTCGAGGTGCTCGATGCCAAGCTGCAGGCCGGCATCGGCGAGGTGCGCACCGCCGGGCTGAACATCATGATGTCGATGAAGGACGCGGGCAAACCGGTGTCCTTCGTCGAAGACTGCGCGGTGCCGCTCGAGCATCTCGCCGACTACACGGCGCGGCTGTCGGCCGTGTTCGAACGGCACGGCACCCGCGGCACCTGGTACGCGCACGCCGCGGTCGGCTGCCTGCACGTACGGCCGGTGCTGAACTTGCGGCTGGAAAAGGACGTACGCGCCATGCGCGCCATCGCCGAGGACGCCTTCGCGATGGTGCGCGAGTACAAAGGCTCGCATTCGGGCGAGCACGGCGACGGCATCGTGCGCTCGGAATTCCACGAGTCGATGTTCGGCGCCGAGCTGGTGCATGCCTTCGAGGAGGTGAAAGACCGTTTCGATCCGCACGGCCTGTTCAATCCCGGCAAGATCGTGCGCGCGCCGAAGTTCGACGACCGCACGCTGTTCCGTTACGGCCCGGAGTACCGCGCCGAGGCGATGCAGACGGCACTCGACTGGTCGGCTTATCCGGGCGCCGGCGGCGGTTTCCAGGGCGCGGTCGAGATGTGCAACAACAACGGCGCCTGCCGCGCGCTGGCCGGCGGCGTCATGTGCCCGAGCTATCGCGTCACCCGCGAGGAGCGCGATTCTACGCGCGGTCGTGCGAATTCATTGCGACTCGCCATCACCGGCCAGATCGGACCGGATGCGCTCACCTCCGACGAGATGGCGGCGACGCTGAGCCTTTGCGTTTCCTGCAAGGCGTGTCGGCGCGAATGCCCGACCGGCGTCGACATGGCGCGGATGAAGATCGAGTTTTTGTCCGCGCGCGCGGCGCAGCGCGGACTATCGCTGCACGACCGGCTGGTCGGCTATCTGCCGCGTTACGCGCCCTACGCGGCGCGCGCGCCGTGGCTGTTCAATCTGCGCGACGCGGTGCCCGGTGCGGCGACCTTGTCCGAGTGGCTCACCGGTTTCAGCGCGCGGCGGCAGCTGCCGAAATGGCGCGCGGATTTGTTTGATGGGGCTGAGCCCGCGGGTGTCCAGCCCAACGCCAGGCATCACGAAGCAGGAGCGCGCGAGGTGGTGCTCTTCGCCGACACCTTCAACCGCTATTTCGAACGCGAGAATCTCGATGCCGCGCTGGCGGTGCTCACCGCCGCCGGCTATCGTGTTCATTTGCCGGCGCCGCGCGACGGCTCGCGGCCGCTGTGTTGCGGACGCACGTTCCTCGCCGTCGGCAAAGTCGCCGAGGCGCGCCGCGAAGCCGAGCGTACGCTCAATGCGCTCGCGCCCTTTGTCGAGCGCGGCGTGCCGGTGATCGGCCTCGAGCCGAGCTGCCTGTTTACGTTCCGCGACGAAATCCCCGCGCTGCTGCGGAACGACGCGGCCAAGCGCGCCGCGGAGCGGACGTTCCTATTCGAGGAGTTTGTGGCAGGCGAACATAAGGCCGGCCGGCTTGCGCTCGATCTCTTGCCCTTGAACAAGCGCGCCCTCCTCCATGGCCACTGCCATCAAAAATCATTCGGCGCCATGGGCGCGGTCGAAACCGTGCTGCGGCTGATCCCTGACCTCCAAGTCACCTCGGTCGAATCGAGCTGCTGCGGCATGGCCGGCGCGTTCGGCTACGGCGCCGACACCATTGACGTGTCGCTCGCCATGGCCGAGCTGTCGCTATTGCCTGCGGTGCGTAAGGCGGATGCGGAAACGTTCATTGTCGCCGACGGTACCTCGTGCCGCCAGCAAATCCGCGACGGCACCGGCCGCGCGCCGCTCCACGTCGCCCGCGTGCTGGCAATGAGTCTGCGTAACGGTGCCGCCTAACTCAGCTTCACCTTGCGCTCGTAAAACGCCCACAGCAGCGGGAACAGGCGCGGATTGAAGGTGCCTTCGGCGCAGTCGCGCGCCTCCTCCTCGCTCAGCGCAATGGCGCCGCCCATGATTTCCGCCTGCAGCTGGATCTGCGCATTCTCTTCGAGAAACGTGCAGGCGAAGAACGCCTCTTCGGCGCTGGCGCCGACCACGACGCTGCCATGGCCGCGCATCTGGGCGCAGCGGTGCTGGCCGAGCGCGCGCGACAGGTCGGCGGCCTGATCGTCGTTGACCACCAGCCGCGGGTTGTTCCAGGTCGGCACGCCGGTGCAAAGAAACGAGCCGTGCAAAAACACCGGCACCAGCGGCTTGCCGGCGACGCCGAGCGCGCGGGCGTGCGGCGCGTGCAGGTGGCAGATGCACATGGCGTCGGGCCGGTCGCGATGGATCTGGGTGTGGATGCGCCATTCCAGCGGGATCAGGCCGCCGGGATGCTCGATGATGGTGCCGTCGATGTTGTAGACGAACATCTGCTCGGGCCGCACCACGGTCTTGTCGGTGCTGGCGCCCGGACTGATGAAACACCTGTCGGTGCCCGGAATGCGCACGGAGACGTGGCCGAACATTCCGATGGTGCCCTGCAGGTTCAGCATGCGGGTGAGAGTCGCAGCCTTGTCGCGCAGCGCGGCTTCGTCGCTCATTTAAACGGCGCCTTTCATTGTCGTTGTGAGAGAGGATGTCAGAGGGTTTTGGCGAGGCCGGCCCGCTCGATCAGGTCGCCCCAACGCTCGATCTCGGCGGCGAGGAATGTCTGCAGTTCGGGAGGCGGCGGGCTGTCGACCGGAATATTGCCCAGCTTGCCGATGAACGAACGCACATCCGGAGTCTTTGCCGCAACCGCAAGCTCGGTGCCAAGCCGGTCGATGATCGGCTTCGGCGTTGCCGCCGGCGCCAGCACCATGGTCCAGCCGACGGCCTCGAAGCCAGGTATCGCTTCGGCGACGGTCGGAACGTTCGGCAGCGCTTCGACACGCCGCGCCGTGCTCACGCCCAGCGCCCGCACCTTTCCGGCCTGGATCTGACCCATCACGCTGCCGGCGTCGGCGAACATCACGGCGACCCGGCCCGCCATCACGTCAGTGAGCGCGAGCGGCGCGCCGCGATACGCGACGCCGATCATTTTGGTGCCGGTCATGGTCTGCAACAATTCGGCGGCGAGGTGGATCGCCGAGCCGGGACCGCCATGGGCAAAGTTGATCTCGCCGGGCTTCTGCTTGAGGAGCGCGACCAGCTCCTTGACCGACGTCACCGGCAGATTTGGATTGGCGACGAGCGCCAGCGGCGTGCGGAAGACCAGCGACACCGCCTGCAGATCCTTGAGCGTATCGAACGGCAGCGACTTGAATAGTTTTGGGTTGGCGGCAATCGAGCTTGCCGCGGCGAGCAACGTAAGACCGTCCGGCGCCGCGCGGGCGACAAGGCCGGTGGCGATCACGCCGCCGGCGCCGGCGCGGTTTTCGATGACCACCGGCTTGCCCAGGCGCTCCTGCAGCTTGGGCGCGACCGCGCGCATCACCACGTCGGTGCTGCCGCCGGCCGGAAACGACACGATGAAAGTCACCGGCCCGGAGGGATAGCTTTGCGCGCCAGCGCGCCGGCGGGAAAGCGCGAGCGCTCCGGGCACGCCCGCTGCATAAATCATCGAGCGTCGCGTCAGCATGCGTTCCTCCGGCCGAAGTAGCGGACGTGCGCCATCAAGACAGGATCGCAGCACGGAGGCAAGCAAACGAATGTCGCGGCAGCATGATGTTCGCAACGTTGCGAGCGCGATACGATTTGGGCTTTCTTAGTTGAATTATGGATGCCCGGCGATCCGTGGCTTTTGATCGCGTCCGGTCCCGTACCGAAGCAGATAGACGCCGACAACTGCGCCGACCAGCACATAGATGCCGATATAGATGAATTGGGTTGGCCGATGGGCGAAATCGAAGCGGCCGATGAAAGCCAAAGCGGCTACCGTGATGAAAACCAGAGCGCCGTACGACGCATAGCCGTGGTTCAAAAGATTGCCGACGCCGCGCGTGAGCAGCAGCGGGACGACTCCAAGAGCGATCGACAGATAAAAAGCGCCAAAGCTTCGCAATGTGAATGGCGACAGTACTTCAGGGAAAATGGTGGCGTTCAGACCCCGCATCCCAGGGGTGGCCAACAGGCCATAAAAGCCCAAGAACGATACCACCAGGATGAAGACGACGGTCAATCCGCTTTCCAGAATGGAGAATGGCCGGCCGACCGGCACGACGACAGCGCTGCCGCCGCGGAGCCAAGCGACGATTGCAGCAACCGCAAACACGCAGTTCACGGCCAGCGCAAGCACATAAAGCCATGCCAGCGGATGCCCGAGCGCAAGTCTTTGGTGAAATTGGAACAGAACTGCGGCCTGCAGCAACCCGAAGCAGGTGAAGTAAACGGTCACGCCAAGCGCCGAAGCCCATTGGCTGCGTTTTACCGCAACGAATCCGCCCCAGGCATTGCCGAGACACCACGCGCCAATGGTCATCGTCACCATGGGCGATACGCTCCAGGCAAAGCTGCCCGCGGCCTTTGCCGGGACGACGAAAAGGATCAGCCCCAAAACGAGATAGAGCAAGGTGAGCAGATAGAGCAGCGCCCGCAATCCCGACGGCATGGTGTCCCCCCGTACTTCACGGACCGAGTTCCTGTGCGACGCACCGCCCAGCGCATTCCGCAAGTTGGAACCAGTTTACCGAGCCGGGCCTGCCCGACAAGTTGGCAGTCGGATTGTCGCCGCGCCGCTAGCGCGATGGCCAAGTCCAGGCCGGCTGCTCGTCCGCCTCGATCAGCGTCTCGCCCAAACGCTTGTCGAGGCTGATCCGTCTGACGCTTTCTGCCGCCTCGAGGCCGGACAACAGCGCAGCGGCGTGGGACACGACCAGAATTTGCGAACGCGCCGAGGCTTGGGCGATGAGCCGGGCCAGCGGCGGCAGCAGATCGGGATGCAGGCTCGTCTCCGGCTCGTTGAGGATCATCAGTTCGGGCGGCCGCGGCGACAGCAGCGCCGCAACCAGCAACAGATAGCGCAGCGTGCCGTCGGACAGTTCGGCCGCCTTCAACGGCCGCAGCAAGCCACGCTGCGTCATCTGCAATTCAAAATAGCCGTCGCTCACCGCAATCTCGATTCGAGAATCAGGAAAGGCATCGCCAATCGCCGCGTCGAGCGCGACCGGATCGCCGATTTCACAAATCGTCTGCATGGCGGCGGCGAGATCGGCGCCATCGCTGCCGAGTACCGGCGTATGGGTGCCGATCTGAGGGCGCCGCGCCGGCGCATCGCGGCCGGTGTCGAAATGATCGTAGAAACGCCAATCGCGCATGCGCTCGCGCAGGAACAACAGCTCGGGCGCGTCGCGCGGGTCGCTGCAGTGCGTCATCATGCTGTCGAACGGCGCCAGGTGCTGCATCACCTGCCGCCACGCGCCGGCTTCATCACGGATGCGAACGCTCGGCCCGTGACGGACCGCAAAAACATTGGAGCGGCTCAATGTTTCGCCGAGCCACTGATTTTCGAGCTTGATGACCGGATCGCGGGAGAATTGCGATTTTGACGGCTGCGGCAGACCAAGATCGATCGCATAGCCGTAATTCTCGCTGGCGAAGCCGAGCTTCAAACTGATTGATGCCCTGCGCACGGTACCCTCGATCGGCTGCGCGCCGGCTTTCATGGCGCGCGAGAACGATTCCGGTCCGGCCCACAAGGTCGAGCGCAGTCCGCCTTCGGCGGCAAGCGACTGGATGATGCGCCCTTGGGCGATATCCGCCAGCAAGCGCACGGCGCGATAGAGGCTCGACTTGCCGCTGCCGTTGGGCCCGGTCACGAGATTGAGCGCGCCGAGGCTCAATCTGACGTCGCGCAAGGACCGGTAGCCGGCGATGGCGATCTTTTTGATCATGTGCCTCGGCTGGCGTTGTTTTCGATCAGCGCTCGCCCTGCAGCGCGCTTTCGTGCCAGCGCCGCAGCGCCAGATGATTGACCAGGGCCAGCGCATAGAAAATGACGATGCCGGTGACGGACAGCAGCAGCAGCGCCGCGAACATGCGCGGGATGTTGAGCCGGTACTGCGATTCGCTGATGCGGTAGGCGAGCCCGGAGCCGGCGCCGGCGGAGCCCGCGGCGATCTCGGCAGCCACCGCGCCGACCAGCGACAGCCCGCCGGCGATGCGCAGGCCGCCCAGCATGTAAGGCAGCGCCGACGGCAACTTGAGATTCCACAGCACTTCGAGACGCGTGGCGCCGTAAAGCGCAAACAGTTCGTCGAGATTGCGGTCGACCGAGTTGAGCCCCAGCGTGGTGTTGGCCAGCACCGGAAAGAACGCCACGATCCAGGCGCAGACCAGAACCGCGGTCGGCTGCTGCAGATAAACCAGAAGGAGCGGCGCAATGGCGATCACCGGCGTGACCTGCAGGATGACGGCGTAAGGATAGAGCGAATATTCGACGACGCGGAATTGATTGAACAGCACGGCAAGTCCGAGGCCGCCGGCCGCGGCCAGCAGAAAGCCTTCGACTGTCGTGGTCAGCGTCACCAGCAGCGATTGCCCCAACAAGACCCAGTCGCTCACCAGCGTTTGCCACACCAGCACCGGGCCGGGCAGCACGTAGGGCGGAATCTGTCCGAGCCGCACCGCCGCTTCCCAGATCGCAAGCACGAGTGCCAGCACGACAATGGGCAACGCGATGCGCAACGCGCGGTCGCCCACATCCGCTCGTCCCCGCGAAGGCGGGGACCCAGTCTCGGATCTTTGCTGAGCAGCACGATCTGGATTCCCGCTTTCGCGGGAATGAGCGGAGCGGCGCGGTCGCTCGATCACGATGAGCCTCCCGCCATGGCGCGGGCCAGCGCCTCGGAGGCGCGCCGGCACAGGGCCGCGTAATCGGCGGAGGTGCGGAAGTCGCGGCCGCGCGGATACGGCGCGTCGACGGCGAGCTCGGTAACGACCCGGCCCGGCCGTGGCGACATCACGGCGATGCGGCTCGACAGATAAACCGATTCGAACACCGAATGGGTGACGAACACGATGGTGGTGCGTAGCGCCTGCCACATCCGCAACAGATCGTCGTTGAGCGCGAAGCGGGTGATCTCGTCGAGCGCGGCGAACGGCTCGTCCATCAAGAGCAGCTCCGGCTCGGTGACGAGCGCGCGGGCGATCGACACGCGCATGCGCATGCCGCCCGACAATTCGCGCGGATAGGCGCGGGCGAACTGCTGCAGGCCGACGCGCTGCAGCGCGGCGTCGACGCGCGCTTCGACCTCGCCGCCGGGCGTGCCGGCGAGCTTGAGCGGCAGCCGCACGTTATGGGACACATTGGCCCACGGCATCAGGGTCGGCTCCTGAAAGACGAAGCCGATGCGGCCGCGCCGCCCGGCTTTATCCGCCGGGTCGCTCCATTCGACCGCGCCGGCGCTCGGCTCGCTCAGGCCGGCGACGATGCGCAGCGCCGTCGATTTGCCGCAGCCTGACGGGCCGAGCAGCGACAAAAACTCGCCCTGGCGCACATCGAGATCGAGCCCGGCGAGCGCCTGTGTGCCGTTCGGAAACGTTTTCGCCACGCCGCGCAAGGCGACGAGTGCGGACGAGGAATGCAGCGCGGGGGCGGTGGATGGCGACATGACTAGGCGAAACGATGGTACGACATTTTTGGTCGATCAGAAAAAGCGACAAGGCCTCGTTGGTAAGTCATATCATCTCGCGGCCTGCGCGACCGCGGCGCGCACATAAATCTTCCAGCGGCCGGCGCGTGCTTCGGCGAGCCGATAATCGAGGCTTGCGGCAAATGGGTCATCGGCCCAGGCGCCGTCCTGCGGGACGACCACGACGACGTCGCAGCGGTATAGCCCGGCGAGATCGCGGACGTCGTCCGGCGTGCCGCGGCCGGCGAAGACATCGATGAATTGCCGGTTGATGGCTTCGCGGCGCGCGGCCGGCAGCGGCGCAAAGGCCAGCGCCAGCTCGCGGCCGGCAAAGCACGAATTGCGGTCGGCCAGCAGCGCCCACGAGATATTCACTGGCCAGGGCGTCAGGTCCTGCAGATAGAGCGGATTGTTGGCGACCCGCGCGGCCGATCCAGCATAGCGGCGCACCGCCGCCCACAGCTGCGGCGCCTGCGCGAACGTTTGACCATCCGGCACGATACGGCCCGCAACGTTGGAGCGGATCATGGTGACGGTATTGGGCAGGCTCAGAACGAGACCGCCGAGCGCCAGCGCAGCGATCAAAAACCGGCGCGGCAGCGTCACCACACCGGCGGCGGTAGCGGCGATCAGCGCGGTTGCGGCCGGCAGCACCGCACGCCATGCGAGATCGTTGTTGTCGCCAAGCGTGCTGGCAAGGAGCCACGATGCCGCGAGTCCGGCACCGGCAAGACATACCAGAGCGGCCACGGCGATTCTGGCCTGCCGCTCCAGCGCGCCGCGCCACAACAGCCACAGCGCGATCACGCCGGGCACATAAGTGGCCGGAAATTCGATGGGCAGCTCGATCAGCCAATATGCCGGCAGGTCGAGAATGTGCCGCAGCTGCTCGGAAAACAGCTCGCCCAAAACCGGAAACGGCCGGATCACGATCGGCGTCGGATCGTGGCGCGCCGCGGTCATCGCCACCTGATCGATGATGAACGGGGCCGCGAAACCGGCGACCAGCAATGCGGCCAGCACCACCAGCGCGACGAAGCGCAGGCGGCGACCGCGCTCGGCGGCGAACAAAAAAAACGGCGCGGCCGCCAGTGCGGCGAGCGCAAACGTCACGCCGCCCACATAGGTCGAGCTTTCAAATCCAGCCGCGACCGTCAGCACCAGGCTCGCGAGCAGGAGCAAAGACGGCCGCTCGGCGCAGCGCGCGATCAGCAGCATCGACGTGACGACGCACGCCGCCGCCATCAGATGCTGCGGCACCCAGGCGGCCTGGAACAGCCATCCGGAGAAGCCGGTGGGATCGGCAAGGAATGGAATGAGTTCGTCGTAGCCGAACGCCCAACCGAGGCTCGGGCGCAGCGATGTCGCCGCGGCAAGCACGACGACCCAGATTGCGGCCGCGGACCTGCGGCTCAGCCACACCGCAAGCGCCATCATCAGGGAGAGCGACGCGAACGCCGTGAACCAGGTCAGCCCGATATCGGCTTCCCAGCCGCTTGCGGCGAGCGGCAGCGCCAATTGCGCGGCGCTGAAATGCCACAAGTAATAATAGATCAGCCGCCCCGCACCGCCCGGCTCGGAAAACACCGGATCGACCGGCGGCACACCCTGCCGCATCATCGCATCGATGATGGCGATCTTGGAATGATCGAAAATGGGATCGGCTAGAAAAACCGCAGCGCCGGAAAATTTCGGCAGGATGGCGACCGCCGGCGCGAGCGCCAGCACTGCCGCGGCCGCGAATGTCCACATCGGCACAGTCGGGGCGCCGTCCTCGTCGTGCTTGCCCCGACGCCAGAGCAACGAGCCGCCGCTTGCAGCCATGCATACGACCGCGATCGCCGCCACCGCAGCCGGCGAAAACCCGGTCAGAAAAAAGATCCGCAGCGTCGCGGCGCTGTGCACCGCCCAGCCCAGCACCGGCGCGGCGCCGAGCGCCAGCGCCCGCGGCAGCATGTGCCGACCGAGCGCGTAGCCGATCAGCGACCAGAACGCGGTCGCCACGACGGCGCATAGAACGGCGTTGACGAGCGATGCCATGAGCGACCGCAGACGTGGCCTGCCGGGCGAGCCGGTTCATCCGCGTAGCCGCCATGGCGGCCCGGATCAATGCCATTGTGCCACGTCCGACGAGGCGGCGTTCCGCGACGGCGATTTCAGTTTGACAAGGCGGTCAGCAGGCGTCCGCTTTGACGAAGCGATCGGACTTGGCGACGACGGTGGTCCAATGCTCGACCGATTGCCGCGCCTGGCGGACCGTCTCGGCGAATGCGTCCTCCTTGTAGTGGAGGCGCCAACGGCCGCTGTTGTACAGCTCGACCAGATGGCTCAGCGTCCGGCGTGCGGCAAACAGCTGGCGCTCGGCGTTCTTGCGCTGAATGTCCGCGGTCAAGAGCTTGGTCATCACGCGAAAGCCTGGCCGAAACTGGTAAAAATAAAATCAAAAGCGAGCTTATCCGGCGCGGCCCGGCCGGCGTGACGCCGCATCGTTAACGCTTCGTCGCCGCGCTCAATACGCCTGCTCGGCATAGATCGGATCGACCGAGCCGTTCCAGGGACCGCGAAATTTGTCCAACAGATCCTCGGCCGGGGTTTTGCGGCGGGCGAGGCGCTCGTCGAGCACGTCGAGATAGCGGCTCTCGTCGCGGCCGCCGGCATCGAGCCGGTTGCGGCGCGCCAGTCCGCCGCGCGAGAGTGTGAGAATGTCGGCGGCGAGCTCGGCGACGCTACGGCCGTGGATTTTGGCGGCCAAGCCGAGCTTAGGCACGTCGTCGCGCAATTGCTGACGCTCGGCGGCGCTCCAGTCTTTGACAAGGTCCCAGGCGGCGTCGAGCGCCGCGTCATCATAAAGAATACCGACCCACAGGGCCGGCAGTGCCAAGAGGTTTGGCAGCGGCCCGGCATCGGCGCCGCGCATTTCCAGATAGCGCTTGAGCCGGACTTCCGGAAAAATCGAGCTCAAGTGATTGGCCCAATCGGAGATGACGACGCGGCCATCGGCAACGCCGCGCAGCTTGCCGGCCAGAAAATCGCGGAACGATCGGCCGGCGACGTCGATGTATTCGTCGCCGCGCTTGATGAAATACATCGGCACGTCGAGCGCGTAATCGACCCAACGCTCGAAGCCCATGCCGGGCTCGAACACCCACGGCAATGTGCCGGCGCGGTTGTTGTCGGTGTCGCGCCAGATTTCCGAGCGGAACGACAGGAAGCCGTTCGGCTTGCCGTCAGTGAACGGCGAATTGGCGAACAATGCGGTGGCGATCGGCTGCAGCGCCAGCGACACGCGCAGCTTCTTGACCATGTCGGCTTCGGACGAGAAATCGAGATTGGTCTGCACCGTGCAGGTGCGATACATCATGTCGAGGCCGAGCGTGCCGACCTTCGGCATATAGGCGGTCATGATCTTGTAGCGGCCCTTCGGCATCACCGGCATGTCGGCGCGCCGCCAGTCCGGCGTCATGCCGATGCCGAGGAAGCCGAGGCGCAGCGGCTCTGCGGCCTCGCGCACTTCCTCGAGATGCGCGGTGAGCTCGTCAGCCGTCTGGTGCACGCTGCCGACTTGCGCACCGGACAATTCGAACTGACCGCCCGGCTCGAGCGTGATCGCACCGCCGCCGGCTGTATCGAACAGCCCAATGAGGTGTGGCCCCTCCGTGATCGGCTCCCAGCCGAGCAGCCGTCGCATGCCCTCGAGCAGCGCGCGGATGCCGTGCGGGCCATCGTACGGCACCGGGCGATGGCCTTCGCGCGTGAACGCAAACTTTTCATGCTCGGTGCCGATGCGGAACTCCGCCTTCGGCCGCACGCCTTGCGCCAGCCAAGCAACGAGTTCGTCCCGCCGCTCAATCGGCGTCAGGTCGACTTGATCACGCGCCATGCAGGGAATCTCGAAAAACGGGGCGCGACATTACACGGCAGGCCCCGTAAAGGCCATCGCGCCGGAGCGTCGCTCAGGCGGCCGCCTTGGGCGCCTGTGGCGGAAATCGAACATAAAAGGTCTCGCCCTTTTTTGCCATGTCGACCAGAAGTTTGCAGGGCGCGAAGCGGGGGCCGTGACGCTTGGCAAAATCGCGGCATAACGCCACGAAGGCTTTGCTGCCGATGCCATCGATGTAGGACAACGTTCCGCCGGTAAACGGCGCAAAACCGAAGCCGAGGATCGAACCGACGTCGGCCTCACGCACATCGGTGATCACGCCCTCCTCCATGCAGCGCGCGGTTTCGAGCGCCTGGATGGCAAGCAGCCGCTGCTTCAGCTCGGCGACGTCCAGCTTGTCGGGATCAAGCATGGTCGGCTGCAGGTCGGCCAAGCCGGGCCATAGCCGCTTCGGGCCGTTCGCCGGGTAATCGTAAAAGCCCTTGCCGTTCTTGCGGCCGAAGCGGCCGCGCTTTTCCACCATGTCGTGGAGCAGCGCCTTCTGCCGCGGCTCGACCGCGTCGGGCCCGAGATCGGCCTCGGTGGCCTGCAGAATTTTCCAGGCGAGATCGACGGCGACTTCATCGTTGAGCGCGAGCGGACCGACCGGCATGCCGGCCATGCGGCCGACGTTCTCGATCATCGCCGCCGGCACGCCCTCGCTGAGCATCAGGTGACCTTCGCGCAAATAGGTGCCGACCACACGCGATGTATAGAAGCCGCGCGAATCGTTGACCACGATCGGGGTCTTGCGGATGGCGCGTACGTAGTCGAGCGCAACCGCGAGCGCGGCCTCGCCGGTATCGCGGCCCAAAATGATCTCGACCAGCATCATGCGGTCGACCGGCGAGAAGAAATGAATGCCGATGAAGCGGGCGCGGTCCTTGAGCGCCGCGGCCAGCGAACTGATCGGCAGGGTCGAGGTGTTGGAGCCGAAGATGGTGGGCTCGCCGATGACGTTCTGCGCGCGGCCGATCGCTTCCTCCTTGACCTTGCGGTCTTCGAACACGGCCTCGATGATGAGATCGCAGTCCTTGAGCGCGACGTAATCGGCGGTGGGGGCGATGCGCGCCAACAGCGCGTCGCGGTCCGCAGTACTGGCGCGGCCGCGCTCGACCTGCACATTGATCAGCCGCTCCGACTGCGCCTTGCCCTTCGCGGCGATTTCCGGATCGCGGTCGAGCAGCACCACCTCGAAACCGGCCTGCGCGCTCACATAGGCGATGCCGGCGCCCATGAAGCCGGCGCCGAGCACGCCAATTTTTTTCAGCGCGCGTTTCGGCACGCTGGCCGGCCGGCGGGCGCCCTTGTTGATCTCCTGCAGCGACAAAAACAGCGAGCGGATCATGGCCGCCGCCTGCGGCGAGCGCAAAATCTTGGCGAAGTAGCGCGACTCGACGCGCAGCGCCTGATCCATCGGCAGCTGCAAGCCCTCGTAGACCACCTGCATGATGGCGCGCGCCGCCGGATAATTGTCGTAAGTCTCGCGCCGATAGATCGCATTGGCGGGCGTGAACACCATCATGCCGGCCTTGGAATGCACCGGCCCGCCGGGCAGCCTGAAGCCTTCGGCGTCCCACGGCGCTGTGGCGCTGCCACCATTGGCGATCCAGTCTTTGGCGGCTTTGATCAGCTCGGCCGGCGGCACCACCGCATCGACGAGCTTCATCGCCTTGGCACGCGCCACGTCGATCTGATCGCCCTTGAGCAAAAATTGCAGCGCCTCGGCGGGCGGCAGCATGCGGGCGACGCGCTGCGTGCCGCCGGCGCCGGGAAACAGTCCGACCTTGACTTCCGGCAGGCCGAACCGCGCCTTGGCATTGTCGGCGGCGATGCGACGGTGGCAGGCCAGCGCCAGCTCGAAACCGCCGCCCATCGCGGTGCCATTGAGCGCCGCGACCCACGGCTTGCCGCAGGTCTCGACGCGCCGGCACAGCTGCGAGAACTTGCGGCTCTCGGCAAACAACAGCGCATTGGCGGCGTCCTCGCCTTGCGCAGCCATGGTCTCGGCGTACAGCCGGCTCATGGTTTGCAGGATCGCCAGATCGGCGCCGGCGCAAAAGCTGTCCTTGCCGGAGGTGATGACGACGCCCTTGACCGCTGGATCGGCGGCGGTCTGCTCGACGATCGCCGACAGTTCCGCGGTCGTCGCGGCGTCGATCAGATTCATCGAGCGCCCCGGCATATTCCAGGTGACGAGCGCGATGCCGTCGCCGCCGATCTCGAGATTGAAGTTCGTGAAGCTCATTTGTACGGCTCGCCATTCTTGTGCGTGAAACGCGCGCCGGCCGCGTCGCGAACCATCACGAGATCGACGTCGGGATAATGGGCACGCTCGTGCCGCGACCGCGTGCCGATTTCCAGATATACGACATCGTGCGCCGAGCGATTGACGAGCTGATGACCGTTGGCGACGTTGGCCTTGAAGCCCGCCGCGTCGCCCGGCTTGAGCACGGTCTCGCCGCCGTCTTCGACCAGAACCACTTCGCCCTGCACGACGTAGACCAGTTCGTCCTCCTGCTCGTGCCAATGGCGCAGCGCCGATGCGGCGCCTGGTTTCAGCGTGGTCAGGTTGACGCCGAACTGGTCGAGCCCAACGGCATTGCCGAGCCGTCTGCGGATGCGGCCCTCGACGCCGCGATTGAGCGGCGGCGGATATCCGGTGCGCGTATCGGTCGGCAGGTTGGCAATATCGATCTTCGGCATGTGCGATCTCTCAGTAACAACTCGCTGCAATTTCGAACCTCATCCTGAGGTGCCTGCGCAGCGAGCCTCGAAGGATTCAGGCCGAGGCGCCGGGGCCTGCATCCTTCGAGGCTCGCTTCGCTCGCGCCTCAGGATGAGGAGAACATCATACCCGCTCGATAATCGTCGCCGTCCCCATGCCGGCGCCGATGCAGAGCGTGATCAACGCAGTGGCGGCGTTACGGCGCTCCAGCTCGTCGAGCACGGTTCCCAGAATCATGGCGCCGGTGGCGCCGAGCGGATGGCCCATGGCGATGGCGCCGCCGTTGACGTTGACCTTGTCGATGTCGAGATCGAACGCCTGCAGATAGCGCAGCACCACGGACGCGAATGCTTCATTGACCTCGATCAGGTCGATGTCGGCGAGGCTCATGCGCGCCTTTTTCAAGACCTTCTCGGTGACGTCGACCGGACCGGTCAGCATCAGGGCCGGCTCGGAGCCGATATTGGCGAATGCCTTGATCCTGGCGCGCGGTTTTAGATCGGCGCGCTTGCCGGCGCGGGTATTGCCGATCAGCACCGCCGCGGCGCCGTCGACGATGCCCGACGAATTGCCGGCGTGATGGACATGGTTGATCCCTTCGACCTCGGGATGCGCCTGCACCGCAACGGCATCGAAGCCGCCTTTGTCGCCGAGCTCGACGAATGACGGCTTGAGCGACGCCAGCGACTGCATGGTCGTGCCCGGCCGCATGTGTTCGTCCTTGTCGAGGATGGTGAGGCCATTGACGTCCCTCACCGCCATGACCGAGCGGGCAAAGCGCCCCTCCTCCCAGGCCGCGGCGGCGCGCTTCTGGCTCTCGACCGCATAGGCGTCGACGTCGTCGCGCGAAAATCCGTATTTGGTCGCGATCAGGTCGGCGGAAATGCCCTGCGGCAGAAAATAATGCGCCACCGCGATCGACGGATCGACCGACCAGGCGCCGCCGGCGGCGCCGATACCAACGCGGCTCATGGATTCGACGCCACCGCCGATCGCCATGTCCTGCTGACCGGCCATGATCTGCGCCGCGGCGAAATTGACCGCGTCGAGCCCCGAGGCGCAGAAGCGGTTGATCTGCACGCCGGCCACGCCGTTGCCGTAGCCCGCCACCAGCGCCGCGGTGCGTGCGATGTTGGCGCCGGCTTCGCCGATCGGATCGACCACACCCATTACCACGTCGTCGACCAGCGCCGGATCGAGAGCGTTGCGGCTCTTGATGGCGCCGAGCGCCTGGCTCGCCAGATTGAGCGCGGTGACTTCGTGCAGCGCACCGTCGACCTTGCCGCGGCCGCGCGGCGTGCGCACGTGATCGTAAATGAAGGCCTCGGGCATGCGGTCTCCGCGGATTGGGGTTCGGCGGCGCCGGTGCAACCACGCGGTGCCGGTGCTCATACTAGCCAGCGTGGGCGACGTGGACTAGCCTTCACGAATGGGGCGCGTCGACGGCAAAGTTGCCCTGATCACGGGCGGGGCATCGGGTATAGGCTTGGCGGCGGCGCGCCTGTTTCTCGACGAGGGCGCCAAGCTTGTTCTGACCGACCGCGACAAATCGGCCGCCGAGGCGGCCCTGGCGGCGCTCGGCAATGGTGCCAGCTTTCATCTGCTCGACGTCACACGCGAAGACGATTGGATCGCCGTCACCGACGCGGTCGTGGCCGAATTCGGCCGGCTCGATGTTCTGGTCAACAGCGCCGGCGTGGCGCTCCTTCGAGACATCGAGACGACGACGCTCGACGAGTGGCGCGCGCTGATGGCGGTCAATCTCGACGGCACGTTCTTGGGCTGCAAGCACGCCGTGCGCGTCATGAAGGAGCGCGGCGGCGGCTCGATCGTCAACATGTCGTCGGTCGCCGGGCTGATCGGCAGCGGCAATCTCGCCGCCTACAGCGCCAGCAAGGGCGGTGTGCGGCTCCTCACCAAATCGGTGGCGCTGCATTGCGCGCGCAAGGGTTACAACATCCGCTGCAACTCGGTGCACCCGTCATTCGTCGAAACGCCGATGCTGCGGGCGATGATCGCCGCCGCACGCGACCCAGCGAAGATGGAAGCGAATTACGCCCGCGCGGCGCCGCTCGGCCGCCTGGCGCAGCCGATCGACGTGGCCCGCACCATTCTGTTCTTGGCGAGCGACGAGTCGGCGTTCACCACCGGCGCGGAACTGGTCGTCGATGGCGGCCTGACCGCGGCGTGACGCGCGAAAAACATCTGTCGGATTCGTGACATAGCGCGCCGCCAAAGCTTCGGCATCGCTCGCGCCAGCGGCGCATTCTTAACCGGCTATTTACCATAATCCTTAACAGTCGCGCGGAGAGGATAGAGGACCGCGCTGCTCGCATTGTCCTTCGCGAGCGGCGGCTCGACATCGGGCACAGGCTGTCCCTGCAGTTTGGGCGCGCGAATGAAACCTGGCGGTCCGTGGAATCTCAAAGGTCGTCGCCCGCGAGCGCATGAGCCTGCCCGGGAGATCGGGCAGCGGCCCGGCGCGTCCGGCGTCTCGGTTGGTGAGTGGCTCAACAGCGTCATCCAACGCAGCGAGGGCGAGGACGAGCCGTTCGAGCGGCCATACCCCCGCGAAGCCACGGCATTCGGCGCGCCGCAGCGCGGCGACGGCGGCCCGTACCGTGACTTCGACCGTGGCGAGCGGCCCGGACGCCGCCCCGATGCTGGTCGGTCTCGGGACGCCGACAACGGCGCCCGGCCCGAGCGTCCGCGCGACAGCGGTCCGTTTCGCAGCCCTGATCGCGACGGGCGCCCCGCACGCCGGCACGAAGGCGGCCCCTATCGCGAGAACGGCCGCGACGACCGCTCCGCGCGCCGGCATGGGCGACCCGAAGGCAGACCGTTCCGCGATGCCGACCGCGACGAGCGCCGGCCCGAATCCCAACGGGAAGGCGAGCCTTATCGCGACAATAGGCACCCGGAACCGCAAGAGCAGTGGGGCGACGACAATCCCTATCGCCCCACGGTGCCCGACGCGCGCCTGGAGCAGCAGCCCGAATTCCATCCCGCTGCCGTCGCCGAGCGCGAGGAGCCGTCCGAGCGCCGCGATCCCAGCGAAGCGCACAGCCACGAAGCCGCAGCGCGCGAACGACAGCATGAGGCGGCTGAGGATCTGCGCCGCCGCAACGAATTCGGTAGTGAATTCAACGAGGTGAACGCCCGCCTCGACAAGCTCGCGCAGCAATTGGAGCGCGTGGCGCTGGTGGCAGCCGCACCGCAGCCGACGCCGCTTGAGGCGCCGCGCGAACGCCAAGAGCCGCTGTTGACCTGCGCGCCGCCACAGGTTCGGCAAGTGCCGAGCGAGCCGCGTCAGCCCCCGCGTCCCGTCGTACCGCCGCAACGGCGGCGCGCCAGTGCGGAGCCGGCGATCTCCATCGACGACGCCGTCGCCGAAATCGCCGCACGCCAGCGCGTGCTGGATGGCGACACCGCCGTTGCGGGCGAAACCGCCGCTGCGGCGGAAGCCCCCGTACTCATGCCCGCGCCCGCCGCCGGGCTCGACTTCGACAGCCTCGAGCAGCAGCTGCGCCACATCACCGCGCGCATCGAGGCGCTGCAGCCGTCGAACGAGATCGAGAACGCGATCGCCGCCGTGCGCGGCGATCTTGCCGAGATCGGCCGGCAGCTCAACGAGGCGTTGCCGCGACGCGCCTTGGAATCGCTGGAGAGCGAGATCAGGGCGCTGGGCGAGCGTATCGACCTCAGCCGGCAAGCCGGCGTCGATCCCGACGCTCTGGCCGGCATCGAGCACGGGCTCGCCGAGGTGCGCGAAGCGCTGCGCGGGCTCACGCCCGCAGAAAATCTGGTTGGCGCCGACGAGGCGGTGCACGCGCTCGCCCAGAAGGTCGATATGATCCTGGCGCGCGACGATCCGGCGATGCTGCAGCAGCTCGAAGCGGCGATCGGCGGATTGCGTGGCGTGGTCTCGCACGTCGCCTCGAACGAAACGCTCAACCAGGTGGCCGAGGACGTGCGCGTCCTCGCCGCCCAGATCGATGCCATCGCCAACAATGCGGTGACCGCACACGCGGTGGCGGCGCTCGAACAACGCATCGACGCGCTGACGGCGGCTTTGCAGACATCGAGCGAAGCCGGCCATGTGGTGCCGCACGATAACGCCAACAACGACGCGACAGCACACGCAGTGGCCTCGCTCGAACAGCGCATCGACGCCCTGACGGCGGCGCTGCAGGCGTCGGGCGAAGCCGGTCACGCGGCGCCGCACTACGTCGCCGACAACGATGCGACCGCACACGCGGTGGCGGCGCTGGAGCAGCGCATCGACGTCCTGACGGCGACTTTGCATGAAGCCGGTCAAGCGGCGCCGCACGACATCGCCACCAGCGATGCGACCGCCCACGCGGTGGCGGCGCTCGAACAGCGCATCGACGCCCTGACGGCGGCGCTGCAAGCGTCGAGCGAAGCCGGCCAGGCGGTGCCGCACGATCTGGAAAAGCTGCTGGCCGGCCTGATCGACAAGCTCGAATGGGTGCAGCTCACCCACACCGATCACGCGGCGCTGGCACATCTGGAGGACCGCATCGCCACGCTGGTGAGGCGGTTCGACGCGTCGGAGGCGCGCTTCACTCAGCTCGAAGCGATCGAACGCGGCCTTGCCGATCTTCTGGTGCATGTCGAGCAGATGCGCGGCAGCGACAGCGCGGCCGCGGCAGCACCGCCGGCGTGGCACGTGCCGGCAGCCGAACCGGCCTTCCAGCCGCAGGCCGCAACGACCGAACAGAGCGAACCGCGGATTCACGATTCGCCGGCCGCAATGCGCGACACCGTCGAGCACGTCGCCGATCGTCTGGCGATGATCGAGAGCAATGTCTACGACAGTGGCGCGCATCCAGCCCCGGCCGAAACCCGCCCGCTTTTCGATGAGCCGCCGGCACCGCAGCACACCGCCGCGGAGCCGGTCGTCCCCGACATCCTCGCCATGCTGAGTGGAGCGCCTGCCGCCTCCGCCGAAACGGCCACGGCGGTGGCGCTCCCGGAGCCGCAGCCGGCCGCGCGGCCGCCAATCGATCCCAGTCTGCCGCCGGACCATCCGCTCGAGCCCGGCTTTACCGGTTCGCGCTCGCGCCCGAGCGCTTCGGCGGCCGAACGGGTTGCCGCATCCGAGGCGGCGATCGGATCGGCGAAACCGCCGGTCATTCCGGATGCCGGCCGGCCGAATTTCATTGCCGCGGCACGGCGCGCCGCGCAGGCCGCCGCATGGGAGCCGTCCACGGCCAAAGCCAGGCAGGAGCCGGAGCTGGCCGAGAAGGCGGGCCAGCCGAGCAAGCTGTCGCAACGGCTGCGCAAGCTGATCGTCGCCGGCAGCGCGCTGTTGATCGTGGTCGGCTGCGCGCGCATCGCGATGCGGCTATTGGACGATGGCCGCATGATCGGCAGCGCCGCGCCCATACAGTCGCAGCAGATTCCGGGCCCGGCAGCTTCGGCGCCTGTGCCACAGGCACAAAAAGCGGCGCCGGCGAATCCTCCAGCGGCACAAGCTCCAGCGCTACCGCTGCCCAACCCGCCGGGCGCTGCAGCAGCTCCACCGGCCTCGGCGCCAGCCAAAACGGTGAAGCCGGAGCAGCAATCGCTGCAGCAAGACGGCGCGCACGAATCCGTTGCCCATGCGGCGCCGCCGGCCGCGCAACCCGCCGCCGACGCGCTGCCGCTGTGGGCGACGCCCGACATTACCGGCACGCTGCCGCGCGGCATCGCCGGGCCGGAGAAACCGCGCGCCGCTGCGCCGGCGCCGGCAGTGATTTCAGGCGACGACAATCTGCCGGCATCGATCGGCGATCCGGCATTGCGTGCGGCGGCGCTCGGCGGCGATCCGGCCGCCGCCTACGAGATTGCGGCCCGCTTTGCCGAGGGTCGCGGCGTGCCGAAGAACACCGCCGCCGCGGCGCAGTGGCTGGAACGCGCCGCGAAGCAAGGCTTGGTGCCGGCGCAATTTCGCCTCGGCGGTCTCTATGAGAAAGGTATCGGCGTCAAAAAGGATCTGGTTCGCGCGCGCGAGCTTTATGTTGCGGCGGCCCAAAAGGGCAACGGCAAGGCCATGCACAATCTCGCCGTGCTGTACGCCGAAGGTGTCGACGGCGCGCCGGATTACACGACCGCCGCCGAGTGGTTTCGTAGAGGCGCCGATCACGGCGTCAGCGACAGCCAATACAATCTCGGCATTCTCTATGCGCGCGGCATCGGCGTGAGCCAGAACTACGGCGAGTCATACAAATGGTTTGCGCTTGCCGCCAACCAGGGCGACCATGACGCCGCGAGCAAACGCGACGACGTCGCCAGGCATCTCGACGCCCAGGCCCTCGTCGCCGCCCGCGCCGCGGTGCAGAGCTTCAAGCCCGAGCCGCAGCCCGACGACGCCATCAACGTCAAAACCGCAGCGGCGTGGCAATCGCCGCCGCCTGCGCAGCAGCCGGCGAAGTCAAACTGACATTCTGATTTATCGCGACGCGACGCTCTGGAATGCGCACGGGTCCCCGCTTTTTGGCGGAGACCCGCGCAGCTGAGTGAAAACGATTACTGCACGGCCTCGCCATGCAGCGCGAGATCGAGACCGCCGCGCTCGATCTCCTCGCTGACGCGCAGACCGATCACGAGATCGATCAGCTTCAGGATGATCAGCGTCACCACAACGTCGTAGACGAACACCGTGAGGACGGCGATGCATTGCGTGAGGATCTGGCCGTAATTGCCCTCGATGGCGCCTGCCGTGCCGCCGTAGGCCTCGACCGCGAACACGCCGGTCAGGATGGCGCCGGCCGCGCCGCCGAGCGCATGCACGCCGAACGCATCGAGCGCATCGTCATAGCCGAGGAAGTGCTTGAGCCCGGTGCAGCCCCAGTAGCAGACGATGCCGGCGGCGATGCCGATGCAGAACGCGCCGACCGGGCCGACGAAGCCCGAAGCCGGCGTGATGGCGACAAGCCCCGCCACCGCGCCCGAACAGATGCCGATCACCGTCGGCTTGCCGCGCAGGAACCATTCGACCAGCATCCAGGTGAAGCCGGCGGTCGCGGTGGCGATGTGCGTCACCGCCATCGCCATGCCGGCCTGCATGCCGGCGCTCACCGCCGAGCCGGCGTTGAAGCCGAACCAGCCGACCCACAGCAGCGAAGCGCCGATCATGGTCAGCACCATGTTGTGCGGCGGGCCGATGTCCTTGCGCTTGCCGAGCATCAGCGCTGCCATCAGGCCGGCGGTGCCGGAATTGATGTGCACCACGGTGCCGCCGGCGAAGTCGAGCACGTGAAGCTTGGCGTCCGCGTTGGCGCTGTTGAAGATGCCGTCCGGACCCCAGACCCAGTGGGCGACCGGCGAATAGACGAAAACGGTCCACAGCCCGATGAACCACAGCAGCGCCGAGAATTTCATGCGTTCGGCGACCGAGCCGGTGATCAGCGCCGCCGTGATGATGGCGAACGTCAGCTGAAACATCGAGTAGACGGTTTCGGGAATGGTCGGCGCCAGCGAATTGGGTGTGCCGATATTCTGCGCCACGCCCGCCTTGAACGTGTTGCTGACGATATTCTGCAGGAACGCCCGGTCGAAGCCGCCGATGAACGGCGTGCCGCCACGGAACGCGATGCTGTAGGTGAACAGGAACCACAGGATGCTGACCAGGCAGGTGATGGCGAAGCTCATCATCACCATGTCGCCGACGTTCTTCTTGCGCACCATGCCGCCATAGAACAGCGCCAGGCCCGGGATGGTCATCATCAGCACGATGGCCATCGAGGTCAGCATCCAGGCGGTGTCACCGGAATTGGGCGTGCAGTTTTCCGTGACCTTGACGCCGTCGCAGGCCTGCGGCGCGGCAGCGGGCTCTGCGGCTGCCGGTGCCCCGGCTGCCGGAGCCGGCGCAGGGGCCTGCGCCTGTGCGAGGGTTACGCCGCCCAGCGCAGCCGGCGCCTGCGCACGCGACGCCTGGAACGTCGGCAGGCACAGCGCGAGCGCCAGCGTGAGCGCGCCGGCAAACCCAAGCAGCGCGGATCGTTTCTTCGCGTTCATTGATTCACTCCTGTTCAGAGAAGCTTGCGCTACAGCGCCGCCGCGTCGGCTTCGCCGGTGCGGATGCGGACCGCATGATCGAGTGCGATGACGAAGATCTTGCCGTCGCCGATCTGGCCGGTCTTGGCGGCGCTGGCGATGGTCTCGACCACCCTGTCGACCTGATCGGACGGGCAGGCGATCTCGAGCTTGATCTTCGGCAGGAAGCTGACGGCGTATTCGGTGCCGCGATAAATTTCGGTGTGGCCCTTTTGCCGGCCGTAGCCGCGGACTTCGGTCACGGTCAGGCCCTGCACGCCGATCTGGGTCAGCGCGTCGCGGACCTCATCGAGCTTGAACGGCTTGATCACCGCCATGACGATTTTCATTCGCTCTCCCCGCCCTGAAGCCCAGCAGACGCCGCGGCACGACGGCCGCGCGATAGTCTTCGGCGCAGCACAATCAAGTGCCGTGCCAGTTTGTTAGGCCGCATCTAAAGCTTTGATCGGACGAGAAGATTAGGCCGGGCGGGGTGGCCGGGGTGGGCCCGCGTGGCAACGCGGCTCAACTGCCGCACAAACAGAAGTCACTCTGCATAAGAATTAAGCGGGCAGTCTGGCAGGCTCTGCCAGTTCCGTAGGCAGCTACTGCAAGGCTTCGCCGTGCTGAGTGACGTCGAGACCTTCCACTTCGGCCTGCTTGTCGACGCGCAACGGGACAAAGGCGGACACCACCTTGAGCAGGACGAAGGTGGCGATGCCGGACCACGCCAGCGTAACGGCGATGCCGTAGAGCTGAATCAGAACCTGGGTGACGTGGCCTTCGGTCAGTCCCGAGACATTGCCGATCGCCCGCGCGGCAAACACGCCGGTCAGCAGCGTGCCGGTGGCGCCGCCCACGCCATGCACGCCGAACACGTCGAGCGAATCGTCGTAGCCGTAATGGAGCTTGAGCCAGGTGCAGGCCCAGAAACAGACCAGCCCGGCGATGATGCCGATGATCAACGCTTCCCATGGCAGCACGAAGCCCGACGCCGGCGTGATGGTGCCGAGGCCGGCCACCGCGCCGGAGATCATGCCGAGCACCGATGGCTTGCCGCGCGTCCACCATTCGAGCGCCATCCAGGTCACGGCGCCGGCCGAAGCGGCGAGATGCGTGTCCAGGATCGCAAACACCGCGCGCGAGCCGGCGGCGAGCGCCGAGCCGCCGTTGAAGCCGAACCAGCCGACCCACAGCAATCCGGTACCGATCACCGCGAGCGACAGATCGTACGGCGCGAAATTATCGCTGCCGTAACCGCGCCGCGCGCCGAGCACCAAAGCGGCGACCAGACCCGCGACGCCGGCATTGAGATGCACGACGGTGCCGCCGGCGAAATCGAGCACGCCGGCGCTGCCCAAAAAGCCGCCGCCCCAGACCCAATGGGCGATCGGCACATAGACGATCAGGAACCACAGCGCCGCGAACCACAGAAACGCCGAGAAACGCATTCGATCGGCGACCGAGCCGGCGACCAGCGCCACGGTGATGACAGCAAACGTCATCTGGTAAAGCATGAACAAAGCTTCCGGGATGGTCGGCGCCAGCGCGCTCACCGAATCCGTGCCCATGCCGAAGAGCGCGACGCGGCGCAGCGTGCCGAGCACCGCCCCACCGCCGACAAATGTCAGCGAGTAGCCGATCAGCATCCACAGCACCGACCCGAGCGCCGTCACCGCAAAAGTCTGCGCCATGGTGGCGAGCACGTTCTTCTTGCGCACCATGCCGGCATAAAACAGCGCCAGGCCCGGGATCGACATCATCAGCACCAGCGCGGTCGCCACGATCATCCAGGCGGTATCGGCGGGATCGATCTTGGCGGCCGGCTGCTGCGCCGCGGCCGGAGCCGCGACGACGAGCGTGAGCGCCGCAGCAACAGCCGCAGCGCGCGTGAGCGATGCCACCCTCATCATGCTCCCCCCGAAGCGATTTTCTGGTTTTCGGCTAGAGCGCGTCGCTGTCGGTCTCGCCGGTGCGAATGCGCACTGCCTGCTCAATCGGTATGACAAAGATCTTGCCGTCGCCGATCTGGCCGGTCTTGGCGGCGGCGCCGATCGCCTCGACCACACGTTCGGCGTCCTGCTCGGTGACGGCGATCTCGACGCGGATTTTCGGCAAAAAATTCACGGCGTATTCGGCGCCGCGATAGATCTCGGTGTGGCCCTTCTGCCGGCCGTAGCCCTTGACCTCGGTCACCGTCATGCCGTGGACGCCGACGCCCAACAGCGCGTCGCGCACCTCATCGAGCTTGAACGGCTTGATGATGGCGGTGACGAGTTTCATGGCGCGCCTGCTCCGAGAGGGGACCGGAAGCGGCCACCATATCGGCATTACGGCCGGGATTTAAGTCATTTGTTGCCGTTTTTAAGGGCAATTGCTCATCGGTTGGGCAGACCGTTGCGCTCGTCCCGCGACGGCCGGTTCTTCGGCCGTTCGGATTTAGTGATCGCGCCCGTTCGTGCGGCTGCGCACCGCCATCACGGTCAAGCCGCCCATGCCGCCTACTCCGGCCATGACCAGCGCGACGAACGCGTCGCGGTTCTGAGCCACGGCGCCAAGCATCTGGGCGCGCGCGGCGCCGATCGACACGGCGGTGACGGCGACGATCAGAGAAACCGCGAGTGCGGCGGCCGCCACCAGCTCGATGGCGGCATGGCGGCGCTTGATGAATTTGCTGTCGGCATCGGGAGACGCAAAACCGACCTTCCCGTGAAGTTCTGACATGGTCGGCATCCTCAGGCGAATCAGTTCGTACGATGGCAAGAATCGGCGCGGATGCTGGCGCGTGTTCGGCCGAACTAGGGCGAAGCCATTGAGGAATAAGGGCAATTTTGTGGTTTGGGTTAACGAAGCGTTAACGCTGGGGGAGCCACGGCGAATAAAGTGCAGCTGTGGTTTTCAGGTACCAGGAATCAGTTCCCGGTCATCAATGATGAGAAGTCGAGCGCAAGGACCGAGTGTTCGTCTGATGACCGACTACTGGACTGCTGATACCTGAACAGGGTCGAGGTCCATTGCCACATGGCTCGGCTGCGCGGCGACGCGCTCCAGCCAGGCGCGCACCGCCGGAAATGCCGACAGGTCGAAATCGCATTGATGCGCCACGTGCGTGTAGGCATAGAGCGCGATGTCGGCAATGGTGTAGCGGTCGGCGGCGAAATAGTCGTGCAGCGACAGATGCCGCTCCATGACGCCCAGCGCGCGATGGCCTTCTTCCATCCAGTCCTCGATGGCGTGGCTCTGCAGCTCGCGGCCGCCCTTGATCAAGGTCAGCCAAAAATAGGCCGCGCCGAGGTTCGGCTCGAGGCTGTGCTGCTCGAAGAACATCCATTGCAGCGCTTCGGCGCGGTCGATGCGGTCTTCCGGCGCGAGCGGCGTGCCGCCGGCAATATACCAAAGGATAGCGTTTGATTCGGCCAGATAGCGGCCGGGCATGACTTCAAGGAGCGGCACCTGCCCGCTCGGGTTTTTCAGCAAAAACTCCGGCGTATGGCTCTCGCCCTTGAGAATGTCGATCTCGATCAGCCGGTACGGAACGCCCAGCTGCGCCAAGGCGAGCCGCGCCTTGTAGCTATTGCCGGAACGCTGCATCGAGTAGAGCGTGAACATCGGCGCTCGGACCCTCCGCTGCCGCCCGTCCTGCTTGCTTTTTTCGGTCTATTGTTTGAACGCGGCGATGTCGTGACCGCGCGCCGGGCCGCTGTCGGCCATCCTAGAGGAAGGGCCGCCGAAACGCACCAGCGGAATGCGCAGTTCCGCGCGCCGGCACACCACCACAAACGCGGCAAGCATCGCCGGAACGCCGAGCGGGATCAGCGTCGCCTGGGCAATGCTGCGCGTCACGAGCGGCGCGAGCCATAGCGCCGCCAGCGCGGTTTTTTCCCAAGGCCTAAATCCGCGGGCGAGTCCGTCGGCGGCGACGAAGGCAATGGCCGGCGCCAACACCATCATGTCGTAGTCCAGCGTGTAGGGCGTGGCGAGGATCGCCGCGAGGCATAGCGCGGCGGCTTTGAGCGCATGGGGCGCAGCGCTGTGCCACAGCCGCACGATGGCGACGCCAAGCGCAGCCATCAGCAGGCCCTGCAGCGCATAGGCCACGGGAATCGAGGCGCCCCACATGCGCGCCCAGGAAAACAGGCTCTGGATCTTGTGCCAGCCGGTACCGCCCTGTTCGAGCACCACCGTGCGCGAGAATTCGGTCGAAGCAAGAAATGCAGTCCAGATCTGCGGTCCGAACGCAAATGTAGTGACAAGCGTCAGCAGCGCGACAGTCGCGGCGGCCGCCGCAATGGTGCGCCAGTGCGCGCCGGCCAAAAGCGCCAACGGAATCATCACGCCGTACTGCGGCTTGTAGATCAAGAGTCCGAATAGGACGCCGGCGAGTGCCGGCCGGCCCGGCAACGCGACCAGCGCGCCGCCCATCAGCGCAGCGGTCAGGAAGCCATTCTGACCGTGCCCGACATTGATCAACACCGCCGGGAAAGCAAGCGCCAGGAGCAGCCAGTCACCCTTGCGCGCTTTGCCCGGCGATGGAGAAACGATCATCCAGACGATCAACAAATAGAGAGCGAGCGTCACCGCCTGCCAGACCGTGAGCGCCAGGCCATACGGCATTTCGGCAAGCAGGCCCGCGACGAAAAGAAAGTACGGCGGATAGTGCCAGCCGTAGAATGGCGTTGCCTGACCGAACAGCGCCTGCTCGCGCGCATGTTGCCGCGCCAGGTCGAACGGGGCGGCCGGATTGCCCTCCAGCACATAGGTGCCGGCGGCATAGATGTCGGAAAAATCGGTGCCGAGCGGGCGGCCCTGCCGATCGACGCCGCCGTGCGCGGTCACGACCAGCAAAGCGAAGCCCGCCACGGAGGCGATCAGCAGCACCATGGCGACCAGGCGAACGCGCTCGCGCGTGAGCCACTCGCCGCTCCGCAAGCCCTCGCATACCCGCCGCAGCGCTGTTCCGGTCGGCATGGCCATGAGGCGCATTAGGACAAATCGGGCTTAACGGAGCGTTTGCGGCGTGCCGGGCGCGAGTTTCAACATGATCGGCGGTGAAACCGCGCTTTATCCTTGCCTGTGCGCCGGCCCGGCTTTAGGAAGCTCGCGCCGCAAAACAGCCCGCCGCAAACCTGGGAGATGGCAATGGCCTTTCTCGCGGACCGCACCATGCGCATCAAGCCTTCGGCCACCATGGCGGTGACCGATAAGGCGCGGGCGCTCAAGGCGGCCGGCCGCGACGTGATCGGGCTGGGCGCCGGCGAGCCCGACTTCGACACGCCCGAAAACATCAAGGAGGCCGCCATCAAGGCGATCCGCGACGGTCGGGCGGCGAAATACACCGCCGTCGAGGGCATCGCGGAACTCAAGGCCGCGGTGGCGCGCAAGTTCAAGCGCGAAAACGCGCTCGACTACAAGCCGTCGCAGATCATCATCGGCACCGGCGGCAAGCAGGTGCTGTTCAACGCCTTCCTGGCGACGCTCAATCCGGGCGATGAGGTCATCATCCCGGCCCCCTATTGGGTCAGCTACCCCGATATGGTGCTGGCCGCCGGCGGCGAGCCGGTTGCGGTCGAGACCCGCATGGAGGAGGGCTTCAAGATGAAGCCCGAGGCGCTGGAGCGCGCCATCACGCCGAAGACCAAGTGGCTCCTGTTCAATTCGCCGTCGAACCCGACCGGCGCCGCCTATACGCGTGCCGAGCTCAAAGCGCTCACCGACGTTCTGGTGCGTCACCCGCATGTCTGGGTGATGAGCGACGACATGTACGAACACCTGGTCTACGACGACTTCGAATTCTTTTCGCCGGCGCAGCTCGAGCCGCGGCTCTATGAGCGCACATTGACCATCAACGGCGTGTCCAAGACCTATTGCATGACCGGCTGGCGCATCGGCTATGGCGGCGGCCCGGAGCCGCTGATCAAGGCGATGGCGATGCTGCAGTCGCAGTCGACCTCGAACCCGACAGCGGTGTCGCAATGGGCGGCCGTCGAGGCCCTCAATGGCCCGCAGGACTTCATCGAGGAGCACAACAAGATCTTCAAGGAGCGGCGCGACCTCTGCGTCTCCATGCTCAATCAGGCCAACGGCATCCGCTGCCCGAAGCCGGAAGGCGCGTTCTATGTCTATCCGTCGTGCGCCGGCACCATGGGCAAGACCGCGCCGACCGGTAAGAAGCTCGCCACCGACGAGGACTTCGTCACCGAGCTTCTCGAAGCCGAAGGCGTCGCGGTGGTGCAAGGCACGCCGTTCGGCGTCGGCCCGGCGTTCCGCATCTCGTATGCGACGGCGACGACCGCGCTCGAACAAGCCTGCGCCCGCATCCAGCGCTTCTGCGGGAACTTGAAGTAGCCGCACCGTCGCTTGCGACACCTCGCAGCCTCATTGGCACGCCGCATCCAAAACAGGAGGCGACGGCCGCGCGGTTCTCGCTTACAATGGCGAAAGGCTCGCTCGGGCGGGCCGGGGGTGAGGAGAACGCATATGTCCCGTATTGCCTTCGCGGCGGCTTCGGTCGCCGCCGCGACGCTTGCCGCCACAATGACGTCGCCCGCATTCGCGCAGGCGCCCCGTATCCAGGCCGGCGAGCTCGACTGCTCGCTGTCGTCCAGCGTCGGCCTTCTCGTCACCTCCCAGCGCAACGTGAGCTGCTTCTTCCATGGCGGTAATGGGGCCCAGGCGGCCTATGTGGGCACCTTGACGCGGCTCGGCCTCGATGTCGGGGTGACAAGCGGCGGCAAGATGGTCTGGACGGTGTTCGTCAACACCGATCGCTATGGCGGTACGCTGGCCGGGAGCTATGTGGGCGCCACGGCCGAAGCCTCGCTGGCGCTCGGTCTCGGCGCCAACGTGCTGATCGGCGGCAACAATGACTCGGTCGCGCTGCAACCGCTGTCCGTCCAGAGCACCACCGGCTTCAACATCGCCGCCGGGGTGAGCCAGCTCAATCTCTGCCTCGCCGGCAGCCAGTGTTGACGGAGAATTGAGCGGCGGAATGCCCGCCCTCTTGACCTCCCCCGTCGCCGTTTGAAACCATAGCTCACCGGCCTCTTGATCGTCGGCCCGCGGCGGCACGCACGAGAGAGGTGGCGGCGGCTCACGTGCGGGAGAGCGCTCATGGCGGCAAACGGTAACAATGGCACGCGTGCGACCGGACCTCGCGCCGTAGCCCTGGTCGGTCCGTTCCAAAGCGGCAAGACGACGCTGCTCGAAGCGATCCTGTTCCGCACCGGTGTGATCCAGCGTCAGGGCGCGGTCGAAGCCGGCAACACGGTCGGCGACGCCAGCAAGGAAGCGCGGCATCACCGCATGAGCGTCGAGCTCGGCGTCGCCACGACCACCTTCATGGGCGATTCCTACACGTTTCTCGACTGCCCCGGCTCGGTCGAATTCGTCCACGACATGCGCTCGGTGCTGCCGGCGATCGACGCCGCAATCGTCGTCTGCGAAATGGACGAGAAGAAAATCCCGCAGCTGCAGCTCATCCTGCGCGAACTCGAAGAGCAGAAGATCCCCCGCATCCTGTTCGTCAACAAGATCGACAAGGCGGATGCCGGCGTCCACGAATTGCTGAAGCTGTTACAGCCGGCGTCGCGCACCAAGCTGGTGCTGCGGCAGATTCCGACCTTCTCGGGCGATCTCATCAGCGGTTTCGTCGATCTCGCGCTGGAACGGGCCTTCGTCTACAAAGAGCACGCGCCGTCGCAGGTGGTGCCGCTCGAAGGCGAATCGGCCGACCGCGAAAAGACCGCACGCTTTTCCATGCTGGAGACGCTCGCCGATCACGACGACGAGCTGATGGAGCAATTGCTCGAAGATATCCAGCCGCCGCGCGACAAGGTGTTCGACGATCTGACCCGGGAATTGCGCGAAGGCCTGGTGTGCCCGGTTCTGATGGGCACGGCGATCCGCGCCAACGGTGTGTTGCGCCTGTTGAAAGCGCTGCGCCACGAGTCCCCCGGCATCGCCGAGACCGCCAAACGGCTCGGCCTCAAGGTGGGCGGCGGCGATGCCGTCGCCTACGTGCTCAAGACGCTGAACACGACCCATGGCGGCAAAATGTCGGTGGCGCGGGTGCTCGCCGGGCAAGCCGCCGACGGCACCACGTTCGCCTCGAGCGACGGCGACGAAGCCGGCCGGGTCGCAGGCGTGTTCAAGCTCGTCGGCCAGAATTCGGAAAAGCGCGGACCCGCGGCGTTCGGCGAAGTGGTTGCGCTCGCCAAGCTCGACAAGGCCAAGACCGGCGACACGCTCAGCACCGGCAAAGAAGCGCACGCCCAAGTCGCCAAGGTCGAGCCTTATGCGCCGGTACTCGCCATCGCCATTTCGGCCAAGGAGCGCAAGGACGACGTGAAGCTCGGCCAAGCGCTGAGCAAACTTGCCGAGGAAGACCCCTCGATCACCATCGTGCACAACCCTGAGACCCACGAAGTGGTGCTGTGGGGCCAGGGCGAAATGCACCTGCGCGTCGCCACCGAGCGGCTGAGCGACCGCTATGGCGTCGCCATCGAACGGCGGCAACCGTCCGTCGGCTATCGCGAGACCATCCGCAAAAGCGTCACCCAGCGCGGCCGGCACAAGAAGCAGTCGGGCGGCCACGGCCAGTTCGGCGACGTCGTGCTGGAGATCAAACCGCTGCCGCGCGGCTCCGGCTTTCAGTTCGAGGAACGGATCACCGGCGGCGTGGTGCCGCGCAATTACATTCCGTCGGTCGAAGAAGGCGTGATCGACACGCTCAAGCACGGCCCGCTCGGCTTTCAGGTGGTCGACCTCCACGTCGCGCTGATCGACGGCTCGTACCACACGGTGGATTCCTCCGACATGGCGTTCCGCACCGCCGGACGCATCGGCATCAGCGAAGGCCTGCCGCAATGCCAGCCGGTGCTGCTCGAGCCGATCCATCTGGTCGAGATCGTCTGTCCCTCGGAAGCGACCGCCAAGATCAATGCGCTGATGTCCGGCCGGCGCGGCCACATCCTCGGCTTCGATACGCGCGAGGGCTGGGACGGCTGGGACGTGGTGCGCGCCAAATTACCCGAAGCCGAGATCGGCGATCTGATCGTCGAAATCCGCTCGGCGACCGCCGGTGCCGGCACCTTTACCTTCAAGTTCGACCACATGGCCGAGCTGACCGGCCGCACCGCCGACCAGATCGTCGCCGCCCGCCGCGCCGCGGAGTGAGTTCTTCTAAGGCGGCGCTCTTATTGGTCGATCAGAGAAAGCCAGCGGAGCGAGTCATTAAAGCTCTCCGCAAATCAGTTACGCTTTGCAAACGATAATGTATGTCGGGGGCGCGACATTAACGGTGCTGTCCCGCTTTGCCGGCCATAATCGGCATCTATCGGCAAAAACGCCGCATGATGGCGGCGCAGCCCCGACGATCGATGCTGCAAAAACTGCAAAAACTGTTCGGCGCAAAGCCGGCCGAGCCCGAGCCCGTCAACGGCAAGGTGACGCTCGGCGACGTGCTGCGGCGAAATCTGTTCGAGCTGTGGTACCAGCCCAAGATCGACCTGCGCGCCAAGCGCCTGGTCGGGGCCGAGGCTTTGGTGCGCGCCCGCCGTCCGGACGGCAGCCTGATCAGTCCCGGCGCGTTCCTGCCCGGCGCCCCGGAAGCCGACATGCTGGCGCTCACCGAACGCGTCATCCTCACCGCGCTGCGCGACTTCGAGGACTGCGCCGCCCAGGGCGCCGCGCTGAAACTGTCGGTCAACGTGCCGGCCTCCGCCTTCGTCAAGCTGCCGATCGCGCAGATGCTGCGCGAGCAACGGCCGAAAACCGGCAACTGGCCGGGCCTCATTCTCGAAGTCACCGAGGACGAGGCCATGCACGACCTCAAGATCGCCAACGAAGTTGCCGACCAACTGCGGGAGCTGCATTGCTCGCTGGCGCTGGACGATTTCGGCACCGGCCATTCGTCGCTGGCGCGGTTGCGGCAACTGCCGTTCAGCGAACTGAAGATCGATCGCTCCTACGTCACCAATTGCCATATCGACAAGGTCAACGCCGGGCTGTGCGAGACCATCGTCGAGCTGGCCAAGCGCTTCGAGCTCAAGACCGTGGCCGAAGGCATCGAGAGCGCCCACGAGAGCCATAAGCTGCAGGGCATCGGCTGCGATATCGGCCAGGGCTATCTGTTCGCCAAGCCGATGCCGAAGGAGACGTTCGTCGACCTGCTCGGCCGCCGCATGGTCGGCGCGCCGAAGCAACCGGAAAAGCGCGCCACCGCCGGAACCATGCTGCGCGGGTTGTTTGCTCAGACCTAGCCGCGGCACATCCTCGCCTTTATTGTAACTCTTGCCGATCGTCGCCGATTACTGGATGCTCCGCCGTTCGGGAGTATGACAGATCATCATTGTCTTGCTCCTATCCAAGCAGATGCGGAGCATTCCCATGCCAGCCTATTGGGTCGCGCGATCCAAGATCAACGATCCGGTCGCCTACAAGAAGTACACCGATCTGGTGCCGGCGATCATCGCCAAGCACGGCGGCAAGGTTTTGGCCCGCGGCGGCCGCTACCAGATCATGGAAGGCCCGCAAAAATTTCAGCGCTTCGTGGTGATCGAATTCCCGACCTTCGAGCAAGGCGTCGCCTGCTTCCAATCCGACGAATACAACCACGCCGCCGCGTTCCGCCGCGCCAACGGCGCCGGCGAGGTAGAGACCATCGTGGTCGATGGCGGAGATGCGACCAAATGAAGATGAGCGAATGGCGAGTGGCGAGTGGCGAATAGCGAGTGGAGAGCAACGCCTTGCTACTATTCGCTATTCGCTATTCGCTATTCGCACCCGCCGCTTGCGCGCTTCCTACGCGCCAAACCTACGCCGCCGCGCGTGGCTCACCACCGCCGGGCGGTGGGATCGGCACGCCGTCGGCCGAATATTCGTTGAGCTTATTGCGGAGCGTACGGATCGAAATGCCGAGCACGTTGGCGGCGTGGGTCCGGTTGCCGAGACAGTGTTTCAGCGTCTCCAAGATCAGGTCGCGCTCGACTTCGGCGACGGTGCGGCCGACCAGCGCGCGCGAGACCTGCTCGGCGGCGAGCGCGGCGTGCGCCACGGCCCCGGCGCCGCGCTGCTGATCGAGCCGCACGCCGTCAGGCGCGAGAATCGCCTCGGGTCCGATCTCGCCGCCGCTTGCCATCAAGACGGCGCGGTGCATGGTGTTTTCCAGCTCGCGCACGTTGCCGGGCCAGTAATTGATGGCCAGCGTGCGCCGCGCCTCCGCCGACAGCGGCCGCGCCGCCACGCCGTTCGCCACCGAGTATTTCTTGATGAAATGCTCGGCGAGCTCGAGCACGTCGGCCGGCCGCTCGCGCAGCGGCGGGATCTTCAGGTTCACGACGTTGAGCCGGAACAGCAAATCCTCGCGGAACGTGCCGGCACGCACCGCCTCGGCGAGATTGCGGTTCGAGGTGGCGATGATACGGATATCGACCGGCACCGGTCGGGTGCCGCCGACGCGGTCGATCACCCGTTCCTGGATGGCGCGCAGAAGTTTGGCCTGCAGCCGCACGTCCATCTCGGAAATCTCGTCCAGCAGCAAGGTCGAGCCGTTGGCCTCCTCGAACTTGCCGACGCGGCGCGCCACGGCGCCGGTGAACGCGCCCTTCTCGTGGCCGAACAATTCGGATTCCAGGAGCGATTCCGGCACCGCGGCGCAATTGAGCGAGATCAGCGGTTTCTTGGCGCGCTGCGAGCGCGCGTGCACGTAACGCGCCAGCACTTCCTTGCCGGTGCCGGAATCGCCGGTGATCAGCACCGAGGCCTCGCTCGGCGCCACCTGCTGGGCAAGCTTGACGACCCGCGCCATGGCCTCGTCGCGATAGATCAGCTCGCGCGCATCGTCGGCCACCGCAGCCAGTACCGCGGCGATCAACTCCGGATCCGGCGGCAGCGGGATGTACTCCTTGGCGCCGGCCTGGATCGCGGCGACGGCGGCGCGCGCGTCGGTCGCGGTGCCGCAGGCCACGATCGGCACATGAATGTGCTCGGCTTCGAGGCTGCGCACCAGGTCGCGAATGGCGATGGCGACGTCCACCATCAACAGATCGGCGCCGCGGCCGGCGCGCAGCACGGCGAGCCCCTGGGCGATGTCGGCGGCGTGCGTGACGCTCGCGCCCTTCTCCATGGCGAGCTTGGTCGCCGTGGTGAGCTGGCCGTTGAGCGTGCCGATGATGAGGAGCCGCATGGCTTTATTCCTTGTTCGCGCTCTTAGGAACGCTCCGCCCGAATGATTTCTGTCATGGTGACGCCGAGCTTTTCTTCGACCAGAACGACTTCGCCGCGCGCCACCAGGCGGTTGTTGACATAGATATCGATCGCTTCACCAACCTTGCGGTCGAGCTCGAGCACGGCGCCGGGGCCGAGCTTGAGCAGATCGCCAACATCCATGCGGGCGCGCCCGAGCACGGCAGAGACCTGCACCGGCACGTCGAACACCGCTTCGAGATCGGCGGCGATGCGTGAGGTCGGCCCTTCCGGCTCCGCGGCGAGCGGCACGTCGGTAGCCAGTCCGCCGGCTTCGAGATTGGGCAGCGTGACTTTGGCATCGTCGCTCATCCGACAACCTCCTCGATGTTCTGTTGTTCGCCGGCCGCCGGAGCCGCGTTGGCCCCTGCCGCCAAGCCGCGTCGGGCGCTCAGATAGGCGGTGACCGCGGCGCCGATCGCCGCGTCGGCGGCAGCGCTGTCGCGGCTCACGCCGCCGTCCGCCCATTCGATGCGGCAGTCGCCCGGCGCGATCTCGGGCTCGGCGAGCACAACCAACCGGCCTTCGAAACCGCGCGCGCGCACGATCGGCTCCAGCTTCTCGCGCGCAGTGGCATAGAGCGCGTCCTGAATGCGCACGACGATATGCGGCGCTGTGACCAGCTGGCGGAAGCAATCGCTCGCCAAAGCGGCGATCTCGGCGAACGGCTCGCGTGCGATCAGCGCCGGCGCCAGCTTTCTGGCGACCGCGACGGCAACTTCGACGGCTTCGCATTCGAGCCGCGTCTCGACCGCCGTCAGGGTCTTGCCGGCCTCGGCAATGCCGGCGGCGATGCGCTCGAGCGCGGCGGCGGCACGCCGGTCGCTCTCGACCTTGGCGTCGCTCTGCGCCTCGGCGTAGCCGCGCCGGTGCGCCGCAGCCTCCGCCTCGGCGAGCCTTTGCGCGTGCTCGGCAAGCGCCATTGCCGGCTTGCGGTCGGCACCGCCGGCAAAATCGACGTCGAACAGAAATTTGGTCGGCGCATTCATTGCCATGTCAATAAATCAGCTCTTCTTCGCCGCGGCTCTTGGAGATGATGATCTCGCCCTTGGCGGCGAGGTCCTTGGCGTGGTTGACCAGGAGCGCCTGCGCCTCATCGACCTCGCGCAGCCGCACCGGGCCCATCGCCTGCATGTCGTCGAGCAGCATTTTGGCGGCGCGGGTCGACATGTTGGACAGGAAGAACTGGCGCACCGGCTCGGCCGCGCCCTTGAGCGCCACGGCCAGCTTGTCCTTCTCGATGTGGCGCATCAGCGTCTGCGTCGAGGCGGTGTCGAGCTTGGTCAGGTCGTCGAAGGTGAACATCAAGGTCTTGATGCGCTCGGCGCTTTCCGGATTCTCCTCTTCCAGCGAGGTGAGGAAGCGCGTCTCGGTCTGCCGGTCGAAATTGTTGAAGATCTCGGCCATCACTTCGTGGGCATCGCGCCGGCGCGTCTGCGACAGGTTCGACATGAACTCGGTGCGCAAGGTCTGCTCGACCCGTTCCAGCACCTCTTTCTGCACCGCCTCCATGCGCAGCATGCGGTTGATGACGTCGAGCGCCAATTCTTCCGGCAGGATCGCCAGCACGCGCGCGGCGTGGTCGGGGCCGATCTTCGACAGCACCACCGCGACGGTCTGCGGGTATTCATTCTTCAGATAGTTGGCCAACACCTCTTCCTGGACGTTGGACAGCTTCTCCCACATGTTGCGGCCGGCGGGCCCGCGGATTTCGTCCATGATGTTGCCGACCCGTTCGGGCGGCAAATAACTCTGGAGTAGGCGCTCGGTGGCGTCGTAATTGCCCATCAGCGCGCCCGATGCCGACATGCGCGACACGAACTCGAGCAGCAGGTTTTCAACGAGTTCGGCCTCGACCGTGCCGATGGTCGACATCACGATGGATATCTGCCGCAGCTCGTCGTCGTCGAGCATGCTCCAAACCTTGGAGCCATGCTGTTCGCCGAGCGCCAGCATCAGCACGGCGACGCGCTCCGGGCCGGTGAGCTGGCGCTTCGGCGGCGCCGCCGTGTGGCCGGCAAGGCTCGCCAGTGCGCTGTCGATTTCGCGCCGGGCACTGCTGTTGTCTTTTTTTTCGGCGTAGGCGGATGGCATGATGTGCGATCAGGCGGCGGCGCTTTCGTGCAGCCATTGACGGATGATGGAAACGGTCTCGGCGGGATTGCGGTCGGCGATCTCGCCGACCTTTTGCACTGACTGGGCGTGGACCTGACCCTGGACCTGGGCCATGTCGATCATTTTCGAGGTTTCGCTCGGCTCGGTGCTGAAGGTGGGTCCGGCTTGGACAATCACCGGAGTGCCCCCATCGCCCGGCATCGCGGCACCGCTGGCAGCGGGCGGCAGCGCCGCGACCGCTTCGCCAGCCGGCGCCAGCACGCGCCGCAGCATCGGCCGCACCACGAGCAGCAGGACGGCCAATCCGAGCAGGCCCATCACCACGGTCTCGATGGCCTGCATGATGTCGTCCTTGGAGAAGTGCAGCGCCGACAGCCAGCCGCTGGGCTCGGCGAACGGCTGCGCCGAGGCCTCGGCAAAGCGCAGATTGACCACTTCGACCTGGTCGCCGCGCTTCTGATCGAAACCGATCGCGGAGCGCACCAGTGCGGCGATCTGGTCGATCTCCTCCTTGCTGCGCGGCTTGTAGGCGATCTCGCCCTTGTCGTTCTTGGCGTAGGTGCCGTCGACCAGCACCGCGACCGAGATGCGATTGATGCGGCCGCCTTCGCTTACTTCGGTCTTGGTGGTCTTGGAGATTTCGTAATTGACGATCTCCTCCGATTTCCGGCTTTCGTCGCGCGGCGTGGCGCCCTCGCCGCCCGGCGTTTGGCGCTGCTGCACGCCTTGCGGGATTTCGTTGCCGACCGTGACCTGGTTGGCATTGGGCGCACTGTTGGCGGACGTCTCCTCGCGGGTCTGGCTCGATCGCACCACGCGGCCGTTGGGATCGTATTTGTCCGAGGTCTGGGTGACGCGGTTGAAATCGAAATCCGCGGTCAATTGCACGCGCGCGTGCCCGGGCCCGACCACCGAAGTGACGATCTGCTCGACCTGCTGGCGCAGCCGCTTCTCGAACGCGACCTGCCGATCGTCGGCGCCGATGTCGCCGGCGCCGGCACCGTCCGCGGCGCCGTCGGCCAACAGGTTACCGGCCTCGTCGACGATCGAGATGCGCTGCGGCCGCAAGCCGTTGACGGCCGAGGCGACGAGATGGCGGATGGCGCGCACCTGCGTCGGCTCGAGCGCGCCGCGCACGCGCAGCACGATGGAGGCGGACGGCTCGACCTTGTCGCGCGAGAACAGCGGCCGCTCCGGCATCACCAGATGCACGCGGGCGTCCTGCACGCGGTCGAGCGCCCGGATGGTGCGGGCGAGCTCGCCCTCCAGCGCCCGCACCGCGTTGATGTTCTGCACGAAGCTCGTGGTGCCGAGCGCGTCGGTGCGGTCGAAAATTTCGTAGCCGACGCCGCCGCCCTTGGGCAGCCCGCTCTGGGCGAGCTGCATGCGCAGGCGGGCGACGCGATCCTTGGCCACCAGAATCACATTGCCGTCGCCGCGCAGCTGATAGGGCACGCCCTCGCGGTCCAGCTCCTTGGCGACGGCGGCCGAATCGTCCAGCGTCAGGTTGGTGAACAGCGGCGTCATCTCCGGCGTGGTGACGCGCAGAATGATGAAGGCGAAGAAGCCGACCAGCGCGATGGCGACCACGCCCATCGCGGCAATGCGCGGTGCGCCGAGCGTCTTGGCGAACTCCAGAAGATTTTTCACCGAGCCCATCCCCCCAACGCAAACGCCTGATAGGCAAGATTTGCCTGCTGGATGGTTAGCGCCCGGTTAATAACGGGAGGGCTGCGCCGCAAAAGCTGCGGACTCGAGGTCAGCGCGAATGGCGAAATGGCGAATAGCGAACGGCGGGAGCAGCCGCTGCCCCATTCGCCATTCGCCAAACGATAACGCCGGCGCGTGGCCGGCGTTGACAATCAGGCAAGATCGATGGCTGGCGCTATTGGCGGTACTGCTGGATGCGCGTGGTGCGCAGGCCGGCGAGGCCGTGCTGGTCGATCGAGTATTGCCAGGCCAGAAATTCCTCGACCGTCAGCGTATAGCGGGTGCAGGCTTCTTCGAGCGATAGGAGCCCGCCGCGAACCGCGGCCACGACCTCCGCCTTGCGGCGGATGACCCAACGTTTCGTCCCCGGCGCCGGCAGATCGGCGATCGTCAACGGCGAACCGTCCGGCCCGATGACATACTTGACCCTCGGGCGATGGGGCTCTGTCATAGTCACTCTCACACACTCGAACGCGACAGAGCCCGAGATTAAGGGCGGCCGCTTAAAATTTGGCTAAGCAAAAGGCTCGATTGGCCGGAATCGGCCACAAATCGCCCACCACGACGCGAATCGATCCCAGCCAAGATGCCCGCAGCACGTCGGCCGTGGCCGTTCTCAGCGTCGTTGTGCAGGCCTCTATCTGCTGATCGATTGGATGGCGCTGATCGGATAATCCTGGCCACCGATCAGCACTTGCGGCGGGTTCTGGCTGAGATCGATGCCGCTGATGGTGCCCTGGACCTGGGTCGAGATCGTGACGGCCTGACCGTTGGCGCCGTTGGCGTTGATCGACATGGTGTAATTGCCGTCCGGCCAAGTGATGCCGTTGGTGCCCTGGCCGTTCCAGGTGAAGGTTTGATTGCCCGGGCTGAGGGTCACGCTCCCCGCATAGACGGTCTGGCCGCTGGCGTTGGTGATGCTGAGCTGCCCGGTCGCCGGCGACGGCACCGAGAAGCTCCAGGTCGCCGGCGAACCGGTGGCGTTCGACAACACCGCCGTATTGCTCTTGACCGCGGCGGTGACGCCGACGAGCTGCATGGCCGAGGTCGCTTCGTTGGTCTGCTGCAGCGAAATCAAGGTCTGCAGGTTGGTGTTCATGTTGACCTGCTGCTCGACCGAGGCGAACTCGACCAGCTGCTGGGTGAATTGATTGGTGTCGAGCGGGTCGAGCGGATTCTGGTTCTGCAGCTGCGTGGTCAGGAGCTGCAAAAACGTGTCGAAGTTGCCGGCAAGCTGCTGGGATCCTGCGGTGGCTGCGGCCTGCGCCGTCTGTGTGCCCGCGTTCGCTGCTACCGGCAAAGTGCTGCTCGCGATCGTCATGGTGGGTCCTCAGCCGTCCGTCGTCACACGCTGATGTCGAGCCCGTTGCCGAGCCGCAAGCGTGCATAAATCTGTGCGGTGTCGATCGGCGCCGCGTCGATGTCGGGAATAACGAGCGGCGCCGCCTGATGATTGGCGTACTGCTGTCCGCCCGAGCCGCTGTTCTGCCCGGCGAACGATTGGTCGCGCAACGTGAATTGCAGGCCATTGTCGGCGGTCTTCAAGCCGGCTTGCTCGAGCGCGCGTTCGAGCTGCGGCTGCTGGCTCTGCAACAGCTGCAAGGTGTCGGCGCGATCGACCGTCACATGCGTGCGCACCTGACCGCTGCCGTCGACGTCGAGCCGCACGTCGATGCGGCCCAGCTCGGGCGGATCGAGGCGAATGTCGAATTGGCTGGCGCCGGCCTGGGCGCGCCCCGCGATGGCAACTGCAAGCCCGGCCAGCGGGACCGCCGGATCGGCTGCGGCCACGGCCGGCGCGGCACTATTCGCCGCGATCGCACCCGGCCCGAAGATGCCGAAATTCGGCACCATGGCGGCGTTCGCGGCGCCGTTCGGTGCGGCCGAACCCGCGGCACCGTTTGACGATGTGGCCGTGTCGCCGCGCAAGACGAAATGCTCCGTCCCGCCCTGCGACGCAAAGTCGATCTGGCTCGCCAACGAGACGCCGTTGGCGCCGGGTGCCGGGGCCTGATCGATCGCCTGCTGCAGGCTGCTCGCCGACCCATCGCCACTCGCATCGTTCGGTCCAGCCGGCGAAGCGTTCGAGCTGTCCGAAGCGACAGCGGAGCTTGAACCCGGCGCATCGTCAGTGCCGCCTTGAGCCAGGATTGTTTGCTCCGTTGCGCCGGGCGCCGCCGTAACCTTTACCCGCGCTTTGGCGGCGTCGGCTATGGTCAGTCCGGGCTTCGCGGCCGCGGCCGGCGCGGGATCGGGCGACGCGTTGACCACCACAGCAGCCGCGACCGGCTGCACCGCATTCGGCGACGGAAGCTGCGCCTGACTTGCCGTGGACAAAACCGTTGCGGCATCGGCCGAGCCGCCGTCTTGGTCCTTGTCGTCATCCTTACCGTCGGCGGCGGGCTTGGTCGCAACCGGCGTCGCGCCATTTGCCGGCGCGGAGCCGCTTAGATCGACGATCGCCGCGGCCACCGCCGCAGCGCTTGTGCTGTTAGGTGCATCTTTGCCGGAGTCGGTGGCGTCGGGCGCTGGCGGATCGTTGCCGGACGGCACTTTTGCGTTACTCGTCGCGTCGGCGCTCGTGCCGCTGGGCGGATTCGTGCTGTTGCCGCCAACGCTTGGCACGGGCGGCGGCAATACGATCCCCGGTCCCGGCTTGTGATCGCCGCCGCTTTTCGCGGTTGTTTGTTGCGTGCCGTCGGCATGAGCGGTTTGAATCGATGTGCCATTAGCGGATGTGGCCAAGCCCGAAGTGGCGGAGCCGTTCACACCCGAAGCCGGACCCGGTTTGCCATCGTCCGCCTTGTCCGCTGCTGCGCCTTGCGGGCCGTCGGCGCCAGCGCTTTGAGCCGGTGCGCCATTGGCCGGGGCGGCGGATCCTTGCGCGGCATTGCCACCCGACGGGGCTGAGGCTGAACCGGCTGCACGGTCCTGTGCAGCAACTGCGGTGTCGGCAGCGCCCGTGTCCGCGGGCGGCTTCTGCGAATTGGGCGAGCCCGCGCCGCGGTCCGGTACCGGCGCCACGGCCGCATCAAGCAGCGCGGCAAACGGCTGTGCGTCCGCTTGCGCGATGAACGGCTGCGGCCGTGGCGGCACCCCACGCGACAGGGCCACGCTGACCTCCGATGAAATAGCGCCTGCACTCGGCACGAAACGACTCCAAAAACCTGAACCGACTCTCGCCCAACCACTTGCCTGCAACCCGCGGGCCAGCCGCCAGCGATAAAACTGTCCATGTTTTCAGTGGCTTGCGCGTAGGCAGCAAAAGCGACGGCGTCCGCTCTTTGCCGCCGCCGGCAAATTCTGCCGCATCGCGGTTCCCAACAGACCGCGCCGCCCTCGGGCGCGGCGATGGCGCAGCCTCGCCGTCACACTTATAATAGTGAGCAGACCTGAACCGCCCTCGGCCCGACGCGCCCGTAATCCGACGGCAGGAGCACCGCCGCATCGCCATGCTGAACAGTCTCGACATCGAGGGCCGGCCATCCGACACGCGGGTCGTGGTCGCCATGTCGGGCGGCGTCGATTCCTCGGTGACGGCGGCACTGCTGGCCGAAGCCGGCTACGACGTGGTCGGCATCACCTTGCAGCTTTACGATCATGGCGCAGCGACCCACCGCAAGGGCGCCTGCTGCGCCGGCCGCGACATTCACGACGCGCGCGCCGTCGCCGCGCGCATCGGCATCCCGCACTACGTGCTCGACTATGAACGCCGCTTCAAGGAAGCGGTGATCGACCGCTTTGCCGAAAGCTACGTTGCCGGCGAGACGCCGGTGCCGTGCGTCGAGTGCAATCAGTCGATAAAATTTCGCGACCTGCTCGACACCGCGCGCGAACTGGGCGCGAAGGTGCTGGCCACCGGCCACTACGTCGCGTCGCGGGCGCTGCCGGGCGGCGTCCGCGCGCTTTATCGCGCGCGCGAGGCCGAGCGCGACCAGAGTTATTTCTTGTTCGCCACCACGCCGGCGCAACTCGACGTGCTGCGCTTTCCGCTCGGCGATCGCACCAAGGCAGAGACCCGCGACCTGGCGCGGCGATTCGGGCTTGCGGTCGCCGACAAGCAGGACAGCCAGGATATCTGCTTCGTGCCGACCGGACATTACGCGCAGGTGATCGAGCGGCTGCGGCCGGGCGCCGCCGGCCCCGGCGACATCGTCGATCTCGACGGCCGCGTGCTCGGCCACCATGACGGCATCATCCACTTCACCGTCGGCCAGCGCCGCGGCCTCGGCATCGCCGCCGGCACGCCGCTTTATGTTGTGCGCCTCGACGCCGCCGGGCGCCGCGTCGTGGTCGGGCCGCGCGAGGCGTTGCGCACGAGCCGCATCGGCCTGCGCGAGGTCAATTGGCTGGGCGACGGCGCGATCGACCACGCGCTCGACAGTCGCCGCGAGGTATTCGTCAAGGTCCGCTCGACGCGGCCGCCGCAGCCGGCGTGGCTCCGCCGCGGCGACCACGGCGTCGAAGTCGAGCTGATCGCCAGCGAAGACGGCGTCTCCCCCGGCCAGGCCTGCGCGTTCTACGACGCATCCGAGGGCCAGGCGCGCGTGCTCGGCGGCGGCATCATCGCCAGCACCGTCGCGGCCGCACATTCCGCCCGCACCGGCGCCGCCATGGCGATCGCCCGCTAGGACCGCCGCGCCGCATGTCCATAGTCAAGCTCCATCACGGCTCGCAGCACTGACGCGCGCGATGGGCGGAGCATTCGACAAGACCTCGATCGCCAAGGCCTATGGGCGTTGGGCACCGGTCTACGATCTGGTGTTCGGCGCCGTGTTCGAGCGCGGCCGCAAGGCCGCGGTGAATGCGGCCGAGCGCATCGGCGGCCGCATTCTCGAAGTCGGCGTCGGCACCGGCCTGTCGCTGCCGGACTACGCCTGGAGCAATCGCATCGTCGGCATCGATCTTTCCGCGCCCATGCTGCGCAAGGCCAAGGCGCGGGTGCGCGAGCATCGCCTGACCAACGTTGACGGCCTCGCCGTCATGGACGCGCGCCGCTTGGCGTTTGAGGATGCCGCATTCGATGTAGTGGTCGCGCAGTACGTCATCACCGCGGTGCCGGAGCCCGAGGCGACACTCGACGAATTCGTTCGCGTGCTGAGACCCGGCGGCGAGATCGTTTTGGTCAATCATCTGGGCGCCGAGGCTGGACCGCGCGCCGCCTTCGAGCGCGCGTTTGCGCCGGTGGCGCGCCGGCTCGGCTGGCAACCGGAATTCCCCTGGTGGCGCCTGGCCGGCTGGGCGGCGCACCATGCCGGCGTGCGCCTCGTCGAGCGCCGCGCCATGCCGCCGCTCGGCCACTTCTCGCTGATCAGGTTTGCACGCGTGGACGGCGCTGCGGATGACACGACCGCGTCGAGCGGATTCCCCTCGAACTGATGAGCTGCGGTCGCTTTGCGCCGCTAGCTCCATTCGCACTTCGCGGAACCGGCGGCCCGGCTACGGGTTTTCAGACCGTCAACGCTTTATGGCCCTATTGGCTGCACATCGGCTCGGATCGCGGGCATGACCAGAGTCATGAGGATCACCGTTGCGTTAGCGGCTACCGTGCCGTTGCTGCCCTTTGCGGCAAGCGCCGCGGAGCTGCCAGTCCCTGCGTCGCATCACAGGATCACCCATGTGCGCCACGCCTATGTGCCGCGACAGCACCTCGGTTATTATTTCGGTCACTGGGGCTGGCGATCGGGCGGCACCGCCAGCTCATGGTACGGCTCGACTTTCGCGCTCGCCGGCGGTCCATGGGGCGGACCGGGCGTCGTGTTGAAGGCAAGCCCGAAAAGCATCGTCGCCATCCATTGCACGGAGCGCCGGCCCGATGCCTGCCTCGGCGAGCCTGTGGTCGTGCCCGTGGCCGCCGCCGCGCCGCCAGTCTGGCGCTGACAGAGCACTCCGGCGCCGAGTCCCCTCGGCCACTTGGAAACGGCGCTGAACTGCCCTAAATCAGGCCCAGCCAGCCGGCGGCATGACGCCGTGCGGGCGTTCATCGGCGGGGTAGCTCAGTTGGTTAGAGCAGCGGAATCATAATCCGGAGGTCGGCGGTTCGAATCCGCCCCCCGCTACCAACGCTTCACCCCTTAGCTTCGCCGTGACTTCAGCGCCTGCGCAGCGCATCACTCGATCGTCACGCCCGACTTCTTGATGACCTCGCCCCATTTCGACGAGTCCTTGCGCAGATAGTCGGCGAAGGCATCGAGCGAGTGCGGTACCGGCTGCACCGCGAAGCGTTCAAGATATTTCTTCTGAAAGTCGGGATCGTTGACGATCTGCTCGACGTCGGCGTTGACCTTCTTGACGATGTCGGCCGGCGTGCCGGCCGGAGCAAACAGGCCGAACGATACGCTCGCCTCGTAGCCCGGAACGGTCTCGGCGATGGTCGGCACGTCGGGGAATTGCGGCACCCGCTTGTCGCTGGCGAAGCCGAGCATTTTCAGCTTGCCGGCCTTCACCGTGCTCAGCGCCACCGATGGTCCCATGATGATCGCGTCGATATGTCCGGCAATGAGATCGACCAGCGCCGGTGCCGCGCCGCGATAGTGGACCGGCGTGACCTTGATGCCGGCAAGGTTCTCCAATTCCAGAGCGGCGGCGCGGTGCCGACGCCGGCGGTGCCGAAGGTCAGCGCGCCCGGCTTTTTCTTGGCGAGCGCGATCACGTCGCTCACGGAATTCGCCGGCAGCGACGGATTGATCAGCAGCGCCGCCGGAATCGTGCCGTAGCCGGCGACCGGAATGAAATCCTTCTCGGCGTCGTAGCTCAGCTTGCCCGGGGCATAGAGGTGCGGCTGCGTGGTGTAGATGCCGGTTTCCGACGCGAGCAGCGTGTAGCCGTCGTGCTCGGCCCGCATCACCGCCTGCGCCGCGATCGCGTAGCCGGCGCCGCCCTTGTTTTCGACGATGACGCCCTGCTTCCACTTTTCGGACAGCTGCTGGGCAACGGCGCGCGTCAGTACGTCGGTCAGCGCGCCCGCGGATGACGTCACCACGATGGTCACGTTGCGGTCGGGATAGGTCTGCGCCATGGCCGCGGGGCTCACGAGCAAGCAGGCGAGCAGAAACGTGCGGCTGAGCAGGGCGGCCATCGCTTCCTCCAATCCGAGATCGTCGTGTTCACTGCACCCCGAAGGAAACCTAGCACGACGCTGAAGGGCGGCTACCAGCGGCAATGTGCCTCGCCGGATGAAGGTAGCGGCTTTCGCGCGGCTCGTCGTGTGAGGCAAGATAACAGACGCGAGCATGACATGGTGTCAGTCGCAGTCGTTGGCGCGGAGCCACAGATGATCGATCCCGCCTCGTCAATCGAATCGTTGCGCAGCCCCCGGCGCCAGTTCATGCTCAAGGGCGCGGCGTTGCTGGCGCTCGGCATCGCCGCTGTCAGAACGCAGAAGCATGCCGCTGCGGCGCCGGCCGAGCCAGTGATGCCGACCCAATTGCCGACTCAAGTGCCCGTCAAGGAAGGCCTCGCGGAGCTTTCCGGCACGCGGCTTTACTACTGGGATACGGGCGGCGGCGGTCCGGCTTTGGTGTTGCTGCACCCGGCGACCGGCAGCGCGCTGATGTGGGTGCACCAGCAGCCGGCATTTGCGCGGGCCGGCTACCGCGTCATCGGCTATTCGCGCCGCGGCTATTTCGGCTCCGAGCCGGCGCGCAAGGACGATCCCGGCATCGGCGCCGACGATCTGCACCAGCTCGTCGCGCATCTCGGCATCGACAAATTCCATGCCGTCAGTTCGGCCGCCGGCGGCAGTATCGCAACCGATTACGCGCTATCACATCCCGAGCGGCTCTCGAGCCTGGCCGTCACCAGCAATTCGGCGGGCGTGCGCACCGGCGACATTGCGCAGCGCGCCACGAGCCTGCTGCCCGCCGGCTTCGATCGGATGCCGCCGGAATTTCGCGAGTTGGGGCCGTCCTATCGCTCCGCAAACCCGGACGGCGTGCGGCAATGGCTGGAACTCGAACACAAGTCGCACAGCGGCGAGCTGGTCCGGCAGCGCTTCGCCAACGTCATTTCGGCGGAGAAACTCAACAGCATCAAAATTCCGACGCTGCTGATGACCGGCGATGCCGACCTCTACACGCCGCCGTCGCTCTTGCGCATGGTCGCCGCACAGATTCCGGGAAGCGACGTGGTGATCGTGCCGGACACCGGCCACGCCATCTACTGGGAGCGGCCGGACGTCTTCAATCGCGCGGTGCTGGACTTCATCGGCCGGCATGCGAAGTAAGCGGCTGTTCACGCCTTCACCGCGAAGTCGCGCAAAATTTCCGGCCTGAAGGCGAGGCCGTGGCCGGGCCGCTCGGGCGCCGTGATGGTGCCATTCCGAATCGGCACCGGGTCGACCCACATATCCTCCGACAGGCCCATGTCCTCGATCCACGACGCGTTCGGAATCGAGGCGAGCAGGTGCACGTTCAGCTCGGGAAACAGATGCGGCGCGATGGTCATGCCCCAGGTATCGGCCACGGTGGCGATCTTGCGCAACTCGGTGAAGCCGCCGCGCATCGGATCGGGCTGCAGGATCGGCAGGCGCGGATTCGCGAAGAACGGCTTTAAATCGAAGCGGGTGAAATGGGTCTCGCCGCCGACGATGCGCAGGTCGAGCGCTTCTGCGATCCGCAAATAGCCGGCGAAGTCGTCGGCCACCACCGGCTCCTCCAGCCAGTACACGTCATAGTCCTGAAATTTGCGGCCCATCTGGATCGCGATGTCGGCGGTCCAGCCCATATTGACGTCGATCATGATGGCGATGTCGGGCCCGAGCGCCTCGCGCATCCGCCGAACGTTGTCGAGATCGGTGGCGAGATCGCCGACATGGGCGACCTGCATCTTGATCGCCCTATAGCCGCGCTCCTTGTAGTGCAGCGCCTTGGCGATCATGCCGTCGCCGCCGGAGCCGCGGAAGCAGCCGCTGCCATAGGCCGGCAACTGCGCGCGACAATGGCCCCACAGCCGGTGCAGCGGCAGTCCGGCGCGCTTGCCGAGCGCGTCCCACAGCGCGATGTCGAGCACCGACTGCGCCATGGTGGCGATGCCGCCGCGGCCGTAGGTGATCGTGGCGCGCCACAGGTCCTGCCAAATCGCCTCGACCGCGCTCGCGTCCTTGCCGATGACGCGCGGGATGATGCACTCGTCGAGGCACGCCGCGATCGACCGCAGGCCGGGCCGGAACAGAAACAGATAGCCCATGCCGACGATGCCGCCCGCGGTCTCGACGTCGACCACCAGGAAATTGCGCGCCTCGCCGAACGCATGACCTTTGAGCCACGGCGTCTGCGGCCACGGCACGCGCAGCATGGTGGTACGGATGGATTTGATCGTCATATCGGTCATGGGTGCCCCCGGGCGGCGCCGCGCTTTATCTCACGCGCAATTCAAACCGTCATGCTGCGCAAAGCATGGTGCGGCGTCAACGTGTCTATGCGGAAGCCATCGAAGGAGGCCGTCGATCGACCAAGCCTTGGGATTTGATAGTGATATGATTTCGGCGCCACACGCGGATACCGAACAGGAGCGCCCATGCCCAAGACCCAGATCGTGTCGCCTAAACTCCGCCAGCCGAGCGGCCACTTCTCCCATGCCACGGTCGCACAGGCGCGCGGGCGCATCGTGTTCATTTCCGGCATGACGGCCCGGCGCGCTGACGGCAGCATCGCCGGCATCGGCGACATCGAGGCGCAGACCCGGCAAGTCTGCGAGAACGTCAAGGCCGCGGTGGAAGAGGCCGGCGGCGGCATGGATGACATCTGCCGGGTCGACGTCTATGTGCGCAACATGGAGCAGTTCGATCAGATCCACAAAGTGCGCCGCGAGTATTTCAAAGCGCCGGCGCCGGCCTCCACCATGGTCGAGGTCTGCAAGATGACGTCGCCTGACTACTTGATCGAGATGAACGCCATCGCGGTGATCGGCGACTGAGTGCGCCGGCAAGCGCGGCGGCCGCGCCGCCTAGCCCGGTCTTGTCACGGCCGGGCAAATGGGGTGACAACGTATGGCATAGGCTGCGCCGGAGACGCATGTGACGCCGACGATCAACATAGCCGCCTATAGCGACGCGCTGGTCATCCTCGCCACCGCGGGCATTTTGATCCCGATCGTAAGCCGCCTCGGCATCAGCCCGACCCTCGGCTATCTGGTGGCCGGCGCCATTCTGGGGCCGCTCGGCCTCGGCTCGTTCATCCACTCCTATCCGTGGCTTTACTGGTTCACGGTCGGCGAAGCGCGCAACGTCGAAGGCATCGCCCAGCTCGGCGTGGTCTTTCTCCTGTTCCTGATCGGGCTCGAACTGTCGCTGCAGCGGCTGTTGACCATGCGGCGCTACGTCGTCGGCCTCGGCGGCCTTCAGGTGCTCATCACCGCGGCCGTGATCGATGGCATCGAGACCGCGGCCGGCCAGCCTCCGGCGGTGGCGCTGGTGATCGGCCTGAGCCTGGCGCTGTCCTCGACCGCCATCGTGCTCGAGCTGCTGTCGAAACAGGAGCGGCTGACCAGCAGCGTCGGACGGACCAGCTTTTCGGTCCTGCTGGCGCAGGACCTCGCCGTCGTCCCGATCCTGGTGCTCGTCTCCATCCTGGCGGCAGGGCCCGGACGTTCGGTTCTGACGAGCCTTGTCAGCGCGCTGGTGTCAGCCGTCATCGCACTCGGCGTCATCGTGGTGCTGGGCCGCTTGTTGATGCGGCCGCTGTTCCGCCTCGTCGCGTCGACGCGCTCGCGCGACCTGTTCATCGCGACCGTGCTGTTCGTCATCGTCTCTGCCGGCGTGATCGCCGACCGCGCCGGGCTGTCGATGGCGCTCGGTGCGTTCGTCGCCGGCCTGTTGCTCGCCGAAACCGAATACCGCAAGGCGATCGAAGCGGCGGTCGAGCCGTTCAAGGCGCTGCTGCTCGGCATCTTTTTCTTCACCGTCGGGATGGCGATCGATTACCGCGAGCTGTTGCGCGAGCCGCTGCTGCTCGCAGCCAGCGTGGTCGGCCTGATCGCCACCAAGGCGCTTATCCTGCTCGCGCTCGGCCGCGCATTCCGGATGTCATGGGCGGCGGCGGCGGAGACCGCGTTGTTGCTCGGGGCCGGCGGCGAATTCGCCTTCGTCGGCATCGGCATGGCCACCGCCGCAGGGCTGATCGATCCGCGCGTGGCAAGCTTCGCGCTTGCCGTCACGTCGGTGACGATGATGCTCACGCCGTTATTGTCGTATGCCGGCCGGCGTTTTGGCACGCGGCTGCGCCGCAATGCCGCGCCGCCGGCCGAACTCACCGCCAAGCCGGCCGGTGGGCAGAACCACGCCATCGTCGTCGGCTACGGCAGGGTCGGCAAAGTGGTCTGCGAGCTGCTGCGCGAGCACGGCGTCTCATATCTGGCCGCCGATCTCGATGCGCCGGCGGTGACGCGCGACCGCCGCAACGGTCACGACGTCTACTACGGCGACGCCGGCGATCCGAAATTTCTCGAAGCCTGCGGACTAGCCACCGCCGCCGGCGTCATCATCACCATCCACACGCAAAGCGCCATCGACGAGGTGGTCGCGCATGTGCGCTCGCTGCGACCCGATATCCTCATCGTCTCACGGGCACGCGATGCCGCGCACGCCAGCCACCTCTACAGTCTCGGCGCCACCGACGCGGTGCCGGAAACCATCGAAGCGAGCCTGCAGCTCTCCGAAGCCGCGCTGGTCGGTCTCGGCCGTCCGACCGGGCTGGTGATCGCGTCGATCCACGAAAAGCGCGACGAGATCCGCCGCACCTTGCAACAAGCCGCCGGCAAAGCGGGACTCCAGAAGATTCATGCGGTGCGGCAGAAAACGTTGCGCGCCGCGGGGGACAAAGGGCCGTAGGAAGCGCATCAGCAGTGATGGAGGCGCTGAGCAGAGATTCCACGTCTTCAGAATTCAGCGGCTCCAAGACGTTGATGGCCGGGACGAGCCCGGCCATGACGAGAGTGTATAGATCAAGAATCTGGGCCGTCGCCTCAGTACCCCTGCGCGGTACGGGCGGTGCCGCCGAGGTCGGCAAACACCGGTGCGGCGCCGTTACGCGAGGCGGCGAGCCGCGGCGTGGCGCGCCGCGATTCGGTGAGCGCCTGCAGGAAGCTCGCGAACCAGTTCTGCACCGACGAGCGGCGCAGCTTCGCCACCAGCGTCTGCCAGCGCTCGCGCCGCTCTTCGAGGCTCATGGCGAAGGCGTTGGCGATCTGCCGCGCCATGCCGTCGATGTCGTGCGGATTGACCAGCAGCGCGGCATCGAGCTCTTTGGCGGCGCCGGCGAACGCCGACAGCACCAGCACGCCGGGATCGAATGGATTCTGCGCCGCCACATATTCCTTGGCGACCAGATTCATGCCGTCGTGCAGCGGCGTCACCAGGCCGACATGGGCCACGCGATAGAAGCCGGCCAGCGTCGACTGGGCAAAACCTTTGTTGAGATAGCGGATCGGAATCCAATCGACTTCGCCGTGGCGGCCGTTGACCTCGCCGACCAGCGAGGCGAGATCGGCCTTGAGCTCCCGATAGGCGCGGATGTTGCCGCGCGACGGCACCGCGACCTGCAACAGCGAGACGCTGCGTTTCAGCTCGGGATGCAGATCGAGCATGCGGTCGAAGCCGCGGATGCGGTTCGGCAGGCCCTTTGAATAATCGAGCCGGTCGACACCGAGCGCGAGCTTGGTGCCCTCCAGGCTGCCGCGCAGCCGCGCCACATCGGGCCGCGTGATCGCCTTGGTGGCGCGCGAAGCAAATTCCTCGACGTCGATGCCGATCGGGAACGTGGCGAGCCGGGTGAGGCCGTAGGCCGACGCCGCCGCGCCGTCCACCACCGACATGCCGAACTCGTGACGCAGATAATCCTCGAAATTGCGCCGATCGTCGTCGGTCTGAAAGCCGATCAGGTCGTAGGCCAGCATCGCCGAAACCAGATCGGCGTGATGCGGCACCGCCGCCATGGTGATGCGCTCTGGCCATGGCGTATGCAGAAAGAAGCCGATGCGCTGGCCGACCTTGAGCCGGCGCAATTCGGCGCCGAGCGTCAGGAAATGATAATCCTGCACCCAGAATGCCGAGTCCGGCTTGTTGAAACGCAACAGCGCGCGCGCCATGAACGCGTTCACTTCGCGATACGAGGCGTATTCGTCGGCGGTGACCTGAATGAGGTCGGGACGCGAGTGCAGCGCCGGCCACAGCGCCGAATTGGCAAAGCCTTCGTAATAGCCGCGATAATGCTTGGACGGAATGTCGACCGTCGCCAGCGCGCCCTTGCCGAGCGCTTCGATCTTGGCAAACGAGTCGCGAACTTGCGCCGGATCGGTATGGCCGCTGGAACCAACCCAGATCGCGCCGGATTCCTTGATCACAGGAATCAGCGCCGAGGCCAGTCCTCCGGCAATAGGCTCGTCGGTTTTTGCCCGCGCGACGCGGTTGGAAACGACGATAACGCTCACTTGAAGTCCTCCAGTTGCCGCTCCGACAACCCGCGCGGACAAGGTTAGTTCCGCAATCTGGCTATTCGTTCATCTTTCGCAAACGGCGGAAAAGATTCGCATTTTGCCTTCCGACAGTGTCTCCATTCCAACACTTTGCGCGATCGGCGCGAGCGCCGCGCACGCTTACGCTTCGGCGTACGCCATGGTCGACAACAGGGCGATCTCGGCGCGGCGTGTATCCATGCGCGTGTGCTGCAGCACGATGGGAACATCGGCTTCGAAGACCGATGCATAATCGGTATCGCGGGGAACCGGCGCCGGATCTTTCAGATCATTGAAGCGCAGATGCAGCGTGCGGCGCGGCGCGACCGTGACCTGGTAGGGGCCGACAGGCTCGCGGTCGGCGAAAAACACCGTGATGCGCACATGGGCCTCACGGTCTCCGGCGTTGAGGATGCAGGCGGTCTCGTGCGAGATCAGCGTCCGGTCGGAAAACGAACTTTCCGAGGGAATGTAGCCTTCCGCGATCGCCCAGCGCTTACGCCCGATGGGTTCCATGGCCCTGCTTGACCCCTCGCGCCCCGAGGTTGCTGTGAGATGAGACGCTGACGCGCGCCTCGATAGGGGAAAACGGCGAAGATGCGTCCTGGTTCCGCGCCGGGAACTTTTTTTCCCTGCGGCCGTTCCCCGCCCAAAGGCTTCGCCCGCCGCACAGGTAGCCCATAATGGCTGCCGCGCCGGTCAATCGCCGTGGAATCCGTCATGCGCGCGCTCACTGTCGCGCCCAACGTGCCGCATTCGGCACGCGTCGAGGAGATTGCCGAACCGCCGCTGTCGGACGGCGCGGTGCTGGTGCGCGCACGCGCGCTCGGCGTCTGCGGCACCGATCGCGAGATCGTCTCGGGTGAGTACGGCTGGGCGCCGCCGGGCGCGAGTCGCCTTGTCATCGGCCACGAGTCGCTCGGCGCGGTGCGGGAGGCGCCGAACGGCTGTGGCTTTGCGCCCGGCGATCTCGTGGTCGGCATCGTGCGCCGCCCCGATCCGGTGCCCTGCCCCGCCTGCGCGGCCGGCGAATGGGACATGTGCCGCAACGGCCGCTACACCGAGCGCGGCATCAAGGAGCGCAACGGCTACGGCTCGGAATTTTTTCGCGTCGAACCGGAGTTTCTGGTCAAGCTCGACGCCGCGCTCGGCGCCGAGGGCGTTCTGGTCGAGCCGACCAGCGTGGTCGCCAAGGCCTGGGACCACACCGAGCGCATCGGCCGCCGCTCGCACTCCTGGCAGCCGAAGACGCTGCTGGTGACCGGCGCTGGACCGATCGGCCTGCTCGCGGCAATGATCGGCGCGCAACGCGGCCTCGACGTTCACGTGCTCGATCACCACGACAGCGCGGTCAAGCGGGCGCTGGTGCGCGACCTCGGCGGCACCTTCCATCTCGGCAGCGTCGCGGACCTCGGCCACTTCGCTCCCGACATTCTGATGGAGTGCACCGGCGCGCCGGTCGTGGTGCGCGATGTGCTCGGCCGCACCGCCTCGGGCGGCATCGTCTGCCTGGTCGGGGTCAGCGCGCCCGGCCACGACTTCGACGTCGATCTCGGCGGCCTCAATCGCACCCTGGTGCTCGACAACGACGCCATTTTCGGCAGCGTCAATGCCAATCGCCGCCATTACCAGGATGCCGTCGCGGCGCTGCAGCGCGCCGACCGCAAATGGCTGTCGCGCCTGATCACGCGCCGGGTGCCGGCGGAGCAATGGACCAAGGCGCTCGACCCCGAACCCGACGACATCAAAGTCGTCGTCGATTTCTGATCCGTTGCCCGCCATGTCCACCCGCATCGAAGATTACGCAATGATCGGCGACTGCAAGAGCGCCGCGCTCGTCGCCAAGGACGGCTCGATCGATTGGCTGTGCTGGCCGCGCTTCGATTCAGAAGCCTGTTTTGCGGCGCTGTTGGGCACGCGCGATCACGGCCGCTGGCTGATCGCACCGCACGGCGAGGCGCGTACTACGCGGCGCTACCGTCCCGACACGCTGATCCTCGAAACCTGTTTCGAGACCGCCGAGGGCACCGCGATGCTCGTCGATTTCATGCCGCGGAATTCGCCCAATTCCACGATCGTACGCTTGGTGGTCGGCACGCGCGGCCAAGTGAAGATGCACTCCGAACTGATCCTGCGATTCGGCTACGGCGCCGTCGTACCCTGGGTCAGCCGGGCCGAGAGCGGTGCGCTGCGCGCCATTGCCGGTCCCGACATGGTGGTTCTGCACACTCCCGTACACGTGCGCGGCAAGGATTTGACCACCGTCGCCGAGTTCACCATCGGCCGCGGCGAGACCATCCCATTCGTCCTCACCTACTCGCCCTCGCATCTGCCGTTGCCCATAGCCGTCGATGCCAACACAGCGCTCACCGACACCGAAGATTATTGGCGAAAATGGTCGGCGAACACCCGGCCGGCCGGATGCTGGACACAAGCGGTGCGCCGCTCGATCATCACGCTGAAGGCGCTGACCTACGAGCCGACCGGCGGCATGGTGGCGGCGCCGACCACCTCGCTGCCGGAACAACTCGGCGGCCAGCGCAACTGGGACTACCGCTTCTGCTGGCTGCGCGACGCGACGCTGACTTTGCTCGGCGCCATGCACGCCGGCTATTTCGAGGAAGCGCAAGCCTGGCGGGATTGGCTGTTGCGCGCGGTCGCCGGCAGCCCCAATCAGCTGCAGATCATGTACGGCATCGGCGGCGAGCGGCGCCTGACCGAATGGGAAGTGCCGTGGCTCCCCGGCTACGAAAATTCCGCACCGGTCCGCATCGGCAACGCCGCGCACACCCAGCTGCAGCTCGACGTGTTCGGCGAGATCATGGACGTGCATCATCAGGCGCGGCGCGGCGGGCTGACCACCAATGAATCCGGCTGGGACGCGCAGATCGCATTTCTCGGTCATCTCGACGACGTCTGGAAAGAGCCGGACCAGGGCATCTGGGAAATGCGCGGGCCCGCCCAGCACTTCACCTATTCCAAGGTGATGGCGTGGGTGGCCTACGACCGCGCCATCAAGAGCGCCGAGACCTTCGGCCTGCCCGGCCCGGTCGACGAATGGCGCAAGACGCGCGACGTCATTTGCGACGAGGTCTGCGAGCACGGCTACGACGAGGAGCTCGGCACGTTCACCCAGGCTTACGGCTCCAAGCAGCTCGACGCCAATCTGTTGCTGCTGCCGTGCGTCGGCTTTCTGCCGGTCAGCGATCCGCGCATCGCCCGCACGATCGCCGCGGTGGAGAAGCGGCTGCTCGTCGACGGCTTCGTCATGCGTTACAGCACCCACGAGGTGGAGGACGCGCTGCCACCGGGCGAAGGCGCGTTCCTCGCCTGCAGCTTCTGGCTGGTCGACGCCTATCTGCTGCAGGCCCGCCTCGACGAGGCCGAAACGCTGTTTCAGCGGCTGGTCGGATTGTGCAACGACGTCGGCCTGCTCAGCGAAGAATACGACGCGCGCGTCAAACGCCTGATCGGCAACTTCCCGCAGGCCTTCTCGCATCTGGCGCTGATCAACAGCGCCTATAATCTGACCCATACCAGAAAGCCGCTGCACCAGCGCGCGCAGGACGAGCACGCCCCGCCCGAAGAGCTGACGCTAGCGGCGGATTGACGCATTCCGGCCGGCCCATCGCATCCTTCGGCACTGCAACGAAAGTCGTAAACCGTATTGCCGTCTGCGCCGCACCGCCGCGCCAGCCGTGATGGCTTTCGGCCCGGCGATGTGCGATCCTTAGTTGATCGGAGCAAAAAGCTGCGCCACAAAAGCAGCAAAGGCCAAGGTGCCGCGGCGCGTGAGCGTTGCGCCGTCGCGGCCGAGAAGCCGGCCGTTAATGCGAGGGGCGACCAGGGAGAACATCAATGAAGCGACTTTATTTGCTTGCCGCCGCCGCGGCCTTCGCCGCCGCCACGCCGGCATTCGCCGAGGACACCATCACCATCGGCTTCACCGCTTCGCAGACCGGCCCGCTGAACGTCGACTCGACCGGTCAGCAGCACGGCTACGAATTCTGGCGCGACGAGGTCAACGCCAAGGGCGGCATCAAGGCCGGCGGCAAGACCTACAAGGTCAAATTCGCCACTTACGACGATCAGTCGGTCGGCGGGCGCGTCCAACAACTCTACACGCGGCTGATCAATCAGGATAAGGCGAATTTCCTGTTCGGCCCGTACTCATCCGGCCTTACGGCACCGGCGACGGTCATTTCCGAGCAGTACGGCAAGATCATGATCAATTCGGGCGGCGCCGAGGAAAAGCCGTACGAAACCGGCAACAAATATTTGTTCATGGTGATCAGCTCGGCCAGCCACTATCTCTCCGGCGCCGTGGAAGCGTTGAAAGTACACAACCCGAAAGCCAAGGTCGCGGTCGTATATTCCGACGATCCGTTCTCCAAGACCGTGGCAGCCGCCGCGTTGAAGCAAGCGAAGGAAGCCGGGTTGGAAATCGTGATGAACGAGTCCTACTCGCCGTCCACCACCGATTTCGGCCCGATCGTCAACAAGATCGTGTCGTCGAACGCCGATGCTTTCCTGGGCGGCGGCCATTATTCGGATGGCGCCACGCTGGCGCGCCAGATGCACGATCAGAAGGCGAACATGAAGTGGGTGACGATCCTGGTTGCTCCGGGGGACGACAAATTCGGCGAGCTGGGAGCAGCCGCTCTGGGCGTGACCGTGCCGTCGCAATGGGAAATCCAGGTCAACTACAAGCCGCAATTCGGGCCGACCAGCGCGGAATTCGCCAAGGCCTTCGAGGATAAATTCCACGCTAGGGCCGACTACCACGCGGCTTCCGGCTACACCAGCGGCGTCGTGCTCCAGCATGCCATCGAGCAGGCCGGCTCGATCGACCAGGACAAGGTCGCCGCCGCGCTGAACGCAACCGACATCACCACGTTCTTCGGCCACATCAAGGTCTCCACTGATCCGGCGCATCACGGCCTTCAGACGGCGCACGAGATGGTGTTGGCGCAGTGGCAAATGGTGAACGGCAAGCTCGGTCGCCAGGTGGTCTGGCCGGACTCCGCCAAGTCCGCGCCCATGATGTATCCGATCAAACAAAAATGATCGAACCCTTCGTGTTGCTGAATTTCTCCACTGTCATGCCCCGCGAAAGCGGGGCATCCAGTAATCTACTGACGCTTGGTGTTACTGGATCGCCCGCCTTCGCGGGCGATGACGTGACAAGATTGGCGACACGCTTCCTGGATCGAACTCTGGCTTAGCGCAAACGGACTGGTTCTTCCGCATGCTCGGCATCCTCGCTTCGATCATCGACGGCGTGCTGGTAGGGCTGGTCTACGGCCTCGCCGCCATGGGCCTGACGCTGATCTGGGGCGTCATGGACGTCATCAACCTGACCCATGGCACCATGATCGTCTGTGGCATGTTCGCCCTTTATCTCTTGGCGAACGCGGCCGGGGTGCCGCCCTATCTGGCCTTGCCGCCGGTCCTGATCGGCGGCTTTTTTGTCGGCGTGGCGCTCTATTGGGTGGCGGTGCACCGCATGGTCGGCCGGCCGCCGCTGATGAGCCTGCTGTCGACGTTTTCAGTCAATCTCATGCTGGTCGGCATCGGCACCGGGATCTGGGGCACCGCCCTGTTCAATGTCGAGGTCGCGGTGCCTGGTATCAGCATGGGCCGCTACACGTTCCCGGGCGCCCACATCCTGGCGGCAATTCTGGCGGCCGTGATCGCTGCCTCGCTCTACGTCTTTCTGCACCGCACCCGGCTCGGCAAAGCGGTGCGTGCGGTCGCCAACAATCGCGAAGCCGCGGAGCTGGTCGGCATACCGACCGTGCGCGTGCTGGCGCTCACGGTGGGCACCGGCGTGGCACTCGCCGGCGTCTCCGGCATGCTGATCGGCACGCTGTTTCCCTTCACCATTCTGTCCGGCGACAGCTATCAGCTGAAAAGCTTCGTGGTGACGGTGCTCGGCGGCTTCGGCAATCCGATCGGCGCGCTCATGGGCGGCGTTGCGCTCGGTCTGCTTGAGGGCGCCATCACGCCGTTCGTGCCGGTGAGCTGGACCCTGGTGATCGAGTTCGTGCTGTTCGTCCTGGTGCTGATCGCCTTTCCGGGTGGCGTGTTCGCCCGGCGTGGCACCATGTGAGGAGCCATGTGATGTCGCTCCTGCGCCTGACGCGGCGACCGTTCTTCTGGATCATCGCGCTCGTTATCGCGATTTTCGTGCTGGTGCCATGGCTCGGCAACAACGTGCAGCTGCGCGAGAGCCTGCTGCTCGCCGCGCTCTACATCACGCTCGCCAGCAATCTCAACCTGATGCTCGGCTACGCCGGCTACATCAATTTCGGCAGCATCGTATTCTTCGGCCTCGGCGGCTATATCTGCGTCTGGCTGGTGAACTCGTACGCTTGGCCGCTGTTTGCGAGCCTGCTCGTTGCCGGCATTTGCGTCAGTGCGCTGGCCTTGATTTTCGGCCTCGGCATCCTGCGGCTGCGCGGCGCGTTCTTCGCGTTATCGACCATCGGCATCGTCGAAGCCGTGCAGGCCTTTACCGAAAACTTCACGCCATGGGGCGGCTCGTCCGGCATTTATCTGCCCGGCTCGATCTTCCTGCCGCTCGGCGGCGCCGCGCGCGCGCTGTGGATGCTCTATTTCACCATGGTGGGCGTGATGGGGCTGTCGCTCTATCTGAGCTACGCCATCAAGAGCTCGAAATTCGGCCTCGGCCTGTTGGCCATCGGCCAGAACGAGGACGCCGCCGCCATCCTCGGCGTGCCGACGCCGATCTATAAGGCCTTGGTGTACAGCGTTTCGGCGTTCCTGCCGGCGATCGCCGGTGGAATTTATTTCTTCAAGAGCGCCTTCATCCAGCCGGCCGATGCCTTCGATCTGTCGCTTTCCACCGAAGCGCTGGTGGTCGCCATGCTGGGCGGCCAGGGCACCGTCACCGGTGTGGCGCTCGGCGCCTATCTGTACGAAGAGCTGCGCGGCTATCTGCTCACCTCGGCGACCTTCTCCAACTTCCAGCTGGTGATCTCCGGCGCGCTGTTGCTGCTCATCGTGCTGTTCTTTCCCGGCGGCCTGATGGGCTGGATCTACAGCCGCTTCCCGCGCACCCAGAAGGTGCTGGAATGACGGCGCTGCTCGAGCTGGAAAAGGTCGGCAAGCGCTTCGGCGGCCTGCAGGCCTTGCGCGACCTGACCTTCACCGTGAACGAGGGCGAAATCCTCGGCCTGATCGGCCCGAACGGCGCCGGCAAGTCGACGCTGTTCAATCTGATCAACGGCGTGTTCGCGCCGGACACCGGGCGCATCGTGTTTGCCGGCACCGACATCACCGGGGAGCGGCCCTACCGCGTCGCCCGCCACGGCCTTGCCCGCACCCATCAGATCGTGCAGCCGCTCACCAATATGACGGTGCTGGAAAACTGCACGGTCGGCGCCTGCTTCGGCCGCGACAACCTGCCGCTCGCCCGCGCTCGCGAAGCGGCGCGCGAGGCGATCGCCGTCGCCGGCCTGACCGACCGCGCCGAGACGTTGGCGCTGCATCTGACCATCGCGGGCAAGAAGCGGCTGGAACTCGCCCGCGCGCTGTCCGCGCAGCCGAAGCTGCTGATGCTCGACGAGGTCTTGGCCGGCCTCAACCCAACCGAGGTCGAGCACATGATCGGCGTCATCCGCCAGATCCGCGCCCGCGGCGTCACCATCTTGATCATCGAGCACTTGATGCAGGCCATCATGGGCCTATCGGACCGCATCGTCGTGCTCAATTTCGGCCAGAAGCTGGCCGAGGGTGTGCCGGCCGAAGTCGCGCAGCACCCGCAGGTCATCGAAGCCTATCTGGGCGACCCCAAGCTCGCCGCCGAACTGCAGGGGAGCGCCGGCCATGCCTGAAACGCTCCTCTCCGTCGAAGCGCTGGAAACCGGATACGGCGAAGTGCAGGTGTTGTGGGGCGTGTCGCTCAAGGCCGGCCGCGGCGAACTCACCGCCATCGTCGGCGCCAACGGCGCCGGCAAGACCACGATGTTGCGCGCCATCGCCGGGACGATCACGCCGTGGCGCGGCCGCGTCACCTTCGAGGGCGAAGACGTAACGCGGCTCACCACCCACGACAAGGCGGCGCGCGGCTTTGCGCTGGTGCCGGAAGGCCGCCAGTTGTTTTCCCTCATGACGGTTGCGGAAAATCTCGAGCTCGGCGCCTTCTCCAAGCGCGCCGCCCGCAAATTCGCACAGCGCCGCGACGAAGTGTTCGCGCTGTTTCCGCGGCTCGCCGAGCGGCAGCGCCAGATCGCCGGCACGCTGTCGGGCGGCGAGCAGCAAATGGTGGCGATCGCCCGCGGGCTGATGTCCGATCCGGACATTCTGATCATCGACGAGTTGTCGCTCGGCCTCGCTCCCGTCGTGGTCTACCAGCTGTTTCAGACGCTGAAGAAACTGAAAGAAGGCGGGCTCACGATTCTGCTGGTCGAGCAGAACGTCCACCTCGCGCTTGCGGTGAGCGACTATGCCTACGTGATCGCGGAAGGCCGCCTCTTCACCGAAGGCGCCCCGCAAAAACTCGCCGCCATGCCGGAAATCCGCAAGGCGTATCTGGGGCTGTAATAGCGCTCCCATCGCGAACTGCGCCTCGCGTATCAGTTTAAGGCCGCAATGTTTGATACATCACATAACTATATATATCATTTTTGCCATTTTGCCGTTCGACTCTTGCCGAATCAAAGCGCTTCTGAAACAGCGGTCCCGGCCACAACGGTTACACGCAGTATCGGGACCCTGATCGCCCGAGAATAAGACGTTTGCAATGGAAGAGAATCGGAACGCGGCGCGGCGGCAGATGTTCTCCTTGGCAGTCGAGGGAAACCGGCTTGTCCCAGTCTGAGCAGTACCGGCGTTTCGCGCGAGAGTGTCTGGAGATGGCGCACGAGGCCACGGATCGCCGCGTGCAGACTCTCATGAGTCACATGGCGCAGGTCTGGGCCCGCTTGGCCCAAGGTCATGAAGCAGATCATGAAGCAGAGCGTAAGGCGCCGGCCGAGTAACGATCGGTACGTTAGCGCCTTCCGTCAGCGCCGTCGGCCAGCTCCCTCCAGACCTGAGCCATTTCCTCCAGCACCTTGCGATGATGCACAGCCCTGGCCTGCTTCGCCAGGCGGTCGCATTCCTCGGCAAACTTGCGATATTGCGCGGGCGTTTCCATGCGAGACAAACCGTCCAGACGGACCGGCCGTTCCGAATTGATCGCCAGCATTTTTTTGGAACCGATTCGCTTGTGAGCGCGGGTTCAATCTGCGCCGATCAAATTTCCGTGCTCAGACCAGCGGCGTGGTGTGGTCGTCCGCTTCACCGATATCCGGCAGCTTGCCGCCATCGAGCCGGGCGGCCTGCTGCCGGTAGTGCGATGCCATGCGACGGAGTTCGCGAGCCACATCGTCGCCGGAACGGCGTGCCTCGCGCCAGCACATCCGCGCAAGCTCGACAAGCTCGTCATAGCTCGGCATCGATCGCACCACATGCGCCCGCGCACAGCGGGACGCCGACAAACCACTTCGGTCGCGCTTGCTCCGGCGCGAAAGCCGAGGAAATTCTCCGGATTCCACCCGCCGGCGTGTTCCGCAGCAGCCTACTGGGGCGCGACCGAAGCCTCGCTCATTTTGCGCGCTGCCTCATCGACCGTTCGGGTGGAGCGCTCCGAGGCGCGGCGCGCCGATTGCAGCAACGCTTCGAAGTTCTCGCGTGCAATGCGAGTCTGCAGGGCCAGATATTCATGGGGGCTCCGGCAGCCGAGAAGCTGATCGAAATGCTCCATGTTGTGTTGGAGCCGTCCCTGAGCAAAGCGCAGCCATTCGCCGGAAAGCTCTTGCAGGCCGTCGGCAACGATCGTGGTGCTCTCCAGCATCGCCTGGATGTTGCTCGACGATTGCTGGACCGTCTGCCGCGCCGTTTCCCCGCTCAGCCCGAACAGCCTGGTCAGCTGCTCCATCGAGCGTTCGGCAAAGCGGTTGGCGGTGTCGCTGCTGTTGCGCCACGAAGCGTTCAGGCGCTCCGCATTGTGCTGGAAGGCCTCCGCTCCGGCCCGCGCCGTGCGTTCGCCGGCATCCGACAGACTGCGTGCTGTTTGCTCGGTCGCGCGGCGGGTACTCTCCGCAACATCGCCAGATTCGCGGTCGCTTGACCGTGGATTGGTCGCCATAGTTCCCTCCTTATTGCGCTGCATCATAGTCGCCAACGAGGGAACATGGTGCGACGTTCCGTAGCTTGCGCGATTTAGTCAAAAGGGTGCAAGCAAGCGCTTCAGCGATAGACCACGAATGGCTGCGATGCCCCGTGTGCCGCGCGCTGCCGGCGCACGATGCGATATTGCGCCGCGTTCATTACACACGCGGCCGGGCGTCATCGCATCGCTGCTGCGCGGCGCGGCGGATACATGAAACAGATTACGCCTCGGCCAGCCGCAGACCTATCAAACGGTCGAGGGCGGCGTGGTCGGCGAGGAGTTGCGCGGAGGGGCCGGCATGCACAATGCGGCCGCGTTCGAGGACGAGTGCGGATTGGGTGAGCGAGAGCGCGATGTCGGCGTGCTGTTCGACCAGGATGAAGGCGCCCTCGCCTTCTTGCGTCATGCGGCGGATCGCGGCGGCGAGCTCTTCGACCACGATCGGCGCCAAACCCTCGAGCGGCTCATCGAGCAGAAGCAGCGCCGGATTGGTCATCAGCGCGCGCGCGATCGCGAGCATCTGCTGCTCGCCGCCGGAGAGTTGGTTGCCGAGATTGCGGCGGCGCTCGGCGAGCCGTGGGAAGAGATCGTAGACGGCGGCGAGCGTCCAGCTTCCGTCGCGCGCCGCCACCGTGAGGTTTTCCTCCACGGACAGCGTGGCGAAAATCTCGCGCTCCTGCGCCACCCAGCCGATACCGGCGCGGGCGCGCCGATGCGGCGGCTCACGGGTGACGTCGGCGCCACGCCACAGCATGCGCCCGCGCGCCACCTGGGTGTAGCCCATCAACGTGAGGATCAGCGTCGATTTGCCGACGCCGTTACGCCCGAGCACCGCCAAGCTGCCGCGCTCCGGCAGCTCGAAGCTGACGCCGTCCAGCACGATGCCGGCGCCGTAGCCGGCACGGATGTCGTGGAGCGAGAGGAGCGGTTCAGTCATGCGGAACAACAAATGCAAAAGGCGCGCGATGCACGCCACGTTCGCGCTTCTGATCGCTTCGCGCCGTCAATCGCAGTGGCAGCAAAAAGTTTCGAGAGGATTGTTTTGTCAAGGGCGCGAAGCGCCGCCTTCGGCGGTCAAAGACCCTTGATGATGTGGACGGCCCCACACCGACGGCATCAGAGTGCCAAAGCGTGGTCGCTGGAGCGCCACAAGGGAGGGACCGTCCGTGGAGCAGTTTAGCAGAATCGGCATTGATCTGGGCAAGAACGTCTTTCACAT
>DASRET010000032.1:0-75132 GCA_035651875.1 Xanthobacteraceae bacterium
AGGCCGCGAACCGCGTCGCGACCGCAAAGCCGATCCCCTTGCTGCCGCCCGTCACGATCGCAACCCGTCCCGACAGACTGATTTCCATCACGTCCTCCCAAATTGCTTTGTCAGATTTTGCGCAGCAGCGGCCAAAAATCATCCAGCGACGGCTGCTCGCCGAGCGTGCTCAAGGTCGCATAGATCTTGTCGGCTGCCGTCCGATCGACGGTCTGAAGCGCGCAAATGTCGAACTTGGCCTTGATCTGCCCGGCCGACATCGGCACCTGCGGCGACCCGCTCGGATAGTACTTGGTGCGCTCGACCGTGCGGCCGTCGGCGAAGGTCACCGTCACCTTGGCGGGCGATTCCTCCCGCAGGTCGGCATAGTCCTGGTAGATCGACAGCGAGACCTTCTGCGCGAAAGCGCGCACTGCCGCATCGTGCAGAGCCTCCTCGGTGAACGCGGCCAGCATGGGCGCGCCATGCACGAACGTATAGGCGGCGAGATAAGGACCGCTGAACTTGGCGCTCTCCGCCGAGCGCGGATATTGGTCGGAATAGCGCTGCGCGGCGTAGCGCGTGATGGCGACGTCGACGTGCGCAATCTCGCCGAGCGCCACCGTGTCGCGCAATTCGAGCACGGCGTCGATCGCGGTATGGCCGAGGCCGCCGCTGGGATAGGGCTTGAGCTTATACCCGTAGTCGACGAGGTCGTAGCTCTTGCCGAGGCTGGCGAACGGTTCGGGCAACCACGACAGGCCGCGCCCAAAATCCTCGAAATAGCCGAGCTTGCCTTCGAGCGCGCGTGCGTTGGCGGTGAAACCGCGCGCGCCGAGCATGGCGGCGAGCATCCCGTCGTGGGCGGCGTGTCCGCTGTGCAGCGGCTTGGTCATGGTGCCGAAGTTGGCGGTGACGCCGCTCGCCAGCGACGCCGTGATGCCGATGACGTCGCGAATGTGCGCGCGCTCGATCTTCAGGAGCCGCGCGCAGGCGGCGGCTGCCGCGACGACGCCGATGGTACCGGTGGTGTGCCAGCCGCCAACGCGCCAAGCCTCGTTCGCCGCGCGACCGACACGTCCGGCAATTTCCGCCGCGATAATGAATGCGGAGAGCATTTCGGCGGAATTTGCGCCGCTTGTCTCTGCGACCGGCAGGATCGCCGGGATCACCGCCGCGATCGACTGGCCGGCGAAATACGTGAGGTCGAAATCCATGCAATGGCCGGCAACGCCATTGACAAGCGCCGCAAGCTGCGGCGCGGCGCGCAGGTCGCGGCCGACGATCGTCGCCGCCGGTGTGCTGCCGGTGAGCTTGACGACGTCGCAGGCGATATCGGCCGGCGGCAATTGGCTGCCTGCCAGCATGACACCCACGGTGTCGATGAAGGCCGTGCGCGCACGTTCGATCGCGAGCGGCGGAGCGCTTTTGAGATCGAAGCCAGTGATGAAATCGGCGATCGATTCGGCGGCAGTCCTCGCACCTTGCGTGCCGTCGACAATGCCGGCCGTCCCCGGCTGTTGCCCCTGACTGAAAGCAGGCGACGGCAGCCCGGCGATCGCTACCGCGCCGGCGCCAAGGAGGACTCTTCGGTCGATCGCGCTTCGTGCGTCATCCGTTGTCATGACCAGAACCCTTGCAGATGCAGCAAGCGTAGCCCGGATTGAGCGAAGCGAAATCCGGGACAGGCATTGCGGCTGCGGTCGATCCCCGGGTTTCGCTTCGCTCAACCCGGGCTACTGTTTCACATATTGCCGTGACCGCGTTTGATGGTCTGGCGGATGACCGGCGCCGTGACCTGATCCGAGATCTGGATGTTCCAGATTTCGCTGTCGCCCTGCGCGACGAAGTCGGCGAACAGTTTTGGGATGACCGACACGTCGCGGATTTCGTGGCCGCGCAGCCCAAAACCGCGGGCGATGTTTTCGAGCGCGGGCCGGCCGAACACGGCGAGGCTGTCGTCGAGGCCGTCGGCGCGCAGCTTGTGAAACTCGGAGCCGTAGCCGCCGTCGTTCATCGCGCAGATCAGGATGCGAAAGCCTTGGCGTTTGAGTGTCTCGAGCTCCTGGATGTGGAACAACAGCCCGCCGTCGCCTTCGAACAGCACGACCTTGCCGTCGCGGCCCTGCCAGCGCGCCGCCGCCACGCCGACCGCATAGGACAGGCCGTTGCCGACCGCGCCGAATTCACGGACCGTGGTGTAGCGCTCCGCCGGCCGGCCGCGCATCTGGGTGTTGAAATAGGCCTGATGACCGCCGCCGACGACGATGTCCCAATCCTTCGGAATGACCGCGTCGAGCGCGGAGATCACCTCGCGCGGATCGAGCACGCCGGGTTCGATGTCGAACGGCATCGAGTCTGCCGGCTCGGTGGCGATGCGATGCGCCAGCTCTTTGGTGCGTATGGACGCCGCCGTCGGTTTGCCGGCGCCCAGCTTCTTGTCGAGGCCGGCAAGGATAGCCTCGACGCCGGTGAGCGCATCCGATCGGACGTGGATGTCGGCCGCCTTCTGGCCATCGCGCAAGCCGCGCGGCGCATCGTCAAGTTGGATCTTGCAGGCCTTGCCCCAGAAGTGCCCGACGCCAGTGTAGTAGGACAGGCTGGTGCCGACCGCGAGCACGACGTCCGAAGACTCGTACATTTCCCGGCCCAGCGACGTGAAATAGCTGCCGGTGGTGCCGAGCCCGAACGGATGGTCGTGGAAAAGGCCGCGCGCCGGCAGCGTGTTGGAGAGCAAGGCGCCGCAGCGATCGGCGAGCTTGATCACCGCATCGCGCGCGCCGGACCGCAGCACGCCACGGCCGCCGAGGATGATTGGCCGCTTGGCCGCGGCGAGCCGCTCGACCGCCTCGGCGACGAGCTCGGGATCGGGCTGCATGCGCCCGACCTTGGGCCGGTACATGGCCGAGGTCTCGTACGGCTGGTTGGCCATATGCTCGACCTTCTGCAGGTCGTAGGGAATGCCCAGCACCACCGGCCGCCGCTCGCACTTGGCGATGTGGAAGGCCTCGCGCACGTAGTCCATCATCCGCGGCACGCTGTGGGCGGCGATGTAATGGGCGCCGGTCGCTGTCACCAGCGGCGCCTGCTCGATGTATTGGTTGTAGAACTTGGCGTTGATCGGCGACTCGCCGGCGAACACCACCATCGGCAGGCCGGCTCGCACCGCGGTCGGCAGCGCTGTCATCAGCTGGGTCACGCCGGGGCCGCAGGTGACCGACGCCACGGCGAGCTTGCCGGTCGCGACATTGTAGGCGGTCGCCGCCGCCACGGTGACGTGCTCGTGCCGGACGTGGACGGTGCGCACGCCCGGCAGTTGGGCGAAGGCGGTGGACCAATGCATGTTGCCGTCGCCCATCAGGACGAACTGCGTGTCCACGCCCTCCGCAACGAACGCTTCGGCGAGGGCTTCGTAGAGCTTGGGCATGGGCGCTGTACTGCCTGGATGATGAGGTGGTCCGATACGCAACAAGCATGACCGGCGGCGCCCGGTCAGTCAATTGATTGAGAGAGTGGAATAAATCTCGTTCGACCCCGAACCCGCTTCCCCGCTTTGCGACCGGCCCTTGGATGCCGTTGCGGCTTTACTAAAAATTATTCCGTGCGGCAGCGCTGAAAAAACGCAACGACATCATCGAACTAACAAACGCATCTTGCGGAAGCGCGGCTGCGTCACCATTTTGTACTTGCAATTTGCTCTCAGATGTGGCACACGCGCCGCCCTAACGGCTAAAAGCCGAACAGAGAAACCGATGCGTTCGATACGTTCATACACGACAGCGACCTCCGCGCGGCCGGGCTCCCGACCGAGCGATTGGCTGTGCGTGTGCGCGATCGGCTTCATCCAACTGATCAATAAACCCGAACCAGGGTTAGCAAGACCGGACTAACCGGCGGCAGGGCCAAAAAACCCTCCGCCAAACAGGCAGGAGGACAAGAACGGCCCAGAACATCGCAAGAAACACCACCCAATCGTGACGACGTTCGTGCTGCGCATGAGATGCGGGCGCATGATCCGCGTCGTTCACTCGACCGCGTGCGCGTGCGCACGGGGCACGGCGGAGCTTTGCCTGAGACTTAAAATGCGATCCGCAAGGATCGAGTTGTTTGACATCGTGAACGTCCAAATGAATTGGACGCGGCATTGTGCAACTGCCTCCCGGTTTGGGGATGCGAAGCAGAACGCCCGTCCATTTGTCAATTTTGATGAATCGAGGATGCCGGCATAGTTCAGTGACAGAACACGCCCCTCGTAAGGATGAGACGGAGGTTTGATTCCTCCTGCTGGCTCCGCCCTTGAAGCATTGTCGACGATGCAGCCGCCTTGTAAGCGGCAGAGCGGGGTTTGATTCCTCGCAGGGGCACCAAACAAAATGCTGCGTTAGCTCATTCGGCAGAGCGCTGAGGCGGCATCTCGGAGGCGCGTGGATCGAAGCCACGACGCAGCACCATGGCCTCGTAGTCCAATAGGCAGAGACGATGTCCTCAGAAGGCATGCGTTGGGAGTTCGAATCTCCCCGAGGCTACCAATTTGCTCGCGTAGTCCAACGGCAGAGACAGCGGATTCAAAACCCGCTCAGTGGGTGTTCGAATCACCCCGCGAGCACCACGCCGCAGTAGCCCAATCGGCAGAGGCAGCGGGCTTAAACCCCGTTCAGTGCAGGATCGTAGCCTGCCTGCGGCTCTAGGCGCTTAGCTCAGAGGAAGAGCGTCGGTCCTACAAACCGAAGGTCGAGATATCGTAATTCTCAGCGCCTACCAGATCGCTGGCGTCTTGAGTAGCGAAGGCTGCGAGACGCACTAAAACAACGACGCCTCCTGTAGCTCAATGGCAGAGCAGCCAGCCGATAACCGGCAGACCGGGGATCGTTACCGTGCGGGAGGACCAACAATGGAGACCGACATGATGGACCCGCACAAACGCGGGGTCTTATGGACCCCGAGCGTTCAGCCGATTGGATCGGCAGTAGACTTTTAATCTACCCGCAAGAGGATCGTAACCTCCGGGGTTCGCGGACACCTAGCTTAATCGGCAGAGCGGTTGACTCTTAATCAATCAGGTCCCGGATCGTTGCCGGGGGTGTCCACCATTTCGCTTGGAGCGTGATCTTTTCGGATCACGCCGCCACGTGAACGTAGCCCAATTGGCAGACGCGTTGCCCCGAGGCGGCATTCAGCGGGCGTTCAATTCGTCGCTTTCACAACAAACAAACATTGCACACCAAATAAACTTGCAAACAAATTTGCGCCGTTACGCATCAGGTGAGGCGGCCGGTCTGTCGATCGGTGAGGCGGGATCGTTCCCCGCACGGCGCGCCAACAGGGTGTAGCTTAGCCCGGCCAAAGCGCATGCCTCGGACGCATGAGAGCGCGTGTTCGAATCACGCCACCCTGACCAACTCAAAAAACCGCGCCAGCACTGGCGTGCGGCTGGGCCTTATAAGCCCGGAGCGGCAGATCACCGTAGACGGCGCGGGTTCGATTCCCCGGGCGCGGACCAAAATGCGTTCCCTTAGCTCATTGGACCAGAGCGTCCGCCTCCGAAGCGGAAGGTGCGGAGTTCGACTCTCCGAGGGAACCCCAGACGATCTGGAGCGGTCGCCGACGGCTCGGCAGCGGGTTTTGAAAACCAGCGGCACGGCAACGTGCGGGGATCGACACCTCACCGCTCCGCCATTTTTTGGAAGGCTAACCGACCGGGGCGTCGGCATCGCTTGGAATGCGACTGGTACGCCATGCGCGTATGAGCATCGTGCGCTCAGCCTTCCGCCACATCACGGAAACGTAACCGGACAGGAGTCCGGCGCTCGTTCGAAGCGAGATGGATGGCCTCGCCATTGGGGATCAGGACCTCACGTTTCCGCCAGTTAGGACAGCGCAAAGGAAATTCTGCAGACCGCGGACGTACCGGCTGTACGCGATGGAGATGAAAAGCCTCGCACTGTTCTGCAGGGAGGTCCGGGACCCAGGCAGTCTCATAAGCTGCTCAAGGTCGGTTCGACTCCGATCCCTGCAACCAAACGCAACGATCGGGAAGTGTAGGTAAGGACAGGCTGGTGCCGTCGCCGCGCTGTAAACGCGGTCCCTTCGGGCAAGCGGTTCGATTCCGTCCGCTTCCCACCAATTTAGATTTTTGATTGTCGCATTTTCTGCGGAAAACCGGCGTCCACTTTTCCGGAAAATGCTCCCGCGGGTGTCGCTTGAAGGTCGAGCAGATGAGCGCCACTCATCAGGCCCGGTTTCGATTACCGGCATCCGCGCCAACGCGCCTGGTAAGCTAATCTGGTGAAAGCGCCGCGCCGAAGACGCGGAGAGCGTGGCTCGAAACCACGACCAGGCACGGGGAAGGCAGCGGGCTGCACCTGATCCTTGCAAGATCGGCGTCCCGGGTTCGACTCCCGGATTCTCCACCACTTATTCCCATCAGGCGAGCAAGGTGCACGCGGCCGGCCGTTAACCGGACTTGAGGCAGGTTCGATTCCTGCGATGGGAGCCAATCGGTGCTATCTCCCCGTAGCTCAACCGGATGAGCACTGCGCTACGAACGCAGAGGCATGCAGGTTCGAGTCCTGCCGGGGAGGCCAAATTCGACGACGACGGGGCCTCGCGCCCCGTTCGCCATCGCGCGCCGGCCGAGCGGCAAGGCGGCGGATTCTGAATCCGTTTCAGCCCGGTTCAACTCCGGGACGCGCTGCCAACTTGACCAGATGGCCGAGGGGTCAGGCACCGCTCTGCAAAAGCGGTTTTTCACGTCGGTTCGAATCCGGCTCTGGTCTCCACGCTTCGCGCCCGTGGCTCGAGCGGATAGGCACCGGTCTTCTAAACCGGCATCTCATGCAGGTTCGAATCCTGCCGGGCGCGCCACTTTGCGATTTTGTACGACACTGTCGCCGATTGGCCGCAAGGGCCCGCACCGAGCCGCCGATAACCGCGGCGGCACCGGCAAGCCCGTCAACCGAAGAAGCCATGTCGCAGCAGCGCGGCGGCCGCGGCAATGACGGCGATCAGCACCAGCTTTCTGAATGTCTCGGGCGCAATCTTGTCGCCCATATGTTGCCCGGCGTACATGCCGATGAAGACTGGCAGCGTCGCAGCGGTCGAGACTGCAACGTCAAGCCAACCGAACTCGTGGCTGGCCGTCAGAAGAATGGCCAGCAAGCCGGAGGAAAACACGAGATACAGCGATGCTTCCTTTGTGAACGCCTTTCCGCGCAGTCCCTTTGCCAGCAGAAATATGAAAACAAGCGGTCCCGCCATCGCTGCGGTGCCTCCCATGATCCCGCCGAAAAATCCGAAGGTGACGCCGGTTGGTAAAACCATGCGGGGCTGAATCTGTAGTTTCGGCGCGAGCAGTGTGACGACGCCGACAGTCATAAGCACCAGGCCTGCGATAATCCTTGCAACGTTCGCATCGACCGCCAACAGGACTCGAACGCCAAGGAAGAGGCCGGGAATCATGCCGAGAATCACCGGCGTCAATTGCATGAGGCACCGTCCGGTCTTTCTGCCCTCCAGTGCCTGCGGCAAGTTGCTGAAGATCAAAGGCATGCTCAGCAGCATGGTCGCAGATTTGACGTCAATGAACAGCGACAGCAGCGGCAGCGCGACGATTGGCATGCCGACCCCGATTGTTCCCTTCAGGAGGCCAGCGACGACTAGGCTGCAAACCACGGCAGTAATGGTACTTGCGTGCTCGGAATGAAGGATGCCGATCAGCATGACGTTCCGCGCTGGTGGTCTCAGATGCCTTCGACGATGGCGATGTCCAACTCGCTTGCACCGTCTTTCTGGCGGTGCGCGGCGGCCTGGAGGTACTCGGGCGATTCGTAGCAGGCGACTGCTTTCTCGAAGTTCGGGAACTCGATCACGATGAAGCGGCGGAATTTCTCAGAACCCTCGAGGATCTTGAATTTTCCGCCGCGCGCTAAAACCTTGCCGCCGAACTTTTGGAGGATGTCCGGTACGAGCTCGGTGTACTTTTTGTACTGATCGGGATTGTTGACCTTCGAACGCGCGACCCAATAAGCGACCATCACATCCTCCATGCCAGCCGAGAGCACCCTCGCTGGACTAGGACCAACCCGCATTGTTTCTGACGGTTCGCGATTGTCTCGCGCGGGCAGTTCGGCCGATGCCAAACTGGTTCCAATTGACGTTTTTCCGTATCGGCCATAGGGCTAAAGCATGGTCGCGGCGGCAAATCTGGTGGAAGTGGCCGCTCTCGTGGGTGACACTGCGCGAGCGACGATGCTCAACGCCCTTATGGGCGGCCAGTCGCTGACGGCCACTGAGCTTGCTTACTGCGCCAATGTCTCTCGATCGACCGCGAGCGGCCACTTGAGCAAGCTGGTTGCCGCGCGGCTTTTGACTGTCGTTCGCAACCGCGGCTTCAGCTATTATCGGATCGCGTCGCCGTTGGTCGCGACAATGCTGGAGAGCATGAAGGTCGTCGCCGCCATAGAGTTGCCGCCGCGCCTGCAGCCGCGGTCGGCAAACGATGATGCGCTCCGTTTTGCCCGAAGCTGCTACGATCATCTGGCTGGCCAGATAGGCGTCGCCGTTACCGATGCCCTTGTGGGCATGGGGCACGTCGCACTCACCGATGAAGGCGGAGAGGTCACGTCTTCGGGCGCGAGCTTCCTCTCCGGGTTTGGTGTCGATCTGACGCCGCGGACGCGGCGGATTTTCTGCCAGCCGTGTCTCGACTGGAGCGAGCGTCGTTATCACCTCAAGGGACTCGTCGGGGCTCGGATTCTGGATCGTCTATTGGAGCTCGGATGGCTCAAATCCGTATCGGGCAGCCGTGCACTCCAATTAACGTCGTCTGGAAGGGCGGGCTTGTCCGAAATCTTCCTGATCGAAATCAGCGACGAGGGTGCGCTAAGCCGTCGACTGTACGACGCGCCACGGCTGACGGTTTAAGACGCACAAAGCGTCATCTCCTGCAAGTGCTGCGGGTCACCGTTTCCACTTGTCAATGATCTCCGGGTCGGCCGGGGAACGGCGAACCAGCAGTGCCCATCTTCATCGACCGTGGCGCGCCAATGGTCAAAATCTTCCAGGTCACGTAGCTCAGCGGAGAGAGCGGCGAGTTCCTACCTCGCAGGTCGGGTGTTCGACTCATCCCGTGATCGCCAATGTATGTTTGGTTCTTCTCAGGAGAGCTAACCGGCCGGGGGCCGGCGACGCCTGCTAAGCGCTCGGTGCCTTTTGGGGCATGAGAATCGTGCTCTCAGCTCTCCGCCAAATTTGCGGGTCTGGCATAGATGGATGTGCGCCGGTCTTCCAAACCGGACAGGCGAGATCGTTGCTCGCGGCCCGCTCCAAATTCGGGGCGTTAGTTTACCGGCTAGAATCTCGGTCCTTCAAACCGAAGAAGCGGGGTCGGCACCCGCACGCCCTGCCACTGTTTCTTTGCTGCGTCTTTTTCTGCCCCTTGGCCGATCGGTGAGGCGCCGGATTTTGAATCCGGAACAGCCCGGTTCAACTCCGGGAGGGGCTGCCAGCCAAAGCCGAACCGGAGACGGCGCCTGCCGCCATGGGCCGCTCGGTACAGGGGTGTAAGACAACGGCAGTCGGCGGGTCTCCAAAGCCCTGCAGTTCGGGTTCGAATCCTGACACCCCTGCCACTTTCATGCGGACGTTCACGACCGTCATCGCCGCGGCATCCGCGCGGCGGCCGCTAGCCGGAAATCAGATCGAACATTTGGCGGCCGTAAGTGCCGCGCGCCTCGTCGAGCAGCGGCGTGACGGCGGCGCGGAATGCGGCGTGCTGGTCGGCCGATAATTCGACGATCTCGCAGCCGGCGCCGAGGATCGCGGCGCGTGCCTCACGATCCTCGTCGATCGCCAGCGCGCGCTGGAAGGCGACGGCGCGGGCGACCGCGTCGCGCATGGCGTGCTGCAACTCCGCCGGCCAGGCGTCGAAGCTCGGGCGATGCAAAAAGATCGGTCGCGAAATGTAGAAATGATTGCTCACCGTGTGGAAGCGGTGAAATTTATGCACGCCATAGGTCACGGTGTTGGCGAACGGATTTTCCTGGGCGTCGAGCGTCCCGGCCTTGATGCCGGCGATCGCCTCGGTGAGGTCGCAGCGCACCGGCTCGGCGCCGAGAAGCGCGAAGGTCCTGGCCTGCACCTCGCTCGGCAGCACGCGGATGCGCATGCCGTTGAGATCGGCCGGCATACGCACCGGCCGCAGCCGGTTCGAGATCTGGCGGAAGCCGTTCTCGAACCAGCCGAGGATGCGATAATCGGCGCGCCGCTCGATGGCGTCGGCGAGGAAGCGGCCGAGCGCGCCATCGATCGCCGCACGCGCCGCATCGCGCTCGGCAAACAGGAACGGCAGATCGACAAAGCCGAGCTCGGCGACCCGGTCGGTCAGATAGCTCGACGATTGATAGCCGAGCGTCAGCACGCCACGCTCGACCAGCCACAGAATCTCCTCGGCGCGATAGCCGAAATCCATGATGTTCCAGACGTAATGCACGCGCACCCGGTCGCCGAATTTTTCTTCGAGCGTGTCGCCGATCAGCTTGAGCCCGCGCGAGAACGAGGTGGCCGGCGGCCCGTAGCCGCCCATGCGGATCGAGATCGGATCGGTCATGAAGGTCCTTCCAGTCGTTCAGCAGGTTAACTTGAAATCGTCATTGCGAGGAGCGAAGCGACGAAGCAATCCAGGAGTCGGTGCACCAGCCCCTGGATTGCTTCGCTTCGCTCGCAATGGCGCAAAAGCCTAACCGCGCAGCTTATCGCGCAGCTGCTTGGCGGCGGCAATCGCGGCGTTGCGGAGGCTTTCCAGCCGCTGCGCGGACCAGAACGGCGCCTGTGGGCGCAGCGCCACCATGAGGTCGCAGAGCGGCAGGCGCTCGCGCCAGATATGGTCGATCATCGGATGGTCGGCGGTGGCACAGGAATCGGCGCACACCACGTCGGAATTGTCGAGTAGATTTTCGGTCAGTGCCAGCGTGAGCAGCACGCCCGGCGAAAACCGCGCGAATCGTTCGTCGTAGGCGATCTTCCAGAACCAGGCCGCATCGCCGCTGCGCAGCGTGACGGCGGCGGCGATGGTGCCGCCGTCGATGAGGATGCGGTTGATGGCGACCTTGCCGTCGCGCGCCAGCCCGTGCAGCGCGGTGCGGATAAAATCGCATCGCTCCGCGTCGGCAAGCATCGCGGTGCCGGCCGCGCCTTTCCAGCCGCCTGCTTCGACCAGCAGAAAATCGTCCAGCGCAGCGTCGAGCGCATGCGGCTCCGACGTCGCGGTGAACATCAGCGCGCCGAACTCGCCGAGCCGGCGGCCGAGGCGGCGCAACTCCTTGAGCCGGCGCCCGCTGAGCGAGCGCTCGATGTAATGGGCGCGCGCGGCGGAATGCGGCGCCAACAGCGCGCGCCTGTGCCGATTGAAAGCGGCGGACGGCATGTGGGCGCGCTGCAGGATCGGCGCCAGCGCCGCACCGAACGGTCCATCCTCCGGCAGGAACGGCAGCAGCAGCAGGCCGGGCATTTGAGAATCGCCGGCGAGATGAGCGAGCCAGGCGGCGATCACCGGCTCGGCGGCTTCGGGCTCGACCAGCGGCACGCCGAGCGGCGCGAACGGATGGGTCCAGCCGACCAATACCGGCAGCGGGATGCCGTAGCGCCGCTTCTCGATCCGCGCCGGGAAAAAGCCGAGCAACCGGCGCGGGCTCGTTCCCGACCACACCAGCACGGCGCCGACGCCGCGGCCGAACACCGGCGCGGCGGCGAGTGCGAAGGCCGGTTCGTAGAACACATTGGGCGCCAGTGCGCGCGCCGCAAGCTCGCGCCAATCGTCTGCTATGCCGTCAAGCTCCGACAGTTCGCGCCATTCGACCGCAAACGAATCGAGCGCGTAGCGGTCGGCAACGACGGCGCGACGCGCGCTGGCGATCGCCGCCGCGGTGCCGGCGAACGGCGCGTGCGTGGGCGTGGCGCTTTTGACGCGCATCGCCGGTTCAAGACGTACGCGGCCGGCCGAAGACGAAGCAGTGCAGCCCCAGCCGGAATTTAGCGACGATGAACAGGCTCGCCGACTCGAAGACCAGCGCGCCCGCGCCCGCCAATGCGGCGCCGGCAATGCCCAGGCGCGGGATCAGCACAAAGCAGAGCACCAGATTCATCACGAACGCGCCGGCGTAAATGAGCGCGCAGGAGCGGCGCTCGCCCAGCATGTTCAAGACTCGTTCGGCCGGTCCGACCGAGGCGCGCGCCAAAAGCCCAACCGCGATGATGAACATCAGATAATAGCCGGACACGAAGTCGTGGCCGAACATCCACAACAGCGGCCTGCCGAACGCGAGCAGCGCCAAGACCGACGCCAGCGACGGCCAGAATGTCATCCGCACCGCGACGACGAGGAAATCGGCAAGGCGGCGGCGATCGCCGGCGACGTGATATTCGGCGAACTTATGGGCGAGCGTCTGCGCCACCGAGAAATAGATGAACGCGACCAGCGCCATGCTCTTGGCGGCGGCGTAGTAGATGGCGACTTCGTCGGGCGGCCGGAACTGCTGCAGGACGATCACGTCCGAATAGGTGAGCAGCAGATAAAACGCCTCGACGACAAAGATCGGCGCCGCGGTGGCGAGCCACGCGCGCACAGCGTAGGCGCGCGGCCCGGGCGCAACCTTGCCGGCAAGCCGGCGACCGAGCACCACCGACTGGCCGATGGTGACGCCCCACAGTGCGACGACCGCGGTGAGCGTCGCGATCACGGCGTTCATCGCCAGCCCGAATGCCAGAGCGACGGCGAGCAGCGCCAGGAGCAAGAACTGCCGGAACACGTAAACCGGACTCAGCCCGAGATTGACCCAGCCATAGGAGCGCGCGACGCCGCTCTGCACCTGGGACAGCCCGTAGATCGGTAGTGCCGCGCAGGCGATCAACAGCGGCACGATATCGTCAGTGTCGATGTGCGGCGACAGTACCCAGACGAGGCCCGCCGCGGCCGCGGCGATCAGCGTTGCGGTCAACGACGCCAGCCAGCGGCTGCCGCGCAAGAAGCCGCGCAACAATGCGAATTGCTTCAGCTCGATGTATTCGGGAATGAAGCGCTGCGCCGCCGAGCCGAGACCGAGATCGACCATGCCGCCGAGCAACAGCACCCAGGTCCAGGCATAGACGTAGATGCCGAAGTGGAAGCCGCCGAGCCAGCGCGCCAGCACGATCTGCGACAGAAAGGCGACCAGCGCGCTGACGACGCGGATCAGAAATGCGGCGCCAGCCAGCCGCCGCGCCACCGACGAATCGCTGGCGCCGGCGAACAGCTCGCGCAGCCGTCCGGCGAAGCCGCCGGCGGGCCACCACGACAAACGCGACTGCGACGCGTGCTCGGTACCAATCGATGCCACAATGACCTCTGCACCGCCGCCGGCGGTGCTTCAGCCATCGTTAGCAAGGAAGCGTTAAGAATAGGTTGGGCGAAATTAACAATTGCTTGGGGAATTGGCGTGCGCAAGACACGGTCTCAGACATCGCTAGCTTCGATCCTTCCCGTCGTCACGTGACGCCATCGATCGCAATGGCTGCGAAAGCTTCCGAACAAATGGGCGTGTCAAGGGCGCGCCTACGGCGCGCCGCGAAGGGGTTTCACCCTTGACACGCCCATTTGTTCGGAAGAACGGCTAGCCGTTGCGATCGACGGCTTTCTCCGATCGAGCAGATATTATTGTCGCCTTGCTCGCGCGGGAGGTGTTTCCTCCACCGCCTCAAGCGCTGCCGCAACGACCCGCCGCTCGTCCGCACTGAGCGGCCGCTGCGGCGCCACCGGATCGCCGACCTCGTAGCCCTGCAGCTGCAGCGCCGCCTTGATGCAGGCGGCGAGATTGAAACGGGCGAAGATTTCGTTGATGCGCCACAGCGCGCGCTGCAGCGCCATGGCGTCGGACCATTGTCCGGCGCGGCATAGCTCGTAGAGCCGCACGCTTTGCCGCGGAATGACGCAAGCCGGGCCGGCCATCCAGCCGACGCCGCCGATCAGCATGACGGCGGCCGGGATGTGGGCGGAGGCGGAAAACACTTTGAGGCCTGCGCTGCGGTTCATGATCGAGAGCAGGCGGCCGGTGTTGGTGGAGGCGTCCTTGATGTAGCGGATGCGGGGGTGCTCGGCGAGGCGCGCAATCACGTCGAGCGACAGATCGCTGCGCTGGAATTGCGGATTGGTGTACAGCACCACCGGCACGTCGACCGCATCGGCAATGGCGCGGAAGTAAGCCTCGACTTGTGCGTCGGCGAGCGGGAAGTACGATTCGAGAATCGCCAGAATGCCGGCGGCGCCGAGTTTTTGATAGCGGCTCGCCTGCACCACTGCGTCGGCGGTCGCGGTCGAGGCCACGCCGGCAATGACCGGCAGGCGGCCGGCAGCGGCCTCGACAGAGGCGCGCACGACCTCGGCGCGCTGCTCATTATTGAGATAGGCGAACTCGCCGGTAGAGCCGAGCGGTGTGAGTCCGTGCACGCCGGCCGTGACGAGATCATTGACCAAGCGCGCGAGCACGCCGACTTTGACCCGGCCGTCATTGTCGATCGGCGACACCAGATAAGGAAAGACGCCGTGAAGGTCGCTCATCGGATATTGCGGTGGGAGGGCTGCGGCTGCTCAATCGTCATTGCGAGCGACGCGAAGCAATCCAGGGGCTGGTGCACCGACTCCTGGATTGCTTCGTCGCTTCGCTCCTTGCAATGACGGTATATCAAACAAACTGCACGGCAAGCCCGCCGAGCGCGCCGAAGTCGGCGTGCAGCGTGTCGCCCTTGCGGGCGAACACGACGCGGGTGAACGAGCCGGCAAGCACAAGGTGGCCGGCATTGAGCGTGACGCCGTGCTGGCCGAGCTTGTTGGCGAGCCAGGCGACGCCGAGCGCCGGATGGCCGAGCACACCGGCGGCGACGCCGGTCTCCTCGATCTCGGAGTTGCGGTACATGATGCCGCCGACCCAGCGCAGATCGACTTCGAGCGGGCCGACCGGGCGGCCGCCGGTCACGATGCCGGCGGCGGCGCCGTTGTCGGATACCGTGTCGAAGATCTTGCGTGGGTCCTGCAGCCGCGCATCGACGATCTCGATGGCCGGCACGACGTATTCGGTGGCGCGCAGCACGTCGGTGAGGCTGACGCCGGGGCCGCGCAGCGGCTTGCCGAGCACGAAGGCGAGCTCGACCTCGACCCGCGGCAGGCAGAAATTCTCATGCGCGACGCGGGCGCCATCCGCGATCAGCATCGAGTCCAGCAGATGGCCGTAATCCGGCTCGTCGATCTGCGACGAGCGCTGCATCGCCTTCGAGGTGAGGCCGACCTTGTAGCCGATCAGCTTGGCGCCGCCGGCGATCTTGCGATCGGCCACCTCGCGGGAAATCGCGTAGGCGTCCTCCATGGTGATGCCGGGCCAGGTTTTGGACAGCTGGGTCGCCTGCTTGCGCTGCTTTTCGGCCGTGATCAGGATATCGGCGGCCTTGTTACGGTCGGCGTCGGACATCATGGACGGATAGCCTTTTTGATCAGTGACAGGCCGCCGCAAGCACGACGGTTTCGGTGGGACATTCGCCGGCCGACGGCTGACGGCCGGACAGCAGCACGGCCGGCGGACAGTTCTCCGACGAGCGCACGTTGACCGGATCGCCGGAGTTAAAACCTTTGCCGCGGCACGCATTGGTCGCGGCCACACGGCAATCCGGCGCGCCGTTCGGCGCCATCGGGCAAAGCGCGCGCACCTCGAAGACGCGGGTCGCGGGAAGGCGGCCGATCGCGGTCACCGCGTCCTTGGTGACTTCGGCCGCGTTGCGCACGGCATTCTGCGTGGCATTGGCCGCGTCCTTGGCTGCTTCGTTGGGCGGCGGTGGCAGGCTGGGCGGCGGGGGTAGGCCGGGCGGCGGCGGCAGGCCGGGCGGCGGCGGTAGGGTGCTGAGCTTGCCGCGCGCATCGTCCAATATACGGCCGAGTTCGGCGATGAAGCCGGGCTTTTCCGCGCCAGACGGCTCCGCCGGAAACGCCGAACCAGGAGCCGACTGCGGCTGCGGCACGGGCGCACCCGGTTGGGCCGGCACCGGCTGCGCAGGCCCCGGGGCGGCCGCCGCCGGCGGCGCCACGCCTTGCGGCCATGCGGCGGACGACGTCGCCGCCACAAGCGCAACGGCAACCAGCGCCGCACAACAGCACGGTCGGTACTTTGCCGTGACCGGCATGGTTCGATCGCCCACCCTCATGGCGCCAAATTCCGTCGTCCCCGACGCACAAAAATGGCTGCTTCCCGCGTCCCCGCCCGAAGCAGCCAAACCGTGGCCACTAAATTAGGCGGCAACATGGTCAGAATCGGCGCCAAAACCGCCCGCACCGGGGGCCGGCCGGACGAACCGCGGCTAGCGCCCGCCCTGGCGAACCTCGCGCCAGCGCGACCAGACGAACCAGGCCAAGCCGGCGATCAGCACGGCGGCGATCACGGCGTCGAATTCATGAAACAGCCGGCGCAGCGTCGGATCGCTGTCCCAGCGCGCACCGAGAAGCATGCCCACATAGGCGAGCGCAAAACACCACGGCCACGAGCCGACGAACGAGTAGATCTGAAACTTCAGCATCGGCATGCGGGCAAGCCCGGCCGGGAACGAGATGAAGGTGCGGATCACCGGCAACAGGCGGCCGACGAACACGGTGATGGCGCCGTAGCGGGCGAAGAATTTTTCGGCGCGGTCGAGCTCGACCGGCCGGATCAGCACGTACGCCCCCCAGCGCTCGATGACTTTGCGGCCGCCTTTTGCCGCCACCAGGTACGCAATGGTCGAGCCGAGATTGCAGCCGATCGCTCCGGCGGTTGCGGCGCCGATCAGGCTCAGGCGGCCAAGCGAAACCAGATAGCCGGCAAACGGCATGATGATCTCGGACGGCAACGGGATGCAGGCCGACTCGATCGCCATCAGTGCGACGATGCCGAGGTAACCGCCGGCCGAGATCACCGCGACGATCCATGACGCGAGCAGAGAAATGACGTGATCGAGCATTAGGGACCGTTGTTAGAGGACTTTCGTGTTAAGCTGCACGTCATTGCGAGGAGCCCCGAAGGGGCGACGAAATCCGGGGGCTGATGCAACCCGGTCTGGATTGCTTAGCTTGTCATCGGGCTGGCCACTTCGGGCCGGACCTGTTGACTCGCAATGACAGATCATTCCGCGCGGGAAGGGCTTAGCGTAACGGAGAACGACTGGAAAGCGCGCGATCAGCGCCGTTTGCGCGCGCGGCGGCCTTCGAGCACAACGACCTTGCGCCGCGCCGAGTCATCGGAGAGCTTCTTCGGCACCTTCTCGGCAATGCCGAGGAGCCGCTCGCGCCGGTCCATCTCCTTCCAGACGTCCTCGGGGCGAATACCGGTCGCCACCCACAGCACGACCAGATTGTAGATGAGATCGGCACTCTCGCGGATCACGGCGTCGCGGCCGCCGTGCATGGCGTCGATCACCACCTCCACCGCCTCTTCGGCCAGCTTTTTCGCCATCTTGCTGCGGCCCGAGCGCAGCAGGCGGGCGGTCCGCGAGGTCGACGGATCGTCATTCCGGCATTCGAGCGCAGCCTGATAGAGGCGGGTAATCGAATCAATCATAGCCACAGCAGAATAGCGCGATCTTGTCGCGATTGTGTTAATGCCGCGCTCCGGCCATGGTTTCTTTACTTTTCACTCGTCCGTCGCCAGCAGGCTGGCATTGCCGCCGGCCGCCGCCGTGTTGATGGTCACCACCTGCTCGGTGGCGAAGCGGCGCAGATAATTCGGCCCGCCGGCCTTGGGGCCGGTCCCCGACAATGCTGCACCGCCAAACGGCTGGGTGCCGACCACCGCACCGATCATGTTGCGGTTCACATAGAGGTTGCCGTGCGGCAGCCGCGCGGCGATGCGCTCGACAGTCAGATCGATGCGCGAGTGGATGCCGAGCGTCAGTGCCGTGCCGTTTCCGGCGATGCCGTCGAGCAGCGCATCGAGCTCGTCGGCGCGCCAGCGCACCACATGCAGCACCGGCCCGAACACCTCTTCTTTGAGGTCGCCGGCGCGGTCGAGCGCGATCACGGTCGGGCCCACGTAGGTGCCGCGGCGCGGCAGCGCATGCTCGCGATCCCAGCGGAAACGCACCCGGCCGGCACGCGTCATGCCGGCGATCCAGCCGTCGAGCTTGGCCTTGGCGTCGGCGTCGATCACCGGCCCCACATGGGTCGGGGGCGCACGCGGGTCGCCGACTTCCAGCTCGCGCGCCGCTCCGGTCAGCATGTCGAGGATACGGTCGGCGACGTCGTCCTGCAGGCACAGGAGCCGCAGCGCCGAGCAGCGCTGGCCGGCGGAGCGGAACGACGATGCGACGACGTCGTCGACCACCTGCTCGGGCAGCGCAGTGGCGTCGACGATCATGGCATTGATGCCGCCGGTCTCGGCGATCAGCGGCACGATCGGTCCGGCTTTGGCGGCGAGCGTGCGCGCAATGGCACGGCCGACTTCGGTCGAGCCCGTGAACGCCACGCCGGCCGTGTGGGGATCGGCGACGAGGCTTTCGCCGACCTTGCCGTCGCCGAGTACGAGGTGGAGCGCAGAGGACGGAATGCCGGCCTCGTGCAACAATGCGATAGCGCGCGCGGCGACGAGCGGCGTCTGCTCGGCGGGCTTTGCCACCACCGTGTTGCCGGCGACGAGCGCCGCTGCGACCTGGCCGAGAAAAATGGCGAGCGGAAAATTCCACGGGCTGATGCAGACGAACACGCCGCAGCCGCGATAGCACAGCACGTTGCTCTCCCCGGTCGGCCCCGGCATCGCTTGGTCGGCCAGCGAGACGCGCGCCTGCGCCGCGTAATAACGACAGTAGTCGATGGCTTCGCGCCATTCGGCGAGTGCGTCGTCGAGCGTCTTGCCGCCCTCGTTCTGCAACAGCGCAAGGAGCGGCCCGCGACGAGCTTCGAGCTGTTCGGCGGCGCGTTCGAGAAGCCGGGCGCGTTCGGCGTACGGCGTCGCTTGCCATTTGGCAAAGCCCGCTTGCGCAGCCGCCATTGCGGCAGTCGCCGTTGCGGCGTCGGCCTCGCGCACTTTACCGACGCGTTCGCCATCGATCGGCGACAGCACGTCGCGCTCGGTCCCGCCACGCGCAACGCCATCGATCAGGGGCGCGGCGTCGATGGATGTCGTGCCGGCGCGGATTTCAGCAAGCAGCGCTTCGAGGCTGGCGCGTTCGCCGAATTCGACGCCGGCGGAGTTGCGCCGCTCCGGCCGATAAAGGTCACGCGGCAACGGAATGCTGCGGTTGCGGGCCGCTCCCGCATCGGCGATGCGGCGCTCCGGCCGGCGCAAAATCTGCTCGATCGGCACGCTCGGATCGGCCGCGACCGACACGAACGACGAGTTGGCGCCGTTCTCCAACAGCCGGCGCACCAGATAGGCCAACAGATCACGGTGGCCGCCGACCGGCGCATAGACGCGGCAGGCGGCCTCCGGCAGTTCGGCGAGCAGCGTATCGTACAGCGCCTCGCCCATGCCGTGCAGGCGCTGAAACTCGAAACCATCGACGCCGCCTGCGTCCTCGATGATGCTGGCGACGGTGAGCGCGTTATGGGTGGCGAATTGCGGAAACAAAATTGGCCGCGCCGCCAGCAGTTTTTTCACGCAGGCCATGTAGCAGAGGTCGGTCATGGCCTTGCGGGTGAACACCGGATAGTCGGCGAGCCCGCGTTCTTGGGCGCGCTTGATCTCGCTGTCCCAGTACGCGCCCTTGGCGAGGCGCACCGTGAGCCGGCGGCCCGTCGCCGCGGCGGCCTGCGCAATCCAGTCGATCACGGCGAGCGCGCGCTTCTGATAGGCCTGCACGGCGAGCCCAAAACCGTCCCAGCCGACGAGCGCCGCATCGCCCAGCAGTGCGGCGAATATGTCTAGCGACAGTTCGAGCCGGTCCGCCTCCTCGGCATCGACGGTGAATTGCAGATCGCGCGCTTTCGCAAGCCGCGCCAGTTCGGCAACGCGCGGCACCAATTCGTTGAGCACGCGCTCGCGCGAGATCGCCTCATAGCGCGGATGCAGCGCCGACAGTTTGACGGAGATGCCCGGCCGACCCGGCAGCGCCGCGTTACCGGCGCGAGCGCCGATCGCCTTGATGGCACCCGCATAGGCGGCAAAATACTTTTCGGCATCGGCTGCGGTGCGGGCGCCCTCGCCGAGCATATCGAACGAATAGCGAAAGTCGGCATGGGCGCGCGCGCGATCGAGCGCCTCATCGATGGTCTGGCCGAGCACGAAATGCGAGCCGATCAGCCGCATCGCCTGGCGGATCGCGGCGCGCATGGTCGGCAGGCCGATGCGGCGCATGACCGCGTCCAAAATGCCGTGCGGCGTCTCGCCCGGATGAATGACGCGGGCGGCGACGCCAAGCGTCCAGGCCGATGCCGAGACGACGACGGCGTGGGACTTGAGCTCGCCATCGAGCCAGCGCCCGGCCGCGAGCTTATCCTCGATCAGGCGGTCAGCGGTGGCGGCGTCCGGCACGCGCAACAGCGCCTCGGCCAGCACCATCAGCGCCAAGCCCTCCTTGGTGGAGAGCGAATAGGCGTGCAGAAAATCTTCGACGCCGCCGAGCCCGCTGGCGCGGGCGCGGATCGCCTCGACCAGACGGCGGGCGCGCGCATCGATGCGGGCTTCGGCGGCCGAGCCGCGGCCTGAGCCGGCCAGCAACGCCGCTGCAAGCTCTTCGTCGGGCGGCGCATACGGCGCCCGAAACGCGGCAAACCCGGCAGCGGCGCTGTGCATCGCGCACTCCAACGGCTTGCGCGCGCCCGCATCAATGCGGCGCGCGCGAAAAAGCCGTTGGACATGATATCGCGATTGGGCCGGCGATTGGCCAGCCGCGCGTTACTCGGCCGCCATGGCGGCGGGCTGCGTCTCGACCAAATTTTTCAGCTTGGCGAGCCCTTCCTCGAATTGCTTGCCGACCATGTTGTCGCAGTCCATGAACAAGCCCATGAGTTTCGCCATGAACGGCGAGCGGCCGCGCATCGCCCAGGTCACGCGGGTGCCGCTGCCGACGCGGTCCAAGGTGAACTCGACGGTGTTGTCGGCTTTGAACGGCCGCAGCATCTGCAGCGACAGCACGACTTGGGACGGCGGCTTCGAGTCGGTGATGGCGATCTGCCCGGCGCCGACCTGGCGGTTGCCATCCCAGGCGTAGGTGGCGCCGGGACCGCGCGGCGGGCCGCTGTGCGTGCGCTTCATGTCGGGGTCCTTCTCGAACGGCGACCACGCCGATTGCGCATGCAGATCGTCGATCAACGGAAAAATCCGCTCCGGCGACGCGTCGATCAGCGCCGAGCGCTGCACCGCAAAGCTGTCCGGCTTGCTCGCCGCATAGGCCAGCACTGCGGCCAATGCCACCGCCACGGCAATGAGAACGATGGTGATCATGTCTCCCCTCCTACACTGTCTCGGTTTCGCCCGCGGCGGCACGGTGCAGCGCCGCCACATCGAACTTCTTCATGCCCATCACCGCACTGATGATACGTTCGTGTGCTTCGCCGCGCGCGTCGGTGATCATCTGCGGCAATGCAGACGGCACGATCTGCCACGACAGGCCGAAGCGGTCCTTGAGCCAGCCGCATTGGCCCGGCTCGCCGCCATCCGACAGTTTTGACCAGAAGCTATCGATCTCCTCCTGGCTCTCGCACATCACCTGAAACGACACCGCTTCGCTGAACTTGAAAAGCGGGCCGCCGTTGAGCGCCGTGAAGGTCTGGCCGGCGATCTCGAACTCGACCACCATGACCGAGCCCGCCTCCTTGCCATGCACGTCGTGGCCGGCCTTGCCGTAGCGGCTGACGTGCTTGATGCGGCCATTGTCGAACACCGAGGTGTAAAAGTTTGCCGCCTCTTCGGCCTCCGTGTCGAACCACAGGCACGGCGTGATTTTCTGCGTGATGCTGGCCATGATGTTTCCTCTGGCGGAGCCGGGGAATTCGTTTCCGGATTGCCTTACGCGCGGCGGAGGTACGCCTCGAGCTGCTCGAACGAGCCGCCCCAGCCGGCACGGCAACCATCGTGTGCGGCGTCGAAGGTCTTTTGCTCCTCCGCGCCGGCGTCGAGCGGCGACCAGCGCAGCGTGAGCTTGGTCTTGCCGGCGCCGGCGTCCTCGAACGTGACGGTGGTCATAAGCTTGAGCGGCCAAGTCGGGCTCAACGGATGGCGCGTCAGCCCACCGGCTTCGTCGGAAAACGAATGCTCCCAGACCAGCCGTTGCGGCGGAGCGATCTCGCGATAAACGAACTTCGCCCACATCACCGGTCCATCGCCGGCGCGCAGCGCGCCGTGATAGGTGCCGCCGACGCGGAGATCCATCTTTGAGGAGACGACGGTCGAGCCCTTCGGCCCGAACCACTCCTTCATGCGCTCCGGCTCGGTGAAGCACCGCCACAGCTTTTCGCGCGGCGCGTCGAACACGCGTGTAATGACAAAGTCGCTTTTGCTTTGGGCCAACATGTTCCTCTCCGGGCCTGCAGGTTCGCGATCGGGCCGCAGGTGCCTATTGCGCCGCGAGCACCATCCAGTGCACGCCGAATTTGTCGGCCAGCATGCCGAACTTCGGCGAGAAAAAGGTTTTGGTCAGCGGCTGCGTCACCTTTCCGCCCTCGCCGAGCGCATTGAAGAGCCGCTCCGCCTCGGCTTCACTGTTGGCGCTGACGGCAAGCGAAAAGCCATCGAATTTCGGCTGTCCGCTGTTGTGGCCGTCGGACGCCATGACGACGGTGTCGCCGATTTCGAATTGCGCGTGCATGACCTTGTTTTCGGAACCCGGTGTGATTCCCGTCTGATCCGGCGCGTCCTTGAAACGCATCAGCATGCCGACCTTGGCGCCGACAGCGTTCTTGTAGAACTCCAGCGCCTCGTCGCAGCGGCCGTCGAAGAACAGATATGGTTGAACCTGCATGGCACTCTCCTCTTTGCGTTACTGATCGAAGCCCCGTCTGATCGCCCCAAGGACGGCGGTACTGCGGCCAACCCGACAACCAGCCGAAAATTTTTCAGGCCGGCCGGCTCTCCTTCATCAGGCGGTCGAGATGAAGGCGGATATGGGCCGCCTCGGCCGGCGTGTGGGCGAGCGCGATGGCGCGATCAAAGGCGACGCGTGCGGCGTCGCCGTGGCCGAGTTGCAGCAGGAGGCCGCCTTTGAGGCCGAAATAATGAAAATAGCCGGCGAGCGGCTCGGCTAAAGGCTCGATCATCGCCAAGGCCACGGCCGGGCCCTGCACTTTGCTCACCGCGACCGCGCGGTTGAGGGTCACCACGGGCGACGGCTGCAGCCGCTCCAGCGCCGCATAGTGCCGATCGATCGCCGCCCAATCGGTATCCGACGCCTTGGCCGCGCGCGCATGAACGCCGGCGATCTCGGCCTGCAGCTGATAGGCGCCGGGGCGGCCGTGGCGGCGCGCTTTGTCGATGAGCGCCGCGCCCTCGGCGATCATGTCGCCGTCCCACGCGGCGCGGTCCTGGTCTTCGAGCAACACGATGGCGCCGTCGTCATCGAGCCGGGCTTTCGTACGGGCGTGCTGCAGCAGAAGGAGCGCGGTCAGCCCCATGATTTCCGGCTCGCTCGGGAACAGCCGCAGCAACAGCCGCGCCAAGCGGATCGCTTCGTCGCACAGCGGCGCGCGCACGTGCTGCTCGCCACCGCTCGCCGAATAGCCCTCGTTGAAGACCAGATAGATCATGGCGGCGACTGCGCCGAGCCGTTCGGCGCGCTCGACCGCGCCCGGCGCCGCGAACGGCACATCGGCGCGGGCGACGCGGCTCTTGGCGCGGGTGATGCGCTGCTCCATGGCGGCGTCGCTGACCAGAAACGCGCGGGCGATTTCCTTCACCGAGAGGCCGGACACGATACGCAGCGCCAGCGCGATCTGCTGCACCGCCGGCAGATCGGGATGGCAGCAAATGAAGAGGAGACGCAGCACGTCGTCGCGATAATGCGAATCGTCGAGCCGCTCGGCGATATCGGCCTCGGCGTCGTCGAGATCGGAAATCTGCTCGTCGGCCGGCAGCGGCGCGCTCTTGCTGCGCCGGCGCACGTCGTCGAGGCCGACATTGCGGCCGACCATGATCAGCCAGGCGACAGGATCGCGCGGCGGGCCGTTGACCGGCCAGGTTTTCAGCGCGCGCAAACACGCTTCCTGGAATGATTCCTCGGCCCGATCGAGATCGCGGAAATAGCGTAAGAGCGCGCCGATCGCCTGCGGCCGCGCCGAGCGCAGAACCGAGTCGATCCAGACAACCTCGTTCACGAGATCATCTCGCCTTTCATCGCGCCTTGTGCCGGCATTTTGCCTTTCGGCAGAAACAGCTTCACGGGCCGGATCTCGAACACCACCTTCTCGTCGCGTCCGATCTGTTTGGCGATGTCGATCGCTTCATCGAGAGAGTCGCAATCGATCAGATAAAAGCCGAGCAGCGCCTCCTTGGTCTCGGCGAACGGCCCGTCGAGCACCACCGGCTCGCGGCCCATGCGCACGGTAGTGGCCGCCGTGGTCGGCATCAGCCGCACCGCCGGGCCGAGCTTGCCGCTGGCGGCGAGCTTGTCGGTCACCCGCGCGCGCTTCTCGAGCACGGCGGCGTCTTCTTCCTTGCTCCAGGAATTCACCACGGCTTCGTCGTGGCAGCACAAAAACGCGTAGAGCATCGGCGTTCACCCCTTTGGCTACGACAAGGACGAACGACTATGCCCTAATCCGACAACGTGTCGAAAATTTTGCGCGCGTTCCGAGTTGCTCACCTAACGCGTTGATGTAGCGCAGCTTTCGGCGGATAAGCGGCGGCGCCGAACCGGCGTTGGCCGGCCCATCGTCGCGCCCCCAATGCTGAGAAGCCATGCTTTGGCGCGTAGCACCGCCTTGCGCAGCTCCGGATAATGCGCCTCGGCGAGGCCGAGAATAGCGGCGGCGGAACTCAAGTAACCGGCGTGCCGCATGCTCGCGACAAAGCCACAGATCGTCAGCGTGTCCATCATGGGTCGTCTCCCTCATCTGCACCGAGGACGAACGACCGCGCGCCATTCCGACACCGACTGGATGACCGCTTGCGGGACGACGAGCGAAAGCTGAAATAGCCTGCGAAAGGAGAGCGGGCGCCATGTCGTTTGTGCGTCTTTATCTGCGCGTGCTCGGCCTGCTGCGTGCCGATGCGCGGCTCGCCGTCACCCTGGCGCTCGCCAATATCGGGCTGGCGTTCGCCCAGTTCGTCGAGCCGGTGCTGTTCGGCCGCATCGTCGACCGGCTATCGGGCGCGCTACCGGACGGCGCCGCCGCGGCCGCCCGGGTGCTGGCGCCGCTCATTGGCGCCTGGATCGGCTTCGGCCTATTCATCATCGCCGCCGCCACCCTGGTGGCGTGGTTCGCCGATCGCCTTGCGCACCGGCGCCGCAACCTCGTGCTCGCGGACTTTTTCGAGCACGTGCTGCAGTTGCCGCTTGCCTACCATTCCGGCGCCCATTCGGGCCGCCAGATGAAGGTGATGCTCGCCGGCACCGACACGCTGTGGTGGCTCTGGGTTTCATTCTTCCGTGAGCATTTCGCGGCCTTCGTGTTCATCGTGCTGCTGTTACCGGCGTCGCTGGTGCTGAACTGGCGCCTCGCGCTGCCGCTGATCGGGCTGTGCGTGGGCTTCACCGCGCTCACCGTGCTGGTCATGCGCCGCGCCTACGCGATGCAAGACGCGGTCGAGCGGCATTACTCCGATCTCGCCGAGACCGCCGCCGACGCGCTCGGCAACGTGGCGCTGGTGCAAAGCTACGCGCGGGTCGAGCTCGAAGTCTCCAGCCTCAAGAGCATGGTGAACTCGCTCCTGCGCGCGCAGATGCCGGTGCTGTCGTGGTGGGCCGTCGCCGCGGTGCTTACGCGCGCCGGCACCACCTTGACCTTGCTGATCATCCTGGTCGTCGGCACGTATCTGAAACTCGTCGGACTCGCCACGGTGGGCGAGATCGTCAGCTTCATGAGCATTGCGGCGCTGCTGATCGCGCGGCTCGAGCAGGCCGTCAGCTTCGCCAACATGCTGTTCATGGACGCGCCGAAGCTCGCCGATTTCTTCGACGTGCTCGACACCGTGCCGGCGGTGCGCGACCGGCCGGACGCCATTGCGCCCGGACGCCTGCGCGGCCTCGTCGAGTTCAAGGACGTATCGTTTTCCTATGACGGCCAGCGGCCGGCGGTCGCCGGTTTGAGCTTCACGGCTTTGCCGGGCGAGCGCGTCGCGCTGGTCGGTCCGACCGGCGCCGGCAAATCGACGGCGCTGTCGCTTCTGCACCGCGTGTTCGATCCGCAATCCGGCAGCGTCGCGGTGGACGGCATGGACGTCCGCGATCTTTCGCTCTCAGGCCTGCGCCGCAACATCGCCGTGGTGTTTCAGGAGACGCTCTTGTTCAACCGCTCGATCGCCGACAATCTGCGGGTCGGCAAGCCGGAGGCCAGCGAGGCGCAATTGCGCGATGCCGCGCTGCGCGCACAGGCGATCGAGTTCATCGACCGCAACCCGCAAGGCTTCGAGGCCCGCGTCGGCGAGCGCGGCCGGCTGTTGTCCGGCGGCGAGCGCCAGCGCCTCGCCGTCGCCCGCGCGCTGCTCAAGGACCCGCCGATCCTCATCCTCGACGAAGCGACCAGCGCGCTCGATCCGCTGACCGAAGCCCGCCTCAACATGGCGCTCGACGAGGTGATGAAGGGCCGCACCACCTTCGTGATCGCGCACCGGCTCTGCACCATCCGCAACGCCACGCGCATTCTGGTGTTTCGCGAGGGACGCATCGTCGAGACCGGCACGTTCGACGAGCTGATCCGCCAGGGCGGATTCTTTGCCGAATTGGTCGAGGCGCAGTTTGCGCCAGCGGCGGCGGGTTAAAGACTCGTCATTGCGAGCGCAGCGAAGCAATCCAGGGGCTGGTGCAACCGACTCCTGGATTGCTTCGTCGCTCCGCTCCTCGCAATGACGATACAGCGGCTAAATGGCGGCGACGGCCTGCGCACGAATGCGTGCCGGATCGCGCTCTCCGGTCTGCGCGATTTCGACGATTTTCTTGGCCAGGATTTCGGTCATCGGATCGGCGCGGTCGGTCAGGCCCAGGGCGCGCAAAGCGTCCTCGTAGGCGGTCGTCATACGCTCGATTTCTTCCGGACCAAACGCTGAGTTCTGCAACAGTCGATAGATCGCCATCGCACAAGACCTTCGGTTAGCGGCGCAATAGGTTGTTGATTTTGTCGATGAGAACTTTGCTCTCGGCGACGTGGGCAACGCTGGTTCTCAAACTTAACGTCACCGACTCATTGGAATGCGCGACCTTCTGAAAAAATCGGCGATCGCGTTCCGTGGCAGGCCGCGCTTGGAATGTCGCGTGACCATGAACATCGTGGTCGATGGCCATTTCCTCTTCCGTGCTCGAGGCGGAAACCGAAGCGTCGAGTGCCATGCATTCAGTGTCCTCCCAAAGCTTGGCCGGCGCAAGGCAAAGTTCCAACTAACACTCTGATATCTAAGTATTTTCCTGCCTTTCCACCTTCCGCAGTAAATGGGGTATTGACGCATAAGGAACCGAATTACTATTATACGGTTTATGAGTAAGAATTGCCGCGCCTTTGGTCCCGGTGCGGCGGTGATAATGGAGGGGAGCCATGGGCGTGAGCCGCGGCGAAAGGCTGCAGATCATGCTGACCGATGAAGAACTGGTGGCCATCGACGATTGGCGGTTCGACCGGCGCATGCCGAGCCGCGCCTCGGCCATCCGCGAATTGCTCAAACGCGGCCTTATCTCCGAGGGCTTCGACCTCGCGAATAAAGCCACCAAGTCGAAGGATTTCGGAATTCTGGTCGAGCAGGACAGCAAGCCGGCCAGAAACGGCGGAAAAGCCGGCTAGGCTACGTATTCCTTCACCTCGCCGCGCAGCGGCTCGATCACCGCAGCCGCTCCAGAATGCTGACGTAATTGGCGACCGCGGTGCCGCCCATATTGAAGATGCCGCCGAGGCGCGCGTTCTTGATCTGCATGTCGCCGGCGCGGCCCGAAAGCTGCATGGCGGCGAGCGCGTGCATGGACACGCCGGTGGCGCCGATCGGATGACCCTTGGCCTTGAGCCCGCCTGACGGATTGATCGGCAGCGCGCCGTCCTTGGCGACGAGGCCTTCGTCGATGGCGCGCGCGCCCTGCCCCTGCGGCACCAGCCCCATCGCCTCGTATTCGATCAGCTCGGCAATGGTGAAGCAGTCGTGCACCTCGGCGAACGACAGATCTTTGAGCGCGACGCCGGCCTGCGCCAGCGCGCGCTGCCAGGCCAGCGCACAGCCTTCGAACTTGAGCACGTCGCGCCGCGCCATCGGCAAAAAGTCCTGCACGTGGGCGGCGGCGCGAAACACGATGGCCTTGTCGAGCGCGAGCGCGGTCTCGACGTCGGCCAGCACCAGTGCGGCGGCACCGTCGGACACCGGCGAGCAATCGGTGCGCTTGAGCGGCCCGGCAACGCGCGGGTTCTTGTCGCTCTCGCTGCGGCAGAAGTCGTAGCCGAAATCCTTGCGCAGCTGCGCGTACGGATTGCCGACGCCGTTCTTGTGGTTCTTGGCGGCGATCTTCGCCAGCGCATCGGACTGGTCGCCCCAGCGCTGGAAATAGAGCGATGCGATCTGGCCGAAAATTCCGGCAAAGCCGCCGTCGATGTCGGCCTCGTCGCGCACATAGGACGCTTTCAGCAGGTTGCGGCCGATATCGGCGGCCGATGTCGTCGTCATTTGCTCGACGCCGACGACAAGCACGATGCGCGCCGAACGCGCCGCGATCGCATTCAGTCCCTGATGCACCGCGGCCGAACCGGTGGCGCAGGCATTCTCGACGCGGGTGGCGCGCTTAAAGCGCAGATCGGGCGAGGCCTGCAGCACCAGCGAGGCGGTAAAATCCTGCGCCGCGAAGCCGGCGTTGAAGTGGCCGAGTACGATCTCGTCGACGTCCTTGGCGGCGATGCCGGCGTCGGCGAGCGCCACGTTGGTCACACGCACGACCAAGCTCTCGACGGTTTCGTCGGCAAGCTTACCGAATGGTGTATGCGCCCATCCCACGATGCATGCGGTCATGATCCGCTCCATTGCCGACGGCGCCAAAACGCGCTGTTCCGCCGCCCGCGCCGAATTTTAGTCCTTTTCATTGCCTAGGCACCACAGGCTGCCCACATCCGCAAGGTTATGCCGTTCGGCTTTGCGTTCGAGGCGGCCTTGCTGGTAGATAGGCCCGCAGCTCGGATTTGTCCCGACCGGCCACTCATTATGGAAGCATAGTGCATCGCATGACATGTCGTAGAGCATCGGGTTTACCGATCGCACTTGGTTCCATCGTCCTTGCCGCGGTTTTGGCCGCGCCGCTTCTCGCCAGCGCCACACCGGCGCGGGCCGAAGCCTACATTCTGGTCGATGCCGACAGCGGCAAAGTGCTGCGCGCCGAGAATGCCAGCTATCCGTGGTACCCGGCCTCGACCTCGAAGCTGATGACACTCTACGTCACGCTGAGTGCAATCCGCGATCACCGCATCACGTTCGACACGCTGTTCACGGTGTCGCGCAATGCCTGGTCGCAGTCGCCGACCAAGATGGGCTATCCGATCGGCACCCAGGTGACGGTCGACAACGCGCTCAAGATGCTGATGGTCAAGTCGGCCAACGACATGGCCGTGCTGCTCGCCGAAGGCCTCGACGGCTCGATCGACAAGTTCGCCGAGGAGATGACGCTGACGGCGCAAAGCCTCGGCATGACGGAATCGAATTTCGTCAATCCCAACGGGCTGCCGGCGGACGGCCAGATCTCTTCGGCGCGCGATCTCGCCATTCTGGCGCGCGCGCTGATCAAACAGTTCCCGCAATATAGCTTCTATTGGCACATTCCCGCGATCAAGTACGGCCGGCGCGTGGTGCGCAATTACAATCCGCTGCTCGGCCGCTATCCGGGCGCCGACGGCATGAAGACCGGCTTCATCTGCGCTTCGGGCTTCAATCTGGTCGCCACCGCGAGCCGCGACAACAAGCGTCTCATCGCCGTCGTGCTCGGCGCGTCATCGAGCGCGGGGCGCGCCCTGAAGGCGGCGGAGCTGCTGGAGAGCGGCTTTCGGCAAAATCCGCTGGCCTGGCTCACTCCGGCGCTCGGAACGGTGGACGAGCTCAAGCCGCTCAACGTCGATCCGCCGAATCTGAAGGATCAGATGTGCGGGCCGCACCGCAAGCGCCACCCCGCCGAAGATGACGATCTGGACGAAGAGGCGGCCGAGAACGGCAACGGCTCGGTCGCGACCGGCAATGTCGGCACCGGCGACGGCGGCTCCTCGCAATTTTCGACGCTGCTCTCGGCGCTGCGCGCGCCGACCCCCAAGCTCAACCTGTTGTCGGACCTCGGCCCGGTTGTGCCAATCGTGGTCTATACCGGCCCGACCCGCGCCGTGCCGCCGCAAGAGGCTGATCTCCCGCCGGTTCGTCACGCCAAGCCGCGCCCGAAGGTGAAGAAGCCGAAGGTCGCGGCCGCGCCCGCGGCGGAGAAGCCCGAGGTAGCGGCACCAAAACCGAAGGCCGCGGCCAAGCCGAAGGCCGCCGCAATCGTGCCGAAGCCAAAAGCCGCCGCGCCGAAGCCCAAGCCAAAAAATCCAGCGTCCTGATTTCCTTATCCTCCCCCGCGAAGCGGGGGAGGGGGCGCGGGACTCAACGAACTCTTTCGACGAAAGTGAAGCGGCGCGGCCGGCGCCCCTTCCACCATCTTGCTTCGCAAGATGGTCCCCCTCCCCCGCTGCGCTACGCTACGCGAGGGAGGATAAGCGAAGCGCCGTGCTAAAGAGAGCGCAGCCGCAGAGATTCCGACGGAGCCAAGGCATGGACGCCAAGATGACGATTGCGACGCTTCAACAGATGAAGCGCGCGGGCCAAAAGAGCATCGGCGTCGTCGCCTGGGATTTTCAGATCGCGCGCATCGCCGACCGTGCCGGTGTCGATTTCGTTTCGGTCGGCGATTCGGTCGGCGTCAATCTGTGGGGCCGCGAGGAAGTCGCCGAAGTCACGCTCGACGAGATGCTGATCTGCTGCCAGGCGGTGCGGCGCGGCGTGACGCGCGCGCTGGTCAGTTGCGACATGCCGTTCGGCCCGGTGCAAGAGAGCGTCGGCAGCGCGCTCGCCGCGGCGCGGCGTCTGGTCAAGGACGGCGGCGCCGACATGATCAAGGTCGACGCCGCGGCGGATTATCCGCAAGTCGTGCGCGCGCTGGTCGACGCCGGCATCCCGGTGTTTGCGCAGTTCGGCCTCACGCCGCAGACCGCGATCAAATACGGCATTCCGTACAGCGCGCAGAACTCGGCGGCGGCGCAGGCGACCGCCGAAGCCGCCGAGCGGCTGGTCGCCGAAGCAAAGCTTCTGGAAAAGTCCGGCGCCGCGCTGCTCGATTTCACCAATTCGGGGCCGCTCGCCGGCGCCGCCGTCGTCAAGGCGGTGCAGATTCCGGTGATCGGCGGTTTCGGCGGCGGCCCGTGGCTCGACGGCCGCGTGCGCCTCGCCCACACCGCGATCGGCTATGCGGAGAAGTGGCTCGAGGCCAAGACCGACACCTATTTCAACACCGCCAAAGGCGCGCTCGACGCCTTCCACGCGTTGATCGCCGACGCCCGCGCCGGCCGGCAGATCAAGGGGTGAGGAGTTCCATGCCCACCGCCACGATCGATGGCATTGACACGCGTTACGACGTGCTCGGCTCGGGCCCGCCGCTTCTGATGTACGCGCCGGGCGGATTCAATGCGGTGGTGGAGACCTGGTCGACGCAGAGCGTGTATGCCCGCATAAAACTCCTTGATCACCTGCCGAAGCATTTTACCTGCATCGCGTTCGACCGCCGCGAATGCGGCCAGTCCGGCGGCCGGGTGGAGCGCGTCACCTGGGCGCATTACGTGGCGCAGGGCAAAGGGCTGCTCGACCATCTCGGTATTTCACGTGCGTTTCTGATGGGCGGCTGCATGGGCTGTTCGCCGGTCGCGGCGTTTGCGGTCGCGCATCCCGAGCGGGTCGCCGCAATGGTGCTGTACTGGCCGGTCGGCGGCGCCAAATACCGCATCTCGAGCCACGCGCGTTTCGCGGAACACCTCGTCTTCGTGCAGCACCATGGCCTCGACGGTGTGGTCGCGCTGGTCGGCAAGGAAGGCAAACCGTTCGGCGCCGATCCGCGCGGCGGCCCATGGGCTTCGGTGATCAAACGCGATGCGGAATTTGCGGCGGCCTATGCCACGCAAAACGTCGAGCAATACAAATTGATCTGTGCCGGCATGTGCCGCTCGCTGTTCGACCGCGATACCGCGCCCGGCGCCGAGCCCGAAGATCTGCTCCGCCTCGATATCCCGGCGCTGATCGTGCCCGGGCGCGACGCCGCGCACGCCACCTCGGCAGCGCGCTATCTGGAAGAATGCCTGCCGCGCGCGGCGTACTGGGACATCGCGCCCGAGCAGCAGACGGAAGAAAACGTGCCGAAGCGTGTGATCGACTTTTTACAAAAGCATTCGACGAACTGATCGCGCGTTACGCGGCCGTCCGCAGGGGCGCGTCCGTCACTTCCTGCAATGCCTCGAGCGTCAGGCCCGGCACCATCTCGCGCACCGCAAAGCCCTCGGGCGTGACGTCGATCACCGCAAGGTTGGTGTAGATGCGCTTGACCACGCCAACGGCGGTAAGCGGATAGAAGCAGCGGCGCACCAGCCGGCTCTCGCCGGTCTTGGTGGTGTGATCCATCAGCACCCACAGCCGCGGCGTGCCGGCGGCAAGGTCCATGGCGCCGCCGACCGCCGGCGCGTTGTCGGTGGTGGTCGCCCAGTTGGCGAGGTCGCCGTTCTCGGCGACCTGGAAAGCGCCTAGCACGCACAGATCGAGATGGCCGCCGCGGATGAGACCAAAACTGTCGGCGTGGCCCATGTAGGAGCCGCCGGTGCGCAGCGTGACATACTGCTTGCCGGCATTGATCAGCCAGCGATTGATCTGGTCGGGCGCCGGCGCTGGCCCCATGCCCAAAATGCCGTTCTCGGACTGGAAGATCACCTCGCGCTCGGCCGGCACGTAGTCGGCAACCTGCAGCGGCGCGCCGATGCCGAGATTGACGTACCAGCCCTCCGGGATGTCGCGCGCCAAACGCTCGGCGATCTGCCGGCGGGTTAGCGGCTGGTGGGCCGGGGTGGCTCTGAGGTTGTCTTTGACGATGGTGTTCATGCGAGTCTCGGCAGATCAATTAGTATTTATTTCTGGTCGATCAGAGAAAGCCGTCGATCGCAATGGCTAGCCGATGTTTCGAAAAGATTTTTCTGTCAAGGGCGCGAAGCGCCGCCTTCGGCGGTCGAAGACCCTTGACAGAAAAATCTTTTCGAAACTTTTGACTGCCATTGCGATCGACGGCACATTGCGACGAGCTAAAAGCCGGACCACTCATTTGCGATCGTATCACGGCTTCCCCGCTCACGTCACGGTCGGCTCGCCATACGGCACGTGCAGCACGCGGCTGACAAAAATGCCCGGTGTCGCGACCTTTTCGGGATCGAGCGCACCGAGCTCGACGATGTGCTGGCTCTGCACGATGGTGAGCGCCGCCGCGGTAGCCATCACCGGATTGAAATTGCGCGCTGACGAGTTGTAGGTCAGGTTGCCCCAGCGGTCCGCCTCCCAGGCTTCGACCAGCGCCACGTCGCCGGGCAGCGCGTCTTCCAGAATATATTTGCGGCCGCGGATCTCGCGCTCCTCCTTGCCCTCGGCGAGCTTGGTGCCGACGGCGGTCGGCGTATAGAACGCCGGAATGCCGGCGCCGGCGGCGCGCATGCGCTCCGCCATGGTGCCCTGCGGCACCACTTCGAGCTCGATGCGGCCCTCGCGCCACAGTTTCTCGAACACGACCGGATCGGCGGTGCGCGGAAACGAGCACACGATCTTGCGCACGCGGCCGGTTTCCAGAAGCCTGGCGAGCCCGACATGGCCGACGCCGGAATTGTTGGCCACCACGGTCAAATCCTTGGCGCCCTGCTCGATCAGGCCGTCGATCAGCGCGTTCGGCTGGCCGATCGAGCCGAAGCCGCCGATCAGCACGACGGAGCCGTCGCGGATGTCCGCCATCGCCTCCGCCATGCTCTGTACGATTTTGTTGATCATGGTCGAATGCTGTGCCCGCTCGTCCCCACGCCAGCGGGGACCCAGTCCGATCGTCCGTGCATCCGCATTCTGGATTCCCGCTTTCGCGGGAATGAGCGGAATGAATGTCCTAGCCCACCACCCGCATCTTCGCACTGTCGGCGAACGCCGGCATCACCTCGCGGGCGAAGCGCGTCAGGCTGTCGCCGGCAAAACCGCCGCCGGAATTGAGCAACACGTATTCGGCGCCGAGCCCGCGCAGCCGTTCCAGCTTTGCGGCGATCTCGTCCGGCGTGCCGTAGAGCGCGCTTTCCTCGCTCGCTTCGCGGGTGTCGGAATACGCCATGATGCTCGCGGTGTTCTTCGCGCCGGGCGCGGTCGAGGCGGCGGCGAGGCGGCGCTGCGCTTCCAGCCGGCGCTCCAGCGCGGCCTGCTTGTCGGCGTCGTCCTTGGCGACAAAAAACGCGCGCGCCACGCCGACGTCCATCGGATCGTAGGTGCGGCCGCGCTTTTCCACCTCGGCCTTGAAGATGGCCATGCGCTCGGCAACCGTTTCGAACGAAGCGAACTGATCGAGCAACAGATTGTAGCCGCGCTCGGCGACCTGCCGGATCGAATCCGGATTGCCGGCGGCCATCCAGATCGGCGGATGCGGCTTTTGCGCGGTCGGCGGCTCGACGATGACGTCGTGGAAACGCCAGAATTTTCCCTGGTGCGAGAAGCGCTGCTTCGCGGTCCAGGCCTTGACGATCACCTCGATGGATTCGGCAAAGCGCGCGTCGGCTTCCTCGATCGGCACACAGAAGCCGGCAAACTCGTTGTGGCGATAGCCCTTGCCGACGCCGAAATCGAGCCGGCCGCCGGAGAGCAGATCGATGGTCGCGGCCTGCTCGGCGAGCAGCACCGGATTATGCCACGGCAGCACCAGCACCGCGGTGCCGAGCCGCAAGGTGCGCGTCTTGGCCGCCACCCAGGTGAGCAGCGACAGGCTGGCCGACACCTGGCCGAAGCCGGTGAAATGATGCTCGACCAGAAAGGTCGAATGATAGCCGAGCGCTTCGGCCTCGACGTTGTAATCGACGAATTGCCGGTAGCCCTGGCCGGAATCGACGTCCGGCCCGCCGTGGCGGGCCGTGGCGCTGCCGAATAGACCGAACCGCATCGGTCGGGCTCCCTGTGTTTGCTTGCGCCCAATGTAGCGCATGGCCGCGGGGCGGAGCTATAGTCGCGCCCAGAAAAGCCAGCCGAGGAGCGAACGATGAAGCGCCGGGTCGTGATCATGTGTCTTGCGGCGGGCGCTCTGCTTGCCGGGTTTGCCGGCCCGCTCGGCGGCGCCGCGGCGCAGGATTACCCGAGCCGGCCGATCACGCTGATCGTGCCCTATCCGCCGGGCGGCGGCGTCGACGTCATGGGGCGGCTGGTCGGACAGAAGCTGTCCGCCGCGCTCGGCCAGCAGGTGGTGATCGAGAACCGCGCCGGCGCCGGCGGCATGATCGGCACCCGCGACCTCGCCAAGGCGGCGCCCGACGGCTACACGCTCGGCATGATGCTGACGGGCATCAGCCTCGGCGCCCATACCGGCTACGACGTCAACAAGGATTTCACGCCGATCGGGCTCGTCGCCTCGACGCCGATCTTCATCGTCGCCAATCCGCAATTTCCAGGGAAGACGCTGACCGATGTGATCGCGCTGGCCAAGAAGCAGCCCGGCAAACTGTCGGCCGGCACGCCGCCGGCGCCGACCATCAATTTCTTCGCCGCCAAGCTGTTCAACCTGACCGCAGGCGTCGACATCACCACGGTGACCTACAAGGGCACCGCGCCGCTGACCAACGATCTGCTCGGCAATCACGTGCCGCTCGGCTTTAACACGATTCCGGCCGCGGTCAGCAACGTGCAGGCCGGGCAGTTGCGCGCCATCGCGGTGACCGGCGCCAAGCGCTCGGCGGCACTGCCCGACGTGCCGACCGCCGCCGAAGCCGGGCTGCCGGGTTTCGAGGCGGTGCAGTATTACGGCCTCACCGCGCCCGCCGGCGTGCCGAAGGCGATCGTCGAGAAGCTGAATACCACGCTGCGCAAGATCCTCGCCGACGACGAATTCAAGAAGCGGCTGATTTCCGACGGCAGCGATCCGACGCCGAGCACGTCGGACGAATACGCCGAGAACATCAAGCGCGAAGAAGGCAAGTGGGCGGCGCTGGTGAAGAAGCTCGGCCTGACGCTGGAGTAGTTATTTCACCGTCACTGCGAGCGCAGCGAAGCAATCCAGAGTCGGAGCACCCGACCCTGGATTGCTTCGTCGCTGAGCTTGTCATCGGGCCGGCCACTTCGGGCCGGACCCGTTGGCTCCTCGCAATGACGACTTGGCGAAGAGCGCGCTACGCCGCCGAGTGAAACGTCGCCTCACAGAATTCGACGCCGACTTCGGTCGCGGAGCGCCAGGCGACGCGGCAGCCGCGCAGGGTGTGGGCGGCGTCGAATGTCAGGGAAAACCGGTCGGGGACCGAGCACGTGCTCATCATGGCGAGCCGTGCGCCGAGCGACGAGATATCGCGGACCACGCAGTCGCGAAGCGACCCGTTCATCGATATTTTCGCGCACTTGTAAACGTTGGTGCGCCGGACTCGTCTGCGCTCATGCATGCCGTAAGCATGCGCTTCAAATGTTACGCAAAGTCCAAGAGGAATTCGGCTAAAAACTTAATTTGCGCAAACCAAGGTTTCGGCGAAAGGTATCGTGAACGAAAGATTGCGGCGTCCCGACAGCCTCAGCCCGGTCTGAACATCGGCACCGGCGGCCCGTTTTCGGTATCGGCGAACGTCACGGTTACCTGCTGGCCGATGTGCAGCGCATCGAAATCGCAATCGACGATGTTGGTCAGCATGGTCGGGCCCTCGGCCAAGGTCACATAGGCGACGGCGTAAGGCTCCTTGGCGCGGCGCATGACGCTGAAACTGTAGATCGTGCCGTGGCCGGAGGCGGCGCACCATTCGATCCGTTCGGCGCCGCAGAACGGACAGACCGCGCGCGGATACCAGTGCGCCTTGCCGCAGGCGCCGCAAGTCGGCACCACGAAGCGGCGCTCGCGCGCCGCGTTCCAGAACGGTTCGGTCTCGATCGTGACGGGCGGAGCGGGAATTGGCCGTGGCATGGTTTAATCCCGCTCCATGATCAAGGTCGCGCTGCAATGGCGGGTGCCGAGCTGCATGCCGGTGCCCTGCGCCAGCGCCAGATCGCAATTCTTCACCTGCACGGCCGGATGCGCTTCGCCGCGCAGCTGGCGCACCGCCTCGATCACTTTGGTCATGCCGCCGCGATTGGCCGGATGGTTGTTGCACAAGCCGCCGCCGTCGGTGTTGAACGGCAGCTTGCCGGCGCCGGAGATCAGATTGCCGTCGGCGACGAACTTGCCGCCCGCGCCCTTGGGGCAAAACCCGAGATCTTCGAGCTGGATCAGCACCGTGATGGTGAAGCTGTCGTAGATCGAGACGTATTTGATGTCGGCGGGCGTCACGCCGGCTTCGGCGAAGGCCGCAGCGCCCGAGCGCGCGGCGCCCGAGGTGGTCAGGTCGAAGGTGCCGGCGGCAAGGTGTTTGACGGTTTCGCCGGCGCCGATGATCTTCACCACCGGCCGGCGCAGGCTTTTGGCGATCTCCGGCCGCACCACGACCAGCGCGCCGCCGCCGTCGCTGATGACGCAGCAGTCGAGGCGATGCAGCGGGTCGGCGATCAGCGGTGAAGCGACCACGTCGGCAACGGTGACGACCTCGGGCAGCATGGCGTTCGGATTGTGCTGCGCGTGATGCGAGGCCGCGAACTTGATCCAGGCGAGCTGCTCACTGGTGGTGCCGTATTGGTGCATGTGCCGCATCGCGCACATGGCGTAGCCATTGGCGGTCGTCAGGCCGTAAGGAAATTCGAAAGCCGCCTCCGGCTGGTTGGGATCGCGCAGCCGCGGCGTGGTGCCGGTCGCCACGCCTTCGCTGCGCGGCCGGCCCGCGAGCGTGATCAGCGCCACATCGCATTTGCCGAGCGCAATCGCCGCCGTCGCATGGCCGGCCAGCGCCACGTACGAGGTGCCACCGAGCTCGGTCGAGTCGACGTGGCGCAGTTTCGTCAGGTTGAGATATTCCGCCATCGAGGCCGGGCCCGGCCCTGGCGCATCGCCGGCGCAGAAAAAGCCGTCGACATCGTCGCGCGTCAGCCCGGCGTCGGCGAGCGCGCCGAGCGCCACTTCGGCGTGCAGCTGCGCAACGGACTTGTCCGGCGCGTGCCGCGTCGGATGCTCGTACGCGCCGGCGATGTAGGCCTTGCCCTTGATGGTCATGCGCGGACCGTAGCCCGGATTTCGCGCGAGTGAAATCCGGGATCGTGCAGAGCCGGCAATGCCGATCCCCGGGTTTCGCTTCACTCAACCCGGGCTACAATGAAGTGCAAATGGAGGACCGAAATGGAGCTGGGGCTCAAAGGCAAAGTCGCGCTGGTGACCGGATCGAGCCGGGGCATCGGCGCCGGCACCGCGCTGGCGCTCGCCGCCGAGGGTTGCGACCTGATGCTGACCGGACGCGACGAAAAAGCGCTCGATGAGGTCGCGCAGAAAATCCGCAGCACGGGCCGCCGCGCCGCCATCGCGGTGCTCGATCTGCGCGAGAAGGACGCGCCGGAGAAGCTGATCGCGGCGGTGCGGCGTGAATTCGGCGGGCTCGATATCTTGTTCAACAATGCCGGCACCACCAAGCGCGGCGATTTCTTCGCGCTGACCGATGCCGACTGGGAGGAAGGCTACGCGCTCAAATTCTTCGCCCATGTGCGGCTCGCCCGCCTCGCCTGGCCGCTTCTGAAAGAACGCAGTGGCGCGCTGGTCGCCATGGCCGGCACCAGCGGCCGCAAGCCGCATGCCGATTTCACCATCGGCTCTTCGGTGAACGCCGCAGTTGCCGCGTTCACCAAATGCCTCGCCGATCGCGGCAAGGCCGATGGCGTGCGGGTCAATTGCATCCATCCGAGCCTGGTCGAGACCGAGCGGCAATGGCGGCGCATCCGCGCCGAAGTGGCGCGCACCGGCCTCGCGGAAGACAAAGTGCGCGAAGCCATGTGCCGCGAGACGGGCATCATTCGCTATGGCACCGTCGAGGATATTGCCGATCTCGTCGTCTTCATCGTCTCGTCGCGCGCCACGTGGCTGCACGGCGCCACCATCGACATCGACGGCGGGGAGATTCCGGTTCTCTGAGGACGACAAGCAACAATGAATCCCCTCCTCACTCCGGCGCGGATCGGGCCGGTCGAAATAAAAAACCGCATCGTCATGCCGCCGATGACGACGCGCACGTCGGATGCCGAGGGTTTCGTCACCGATGACTCGGTCGCCTACTACATGGCGCGGGTGCGCGGCGGCACTGGCCTGATCACCGTCGAGATGGCGTCGCCAGAAAAATGCGGCCGGCATCGCCGCCATGAGATCGGCATCTACGACGATCGCTTCCTGCCCGGCTTGGCGCGCCTGGTCGGCGAAATTCATCGCGGCGGCGCCAAGGCGTCGATCCAGCTCGGCCATGGCGGCGGCCACACCCGCGCCGACATCTGCGGCGAGACGCCGATCGCGCCGTCGGCCATTCCACATCCGGTTTACGAGACCACGTTCGAGACCATCGTGCCGCAGGCGATGAGCAAGGCGCGTATTGCCGAAACGACCGCCGCGCATGTGGCCGCGGCGCTGCGTGCCAAGAACGCCGGCTTCGATTGTGTAGAGATCCACGCCGCGCACGGTTATCTGATCTCGCAATTCCACGCGCCGTTCGAGAATCGCCGCACCGACGAATACGGCGGCAGCCTGGAAAACCGCGCGCGCTTCGGCCTGGAGATTTTGCGCGCCGTGAAGGCGGCCGTGCCGGAGTTGGGCGTGATCTACCGGCTGTCGGTCGAAGACTTCTTTCCCGGCGGGCTTACCTTCGAGGAGGGCCGCCAGATTGCGCTGTGGGCCGCGGGCGGCGGCGCCGATGCGCTCCATATCAGCGCCGGCCATTACCGCTCGCTGCCGTCCGCGCAGGTCGTGCTGCCGCCGATGTCGTATCCGGACGGCACGTTTCTGGATTTCGCCGCCGACATTAAGGCCAAAGTCGCGGTGCCGGTCATTGCGGTCGGCCGGCTCGGCGATCCGGAGCTGGCGCAAGATGCGGTGGCGAGCGGCAAGGCCGATTTCGTCGCGCTCGGCCGTACGCTGGTCGCCGATCCGCAATGGGTCGAAAAGGTCGCGCGCGGCGAGCCGGTGCGGCGCTGCCTTGCCTGCAACACCTGCATCAACGAAATGCGTGGCGGCGCCCGGATCGGCTGCGTGGTCAACGGCGCCGCCGGCCGCGAAACGTCGTTCGCCGATCCGCATCCGCCGCGCGGCGAGCGCATCGCGATTATCGGCGCGGGACCTGCGGGCCTCACCTACGCGTCGCTGGTCGCCGACGGCAACACCGTGACGGTGTTCGAAAAAGAGCCGCGCGCCGGCGGCGCGTTCAATTACGCCGGCAAGGCGCCGCTGTTTCAGGAAGTCGTCGCCAACGAGAAAAGCTTTGAGCGCTACATCACCGATATGGTCGCGGCCTGCGCGATGAAGAACGTGACGTTCCGTTTCGCAACGGACGTGACGGCCACGCCCGAAGCGTTGGCGCCATTCGATCGCATCGTGATCGCCAGCGGCGCCGCTTATCGTTTCGGGCTCGGTCCGTTCGCCCGCTGGATGCTCGACAGCAGGCTCGCGCGGGCGCCGCGTGTTTCGCGGCTGTTTTCGTCGGACGCGTTGCGCGACTGGTTCTACCATAAGGCGCGCCGCGGCACCGCCACGCGCATCCAGCGGCTGGCGCGGCCGGGACAGATCGTCACGGTGATCGGCGATGCGGCCCATGCCGGCAAGAGCAAACCGGCCATTTCAAGCGCGTTCGAGGCGGCATTGCTCGCCAAGTCCTCGTAGCAAGTCCTCGTAGCCCGGATGGAGCGAAGCGCAATCCGGGATTTGCAGTTCCGGCCCGCTCACCCCGGATTTCGCTGCGTTCCATCCGGGCCACAGAACGCTATAAGCGCCGCGCTTCTTGCGATATGCTCACCGTCATGAGCGCCGCCGAAAAGCTCTACCTCGATCAGATCAGCATGACGTTCAACACGCCGGCCGGTCCGTTCCAGGCGCTGGCGCCGGTGACGCTGTCCATACCGCAGGGCCGCTTCATCAGCCTGATCGGCCCGTCCGGCTGCGGCAAGACCACGATCTTCAACATCGTCGCCGGCCTGTTGCAGCCGACCTCCGGCCGCGTGTTCATCGACGGCAGCGACGCCACCGGCACGATCGGCCGCGTCGGCTACATGCTGCAGAAGGATCTGCTGCTGCCCTGGCGCACCGTGCTCGACAACGTCATCCTCGGCATGGAGATCCAGGGCGTGACGCTGAAGCAGGCGCGCGAGCGCGCGCTGCCGCTGCTGCGCCGCTACGGCCTTGCCGGTTTCGAATACGCCTATCCGAGTGCGTTGTCCGGCGGCATGCGCCAGCGCGCGGCGCTGTTGCGCACGCTCCTGTTCGACACCGACGTGATCCTGCTCGACGAGCCGTTCGGCGCGCTCGACGCCCAGACCAAGCTGCACATGCAGGAATGGCTGCTCGGCCTGTGGGCCGATTTCGGCAAGACCGTCGTGTTCGTCACTCATGACGTCGAGGAAGCGATCTATCTGTCCGACGAAGTGTACGTGATGCGGACGCGGCCCGGCCGTATCGTCGAAAGTATTCCGGTGCCGATCCGTCGGCCGCGGCAGCGGCACGCCACCCTGGTGCCGGATTTCATCGCCATCAAAGAACGCTGCCTGCAGCTTCTGACGCTCGATCCAACCTCCGCCGTCGGCGAGGCCGCCTGACATGAGGGTTGCGGCATGACAGTTCAGGAATCCTCGAGCCTTCCCGCCATCGAGCTTGCGCCGGCACAGCCAGCAACGCGCCCGCGGCAAGTCAAATCCGTTCGCCGGCTGCCGGTGCAAAAGGACTGGCCACTGTGGCTGATCATCGCCGTTCAGGTCGGCATCCTGGTCGGCGCCGTCGCGCTGTGGCAGGCGGCGGCGGACAACGGCTGGATCGACGGATTTTTCTGGTCGAAGCCGAGCGCCATTTACGCCACGCTTATCAAGTTCTTCACCGAGGGGGATGCGTGGGGCGATATTGCCTTCACCTTCCGCTCGACGATTTTCGGCTTTCTGCTCGGCACTGCCGCCGGTTCGCTGATCGGTTTGTCGTTCTGGTGGTCGCGCAATTACGCCGCCATCGTGCAGCCGTACATGATCTGCTTCCACTCGCTGCCCAAGCTGGCGCTGGCGCCGCTGGTCATCCTGGTTTTCGGGCTTGGCCTTGCCTCCAAGATCGCAATCGCGACCGCACTGACCATCATCGTGTCGGTACTGACCACCTATGCGGGGGTGAAGGCAGTCGATCCGGATCAGGAAAAGCTGTTCTATTCGCTCGGCGCGAGCCGCATGCAGGTGTTCCGCAAGCTGATCGTGCCGTTCTGCCTGCCGTGGGTCATCTCGGTGCTGCGGGTGAATATCGGCTTGGCGCTCACCGGCGCCATCGTCGGCGAATTCATCGCTTCGCAGCATGGGCTCGGCCGGCAGATCCTGTATGCCGGCCAGACCTACGATATCGCCCTGGTGTGGGTCGCGGTCGGCGTGCTTTCGACTTTGGCGGTCGCCATGTACGCGGCCGTGTCGTGGCTCGAAAGCGTGCTGCGCAAGGGCGTCAAGCAATAGAATTCAGCGCAACGACGAAGCAGTGGGAGGAACGAGGATGACGGTACTCCACTTCAACAGGCGAAATTTTCTGCGCACCGGCGCCGCCGGCGCGGCAATCGTCGCGTGTCCGTATGTCGGCAATGCCGCCGCCAAATCGGTGCTGATCGCCGAACCGGTCCACGGCACCGGCTATCTGCCGCTCTATATCGGCATGGCCAAGAATCTGTTCGAGGACGTGGCGGTGCAGATCGTCACCATCGAGAGCGGCGGCGGCCACACCAACGCCGTGCTGTCCGGCCAGGCCTTCGCCTTCATCGGCGGCCCCGAGCACGATGCCTACGCCAAAGCCAAGGGCGCCGAACTGCGCACCGTGGTCAACTGCGTCGATCGCGGCAACGTCTATTTCAGCGCCGCGAAGGGACAGCCCGAGCCGAACGGCAAGGATTACGCCGCATATTTCAAGGGCAAGAAGATTGCCATCGGCCCGTACGGTGGCACGCCGAATTCGATCATGCGCTATCTTCTGAAGAAGTGGAATCTCGATCCGACGCGCGACGTCACCCTGATCGAAACCGCAAGCTCGGCGACCGTCGCGGTGGTCCGCGGCAAGCAGGCGCAGATCGGCGAGGCGACCGAGCCTTACGTCACGCAAGGCGTGCGCAACAACGTGTGGGGCGAGCCGTTCCTCAACATTCCCAAAGAGCTCGGCCCCTATGCGTACTCGACGTTCAACGTGCGGCTCGAAACGATCAAGAAGGAGCCGGAGCTGGTGCGCGGCTTTGTTCGCGGCATGGTGAAAGCGCTGCAGTTCCTGGATGCCAATCAGCAGGAATCCGCCGAGATCGCCAAGAAGCAATTCCCGACCATGCCGCTCGAGGACCTCAAGGCGACGCTCGACCGCTCGTTCGCCGACCAGATGTGGAGCAAGGACGGCATGGTGACCCCGGCGGCGTGGGATACCGCCAAGGCCGTGGTCATGGGTGCCGGCATTCTCAAGACCGACGTCAAGTACGACGAGATCATCGATATGAGCTTCGTCAAGAGTGTGCTGGCGACCCGGTGAAGCTGGCGCAAGCACGCAGAGTTTTAACGGAAGGAAACAGAAATCATGTCTGAACCGATCTGGAACCAATTTCTCACCGAGCGCGACAAAGCGGTATTCGGCACGTCCGGCTACGGCGCGCGCGGCGGCTTCGGCAAGCGCCCGGCGCTGCTCATCATCGACGTCAACTGGGCGTTCTGCGGCGACCGGCCGGAGCCGATCCTCGAATCGATCAAGCGCTGGCGCAATTCGTGCGGTGAGGACGCCTGGACGGCGCTGCCCTACATCCGCTCGCTGATCGACAAATGCCACGAGAAGGGCGTGCCGGTGATGTACACCACCGGCGTGCGCCGCGACGACAATTGGGATACCGGATCGTGGGCCTGGAAGAATTCGCGCAACGAGGAAGACCGCCAGACCATCGTCACCAATCTCGACGGCAACGAAATCGTCTCCCCGATCGCGCCGGCACCGCAGGACATCGTGGTGCTCAAGCAGAAGCCGTCCGGCTTCTTCGGCACCAATATGGCGAGCTATCTGACCTTGCTGGGCTGCGACAGCGTCATCGTCACCGGCACCACCACGTCGGGCTGCGTGCGCGCCACCGTGCTGGACGCGTTTTCGCTCAACTACCGCATCGCGCTCGCCGAGGAAGGCTGCTTCGACCGCTCGCAGGCAAGCCACGCCATCAATCTGTGCGACATGAACGCCAAGTATGCCGACGTGGTGAAGACCTCGGAGGTGCTGACCTTCCTGGATACGCTGCCCGCCGGCATGTACGACCTGCCGAAAGGCACGCCGCCGGCCGCGCGCGAGCAGCAACAGAAGCGTGCCGCGAATTATTGATGGATCTCTATCGAGGCCGCATAAGCTAAGCCGCACGCCGCTGCAGGGCGTGCGGCGTGCCCATTCAAGCGGACGGGGGAACCTGACATGGCCGCGCCCTTCGCCAATACCCAGGCGCCTGGTGTGTATCGTCTTAAAGTCGGCGCCTTCGAGGTCACGGTGCTCAGCGACGGCAATCTCGCCATCGACCGTAGCCTGTTCGTCGGCGATGCGACGGGCGGCGACAGGCTTCTGGAAAAGGCCTTTCTGCCCGAGGGAGCGATTCCGACCTGCGTCAACGAATGGCTGGTCAACACCGGCGACAAGATCGTTCTGGTCGATGCCGGCGCCGGCGGTTCATTCGTTCCGACATTGGGAAAGATGCACGGCAATCTTGCCGTCGCGGGCGTCGATCCGCGGACGGTCGATGACGTCGTCATTACCCACATGCACCCGGATCACATCCCCGGCCTGCTTGCGAAGGACGGCAGTATGATGTTTCCGAATGCCGTCGTGCACGTCAATGCCGACGAATACGCGTTCTGGACCTCGGAGCAAAACAGCGCCAAGGCGCCCGACGAATTCAAGGTGTTCTTCGATCTCGCCAAGGCGGCGATCAAGCCTTACGCCGATGCCGGCAAAATGCAGACGTTCAGGGACGGCGCGCAATTCGCACCTGGCGTGACCGCGGCCGCCGCGCCCGGCCACACCGTCGGCCACAGCATGGTGCGCGTCTCGTCCGGCGGCAGCGATCTTCTCATCTGGGGCGACATCGTGCACTGCGCGGCGCTGCAATTCGCCGAGCCGGAGCGCGCGATCGCGTTCGACGCCGACCCGGCCATGGCGATCGCCAACCGCAAGAAAGTAATGGACATGGTGGCAAGCGACCGGCTGCTGTTCGCCGGCGCGCATCTGCCGTTCCCAGGCGTCGGCCACGCAGCCAAATCAGGCAGCGGCTACGCCTACGTGCCGATGACCCGCGCCGAACATTATTGACGGCCGCGGCGTTTCCGTTCGCCAGCGGGCGCGGGACTCAACGAAAACTCTTTCGATGAAAGTGAAGCGGCGCGGCCGGCGCCCCTTCCACCGCGCTTCGCGCGGTCCCCCTCCCCCGCTATCGCGGGGGAGGAAAGAGTTACGCCCTTCCCACCAGCTGCTGCGCCTTGGTGAAGTGGCCGTAGCTCTGCACCGGCGCGCACATCAGGAAGCGGTAACCTTCTTTGATGATGCGCTCGGCGTTGCCGGCCTCGACGTGCGGATGGCCGACCACCACGTTGTGCTTCTTGCAGGTATCGACGACGCGCTTCATCCACTCCAGCACGACCTTGTGCTCGTATTGGCGCGGATAGCCGAGCTCCTGCGACAGGTCGCCCTCGCCGATCAGGATGCAGCCGATGCCGGGCACGTTCTTGAGCATATCGTCGAGGTTTTCGACGCCGCGGGTGTCCTCGATCTGCAGGATGGCGAAGATTTCGCCCTGCGGGTTGAGCGGCCAGACGTCGGCCTTCTGATAGTATTCCTGCTGGCTCAGCCCCCAGTAGCGCGCCGCGGTGGTCGGGCCGTCGCCGCGGATGCCGGGCGGCGCGTAGTGCGCCGCGCTCTTGAGCCGCGGATAGCGGCAGGCACCGACCGCATTGGCGGCCTCCTCCACCGTTGAGATATGCGGAAACACGATGCCGTAGCAGCCGACATCGAGCGCCTGCTTGGCGTGCCACTGCGCCATCTCGATGCCGTTGACCGGAACGCGCACCATCGGGGTGACGCCCGGCACCACCGAGCCGGCCTTGGCGATCTGCGCGCGGTTGAGCATGTATTGCAGGCAGTCGCGCAACAAGCGGCCGTCCCACGGATTGTGCTCCATCTCGAACACGCAGCCGTCGTATTTCGACGTGGTCAACGCGATCGCGGTGTTGAGCTCGGCGGGCGCAAAGCACGTCAGCGCGTGCTGCCCGGCTTCGAGCGCGCGGATGACGCTGTTGAGCCGTGGAATATCAGCCATTCTGTCTCTCTCCTTTTTCGTCCGCCCCGCGCGCGTCCGATAGAACTTTCCAGAGCGCCGAACCGAAATTGACGATGTGCTCCTTGCCGCAAGGCTCGCAGCGATAGGTGCGCATGTCATAGCCGCTCATGGTGGATTTTTCGATCCGGTCCATTTCGCGGCCGCAGTCCGGACACGCCGTCAGCGACGGCTCCGGCGCGGGCGGCGGCGCATGCCGGCGGGATTTCGGCGTGAGCCAGGAAGGCCATTTCATGCGGGCAGCGTCCGCGGCGGGAACCGGACATTAGCGATTGCCGCCGGTTTGACAATGGCGCCGGGCGCCGTAGCATCCGCGCCATTCCCCCGTAAGAACAACGATGGTGCCAATGATTATCGATTGCCACGGCCACTACACCACCGAGCCCAAGGACCTGCACCGCTTCCGCAAGGAGCAGACCGCGGCCGCCAACGCCAAGAACAAGGCGGCGATGCCGCCGCGCGCGGCGCTGAAGCTGCCCGACGACGAGATCCGCGAGAGCATCGAAGGCAACCAGCTCAAGCTGCAGCGCGAGCGCGGCACCGACCTGACGATCTTTTCGCCGCGCGCCTCCGGCATGGGCCATCACATCGGCGACGAGAGCGTATCGGTCGAGTGGTCGCAGATCTGCAACGACCTGATCGCGCGCGTGGTCGAGCTGTATCCGAAGAACTTCATCGGCGTATGCCAGCTGCCGCAATCGCCCGGCGTCGATCCGAAAAACTCCGCCGCCGAACTGGAGCGCTGCGTGCGCATGGGCTTTGTCGGCTGCAACCTCAATCCCGACCCGTCGGGCGGTTATTTCAACTCGCCGCCGATGACCGACAAATCGTGGTTTCCGCTGTACGAGAAGATGATCGAGCTCGACGTGCCGTGCATGATCCACGTCTCCGGCTGCTGCAATCCGGCGATGCACACCACCGGCTCGTATTATCTCAACGCCGACACCATGGTGCTCATGCAGGTCATCCTCTCCGACCTGTTCAAGACGTTCCCGAAGCTGAAATTCATCATCCCGCATGGCGGCGGCGCGGTGCCGTTCCACTGGGGACGCTTCCGCGGCATCGCGCTCAACAACGGCAAGCCGGAGCTCGCCGAGATCATGGGCGACAACATTTTCTTCGACACCTGCGTCTATCACCAGCCCGGCATCAACCTGCTCACCGAGGTGGTGCCAATCGACAACATCCTGTTCGCCTCCGAAATGGTCGGCGCGGTGAAGGGCAACGATCCGAAGACCGGCTTCGGCTTCGACGACACCAAGCGCTACGTCGACAAGGCGCCGATCAGCGACGCCGACCGCAAGAAAATCTTCGAGGACAATGCGCGCCGCGTCTATCCGCGGTTGAAGATGCGGGCCTCGGCGGCGGCATGACGCTCGACGCCAACGGCTCGGGCGCACGGTGCAGCGGCCCCGGCGCGCAGGAGGAATGCGACGTTGGCGAAACTGCGAAAGAAGCCACCAAAGGAGCGGCGCCGATCGCGCCGCGTCACCATCGGCAATTTCGAGGTGGAGACCCGCGGGCTCTACACCGGGTTCTGGACGGACCTCTATCACCGCGCCATGACCGTCTACTGGCCGGCGTTTTTCGGCAGCGCCGCCGCCATCTTCCTCATCCTCAATGCCGTCTTCGCCTTCCTCTACTGGCTCGGTGACAAGCCGATCGCCAACGTGCCCGACAATCTGCCGGTGCCGTTGAGCATGTTCTATTTCTCGGTCGAAACGCTGGCGACGGTCGGCTACGGCGACATGCACCCGCAGACCAATTACGGGCACCTCGTCGCCACGGTCGAAATCTTCACCGGCATGTCGTTTCTCGCGGTGATGACGGGCCTCATCTTCGCCCGCTTCTCGCGGCCGCGTGCCCGCTTCGTGTTCGCCCGGCATCCGGTGGTGGCGGTGCGCCAGGGCCAGCGGACGCTGATGATCCGCGTCGCCAACGCGCGGCACAACACCATCTCGCAAGCGACGGCGCGGCTGTGGTTCATTCGCCAAGAAACCACCAAGGAGGGCGATACCACCCGCCGCTTCTACGAGCTCATTCTCGACCGCACCGAGCACCCGATGTTCGCGTTGAGCTGGACCATTTTCCACGTCATCGACGAGACCAGCCCGATCTATCGGCTGGGCCGCGAAGAGCTCGCCGCCGCGGAAGCGGCGTTGATTCTCAACGTCAGCGGCGTCGACGACAATTCGGCGCAGCGGCTCTACGCGCGCCAGCTGTACGCGGAGGAAGACATCCGCTGGCAGCACCGTTACGTCGACATTACCAGCGACTCGCCCGAAGGCCGGCTTGTTCTCGACTACGCCAAGTTCCACGAGGTTATGCCGCTCGAGGTGTAGTCCGCGATGACCGCGACCATCGAAACCATACTACTGCTGCTCGCGGTTCTGGTGATCGTGGCTGTCGTTGCGCGGCAACTCAAAACCGCTCCCTCCATTCTTCTGGTTATTGCCGGCATCGGGCTGGCGCTGACACCCGGTCTGCCGCGGATCGAACTTGCCCCGGAGCTGGTGCTGCTCGGAATCCTGCCGCCGCTGATCTATTCGGCCGGCGTCGCCATGAGCTGGCGCGAGTTTCGCTTCAACCTGCGTCCCATCACCCTGCTGGCGTTCGGCTGCGTGATTTTCACGACGTGCGCGGTAGCGGCGGTTGCGCATTGGCTCCTTGGTCTGCCGCTTGCCGTCGGTTTTGTGCTCGGCGCCATTGTCGCGCCGCCGGATGTGGTCGCGCCGCTGGCGCTGGTCCGCCCGCTCGGCCTGCCACGCCGGCTCCTGGTCGTGCTGGAGGGCGAAGGTCTCGCCAACGACGCCACCGCGCTTGTGCTTTATCGCTTCGCCGTTGCCGCGATCGGCACCGGGCTGTTCTCTCTCGGCCAGGCCGCCGGCACCTTCGCGCTTATCGTCGTCGGCGAAATCGCCTTCGGAATCGTGGTCGGTTGGGTCAGCCTGCGGCTGCGGCGCTGGGCGCACGATCCGCGAGTCGAGATCACCTTGTCGCTCATGACGCCTTACGTCGCCTTTCTGGTGCCCGAACAATTGGGCGGCTCCGGCGTGTTGGCGACGGTGGCGACGGGCCTGTTCGTCAGCTGGAACGGCCCGCTGCTCATTCCGGCGGCGACGCGGCTGCAAGGCATCTTTTTCTGGGACCTCGTCGTCTATTTCCTCGAAGGCTTTGTTTTCCTGATCACTGGGATGGAAACCCGGGCTTTGCTCGACCAGACCGCCTCGGTCGAGCTTCGCCAACTGGCCGTCGCCGTGCTGTTGACCACGGCGGTGGTCGTTGTCGCCCGTTTCGTCTGGGTTTTTCCGGCAGCCTATCTGCCGCGCTGGCTAAGCCCTGCGCTGCGGCGGCGCGACCCAATGCCGCCGTGGCAATGGATCTTCATCCTGGCGTTTATCGGCGTGCGCGGTGTCGTATCCCTTGCCGCCGCATTGGCCATTCCGCTGACCACGGCGGCCGGCACCCCGTTTCCGTACCGCGATCTCATTCTCCTGGTGACGTTCGGCGTCATCATCATCACGCTGATCGGGCACGGATTGTTGCTGCCGAGCGTCGTTCGCCGTCTCGGCCTGACGCACGATGTCATCGGCGAACGCCGGCGCGAGCAACAGGCCGAGCGAGCGGCGCGCGCTGCGGCCCTGAAGGTGGCGCGGGAGCGGCTCGAAGGGATCGCAAGCGACCGCCAAATATCGCCCGATATTCTGTCGAGCTTGCGAACGAGGCATGAATACCGCGCTACGCGACTGCCCGGAGAAACTTCGGAAGGTCTCGACCTGACCGCGGCGGAGGCTGACGTCATGGCAGAACTGATCGCTGCAGAACGCGAGCACATCTACCGGCTGTTGCAGGACGGCCAACTCACCGACGAGGCGCGGCGGCGCATTGAACGCGACCTCGACCTGGAAGAGGCCAGTCTTGCGACGATTCGTAAAAGCGAACCGGATCCGCCGCTATGATCAGGCGACGATCGCTTGGTTCATTCACGCCACGTCGATCACGATCTTGCCGAAATGCTGGTTGGCGCGCATGACGGACAGCGCTTCTGCGACGTCGGCGAGCTTGTAGGTCTTGTAGATCGGCAGCGACAGCTTGCCGCTCTCGACCGCCGGCCACAGGTCGGCGCGCATCAGGCGGACGATCTCGCGCACCTCCTCGGGCGAGCGGGTGCGGAACGTGACGCCGATATAGTCGACGCGCTTGAGCGCATGCTTGTCGAAATCGAACTCGCCCTTGGTGCCGCCGAGCCGGCCGACATTGACGATGCGGCCGAGAACTTTTGCCGCTTCGAGATTGCCGTTGGCGACAGGCGCCGAGACCATGTCGACGATCAGGTCGACGCCCTTGCCGCCGGTGGCCTTTTTGACGTCCTCGGGCCACTCCGGCTTGGTGGTGTCGATGGCGACGTCGCAGCCATATTCTGAAAGCCGCGCGCGGCGCTGCGCGTTGGTCGATGAACCCATCACCACCGAAGCGCCCATCACCTTGCCGATCTGCATGCCAATCAGACCGACGCCGGAGCTGGCGCCCTGAATGAGCAGCGTCTCGCCGCGCTTGAGCCGGCCGGCAGTGACCACGGCGTTGTGCAAAGTCTGCAGCGCCACCGGAAAGCAGGCGGCCTGCTCGTAGGTCATGTTGTTGCCGGGGATGCGGTGGGCACGGCCGGCGTCGGTGACGGTATATTCGGCAAGCCCGCCGCCCGACGACGCCATCACGCGATCGCCAGGCTTGAAGTCTTTCACGTCGCTGCCGACCGCCTCGACTTCGCCTGAGCATTCAAGCCCGATACGCGCGCCGACGCCGCCGACCGGACCATGCTGAATGCCCGACGCCACGATCAGATCGGCACGATTGAGGCTCGAAGCGCGGACGCGGATCAAAATTTCATTCGGCGCCGGTGCCGGCTTTGCAATATCGCGAACCTCGATGCCTTTGTCACCCAGAACGGCGGCTTTCATGCGCTCTCCTATTTGATCATCTCGTTTGCCTCGCGGGCGACCGCCGGCGAGGTGGTCTTGTAGATATCGTTCACCAGTTTTTCGATCTGTTCGCCCGACACCGGCTGCACCTCGAGCTTCATCTTAGCGGCGTCGTCCAGAAAATCCTTGTCGGCCGTGGTCAGCATGAAGGCTTTGCGCAACTCGGCGATGCGCTCGGCCGGCACGCCGGGCGGCGCCGCAAGCGGCCGCCCCATCACCTGGCGGCCGAAAATGAGCCGCAGAATCTGGCGCTGCTCATCGGTTTTGGCGAGATCGGTGACCAGCGGCACGTCGGGCAGATCGAGGTGCTTGGCGAGCGAGAACTGCATCAGGAAATTGGCCTTTTTCTCGTCGATCCAGTCGCGCCGCGTGGCCTTGACGGTAGACCACGGAATGCCGCAGCGGCCCTGCACTTCGCCGCGCTCCATGGCGAGGTTGATCTCGTTGCCGCCCGGATAGCCGCGCACGATCTTGAACCGGGCGCCGAACATGCGATCGAGCAGCGCTGGAAACTGGTAGGTGTCGTCGCCGATGCCGCCGGAGGCGCCGACCGTCAGGTCTTTCTGCAGCGCATCCTGGAACGTGGCGACACCCGCGGTGTGCCATGCCACGCACACGCTCACTTCATCGTTGGCGCTGCCGATGAAGCCGAACTTGGTGCCGTCATACTGGGCGGCGCTGTTGCCGAGCAGCGGCTCGAATGCGGTGGCGCGGCTGATGGCGCCGATCACAGTGCCGTCGCGCGGCGCGGCGCTGTTGAGCCAATTGGCCAGCCGCAGCCCGCTGGCGCCGACCATGTTCTTCGGCACGATCGTCGGATTGCCGGCGATGTATTTGGCCATATGGCGAGCCAGCAGGCGGGCATAGAGATCGTAACCGCCGCCGACGCTGGAATTGATGTCGATCTCGATCTGCTTGCCCTGATAGAACGGCGACGCGGTCTCTGCGTCGGCGAGGCGCGGCGCCAGCAGCGCCGCGATCAGAATGCCGATCCAAGCCATGCGAGATTTCATGATTGCCGGCCTCATTGCGGCTGGAAGTTTGCGGCCTTGAGCAGCTTGGCGCTACGCTCAAGATCGACTTTCAGATATTGGGCGAAAGCTTCCGGCGTTTGCGCCGCGGGCTCGATACCGAGCGCGTCGAGGCGGCCCTCCGCGGCAAGCGCCTTCACCGCGTCGTTGACGAAGCCGTTGAGCGTGCCGGTGAGGTCGGCCGGCAGGCCAGGTGGTCCCCACATCGCCCACCAGGCGCCGAAGTCGAGCTGCGGCAGGCCGAGCTCCGCCATGGTGGGAATGTCCGGCGCCAGCGCGCTGCGCTTTTTGCCGGTGGCGGCGATGCCGCGCACCGTGCCGGCCTTGACCAGCGGCAGCAGCGCGATGATGGCTTCGATCATCATCGGCACGTGTCCGCCGGCGACGTCGTTCGCGGCCGGCGCGGTGCCGCGGTAGACGACGATCGGGACATTGAGCCCGGCATATTGATTGAACGCCACTTCGGCGAGATGGCCAGGCGCGCCGAGCTGCGCGGTGGCGAACGACCAGTCGTCCGGCTTGGCCTTGGCGGCGGCGACGATGTCCTTGACGGTTCGCTCCGGCCGGCTGTTGGCGAGGATGTGGATGAGCGGCGCTTCGCCGGCGAGCGCGATGGGCGTGAAGCCGGTCAGCGGATCGTACGGCACGTCGCGCATGACGAGTTGCGCGGCATTGTGGGTCGAGGCGTGGAACAGCACGGTGTAGCCGTCGGGCGCGGCGCGGTGCACGTCGAGCCCGCCGATGGTGCTGTTGCCTCCCGTGCGGTTCTCGACCACGAAATGCACGCCGCGCTGCTGCTCGACCTTGGCGGCAATCAGCCGCGCAAATGTGTCGACCCCGCCGCCGGGTGACACCGGCACGATGATGCGGATGGCGCGATTGGGGAACGTTTGTGCGCGCCCAACGCGCGGCGCGAGGGCAAGCCCCGCGATTGCCAACGTGGACGCGACGACTTCACGCCTATTCATCGCCAAGCTCCGCTGCGGCCCAGCAGCCCGCCTGCCGCGTTGCAGGCAAGATCGATGCAGATATAGTCGCAAGAGGCAAGAGCAGTTCAGGCAACGCATGTCCTTCCCCCCACTCACGACCACCAGCGTCGGCAGCTTTCCGCGGCCGACTTGGCTCGCCCAGACCAAGCGTAATCAGCTCAGCTTCCGGCTGGAGGGCGACGAGCTCAGAGGCGCCATGGACGACGCCATGGCGCTGGTGCTGCGCGAGCAGGAAAAGCTCGGCCTCGATGTTCTCACCGACGGCGAGATGCGGCGCACCAGCTTCGTCTTTCATATCGCCGGCAGCTGGGACGGCGTCGATATCGAGCGCCCGGTGGTCAAGGAAATCTACCGCAACCGCACCGCCAATCGCCTGGTGCCGCGCATCACCGGCAAGATCGCGCGGCGCGGGCCGGCGGCGGTCGACGACCTGCGCTTTGCCAAGGCGCACACGGCGCGGCCGCTCAAGATGGCGGTGCCGGGACCGATGACGGTGATCGACAGCTCTGCGAACGAATTTTACGGCGACGAGGAGGAACTCGCGTTCGATGTCGCCGCGGCGCTCAATGCCGAGCTGCGCGACCTGCAGGCGGCAGGATGCGCGGTGCTGCAGATCGATGAGCCGGCGATGACGCGCTACCACGACAAGGTGCGCGCCTACGGGGCCCGCGCGCTCGACCGCTGCCTCGATGGCATCAATGTCCCGACCATCGTGCATCTCTGCTACGGCTATCCGGGCGGCGGCGCGCTGCAGCATCAGTACCATTACGACGAATTGTTGCCGCTGCTCATGGCGACGCGCATCGGCGGCTTCACCGTCGAGTTCGGCCGCAGCGCGTTCGATCCGAAGGTGCTGCAGCTCTGTGCCGACCGCATCGTCATGTTCGGCTGCATCGATCCGGGCGATTCGCCGGTGCCGAGCGCCGAAGCGGTCGAGCGCCGGGTCGCCGAGGCGCTGGAATGGCTCGACCCCGCGAAGGTCTGGCTCGCGCCCGATTGCGGGCTCATGACCATCAGCCGCGCAATGGCCCACGACAAGCTGCAGGTCATGGTGGAAGCCGCGCGGCGACTGCGGGCGAAGTTGTAGGGCGGGTTAGCGCAGCGTGACCCGCCGCTCAACAAGGCGGATTACGCTTCGCTAATCCGCCCTACGCTGATACTCTTGCGCGCATGAATCAGGCCGTCCGCCCGCAGAAAATCGCCGCTTCGGCGTGTCCGCACGATTGTCCGTCGACCTGCGCGCTCGAGGTCGAGGTTTTTGATGCGCACACGATCGGTCGCATCCGTGGCGCCGCCGACAATCGCTACACGGCGGGCGTGATCTGCGCCAAGGTGGCGCGCTACGCCGAGCGCGTGCACCATCCGGACCGGCTCAAACAGCCGCTGCGGCGCGTCGGCGACAAGGGCTCCGGACAATTCGCGCCGATCTCGTGGGACGACGCGCTCGATCTTGTCGCCGAAGCGTTCACGCGCGCCGAACAAAAACACGGCTCCGAGGCGGTGTGGCCGTACTACTACGCCGGCACCATGGGCTTGGTGATGCGCGACGGCATCAACCGGCTGCGCAATGCCAAGAAATATTCGGGCTATTTCACCACCATCTGCGTCAATCCGGCGTGGACCGGGTTCATCGCCGGCACCGGCAAGCTTGCCGGCGCCGATCCGCGCGAGATGGCGAAATCCGATCTGGTGGTGATCTGGGGCACCAATGCGGCCAATACCCAAGTGAACGTGATGACGCACGCCACGCGCGCCCGCAAGGAGCGCGGCGCCAAGCTCGTCGTGGTCGACGTCTACATGAACGCCACCATGGCGCAGGCCGACCTGCCGGTGCTGATCCGTCCAGGCACCGACGGCGCGCTGGCCTGCGCGGTGATGCATTGCCTATTCCGCGACGGCAAGGCGGACTGGGACTATCTGGAACGCTACACCGATGCGCCACGCGAGCTCGAGGTGCATCTACGAAGCCGCGACCCGGCCTGGGCGTCGCGCATTACCGGCTGCCCGATCGAGACCATCGAGACATTTGCGCGGCTCGTGGGCGACACCAAGCGCAGCTATTTCCGGCTCGGCTACGGTTTTTCGCGCTCGCGCAACGGCGCCTTCAACATGCACGCGGCAAGCTGCATCGCCGCGGTCACCGGCGCCTGGCTTCACGAAGGCGGCGGCGCCTTTCACAACAACAGCGACATCTTTCACCTCGACAAGACCTTGATCGAAGGCGCCGACGTGCGCGATCCGGCAATCCGCATGCTCGATCAGTCGCGCATCGGCCCGGTGCTGACCGGCGAGGACGAGGCGCTGCAAGGCGGCGGCCCGGTCACCGCGCTCCTGATCCAGAACACCAATCCGGTCGCGGTCGCGCCCGACCAGGAGAAGGTGAAGCGCGGCTTTGGGCGCGACGACCTGTTCGTCTGCGTGCACGAGCAGTTCATGACCGACACCGCGAAAGTCGCCGATGTGGTGCTGCCCGCCACCATGTTCCTGGAGCACGACGATTTTTATACCGCCGGCGGCAGCCAATACATTCTGCTCGGCCCGAAGCTGATCGAGCCGCCCGGCGAATGCCGCTCCAATCACGACGTTATCTGCGGCCTGGCCAAAAAGCTCGGCGTCGCGCATCCCGGCTTTGCCATGACGCCGCGCCAGCTGATCGACGCGACCATGCAAAAATCCGGCTGGGGCACGCTCGCCGACTTCGAGACCAACCGCTGGGTCGACTGCCAGCCCGATTTCGCCACCGCGCATTATCTCGACGGCTTCGCCTATCCGGACGGCAAATTCCGCTTCAAGCCGGACTGGTCGAACGTGCCGTTCGGCCGCTGGCACCGCAACGTGCCGCGGCCGGCGCCGATTCCGGAGATGCCGGACCATTGGGAGGTGATCGAGGAGGCCGATGCCGAACATCCGTTCCGGCTCGCCACCTCGCCATCGCGCGGCTTTCTCAACTCGACCTTCACCGAGACGCCGACCTCAATATCGCGCGAGCGCCGGCCCGACGTGATGATCCATCCTGAGGATGCTGCGGCGCTCGGCATCGGCGACGGCGACCGGGTGATGCTCGGCAACACGCGTGGCGCGGTGACGCTGCACGCCAAACTGTTCGACGGCGTGTGTCGCGGCGTGCTGATCGCCGAATCGCTGTGGCCCAATTCCGCCTATCCGGATGGCCGCGGCATCAACACGCTGACCGGCGATGACGCCGTCGCCCCGTTCGGTGGCGCGGCGTTTCACGACAACCGCGTATGGGTGCGGAAGATTTCGTAAAAAGACGGGTGCTGAACCTCACGTTCCGCGGATTTATCCCCTAATCTTGCAATATTGCATGCAATATCGTACCTTCGATGAGATTGGTGCTCGATACCAGTGTCCTGGTGGCGGCCATTCGGAGCGACGCCGGAGCTTCACGCCGCCTCCTTCAAGCCGCACTGGAGAGACGAGAAGACCTTACTATCTTGGTCTCCGTGCCGCTACTGATCGAATACGAAGCCGTCATGATGAGAGTTCACCATCTGAAAGCTGCCGGTCTATCGACTGCTGACGTTGCCGCGCTGCTGGACGCGCTCGCAGCGGTAAGCGAACCAGTCACCCTCGCCTATCTTTGGCGTCCCACTCTGCCGGATGCCGACGACGACATGGTGCTGGAGGCCGCCGTCAACGGGAGAGCAGAGGCTATTGTTACGTTCAACGTTCGGGACTTTGGCACTGCGGCTGGAAAATTCGGCATCGCAATCTTGTCGCCGGGCGAGGCCGTGCGGCTTTGGGAGGCAGGCAATGAGGAAAAGTAACTTCGCTCTGCGGCTTCAGCCCTCGCTTCTCGACGAAGCCCGCAAGCTGGCTGCTGCAGAAGGCGTGGCGCTTAATCAGCTGATCAACGTTGCAGTTGCCGAGAAGGTGGCGGCGTTGCGTACCGAGAATTATTTTGCCGACCGCGTTGCTCGCGCTAACGTCCCAGCCGCACTGGAAATCCTTAAACGTGCCGGCATCGGCCGATCGCCGCTCAAAGGCGATGAACTGCTGCGCGGCAAGCGAAAACAAATACGCCGAAAATAATGGATGAACCTGCAAATGCCCTCAAGCTTCCGCCAGATCATCAACAAAGCCGTCGCCGAAAAGCGCTTCCTGGTCGTGCCCGGCGTCCATGACGCGCTGAGCGCGCGGATTGCGCAGAAAATCGGCTTCGAGACGTATTTCATCGGCGGCTTTCCGGCCGTCGGCGCGCGCTACGGCGTGCCGGATGTCGGGCTCAAGGGCTTTGGCGAAATCGCCGCCGCGGTGCGCGACATCATGTCGGCCTGCGACCTGCCGGCGTTCGTCGACGGCGACGATGGCTATGGCGACGTCAAGAACGTCGTGCACACGGTGCAGACCTACGAGCGCATGGGCGTGAGCGCGATTCTGATCGAGGACCAGCAATGGCCGAAGCGCTGCGGCCACATGGTCGGCAAGAAGGTGGTGCCGGTCGAGCTCGCCGAGGCCAAGATCAGGGCGGCCTGCGCCGAGCGGCTCAACCCGGAAACCTGGATCCTGGGGCGCACCGACGCCCGCGCCGTGTACGATCTCGACGAGGCGATGCGGCGGGCCGAACGCTACATCCGCGCCGGCGCCGACGGCATCTTCATCGAGGCGCCGCGCTCGATCGACGAGCTGAAACGCATCGGCCGCGCCTTCGACGTGCCGCAGATCTGCAATCCGCTGATGGGCGGCCACACGCCGATCCTGTCGATGGAAGAATTGGGCGAGTTCGGCTTTCACTGCGCCGTGCTCGGTCTCGACACCGTCATGCACGCCGCAAAGGCGATCGAGCGCGTGCTTGTCGACATGAAGTCCGGCAAGTTCGCGCTGCGCAACGACGGCATGGATTTCGAGGAATACAAGGCGCTCGTCGGCTACGACAAATGGGAGTCGATCGACGAGCGCTTTGCGCCGAAGCCGTAGATCATTTCACCTCTCCCCGGAGGGGAGAGGTCGAGCGAGCGCAGCGAGCGAGGGTGAGGGGGGTTCGGAAGTTTCAGAAAAAGACTGCAGCTTCCGAGCCCCCTCACCCCGACCCTCTCCCCTTCGGGGAGAGGGAGTTCGCAGGCGGAAGCTCGAACGCCGCGTTTGACAAGCAGGAGATATTTTACGCCAGCGCCGGCTCGCGCGCGGGCTGCGGCTTCACCGGATCTTTCAGCCCGAGAATGCGCCGCGCGTTGTCGTAGAACAGTTTCTGCTTGTCGGCGGCGGAGAGCGGAATGTCATCGATCAGTTTCAGGCACGGCGCCGGGTCCCAGCATGGATAGTCGGTGCCGTACATGACGTGATCGATGCCGTAATAGTCGATGGCGAACTGGATGCCGGCCGAGTGCGGCGACACCGTATCGGTATACATGCGGCGCATGTAGTCCTGCACCGGCCGCGGCAGTTTCGCCGCCTTCGAGTTCTTGTCCATGCGGCCGGCCTGATAGGGCAGCGAGCCGCCGGTGTGCGACATCACGATCTTCAGCTTCGGATGGCGCTCCATCAGTCCCGATAGAATGAGCCGCATGGCGGCGACGCTGACCTCGATGACGCGGCCGAGGCTCAGGTGCAGCGCGCCGTCATAGCCGTCGAGCATGTCCTGGAAGATCACGTCGGTCGGATGCAGGAACAGCGGCAGGCCGAGCTTTTCGCAATGGGCGTAGAACGGCTCGAGCCGCTCGGCGTCGATGCGCGCATCCTCGCCGACGCTGCCCGGCAGGTTGACGCCCATCAGGCCGAGGCGATTGACGGCGTCGTCCACCACCTCGATCGCGGCGCGGGTGTCCTGCAGCGGGACCGCGGCGCTGGCCCACAGCCGGCCGGGATATTTCTTCTGCGCGCCGGCCATCTCCTCGTTCCACATCAGCGCGTAGTCGCGGCCTTCGGAGAGCGGCATGTCGGAGAACGCCACAGAGAACGGGCCGATCGAGCAGACCACGTCGATGTCGTGGCCCATGCTCGCCATGTACTCGAACTGCTTGTCGAGATCGAACCACTCGGCCCAGGAATTGAGATGGCAGCCGCTGCCGGCGCGGCGCACGTACTGATAGCCGCCCTTGTTGTTGACGGCAGCCTTCGGCCAGTCGCTGCGCTTGCACAGCTTGTCGAAAATCGATCGCGGCCACCAATGGAAATGCGAGTCGATGATGTGCACGGCAGTCTCCCGGCGAACGGCTTGATGATTCAACGATTTTAGTGAGGGGGGCGTTCCCGGTCAACGCGATGCGACAGGCAGGCGGCAACGCGTCATACAACCCCGCGGGCGCCCTTCGGCTGTCCTGCCGCATGGCAAAAGGCGCGGATTTCTGCAATGGTTTTGCAGAAAACCGCAGTATTTTACGCCTTGGAGGAAAACCATGACGCGCCTGACCCGCAGACATCTCCTCACGGCTGCAGCCGGCGGCGCCATGCTGCCGCTGTCGGGCGCGCTCAAGCCGGCACGAGCCGCCGAAACCTTGCGCGTCGCCAAGGTGGTGCCATTCGCCTGGACCTTTACGCCGCTCGATATCGGCATCCAGGAGGGCGTCTTTGCCAAGCACGGCGTCAACGTCGAAGCCTCGGCCTCGTCGGGCGATGCCAAGCTGCAGCAGCTCCTTACCGCCGGCAGCATCGATATCGGCATCGGGTCCGGCCCCGGCATGGCGTTTGCCGTCAAGGGCGTGCCCGCCAAGGCGGTCGCCGAGATGTACGGCCCGCCGCGCAACATGGCGGTGATGGTCGGCTACAACTCGCCGATCAAGAGCGTCGACGATCTCAAGGGCAAAAAACTCGGCTGCACCACGGTCGGCTCGCTGACTGCCTGGATCGGCGAGCGCATCAACCTGAAGAAGGGCTGGGGCAAGGACGGCATCAACGTGGTGGCGATCGGCGGCATGCCGCCGGCGCGCGCCGCCATCAAGACCAATCAGATCGACGGCTATATCGGCGCGCTCGAGACCGGCTACAAGCTCGAGGAAGACAAGGAATGGCGCGTCATCACCTCGGCGACGCCGTTCGTCGATCATTTCATCACCCACGTGCTGTTCGCGCGCAACGAGCTCATCGAAAAGCGACCGGATGCGGTACGCGCTTTCCTGCAAGGCTGGTTCGACACCATCGCCTACATGAAGGCGCACAAGGACCGGGCGGTGGCGATTTCCGCGAAGGTCCTCGATTTGACTCCGGCCGTTGCGTCGCGCGTCTATGACGAACAGATCGGCGGCTTCTCCACCGACGGCACGTTCGACCCGCAGGCGGTCGCGGTGCTCAAGCAATCGTTTCTTGAAATGGGTCTGCTCAAGCAGGCGCCCGACGACAAGAGTCTGTTCACGACGCAGTTCGTGCCGGTCAAGCTCGGCGCTTGATACGTCACGTCATCCGCCGCTCAAGAAGGACGATCCGCGAATGAAATGAAAATACGTCCCCAAGCCGCTGCCTGGAGGCAAGCGCAAGGGGCGTCTCATGGGAGGACACCGAGCATGTGCAAGTCGCGCTTAGGGCGAAACGGCTCAGGACTATCGGTACTCCTGGTCATCAGTGCGCTGGCCATGCCGAGTGCGGCCAACGCCGCCGAGCCGATCAGGGTCGGCATGACCATGGCGCTGACCGGCGGCGTGGCGCCGATCGGCAAGCAGGTGCTGGCAGGCCTGCAAATCTGGCGCGACGACGTCAACGCCAAAGGCGGCGTGCTTGGGCGCCCGGTGCAGCTGGTTTTCTATGACGATCAGAGCAATCCGGCCAACGTGCCGGCGCTCTACACCAAGCTGATCGACGTGGACAAGGTCGACCTCCTGATCGGTCCCTACGCCACCAACATGGTGGCGCCGGTGATTCCGCTCCTGATGCAGAGCAAGAAGACCACCATCGGCATCCTGGCCAACGCCGCCAACAGCAAGTTTCACTACGACCAGTATTTCTCGATGCTGCCGACCGGGCCGGAGCCGAAGAAGTCGTTTGCCGAGGGCTTCTTCCAGCTCGCCGCGGCACAAAAGCCGCGGCCCAAGACCGTTGCGATCGTCGCCGCCGATGCCGAGTTTGCCCAGAACGCCGCCGACGGCGCGCGCCAGACGATCCAGGAAATGGGCGGCTTCCAGACGGTCATGGATCAGAAATACCCGCCGTCGACGACCGACTTCTCGCCGATCATGCACGCCGTCGCGGCGCTCAATCCCGATATCGTCTATGTCGCGGCCTATCCGCCGGACTCGGTCGGCATCGTGCGCGCCGCCAATGAGATCGGCCTGACCCCGAAAATGTTCGGCGGCACGTTCATCGGGCTATTGGTGACGCCCATCAAGGTGCAGCTCGGTCCGCTGATGAACGGCATCGTCAACAACGAAGTGTTCCTGCCGGCGCCGGCCTTCACCTTCCCCGGCACCTTGGAGGTGCTCGCCAAGTACCGGGACATCGCGCAGCGCGAGCATCTCGACCCGATCGGCTGGGCGTTCCCGCCGCTCGCCTATGCGGCCGGCCAGGTTCTCGGCGAGGCGGTCGAAGGCGCCAAGACGCTGGACCAGGCGAAGCTTGCCGCCTACATGCACACGCACAGCTTCTCGACCGTGGTCGGCGATATCAGTTTCGGCAAGGACGGCGAATGGACCAAATCGCGCGTGGTGTTCACGCAGTTCCAGCACGTCACCGCGAACTCGCTCGACCAGTTCAAGGATACGACCCACGAAGTGATCGTGTGGCCGGATCAATACAAGTCGGCCAACATGATCTATCCTTATGCCGAAGCGAAGAAGCCGTGACGCCTTGCCTGCGCAGCGCGGGAAACGAGCGCGGCGGGTCTCGTATCTGAAGCAAATTATCTGAAGTACCAATGCCCGATCTCGACGCCATCATCATCGGCGCCGGCCATAACGGGCTGACCTGCGCGGCCTATCTCGCCATGGCCGGCGTGCGCGTGCGCGTCGTCGAGCGGCGGGGCGTGGTCGGCGGCGCGGCCGTCACCGAGGAGTTTCATCCCGGCTTTCGCAATTCCACGGCGGCCTACACGGTCAGCCTGCTGCAGCCGAAAATCATCCGCGATCTCGACCTGCACGGCCATGGCCTGCGCATCGTCGAGCGGCGCGCGCAGAATTTTTTGCCGCTGCCCGACGGCCGCTATCTGCTCAGCGGCGAAGGCCGCAGCGAGCGCGAGATCGCCAAATTCAGCGCCAAGGATGCCTCGCGCTACGGCGCCTATCAGGCCGAACTCGGCCGCATCGCCGACGTGGTGCGCGCGCTCATGCTGCGCGCGCCGCCCAATCTCACCTTCTCGAGCCTGCCGCGCTCCATGGGCGAGCTCGGCAAGCTCGCCGCCATCGGCAAGCGGCTGTGGCAGGCCGACAGCTTCAAGGCGGCATTCGCGATGTTGCGCCAATCGGCCGGCCAGATGCTCGACGGCTGGTTCGAATCCGACCCGATCAAGGCGGTGCTCGGCTTCGATGCGGTGGTCGGCAATCTGGCGAGCCCCTACTCGGCCGGCTCGGCCTACGTGCTGGTGCACCACATGCTGGGCGAGGTGAACGGCAAAAAAGGCGTGTGGGGCCATGCCATCGGCGGCATGGGGGCGATCACGCAGGCGATGGCCAAGGCAGCCACCGCGCACGGCGCGCATATCGACCTCAACGCGCCGGTGCGCGAGATCATCGTCGAGCGCGACCGCGCCGCGGGCGTTGTGCTCGATGACGGCACAGCGATCCGCGCCGGCGCGGTGATCGCCAACGTCAATCCACAGTACCTGTTCTTCACGCTGTTGCCGCGCGAGGCGGTGCCGCCTGCGATGCACAAGCGCATGATCAACTGGAAGGCCGGCTCCGGCACGTTCCGCATGAACGTCGCGCTATCGAAGTTGCCGGAGTTTACCGCGCTCCCCGGCAGCGGCGATCATCTGACTGCCGGCATCATCATGGCGCCGAGCCTCGCCTACATGGACCAGGCCTATCGCGACTGCGTCGCGCACGGCTGGAGCCAAAAGCCCATCGTCGAGATGCTGATCCCGTCGGTGCTCGACGACAGCCTGGCACCGCCGGGCGCCCATGTGGCGAGCCTGTTCTGCCAGCACGTGACGCCGCGTTTCGGCGACGGCTCGTCGTGGGACCAGCACCGCGAAACCGTCGCTGATCTGATGATCGACACCGTCGAAGCCTATGCGCCCGGATTCAAGGCCAGCATCGTCGCGCGGCAGAGCTTTTCGCCGCTCGATCTCGAGCGCACCTTCGGACTGCCGAACGGCGACATCTTTCACGGTGCGCTGACGTTCGACCAATTATTCTCGGCGCGGCCGATGCTGGGGCACGCCGATTACCGCATGCCGATCGCCGGCCTCTATCTGTGCGGCGCCGGTGCCCATCCGGGCGGCGGCGTCACCGGCGCGCCGGGCCACAACGCGGCGCAGGCGGTGATCGCGGATTTGCGGAGCGGATAGATCAAATCCGCTCTACTGAATCGAGCGTGAACAGCTCGCCCGGCGGATTTTTGCCGAGTGTCAGCGTGGAGCGCGCATCGAGCTGATAGGGCGGCACCGGCAGATTATACCGCGCCCTGCCCGCATAGGCGCGGCCGGCCGGATCGTAACGCGACGCGCAGCACGGGCAGGTGTAGCCGCCGACCACGGCGTCCGGGATCGCTTCGGCGACAAAGCGCGGCACGCAGCCGCATGCGGTGCAGACGCCGACCAGCACCGCGTAGCGCGGATCGAGCGAGCGGTGCCAGTTGCGTGCATACGGTGGCTGCTGACGCTGCTTCGAATCGGCATCGATCAATTGCGCGGTGAACGTTTGGTCGCGCATGGCATCCAGCATGGAGCCGGTTCTATGCGCTACGAAAATCGGAACGCCACGCCAAAACGCGTTGCGTTGTGCGGCGGGCTGAAGATCCGCCAAGTCGACCGTGACAAGATCGCCGGCCGCGCGAACGGCGGCATCCGGATTCATATGATCGATAAACGGCCACAATGCCGCGGCGACGCCGGCAGCGCCGACTGAACCGGTCAGCAGGTAGAGAAACTTGCGGCGGCCCGATTGGCCGGGCGCATTCATCGGCGCCGCTGGATGCATGGTCGCAAATGCCGGATCGATGCCACCGAAATATCGGCAAAGCTTAGAGATGAAGCAGCGGATCGGCAATGCAAAGTTCCACCGTCCTCCTCAAGGGTTTTCGAATAACGCGATTGTCAACTTCCATGGCGCGGCATTTCACGCCAGATTATCGCGACAGGACACGGCAGGGCGACGCCATGAGCACGGGCAGTTGGGATACGCAGCGGATTGCGCGCACGGCGCTGATCGTGGCCGTCGTCGCGCTGGCGGTCTGGATGCTGTGGCGGTTCCTGCCGGCACTGGCCTGGGCGGTGGTGTTGGCGATCGCCACCTGGCCGCTGCGGCAATGGCTGGCGCGGCGCGGCATGGGCGAGACCGCGATCGCCGGCGTGCTCACACTCCTGCTCGCCGTCCTATTGGTGCTGCCGCTGATCCGGCTCGGCGTGCAGGCGGCGCGCGACAGCGGCGCCATCGTGCATTGGGTGGAAGACGTGCGCCAGCACGGCCTCGGCACGCCGGATTGGCTGTCGCATCTGCCCTATATCGGCGCGTCGGCCGCTGCGTGGTGGCAGGACAACCTGGCCCAGCCGGGTGCGGCGCGTGCGCTGCTCGGCCGCGCCGACACCAGCGGCCTCGTCGGCTTCGGCCGCACCCTCGGCATCGAGCTCGCCAGCCGGCTGACCGTGCTGGTGTTCACCGTACTGACGCTGTTCTTTCTCTATCGCGACGGCCCGCGCGTGGCGGCGGCCGGTGAAACGGTCGCCGAACGGGTGTTTGGGCCGCCGGGACGCCATCTCGGCAAGGACACCGTTGCGGCGGTGCGCGGCACCGTCAACGGCCTGGTGCTGGTTGGCCTCGGCGAAGGCGTGCTGCTCGGCATCGGCTACGCGGTGGCCGGACTATCGCACGCGGTGCTGCTGGGCCTCGTCACCGCCGTGCTGGCGATGGTGCCGTTTGGCGCGCCGGTCGTGTACATCGCCGCCGCGCTCTATCTGCTGGCTGTGGGGCAAACCACGGCGGCGATCGGGCTGTTCGTGTTCGGCACCGTGGTGGTGTTCATCGCCGACCATTTCGTGCGGCCGATCCTGATCGGCAACTCGACGCGGCTGCCGTTCCTGTGGGTGCTGCTCGGCATTTTCGGCGGCCTGGAGAGCTTTGGCCTGATCGGCCTGTTCCTCGGGCCGGCGATCATGTCGGTGCTGATCGCGATCTGGCGCGAGAGCGCGGAGGCTTAACTCAACCGCTCATTCCCGCGAAAGCGGGAATCCAGCAGCTCACTGGGTCCCCGCTTTCGCGGGGACGAGCGGTAGTGGTCACGCCGATCCCCACACTTCCTGCGCAGTCTCGACCACCAGCGAAAGCTTCTTGATCTCGTCCGCGACCGTCATGGCGTTGCCGCCGACGCCGGAGGAAAAGCCGCATTGCGGCGACAGCGCGAGCTGGTCGAGCGGCGCGTAGCGGCCCGCTTCGTCGATGCGGCGTTTTAGTTCGTCCTTGCTTTCGAGCTGCGGGCTCTTGGTGGTGACAAGGCCGAGCACCGCCGTCTTGCCCTTCGGCAGAAAGCGCAGCGGCGAGAAATCGCCGGCGCGCGGCGAATCGTATTCGAGGAAATAGCCGTCGACGCCGATGGCATTGAACAGAAGCTCGGCGATCGGCTCGTAGCCGCCTTCGGCGATCCAGGCGCCGGCGAAATTGCCGCGGCACAGATGCATGCAGACCACCATGTCGGCCGGCCGGCCGGCGATCGCGGCATTGATGAGCTTGGCGTAGGTGCCCGGCAGCGCGTCCGGGTCCTCGCCGAGCGCGGCGACCTGGCGGCGCAATTCCGGGTCGCACAGATAGGCGAGGTTGACCTCGTCGATCTGCAGATAGCGGCAGCCGGCGGCCGCGAGATCGGCGATTTCGGCGCGATAGACCGCCGCCAAGTCGTCGTAGAATGCTGCCATGTCCGGATAAGCGTGCTGATCGACGGCGGCGCGGCCGCCGCGAAAATGCACCACGCTCGGCGATGGGATCGTAAGCTTCGGCGTCATCCCCGGCGGCGCGACCGACGTCAGAAACTTGAAATCGTCGACGAAGATTCCAGCGGGCCGCGACAGCTTGCCGGCCACCTGCAGCGACGGCGGGGTGTGATCGCGCGTGCCGGCGGCAGAATGGAAGCGCACCGTGAGCTGCGACGCCATCGGCTTGACGTTGCCGATCTTCAGCAAAAAGTCGCGCTGCCAGGAAAACCGATTGTACTCGCCGTCGGTGACGACCTTGAGGCCGATCTCCTGCTGCAGGCGCACGACGTCGCGGATCGCCGCCTGCTGCAGGCGCGCAAGCTCGGCAGCCGGCATGGCGCCGCGCTCGGCGGCGGCGCGCGCTTCGATCAGCGCATCAGGACGGATCAGGCTGCCGACATGATCGGCGCGAAACGGCGGGATTTTACGCTGTGGCATGAAGGGGACCGGGAAGGTTAAGCGACAGGCTGCCATCCATACCGGCGCTCGATCCCCGGCGAAAGACCCCGACGTTGATTGGCCAACTCGATTATGCCAATGCGGAGGCAACGGGGGACTTCATGGATCTCAGACTGACCGGCCGCACCGCGCTGATCACCGGCAGCTCGAAAGGCATTGGGCTTGCGGTCGCGCAATGGTTTGCGCGCGAAGGCGTGAACGTCAGCCTGGTGGCGCGTTCGGCCGAGCTGTTGGACAAGGAAGCTGCTGCCATCGGCAGCGCGACCGGCGTCGCGACGCAGACGCTTGCGGCCGATCTCGCCGATGCCGCGGCGCGCGAGCGCGTGTTCAAAGCGTTTTCCGACGTCGACATCCTGGTGAACAATGCGGGCGCCATTCCGGGCGGCACGCTGCAGGAGGTCGACGAAAAATCCTGGCGCGCCGGCTGGGATCTCAAGCTGTTCGGCTATGTGGGCCTGACCCGGCTTTATCTGCAGCGCATGAAGGAGCGCCGCAGCGGCGTCATCATCAACATCATCGGGCTCGGCGGCGAGCGGCTCGACGCCGGCTATATCGCGGGCGCCATGGGCAATGCCGGCCTGATGGCGTTCACCCGCGCCATCGGCGGCACCAGCCTCGACGACGGCGTGCGCGTGGTCGGGGTCAATCCGGGCCCGGTGCTGACCGAGCGCATCGAAGTGTTGGGGCGCAAGCGCGCGGCGCGGCTGCACGGCGATGAGAATCGCTGGAAGGAAAGCTTTGCCCGCATGCCGCATGGCCGGCCGGCCACGACCGACGAGGTCGCCGCCATGGTAGTGTTTCTGGCGTCGGATCACTGCGCGTATGTGAGCGGCACCATCGTCACCATCGACGGCGGCCTCGCCCATCGCGGCGGCATGCCATAGGCATATCCCAAAAACGCGAATGGCCGGGACGAGCCCGGCCATTTTGACTGCCTGAGTAAACGCAAGAGAGCGACTTTACCCCCGCCCGCCGCCGGCAAGCACTGCGCGGGTGGCGCGGTCGGGGCCGAAATCGTCGACGCTGTCGATCGCGAGCAGATCGGCCAAGCGCGTGCGGGCGCGGTTGACGCGGCTCTTGATGGTGCCGACCGCGCAGCCGCAGATCGCCGCGGCATCGTCGTAGGAGAAGCCCGAGGCGCCGACTAGGATCAGCGCTTCGCGCTGGTCGGCCGGCAGCTTGGCGAGCGCGGTGCGGAATTCATCGAACTCGACCCGGCCGGTTTGCTCCGGATGCGATTTAAGCGTCTCGGCGTAGCGGCCTTCGGCGTCTTCAACCTCGCGGCGGCGCTTGCGGTATTCGGATCGGAACAGATTGCGCAGGATGGTGAACAGCCACGCCGGCATGTTGGTGCCGGGCTCGAATGAATCGATGTGAGCGAGCGCGCGTAACAGCGTTTCTTGGACCAGATCGTCGGCGCGGTCGATGTTGCCGCACAACGATATGGCAAAAGCACGCAGGCTCGGCACAGTGGCGAGCACCTGATCGCGTATCGCAGGATCGAGCTTCATGCGCGATGCCTCGTGAATGCTTTCGGACGTCACACTCAACCTTCGTCGCCCAACCGGCGCACCAAGTCGGCCAAGTGCGGCGGCACGCCCTCGTTGAGGTACGAGTTGTACATATTGCGCAGCAACTCGCCGATCCGAGCCTGGGCTTCACGGCCGAGACGGATTTCCGGGCGATGCGTACGCTTGGCCATGGCGTCCTGGTCTGGCTGGTCGGCGGTGGGCTCTACGGCCTCGAGATTGGTCTTGTGGCTTTTCATGGCTTCACTTTTCCCATTAGCCCATACGACTTAAGCCCGAGGTGGCCCTCATTCGATTCGCCCATGCGATTGGCCCATGTAACGGCCCGTTCCTCGACGGCAAACCCACTCTCGGCGGTAACGCGCCGCCGGGACCCGGGTTCCCGGCCCGGGAACGATTTTTCGGAACTTTCCCTGGCAGCAGACGTTTTCGTCGTTAGATTCGGGCCTATTCGAAGGGGAGGGTAACCCTTGTCAACGTCACAAGCCGTACTCCAGCAACTACCGTTTTTGCGCCGTTATGCGCGTGCCATGTCGGGAAGCCAGGGTTCGGGCGACGCCTATGTGGCGGCGACCCTCGAGGCCCTGATCGCCAACCCGCAAGTCATTGATTCAGCGTCCAGTTCGCGGGTCGGCCTGTACCGGCTGTTCACCAAGATTTGGAATTCCGTGCCGGTCAACGGCAAACCGGAGGCTGGCGTGGCGGTCTTGCCGCCCGAGCAGCATCTCACCCAAATCACCCCCCTCCCCCGCCAAGCCTTTCTGCTGGTGGCGCTCGAAGGCTTTTCCGAGGAGGACGCCGCCGAGATTCTGGACTGCGACCTACCGACGCTGCGCGGCCTGGTCGAGGATTCGGGCCGCGAACTGGCCGCGGAGATCGCCACCGATGTCCTGATCATCGAGGACGAGCCGTTCATCGCCATGGACATCGAGACGCTGGTCGAAAGCCTTGGCCATAACGTCATCGGCATCGCGCGCACCCACGCCGAAGCGCTGGCGCTGGCGCGCAAGAAGCGGCCGGGCCTCATCCTCGCCGACATTCAGCTGGCCGACGGCACCTCAGGCCTCGATGCGGTCAACGAGCTGCTGAACTCGATCGAGGTGCCGGTGATCTTCATCACCGCCTTCCCCGAACGCTTCCTCACCGGCCAGCGGCCGGAGCCGGCGTTCCTGATCGCAAAGCCGTTCCAGCTCGCGGTGGTGTCGGCGGTCATCAGCCAGGCGCTGTTCTTCGGCCGCAAGGCGCGCAAGCGCGAACGGCCGAGCGAGCGCCACGCCACGGCGCCCCAGTAAAAAGGCTGCTTCCGCTTCGGCTCACCAACTTCCGCTCATCCCCGCGAAAGCGGGGATGAGCTTTTTGGCGGCACGCACTATTCGGGCTGGATTCCCGCGCGCTTGATCACCTGTTGCCACTTCTCGGCGTCGTGCGTGATCATGTCGCCGAGCGCGCTCGACGTGTAGACGAGCGGGGAGCCGCCGACTTCGGCCAGGCGGGCTTTGATGCCGGGGTCGGCGAGGCCGGCATTGATCTCTTGATTGAGCCGCTCGACGATCGGCGCCGGCGTACCGCGCGGCACGCCCATGGCGGTCCAGGCCTGCACCACAAACCCCGGCAAGGTCTCGCCGGCGGTCGGCACGTCGGGCAGGGCCGGCGACCGCTTGGCCGAGAGGATGGCCAAGCCGCGCACGGCGCCGGCGCGGATGTGCGGCAGCGAATTGGGCAGCGCATCGACGCCAGCCCGGACGCGCCCGGTCATCAGGTCGGTGAGCATCGGCGCGCCGCCCGCGTACGGCACGCGCACCACGTCGATGCCGGCCGTCATGGCCAATAGCTGGATCGACAGATCGCTGATGGTGCGCGCCCCGAACGAAGCGAAATTGAGCTTGTTCGGATTGGCCTTGGCGTAGGCGATCAGCTCGCCAAGCGTCTTGGCCGGGACGGCGGGATGCAGGTCGATGACCAGCGGCAGCTCGGCAAGCCCGGCCACCGGCACGATGTCGTGCAGAAAATCGAACGGCAGCGATTTGTACAGCCACGGATTGATGACGTTGGTGGTGAAGATGAAGAGCAGCGTATAGCCGTCGGCCGGCGCATTCACCGCGGCCTGGACGCCGATATTGGTGCCGCCGCCCGGCTTGTTCTCGACTACGAATTGCTGGCCGAGCCGGGTCGACAGCCATTGCGCCAACAGCCGGGCCACGAGGTCCGTTGCCCCGCCGGCGGGAAACGGCACGATCCAGCGTACCGGCCGCGACGGGTAGGCTTGCGCGCGTGCATCCGCGGCAAATGCCGAAGCGGCGCCCGCCGTGCCTGCCAGCCGGAGCAAATATCGGCGCGACAACATGATGCCCTCACCACGCTTGCGGATAGGCGAGCTTCACCCAAGGCAGGCGCGTTGGCAAGGACACTGCGCCGTGGCGCTTTGGGCCAATGATCGGTGAGCAACAACAAAAGCAAGGGCGCAGCCGATCGGCATATCGGCTGCGCCCAACTTGGCCGGCCAAGCACGGGGGGAGGGGGGAAAGGATGGCCGGTCCGCCACAACAAAGCGCGACGGCGAAGTTTGTTCCGAGCCGACGCCCGGATGTCGGTGGTTCATTTTTTGGCCTGACCGCGGCCGGCGGCGAGTTCCCCATCACGACCCAGTGAAAATATTGAACCGCAAGGAACCACGTCGCCACTCACAACGTTGCGGCGTCGGTGTCGTATCGGTTCGGGGGGCCTTTGGCGTTACGCATACGCGGGTGATCGTTGCGACGATCGTCCCGGCGTTTTCGGAGATGCTCCGATGGCCAGGCTCGTTATTCTCCGCCTCTATCCTCGCGTCATGGGCGCGCTCGCGATCGTTGCGCTCGCCGTCTTTCTGGTCGGTCTCGATCCGCTCCTGGGTGCGGTGCCGGGCAATGGCCCCGGCGTCACGGAGCGGACCCCGCCGGTCACGGTGAACCGCTACCGCAAGGGCGACCGGCTGCCGCTGGTCCATCCGGCCCCGGACGGCCAGGGAAGCCCGGGCGCGTGGCGCAAATTGCCCATGCCCGACGGCCTGCAGACCCAGGAGAGGGCCCCGATCGGCTGCGATCCGGCGTTCAGCCCGGTATCGTCGCCCGCGCCCGTGGTCGTTTACGGCCGCTGCATGGCCTAGTGCCACTGCACGATTTGAGCGGAATTGCGCTATCCGAGCGCCGTTCCATTTTTTGATCTCCGCTGCGCGCGGTCGTCGATTTCTTATCGGCCGGTTTGAACCTTTTGCCGCCGCGGCGCGACATACAGGTGTCGGGCGGGAAGCGTCTATCGCGCACGCCTTCGCGTCCCTCCGCTGCCGGGCATTTGATTCAAATCAGGACGCAAGCCGGCGCGGAACTTTTTACAGACTCGCGCGATTGTTGGGCGACGGTTTTCACACGGGGGACTGTATCATGTCAGCGAACGTCTCCGCCCGCTTGTGCGGCGCATGCTTGTTGTTTGCAGGTCTCTTCACCCTGTCGGCGGCTCCGGCCGCGGCGCAGGCGCTGTCCTACGGGCCGGCCAATGCCGCACCGAGCTACAGTTTCGCACCCGACCAGGACGAAGCCGCGCCCCCTGCCCTGCAGCGCCAGGTCGTCGCCTACGGCGGCACCGAAGCGGCCGGCACGATCATCATCGACCCGGCGCATACGTCGCTTTATCTGACGCTCGGCGGCGGCCGCGCGCTGCGCTACGGCATCGGCGTCGGCCGCCAGGGTTTTGAATGGTCGGGCGTCGAGACGATCACCCGCAAGGCCGAATGGCCGGACTGGATCCCGCCGTCCTCCATGGTGGCGCGCCAGCCGTATCTGCCGCGCTGGGTCGCCGGCGGCCCCGGCAACCCGCTCGGCGCGCGTGCGCTCTATCTCGGCCACACCGATTACCGCATCCACGGCACCAACGATCCGACCTCGATCGGCAAGCACATGTCGAGCGGCTGCATCCGCATGCTCAACCAGGACGTGATCGACCTGTTCAGCCGCGTGCAGGTCGGCACCAAAGTGATCGTGCTGTCTGACGGCCGCGCCCGGCAGATCAGCTATGCGCCGGCCCGCGGCGTCGCGCCGCAGCGCACCGCAGCGCACATTCCCGCAATGGCCGAACCGCGCGCCACAGCGCGGAACAACGGGACTTTGTCCGGCGTCTATTAAATCGCCAACGGCTGCGGGGCCGCTGGTTTGCCCCGCAGCATCGCACGGCCGCCCATGACCGCGCTTCATTTGCGAGCCCCGCCCGCAACCCGCGGAGCATTCAGCCGTTTTACTGTTTGAAGAGTCACACTGATTTCCCGGCTGGCTCGATGAAGTGTAGCGGATGAATCAACCCCAATTGCAGGACTCGGCATTATCTGAACCGAACTCCCGGTCGGCGGACGAAATAGCCAAAGAGTTCTTTCCTCATTTCGGGACGGTCCGTGCCGCACTCGCCAGCACGCGGATCGGCGTGTGGTCGTTCGATATCGCGACCTCCACATTGACCTGGTCGAACAATCTTGAGGCGCTGCACCGCCTGCCGCCCGCCGGCTTCGACGGCACCATGGCCGGTTCATTGCGCGCGGTTCATCCCGACGACCGCAAGGACCTCGACGAGACGCTGCGCGAGGCCGTGCGCACGCGGGCGGCCTTCCGGGTGCGTTACCGCCTGGCCGAACAGCCCGACCAGAAGGAGTGCTGGCTGGAGGCGAGCGGCAGCGTGGCGTACAACGACGGCACGGCCGAACGCATGTACGGCCTGTGTTGCGACATCACCGAGCGCGTCGAGCTCGAGGCCGAGCTGCGCAACCGGGTCAAGCAGCAGGAAGCGCTGGCCCAGCTCGGCGAGCGCGCGCTGGCGCAGGCCGACCTCGAACATCTGCTCAACGACACCGTAACCACGGTGGCGACGACGCTTGCGGTGGACTTCGTCAAAATTCTCGAATTGCTGCCCGGCAGCGACGACTTGTTGCTGCGTGCCGGTTTTGGCTGGAAGCCGGAGCTGATCCGCACGGCCATCGCGTCGGCCGACGCCGGCAGCTATTGCCGCTTTATTCTCGATTCGTCGCTGCCTGTGGTCACCGAGGATTTCGCCGCTGAGACTCGATTCCGGGTCCACGATTATCTGCATAAACACGCCTGCGTGTCGGGGCTCAGTGTCGCCATTGCCGGACGCGATGAGCGCTTCTACGGCATCCTCGGCGTCTGCACCAAAGCCCGGCGCGCATTCACATCGCACGAGACTGTGTTCCTCGCCGCGGTCGCCAATATCCTGGCCGGCGCCATCGCGCGGCGCCAGCTCGAGCGGCGCCACGAGCTGATGATCCGCGACATGCGCCATCGCTCGGGCAACCTGTTCTCGCAGCTGCTGGCGCTGTTCTCGCAGACCGCGCGCAACTCGAAGAACATCGCCGATCTCGGCAACAAATACCGCGCCCGCGTGCTGGCGCTTGCCAGCGCGCAGCGGCTGATCACCGAGGGTGGCGGCCAATCGATCCCGATCATGGACCTGCTCTACACCCTGCTCGGTCCGTATCTCGACCGCATCGCCTTCAGCGGACCCAACGTGGAGCTCGAATCGGATCCGGTGTTCAATCTCAGCGCCGCGCTGCACGAGCTCGCCGACAACGCGGTCAAGCACGGCAGCCTGTCGCGGCAGAAAGGCCAGCTCGAGCTGAGCTGGTCGATCAGCCGAACCGGGCGCGGCGCGACGCTGGTGCTGGACTGGGTCGAGAAGAACGGGCCGCCGACCCGGCGGCCGCGCAAGCTCGGCTTCGGCTCGCGCCTGATCGCGCTCGTCATCGAGCGGCAATTGAACGGCGAGGTCACCCGCACCTTCGGCCGCAAGGGGCTTGCGGTGCACATGGTGGTGCCGATCACCCACGAGCGCTGGCCCACGCCGCCGCTTGCGGCGGATGGGGCGGAGGGTGGAGAGCAAAAAGGCGGCTAGCGGTTGCGCGCAGGATTTTTGGGTCATTCCGGCCTCCAGTCGTTCCGGCCTCCAGTGGCAATGTCTCGTTCTCGCGATGCGGGGGGCATCGGAGCTTCGCCAAGCGCACGAACGGTACGGCACGAAAGCTTTGCCTCCCGGCAAATAAAATGAGGGAGGCGGAGCGCCGACAGGCGCATACGCATTACCAACCGCGCCACATGCCCAGGCGTTACCGCCTGAGCACGCTTCGGGCGCGGCGCGCGCCACGCAACTGCGACGTTACCGCCGCAATGCGCTTCGGGCGCGCTCGCCTCTCGGCGCTCCACCGCGGCACTCGCCAGGCTGTTACCTCTGGCTCAGCTTCGGGCCGCGCTTACCGGGATCTGCAGCGGCTTGCACCGCCACAACCCCTTTTACTAGCGAGCTCCTCGCGCCCCAGTCGTAGTGCCGGAGAGGCGGGGTCCGAA
>DASRET010000033.1:0-108054 GCA_035651875.1 Xanthobacteraceae bacterium
AGAATGAAGCCGAACAGGCTGAAGCTCACGGCGGTCAGCACCAAAAACGCCAGCATCCAGACCGGATGCTCGATGCGCACCGGCACGAACAGCGCCGAGGTCGCCAGAATGATGAAGCCGAGCACGATCGATTTGGTCGCCGCCGCGCCCACATAGCCGAGCACGATCTCGAACGCCGAGACCGGCGCGGACAGGAGTTCGTAGATGGTGCCGATGAAGCGCGGAAAGTAGATGCCGAACGAGGCGTTCATGATGCTCTGCGTCAAGAGCATCAGCATGATCAGGCCGGGCACGATGAAGGCGCCGTAGGGCACGCCGTCGATCTGCGAAATCTTCGAGCCGATCGCGGCGCCGAACACCACGAAGTACAGCGAGGTCGAGATCACCGGCGACACGATGCTCTGCATCAGCGTGCGCGCGGTGCGCGCCATCTCGTACATATAGATGGCGCGTACGCCATGGATGTTCATCGCCAGACGCATCAGCTTTGCCTCACCAGGCCGACGAAAATATCTTCGAGCGAGCTTTGCCTGGTCTGCAAGTCCTTGAAACGGACCCCGGCGTTGCGCACCTTGTCGAGCAAGGCCGTGATGCCGGTGTGCTCGCCCTTGGTGTCGTAGGTGTAGACGAGCTGCATGCCGTCGGCGGCGAGCGTAAGGCCGTCGCCGGCGAGCCCCGCCGGCAAGGCATCGAGCCGCTCGCGCAGCTCCAGGATCAATTGCTTGCCGCCGAGCTTGCGCATCAGCTCGGCCTTGTCCTCGACCACGATCAGCTCGCCCTTGTTGATGACGCCGACCCGGTCGGCCATGTCTTCGGCTTCTTCGATGTAATGGGTGGTGAGGATGATGGTGACGCCGGAGGCGCGCAGCGCCCGCACCAGCTGCCACATGTCCTTGCGCAGCTCGACGTCGACGCCGGCGGTCGGCTCGTCGAGAAACAGAATCTGCGGCTCGTGCGCCAATGCCTTGGCGATCAGCACGCGGCGCTTCATGCCGCCCGACAGCGTCATGATTCGGGAGGCTCGCTTGTCCCACAGCGACAGCTCCCGGAGCACTCTTTCGATCACCGCCGGATCGGGCGGCTTGCCGAACAGGCCGCGCGACAGCTGCATGGTGGCGGGCGGCGTTTCGAAGGCGTCGGTGGTCAGCTCCTGCGGCACCAGCCCGACACGGCTGCGCGCGGCGCGATAGTCCTTGACGATGTCATGGCCGTCGACCGTCACCGTTCCGGCCGACGCCGTGACGATGCCGCAGACGATGTTGATCAGCGTCGTCTTGCCGGCGCCGTTCGGGCCGAGCAACGCAAAAATCTCGCCATGGCGGATGTCCAGGCTCACGTCCTTGAGCGCCTGGAACCCGGACGCGTAGGTTTTCGAGAGGTGGGAGATCGAGATCGCGTGGGTCATGCGGCTCAGTTCAGCTTGCGCTCGTCCCCGCGCAAGCGGGGACCCAGTTCTGGATTCCCGCTTTCGCGGGAATGAGCGGAATTGGCGGGCGCACTGTTAGCGCGGCAGCGCGGCTTATGACAGGCGAAACCCGCCGCCCGGCCATGCGTTAACGTGCGTCCCCGGCAATAAGGAGGCCGTCATGGCCGACATCCGCAAAAGCGACGGCATCTGCACCCAGATCACCACGGTCAAGCTGCCGCCCGACAATCAGGACGAAGTGTTGAACCTGATGAAGGAGCGCGCCCGCTTCATGGCGACCCAGCCCGGCTTTATTTCGGTGAACCTGCATCGCAGCAAGGACGGCAGCCACGTGGTCAACTACGTGCAATGGACCAGCGCCGAAAAACTGGCCGCGGCGCATTATTCGCCCGAATTCCGCAAAAAATGGCCGCGTTTCGGCGAACTTACCCAGGAAGCCGAGCCCTGCCTCTACGAGGTGGTTTTCACCGAGGCGGCGTAACGGCGCGCGCCGTCACGCCCAAGGCTTCACGCCCACGGCCGCGCCGTCTCGGCCTTGTGCTCGAAGCTCTCGATCTTGTCCTTCATCACCATGGTGAGGCCAATGTCGTCGAGGCCTTCGAGCAGGCATTTCTTGCGGTGCGGATCGATCTCGAATTTGACCACGCCGCCGTCGGGGCCGCGGATTTCCTGCTTCTGCAGATCGACCGTGAGCGTTGCATTGGCACCGCGGTCGGCGTCGTCGAACAGCTTTTCCAGGTCCTCCGGCGACACCTTGACCGGCAGCACGCCGTTCTTGAAGCAGTTGTTGTAGAAAATGTCGCCGAACGAGGTCGAGATCACACACTTGATACCGAAATCCATCAGCGCCCACGGCGCGTGCTCGCGCGAGGAGCCGCAGCCGAAATTGTCGCCGGCGACCAGAATCTTGGATTTGCGGTAGGCCGGCTTGTTGAGCACGAAATCCGGGTTCTCGCTGCCGTCGTCGCGATAGCGTTTTTCGGCGAACAGGCCGGTGCCGAGCCCGGTGCGCTTGATAGTTTTGAGATACTGCTTGGGGATAATCATGTCGGTGTCGACATTGATCATCTTCAGCGGCGCCGCGACGCCTTCGAGCGTGGTGAACTTGTCCATCGGGCGGGTCCCTGGATCCGAAACGGCCCTGTCATGGCGGCTCGGGGCGGATGGGTCAAGCCCGGCATGAGCGGCATGTCCGCCATGCCTTCTCTAGAATGCCAGTTCAGAGCCGCGCCGCGCGCTGCTATACTGCTTCGAAATTCCACGGGAGAAAAACGCCATGACGATGCTAGCCGAGCCGGTGGGCGCCATCGAAATCATCAAGCTGCACCCGCATATCGGCGCGGAAATCCGCGGCGTCGATCTCCGCCGGCCGCTCGATCCCGACACCCTGCGGCAGGTCAGAGACGCCTGGCATGACCACACGGTGCTGCTGTTCCGCGACCAGAACCTGAGCGAGGACGACCAGCGCCGCTTCGCCGGCTATTTCGGCGAGGTCGCCAAGCGCGTGCCGCCGAAACCGGGCGCCCCAGGCGTCGGCGATTCGCCCGACTGGGACGATATGATGATGGTCACCGACGGGGTCGACGCCAAAGGCAAACCGCTCGGCTCGCTCGGCCACGGCGAGATGTGGTTCCACACCGACAAGTGCTACCACCGCCGGCCGCACCGCGCCTCGTTCCTCTACGGCATCGATATTCCGTCGCAGGGCGGCCACACCCAGTTCGCCAGCATGTACGCCGCCTACGACCGGCTGCCGGCCGAGCTGAAGCGGCGGCTCGACGGCGCCATGGTGATCCAGGGCCAGCAGTACGGTGTCGGCCGCCGCATCGACATCACGCTGCCCCTCGAGAGCACGCATCATTGCCGGCAGCCGATCTTCGTCACCAATCCGGGCTCCGGCCGCAAGGCGCTGTACGTCGCCAGCCAGAACTCGATGTGGATCGACGGCATGGACCGCGACGAGAGCGAGGCGCTGCTGCAGCGCCTGTTCGGCATCGCCGAGGATCCGGAGATCGTCTACGAGCACGTCTGGCGGAAGGGCGATCTCATCATGTGGGACAATCTCGCCTGCCTGCACGCTCGCACCGACTGGCCGCCCGAGCAGCGCCGCACGCTCCGCCGCTGCACCGTCGAGGGCGAGCCGCTGTACTAGGCGGCACGAGGCCGCGCAGTTCGTGGATTTTGCACGGCGCAGGTTTCTGAAAACCGCCGCTGGCGCAGCCGCACTTGCGGCGGCGCCGCGCGCCGGTTTTGCGCAAAGCTTTCCGACGCGTCCGGTACGACTCGTCGTCGGCCAGCCGGCCGGCACCGCGCCCGACACGATCGCGCGCCTCGTCGCCGAATGGCTGGGCCAGCGGCTCGGCCAACCGGTCGTGGTCGAAAACCGGCCCGGCGCCGGTCTTAACCTCGCGACCGAAATCGTCGTCCACGCCGCGCCCGACGGCTACACGCTGCTCCTTTCGAGCCTCTCCAACGCCATCAACGCCACGCTGTACGATCATTTGCCGTTCGATTTTGAGCGCGATATCGCGCCGGTGGCGTTCGTCGGCGATAATCCGTTTGTCATGGTGGTGACGCCGTCGTTTCCGGCCACGAGCGTCGCCGAGTTCATCGCCTACGCCAAAGCCAATCCCGGCAAGGTCAACATGGCGTCGGCCGGCCCCGGCACCGCGCCCCACGTGTTCGGCGAATTGTTCAAGGTCACGGCCGGCGTCGATCTCACCCACGTGCCATACCGCGGCAGCTTTTATCCCGACCTGCTCGCCGGCCAGGTCCAGGTGGCGTTCACCGCGGTCGCCGGCTCTCTCGCCTTGATCAAGGCCGGCAAGCTGCGCGCGCTCGCCGTCACCACGGCGCACCCGGCGGCGCAGCTGCCCGACCTGCCGCCGCTGAACAAATTCGTGCCGGGCTACGACGCCAGCGCCTGGCTCGGCATCGGCGCGCCGAAGGGCACGCCGGCGGCGATCGTCGAGAAGCTGAACGCGGAGATCAATGCCAGCCTCAACGATCCGAGCAACAAAGCGCGCCTCGCTGCGTTGGGCGTCGAGCCATCGCCGATGAGTCCTGCCGCGCTCGAAAAATTCACCGCCGATGAAACGCGCAAATGGGCCACGGTGATTTCGTCCGCGCACATCAAGGCGGAGTGATGCGGTTCACGTTGTAACAACCTCGCCTCGTCGCACTGCGCCGTCGATCGCAATGGCAGCAAAAAGTTTCGAAAGGATTGTTTTGTCAAGGGTCTCCGACCGCCGAAGGCGGCGCTTCGCGCCCTTGACAAACCAATCCTTTCGAAACACACGGTCGCCATTGCGATCGACGGCTTTCTCTGATCAGCAGATAACCACATCGTCCAATTAAGCTGCGCCAGTGCCTTAATTCGCCACCGCCGCAGCCTCAGCATCAGCAGCCCACTTCGACTCCCGCTCCAGCGTGCAGACCTGGATGTGATAATCGAGATAATACTTCTCGCGCGCCAGCCTTTGCGCGATGCGGTGCTCGGGATTGGTCTGCCAGGCGCGCTGGCCTTCTTCGTTGGCGAATTCGACGATGGCGACGCGTTCGCCGTCGTCGGCGAAGAAGCCCTTGTGCGAGACGAAGCCCGGCATGGCCTTGGCGAGCTCTGTCATGCGGTTGGCGAGAGCAACGTATTCGTCGCGCAGGCCCGGCCGCACCCGGGACCTGAAAACGGTGACGATCATGGCATCGCCCCTTCGATCTGACGGCCCTCAACAAACCTCATAGCACGATTTGGCGCAGCGCGCGTTACGCCGGCGCCTGCTTCTCGTTCTTCGGCACGGCATCGAGGCCTGTGACCCAGGCGCGCGCCGAGCGAAACCAGTTCTGCCGCCGCGGTGCCAGCTCGGCGCGTTGCCGCAGAATGCCGACCCGCACCATGTAGGCGGCCTGCACGCCGTCGCCGGGCGAGGTCGAATAGATCGGCGAGCCGCATTGCGGGCAGAACGCCTGGATGCGCGGCCGGCCGCTGTCGGCGGTGGTCTTCACATAATTGGTCGGCTGCCCTTTCATCTTGAAGCTCGCGCCCGGCACCGGGATCGACACGCGAAACGCGCTGCCGGTGCCGGTCTGGCAATCGGTGCAATGGCAGATCTGCACCGTGTCGGGATCGGCTTCGCCCTCGATGGTGATGAAGCCGCAATGGCAGGCGCCGTCGATTTTCATCTGCTGCTCCGTTTGTTCGATCAATCAATTCGCCGCGCGCTCGATGGCGTGCATGTCATCGTCCGATAGCCCGAAGTGATGGCCGATCTCGTGGATCAGCACGTGCTTGACGATGGCGCCAAGCGTCTCGTCGTGCTCGGCCCAATAGTCGAGGATCGGCCGCCGGTAGAGCCAGATCATGTTCGGCATCTGCAGCGGCGCGCTCTCGGCGCGAAACGGCAGGCCGACGCCCTGGAACAGGCCGAGCAGGTCGAAGTCGCTATGCGCCCGCATGGCGCGCAAAACCTGCCGGCTCGGAAAGTCGTCGACCTGAATGACCAGATTGCCGCACAGATCGCGAAAGCGCTTCGGCAGCTGGCGAAACATGTGCTCGGCCAAGGCTTCGAGCTCGCCGAGCGACGGCGCCTTCACGGGCCGCCAAGCCAGCGGATTGGGCGGGAAATCGGCCATGCTTTATATGTAGCGCAGATCGGGCCGTTCCGAACCTCCTTGCCGCTACGATCCGGTTGACCGTAGTGCGGCAATACGCGAGCCTGCGCATCGCTGTTTGCGAAGTGATCCAATCGAGGCGTCAATGTCGATGAAATCGCGCGGCGTTATCGTCGGCCTAGCCTGCTTGTTCACCGCCGCAATGGCGGCTCCGTTGGCGGCGCAGACCGTGCATCGGCCACGGCACCACGCGCCGCCGCCGCGTTACGCGCGCCCGTACATCGAGATCAGGCCGCAGCCGCAGCATCTATTCTACCGCCGCTGCGTCGACTGGCTCGAGCTGCAGCACCGTCCAAGCGGCGCGGTGCTGTTTCCGCGCTATAGCTGCCGGTGGGTGACGGGGTAACGGCTTAGTGCCAGTCCCGCACGTCGACGAAATGCCCGGCGATTGCCGCGGCAGCCGCCATGGCGGGCGACACGAGATGTGTGCGGCCCTTGTAGCCCTGGCGGCCCTCGAAATTGCGGTTCGAGGTCGAGGCGCAGCGCTCGCCCGGATTGAGCTTGTCGGGATTCATCGCCAGGCACATGGAGCAGCCCGGCTCGCGCCAATCGAAGCCGGCCTTGACGAAGATCTTGTCGAGCCCCTCGGCCTCGGCCTGCTCTTTGACCAAACCCGAGCCCGGCACGATCATGGCATTGACCTTGGCGTTCACCGTCTTGCCGTCGACCACCTTGGCGACGGCGCGCAAATCCTCGATGCGCGCATTGGTGCATGAGCCGATGAACACGCGGTCGATGGCGATGTCGGTGATCTTCTCGCCGCCTTGGAGGCCCATGTAGCCGAGCGCGCGCTCCGCCGCTTCGCGCTTCTTGTCGTCGGTAAGGTCCTCGATGCGCGGCACGCGGCCGGTGATCGACACGACCTGTTCGGGGCTGGTGCCCCAGGTGACGAGGGGCGGCAGCTTTGCGGCGTCGAGTTTGATCTCGCGGTCGAAATGCGCGCCGTCGTCGGAGCGCAGCGTCTCCCAGTAGCGCATGGCCTCGTCCCAGGCCTTGCCCTTCGGCGACTTCGGCCGGTCCTTCAGATAGTCGTAGGCCTTTTCGTCCGGCGCGATGAAGCCGGCTTTGGCGCCGGCCTCGACCGACATGTTGCACACCGTCATGCGGCCTTCCATCGACAGCGCGCGGATCGCCTCGCCGGCATATTCGAGCGCATAGCCGGTGCCGCCGGCGGTGCCGATCTCGCCGATGATGGCGAGGATGATGTCTTTGGCGGTCACGCCGGCCGGCAGCTTGCCGTCGACCACGGCGCGCATGTTCTTCGACTTGGTCTGAATGAGCGTCTGCGTCGCCAGCACGTGCTCCACTTCCGAGGTGCCGATGCCGTAGGCCAGCGCGCCGAACGCGCCGTGCGTCGCCGTGTGGCTGTCGCCGCAGACGAGCGTCACGCCGGGCAGGGTAAAACCCTGCTCGGGGCCGATGATGTGGACGATACCCTGGCGCTTGTCGAACTCGTCGTAATATTCGAGGCCGAAATGTTTGACGTTCTCGGCCAAGTACGCGATCTGCGCTTCGCTCTCCGGGTCGGGATTCTTCAGCCGCCGGTCGGTGGTCGGCACGTTGTGATCGACCACGCACAGCGTCTTCTCGGGTGCGCGCACCTTGCGGCCGGCGAGGCGCAGACCCTCGAAGGCCTGCGGGCTCGTCACCTCGTGGACGAGGTGGCGGTCGATATAGATCAGGCAGGTGCCGTCCGGCTGATCGTCGACCAGATGGTCGTCCCAGATTTTGTCGTAGACAGTGCGCGGCTTGCTCATCCGTGGTCCTGGCCCGGGGGCATAAACGGTGGGTTCAGCCGACTATTTAGTGGGTTAGGCGAGCCAAGCAAAGTGGCTCGATGCGGGCGGCAGCTCAGAGGTAGGTCCGCACTTCCCAGAGTTCGGGGAAAAATGCGTGCTCCAGGGCCGTCTTCAGGTAGCCGACGCCCGAGGAGCCGCCGGTGCCCGGCTTGTAACCGATGATGCGCTCGACGGTTTTCATGTGGCGGAAGCGCCATTGCTGGAACCAGTCTTCGACGTCGACCAGCTCCTCGGCGAGTTCGTAGAGGTCGAAATACTGCTGCGCATTGCGGTAGATCGACAGCCAGACCTCGCGCACCTGCGGGTTCGACACGTAAGGCTGCGACACGTCGCGCTCGAGCACCGCCTTGGGCACCGGCAGGCCGCGGCGGGCCAGGATGCGCAGCGCCTCATCGTACAGGCTCGGCTCGTGCAGCGCGGCTTCGAGCCTGGCATAGGCGGCCGGGTCGTGGCGGTGCGGCAGCACCATCGCGGCGTCCTTGGCGCCGAGGCGGAATTCGACCAGGCGATACTGGTACGACTGGAAGCCGGAGGCCGCGCCGAGCGCGCCGCGGAACGCCAGATAATCCGCCGGCGTCATGGTCGACAGCACGTCCCAGGCATCGATCAACTGTTCCTGAATGCGGGTGACGCGGGCCAGCGACTTGAACGCGGGCGGCAAATGGTCGGCGCGAATGGCCGCGATCGCCGCCTCGATCTCGTGGGCGACCAGCTTGAGCCAAAGCTCCTGGACGTGATGGATGACGATGAAGGCGACTTCATCATGCTCGCGCGTGACCGGCTGCTGCGCGGCGAGCAACAAATCGAGCTTGAGGTAATCCGCATAGGTGCGCCGGCCGGCAAGGTCGACATGCATGCCGGACTCGACCCGGGTCTTGGGCGTCTTGCTGTCGTCCATGCCGATGCCGCTGCGTTGCCGGGCGCCGCGCGTCGCCGCGGCCGCGCCAGCCTGCTAGAGTCTAGGCGCAAAATCTTTCGCTGTGAACGATGCGATGGTTATGCCGGCGCGCTCGGTCCCGCTCGACCTTTCTGGTGCGTTTGCCCGGTTCCGCAATTCGGATCCGGAGCGGCTGCATTTTGCCGCGCATTCGCATCACTTGTGGCCGGACGTCACGCGCGATGCGCAACTCGCGGCCTGGGACGATGCTGCGCGCCTGGTCGACGACAAGTGGGACAATGTGCTCGGCCCGGTCTGGCACAGCGTCAGCGCCGGCATCGCACGCCATCTCGGGTTGCCCGATCCAAAGACGCTGGTGCCGGCGCCGAACACGCATGAGTTCGTCAATCGTTTGTTGTCGTGCTGCCCGACCGAGCGGCCGGCACGCATCCTGACCACGGACGGCGAATTTCATTCGTTTCGCCGCCAGGCCGAGCGGCTTGCCGAAGACGGCCTCATCGCGCTGCACGCCGTCGCGGCCGAGCCGTTCGCCACGCTCGCCGAGCGGCTCGTTGCGGCGGCGCACGAAACGGCGCCTGACCTTGTCTATGTGAGCCAGGTCTGGTTCGGTTCAGGCTACGCGCTCGCCGAGCTATCCGGACTGGTCGAGCGGCTTTGGGCGCCGGATCGCCTCATCGTCATCGACGGCTATCACGGCTTTCTGGCGCGGCCGACCGATCTCGCCGCCATCGCCGATCGCGCCTTCTACATCGCCGGTGGCTACAAATACGCCATGGCGGGCGAGGGCGCCTGCTTCATGCATTGCCCGCCCGGCATCGCGCCACGACCGCGCAACACCGGCTGGTTTGCGAGCTTCGACGATCTTGCCGCTGGCGGACAGCGCGTGTCTTATCCCAAGGACGGCTGGCGCTTTGCCGGCGCGACGTTCGATCCGACCGCGCTCTATCGATTGCGCGCCGTGCTCGATTGGCTCGCGGCCGAAAATATCGATGCTCGGCTCATTCACGCCCACGCGGTGGCGCTGCAGACGCAATTCATGGCGGCGATGGCGGATCAGCCGATCGGCCCGTTCGCGGCCGAGCGCCTCGTGGTGCCGCTGAGCGACCCGGCGCGCGGCAATTTCCTGGCCTTCGAGCATCCGGAGGCGGCGCAATGGTATCGGCGCCTCCACGCGGCCGGAATCGTAACTGACGTTCGCGGCACGAGGCTTCGCCTCGGTTTCGGGCTTTATCACACGGCAGCGGACGTCGAGCGGCTGGTAGCGCGGCTACGCGGCTTGTCGTCATTGCGAGCGTAGCGAAGCAATCCAGGGGCCGAGAGCACCGACTCCTGGATTGCTTCGTCGCTTCGCTCCTCGCAATGACGATTTGCCGGGACATCGTGCTATAGGATGAGCCGGAACAAAGGGACGGCAGCGACATGAAACGCAGCGAAGGCTCCATCAGAACCACGCATGCCGGCAAATTGCCGCCGGTTGCGTCCGCCCAGCAGAACGACGTGGCCCAGGTCGCAGCAGTCATCAAAAAACAGCGCGAGCTCGGCATCGACTGCGTCGGCGACGGCGAATTCTGGAACGGCCGGACGTTTGCGTATTACGCGAAGCAATTCGGCGGCGTCACTGAACGCCCGCTCAGGCCGGGCGAACGCGCCTCCGCCCGCGAGGAGACCAACGAGCGCGATGTGTTTCAAAAGCTCTACGCCGACATGGACCGCGTCGGCACCATGTTCTGCGTGCCCGGAGAAGAGCCGCGGCACTCGCCGCCGCACAAGCTCATGGTCACCGGCCCGATCAAGGGCCGCGCCACCGACGCCATCAAGCGCGAGGTCGCGGTGTTCAAGGACGCGCTCACAGCCGCCGGCGGGGCCGACGAAGCCTTCATCTGCGTGTTCGCGCCCGGATGGCTCGATCATCACATCTTCAACGACTACTACGCGAGCGACGAGGAATTCGTGTTCGCGCTCGCCGACGCACTGCGCGACGAATACCGCGCCGTGGTCGACGGCGGCTTCATCCTGCAGATCGACGATCCGGGCGTCATGACCTCATGGGACATGATCAAGCCGCAGCCGAGCATCGCCGAATACCGCCATCATCTGAAGACCCGCATCGACGCGCTTAACCACGCGCTCGCCGGCATCGCGCCGGACCGCGTGCGCCATCATTTCTGCTGGGGTTCCTGGCACGGCGCCCACACCCACGACCTGCCGCTCCGGGAGGTCATCGATCTCGTGCTGCAGGTGAACGCGCAGGCCACGAGCTTCGAGGCCGGCAATGTGCGCCATCAACACGAATGGACGGTGTGGGAAGATGTGAAATTACCGGCCGACAAGATCCTGGTGCCGGGCGTCGTCAGCCACGCCACCAATCTGGTCGAGCATCCCGAGCTGATCGCGCAGCGCATCGCGACCTTCGCCGACATCGCCGGCCGCGACAACGTCATCGCCGGCACCGATTGCGGTCTCGGCTCGCGCCTGCACGACGATCTGGTCTGGGCCAAGCTCGGCGCGATCGCCGAAGGCGCGCGGCTGGCGTCGCAGCGGCTGTGGGGGCGGTGATTCAAAAAGACCAAGCTACCTAGTCGAGGAAATATTTCTGGCAATACGCAACCAAAAGTTCTATCGTCCTCCGCGGTTGAGCGGGGGATTAGCAAATGACAACAGATGTCGGCAGCTCGTCGAGCGACAGCTCGCCGGGGCAGCGCTTTATCTCTTGGGGCGGCATTGCGTTCGTTTACCTTTCGGCAGCGGCATTTGTAGCCCTCGGTTACAGGCTGCTGTTTTATCCGTATGACCGGGGTTCCGGACTGGCCGGTTATACTGCCGAATTCATCCTGTTCGGTGTTGCCGTCTTCACCGCGCTGCTCGGCGTCAGCCTCTTGCGCGCTACCGGTCTCGCTTCGCTAGCGCCTGGACCTGTCATAAATCCGGTGGAGTGGGCCGATCTAAAACAGAAGGTCACGGAAGGTAACGAAGAAGCCGTGTCACAATATGTGCGGCTTCGAAGTCTTACTGGTTTTACCGGTCTTTTTACTAAGCTAGGCATCCAGGGCCTACCACTCGCAACAATTGCCCTGACGGTATTCTTTTCGCTGATGTTTCTGGATCACACCGAATTTTTGGACCTCGCCAAGCTGACGTTAGGCGCGTTCATTGGATCGTTCGTGCAGAAGCAGGTTGGAGAGCGACAAGCGTCTTCCGGAACCGTCCAGCTCCCAAGCGGTGAGCGGCTCAAAGTTCAGAGTGCTTCGCCTAGTCCGATAGCGTAGACGGTTGAACCTTATTATTCCGCCGACTTGCCGTCGCCGCCGTGATCCTGGCGCTCGACGATGCGGGCGGATTTGCCGCGCCGGCCGCGCAGGTAATAGAGCTTGGCGCGGCGCACCTTGCCGCGGCGCACGACCTTGATCGAGTCGATCATCGGCGAGTAGAGCGGAAACACGCGCTCGACGCCTTCGCCGTACGAGATCTTGCGCACCGTGAAGTTCTCGTTGAGCCCCGCACCGGCGCGGCCGATGCAGACGCCCTCGTAGGCCTGGACGCGGCTGCGCTCGCCTTCGACCACCTTGACGTTGACCAGCACCGTGTCGCCCGGCTGGAACTCGGGAATCTGCTTGCCGGCGGTGAGCTTCGCCACGTGTTCGTTTTCGATTTGCTTGAGCAGGTTCATGGCGAATTCTCCATCGGATGCGCGGATCGACGGCTGCGCGGATCGCGCCGGTTCCGACCTGGGGGTCGAGGGGTTGCGAGCTTCTACGCTAGCCCGCGGGCTTTGTCACCTTCCGGTCTTGTTGCCGCCGCCTTGGGTCGCCCAAAGGTCCGGGCGGCGCGCCTTAGTCAGCCGCTCGGCCTCGGCCCGGCGCCAGGCCGCGATCTTGGCGTGGTCGCCCGACAGCAGCACCTCCGGGATCGGCCGGCCCTCGAACACCTGCGGCCGGGTGTAGTGCGGGTATTCGAGCAGGCCTTCGGCGAAGCTCTCTTCGGCCGCCGAGCCCGGCGCGCCCATGACGCCCGGCAGAAGCCGTACGCAGGCGTCGATCAGCGCCATGGCGGCAATCTCGCCGCCGGACAACACATAATCGCCGACCGAGACCTCCTCCAGGCCGCGCGCGGCGATGACCCGCTCGTCGACGCCCTCGAAGCGGCCGCAGACCAGGACCACGCCCGGCCCGCCGGCCAGTGCCTCGACGCGGCTTTGGGTCAGCGGCACACCGCGCGGCGACATTAACAGAAGCGGCCGGGCATCGGCCGCCGCCGCATCGATCGCGCGGGCCAGCACGTCGGCCTTCATCACCATGCCGGGCCCACCGCCCGCCGGCGTGTCGTCCACGGTGCGGTGCTTGTCGGCGGCAAAATTGCGGATATCGACCATGTCGAGCGCCCAGGCGCCGGCGGCGAGCGCCTTGCCGGCGAGGCTTAAGCCCAGCGGTCCCGGAAACATTTCGGGAAAAATGCTCAGGACCGAGGCGCGCCACATCTCAGCCGCTCCGCTTGTGCGAGCGCGGCTTCGCGTCGTCGTCTTCTTCCGCCGGATGCGCGGTCAAAATCGCAATGGCGAGTTCGTCGAGCACGAGCTTGCCGCCCGCGATATCGACGTGCGGCACATTCGTATCGTCGAACGGCAGCAACTCGGTCTTGTTGCTGGCATCGAGTTTCAGCTCGATGAGATCGCCGGCGCCGAAATTGTGGATCGCCACCACGCTGCCCAATCGCTGGCCGCCGCGATCGACAACCGCCAATCCGATCAGATCCGAGTGATAAAACTCTTCCGGATCGTCGAGCTGCGGCAGGCGCTCGCGCGGCACGTAAAGCTTTTCATTGGCGAGCTGCGCGGCGGCATCGCGGTCGTGAATGCCGGACAGTGTCGCCACAAAATGATCTTTCGCCGGCCGCAGCGACTCGATTGCGATGGTGCGGCCGTCTTCCAGCTGCAGCGGCCCGTAGGCGGCGATCGCGTCGGGCTCGGCGGTGAACGAACGCAGCCGCACTTCGCCGCGCACGCCGTGCGGCGCGCCGATCTGCCCGAGGCAGACCAGCGCGTCCCGCTCGCCTGCGCCGCCCGCCATCGCGCGCACCGGTTATGAGGCGGCCGGCGCCGCGCCCGCGGCCGGCGCGGCAGCGCCGCCCGCAGCCGGTGCCGCTTTGGCGGCTTCTTCGCGCGCCTTGCGCTCTTTGCGCGGCACGGCTTTTTCCGGATTGTTGCGCTTCGGCCGCTTCAAGATGCCGGCGGCGTCGAGAAAGCGCATGATGCGATCGGACGGCTGCGCGCCCTTGGCCATCCAGGCCTTGGCCTTTTCCAGATCGAACCTGAGCCGTTCGGTCTTGTCCTTTGGCAACAGCGGATTGAAATAGCCGATGCGCTCGATGAAGCGGCCGTCGCGGGGGCTGCGGCTGTCGGCGATGACGATATGATAGAACGGCCGTTTCTTGGTGCCGGCGCGCGCCATGCGGATCACGAGAGGCATTGGAGTCCTTTCTCAGCTTTCATGTGTTTGTTGTCATTCCGGGTTCCTCGCTGCGCTCGGCCCCGGAATGACGATGCGCAAAACTCATCACTTCTTCTTCCCCAAACCGGGCAGGCCCGGCAGGCCGGGCAGCTTCGGACCGAGTCCCGGCAGACCCGGGAAATTCGGCGGCAAACCTGGCATGTTCGGCGGCAGGCCGCCGCCGCCCGGCATCCCTGCCGGCAAACCGCCCGGCATTTTCTTCGCAAGCTCCGCCATCTGCTCGGGGCTCGGCATGCCGCCGCCACCGCCCAGCCCGAGCATGTTGGCGAGGCCGGCCATCGGGCCGCGCTTGCCGCCGCCCATCGCCTTCATCATGTCGGCCATGGTGCGATGCATTTTCAGAAGCCGGTTGATGTCCTCGGGCTTGGTGCCCGAACCGGCGGCGATGCGGCGCTTGCGGCTCGCTTTCAGGATATCGGGGCTGCGGCGCTCCTGCGCCGTCATCGAGTCGATGATCGCCATCTGCCGCTTCAGGACTTTTTCGTCGAGATTGCGCTCGGCGAGCTGATTTTTGATCTTGGCGATGCCGGGCAGCATCGACATGAGACCTGACATGCCGCCCATGCGCTGCATCTGCGCGATCTGCTCGCGCAGGTCGGCGAGATCGAACGCGCCCTTGCGCATCTTCTCGGCGACGCGCGCGGCCTTCTCGGCGTCGATGGTGGCGGCGGCCTTCTCGACCAGCGAGACGATGTCGCCCATGCCGAGGATGCGGTCGGCGATGCGCTGCGGATAGAAATCTTCCAGCGCGTCGAGCTTCTCGCCGGTGCCGATGAGCTTGATCGGCTTGCCGGTGACGGCGCGCATGGACAAAGCGGCGCCGCCGCGGCCGTCGCCGTCGATGCGGGTGAGCACGATGCCGGTGAGATCGAGCCGCTCGTTGAAGGCGCGAGCGAGATTGACGGCGTCCTGACCGGTCAGCGCGTCGGCGACGAGCAGGACTTCGTGCGGAGTGACGGCGCGCCGCACGTCGGCCGCCTCGGTCATCAGCGCTTCGTCGAGGGTGAGCCGGCCGGCGGTGTCGAGCAGCACCACGTCGTAGCCGCCGAGCCGCGCCGCCTGTACGGCGCGGCCCGCGATCTGCACCGGCGTCTGCCCGGCGACGACCGGCAGCGTATCGACGCTGACCTGCTGGCCGAGCACTGCGAGCTGCTCCATGGCGGCCGGCCGCCGCGTATCGAGCGAGGCCATCAGCACCTTGCGCTTCTGCGTCTCGGTGAGGCGCTTGGCGAGCTTGGCGGTAGTGGTGGTTTTACCGGAGCCCTGCAGGCCCACCATCATGATCGGCACCGGCGCCGGGGCGTTGAGATCGACCGGCTGCGCGTCGGCGCCCAGCGTCTCGATCAGCTGGTCGTGCACGATCTTGACGACCATCTGGCCGGGCGTGACCGACTTGAGCACCTCGACGCCGACCGCGCGCTCTTTCACCTGGTCGGCGAAGGCGCGCGCCACGTCGAGCGCCACGTCGGCCTCGATCAGCGCGCGCCGGACCTCGCGCAGCGCCGCCTCGACGTCGGCCTCGGTCAGCGCACCGCGCCGCGTCAGGCGGTCGAGAATGCCGGAAAGGCGCTCGGACAGGCTGTCGAACATGCTTTGCCTTTTTCACGCGTCATTGCCCGGCAATGACGATCAACGACAATGGCGCCCGAGGGCGCATCGCGCTGTCGGGCGGTTGCCTCCGGTCTCTGGGGCCGGTCGGCGGGTTAAGAACTCCGGTCTCTTGCGAGAGCGGGCGGAAAATAGGGTCCGGCCCTGCCGCCGTCAACCTCGGGCGGAGGAACCGAGGACGCGCTACTTCACCAGCACCAGCACCTCGACGACGAGGTCCTTTTCGTCGGTTGATGCGGGATCGGTCACGTATTGCTCGATCAGGATGTTGCGCGACTCCAGCCGCTTATCGTCCAGATAGTTGGTGATGGCCTCGTAGGTGTCGTCCAGCGTGTCGTATGAGCCGCGATGGACGAATTTCAGCGCGCGGCCGTCCGGCGATTTGCCGCTCTGGATGCCCTCGCCCGGCGGCTCTTTCGGCAGCGCCGCCACCGGGATCGCCGCCTGGTAGTCAAAACCCTTGTCGTCGGTCGCGGTGAAGATGGTCATCGGCTGGCCATCGGTCTTGAGCCCCGCCTTGGCCACGTAGGCCTCGACCGTCTTCAGGGCGCCGCTGATGATGGGGAAGGCCTGGTCCCAGGTGCCCGAACCTTTGACGAACACGATCGGCTTGGCGGTCAGCGTCACTTCCTCGCCGAACGGATCGGTCGGCTTGGTGGCAAGGCCCTCGGGCGCGATCGGCGCCGGCGCGCCCGCGCCGCCTTCCGCCTGAGCGGCTGCCGGGGGCGGCGCCGGTTGTGCCGCGGCGAACTGAACTTCGGCGATAACGAAAAATGCCGCCATGGCGAAGGCGGCGACCGTAGCTCCCGTGCGGCGCCCCGAGCGGACCAACATCCCCATTCCCTCCTTGAGCCGGCGAATCTCTGGCAGAGCCCCTGACGCCCGGCACCCGCGATGCTACTGGCGCCGAACACCGAAGTCCTCATATAAGTCGCACGCATTCGGGCATTATCATGAGCGCGCTCGACAACCGCGATTTCGTCAAGATGAACGGTCTCGGCAACGAGATCGTCATCGTCGATCTGCGCGCCGCGCCGGCGCCGATCGCGGCGGCCGAGGCGCGCGCCGCGGCACGGCAGGAGCCGTACGATCAGCTCATGGCGCTCTATCCGGCCAAGGCCACCGGCACCGACGGCGCGATCCGCATCTACAACAGCGACGGCTCGGAAGCCGGCGCCTGCGGCAACGGCATGCGCTGCGTCGCCTCGCTGGTCAGCGCCGCAACCGGCAAGGCCAAGCTCGCGTTCGAAACCGCGGCCGGGATCGTTCTCTGCTGGCAGGCCGGCGACGGGCGCTTCACCGTCGATATGGGCCGGCCGCGCCTGCGCTGGGACGAGATTCCGCTCGCCGAAGCGTTTGCCGACACCCGGCGCATCGAGCTTGAAATCGGGCCGCGCGGCGCGCCGATCCTGCATTCGCCCTCGGTCGTCAGTATGGGCAACCCGCATGCAATTTTCTGGGTCGACGATCCGACGGCCTACGAGCTCGAGAAGATCGGGCCGCTGCTCGAGAACCATCCGCTGTTTCCGGAGCGCGCCAATATCACACTGGCGGCGATCCCGTCGCGCGACCGCATCGTCATTCGCACCTGGGAACGCGGCGCCGGCCTGACCAAAGCGTGCGGCTCGGCGGCCTGCGCGTCGGCTGTCGCGGCGGCGCGGCTCAGACGCACCGAACGCAAGGTCACGGTGACCTTGCCGGGCGGCGATCTCGCGATCGAGTGGCGCGCCAGCGACGATCACGTGCTGATGACCGGCCCGGTCGCCTTCGAGCACAACGGCCGTTTCGATCTGGCGGCGCTCGGCGCCGAGGCGCCGCGATGAGCGTCGAGGTCGTCACCTTCGGCTGCCGCCTCAACGCCGCCGAGTCCGAAGTGATCCGCCGCCAGGCGGCGGGCGCCGGCCTGGACGACGCAGTTGTTGTCAACACCTGCGCGGTCACCGCCGAGGCGGTGCGCCAGGCGCGGCAAAGCATCCGCGCGCTGCGCCGCGAACATCCGCACCAACGCATCGTCGTCACCGGCTGCGGCGCGCAGACCGACGCACAAAACTTCGCCGCCATGCCGGAAGCCGACCTGGTGCTCGGCAATGCCGAAAAGCTCGACGCCGCCGGCTGGGCGAAGGCGCGTGCCGCGCTTGGGGCGCCGGACGGTCCGAAGACGCTGGTCGGCGACATCATGGCGGTGCGGGAAACCGCGCCGCATGTGATCGAGGATTTTGCCGGAAGGAGCCGCGCCTTCGTGCAGGTGCAGAACGGCTGCAATCATCGCTGCACGTTTTGCATCATTCCGTTCGGCCGCGGCAATTCACGCTCGGTGCCGGTCGCCGCCGTGGTCGATGACGTGCGCCGGCTTGTTGACGCCGGCCATGCCGAGATCGTGCTCACCGGCGTCGACATCACCGCCTACGGCGTCGATCTGCCGGACGCGCCGCGGCTCGGCACCTTGGTCAAGCGCATTCTCGCAGCGGTGCCGGAGCTGAAGCGGCTGCGGCTGTCCTCGATCGACTCCGTCGAAGCCGACCGCGAACTGCTCGACGCCCTCGCCAACGACGCGCGGCTGATGCCGCATCTGCATCTGTCGCTGCAGGCCGGCGACGATCTCATTCTCAAGCGCATGAAGCGGCGGCACAGCCGCGCCGATGCGATCGCATTTTGTGAGAGCGTGCGTCGGTTGCGGCCCGACATCGCATTCGGCGCCGACCTGATCGCCGGCTTCCCGACCGAGACCGAAGCGATGTTCGACAACTCGCTGGCGCTGGTCGAGGAGTGCGGGCTGACGCATCTGCATGTTTTTCCGTTCTCGCCGCGGCCGGGCACACCGGCGGCGCGGATGCCGCAGGTCGCCCGTGAGGTCATCAAGGAGCGGGCGCGGCGGCTGCGCGAACGCGGCGCCCTGGCGCTGACGCGCCATCTCGACGCCGAGGTCGGCGCAACGCGGAGCGTGCTCACCGAATCGCGCGACGCCGGCCGCACCGAGCAGTTCACCAGGGTGAAGTTTTCTGCGCCGGCAGAGCCCGGCCGAATTCTCGACGTGACGATCGCCGCGCACGACGGCAGACAATTGCTGGCGGCATGAGCTAAACTTGCGCCAGCGGAGGGCGCCCATGGACGGCAACGGCCACGACCACAGCCAAGATCACACGATCACTTCGACCGAGCAGCTCGAGCGCGTCTACAGCGACGCGCCGTACGGCCCGGCGGTGTTCAAGGAAACCGACCGCATCTCGGCGCAATACCGCAAACTGATCGAAGCGGCGCCGTTCTGCGTCATCGCCACTTCTGGCCCCGAGGGCCTCGACTGCTCGCCGCGCGGCGATCCACCGGGTTTTGTGCGCGTCCTCGACGAGCACACGGTCGCTATTCCGGATCGCCGCGGCAACAATCGCATCGACACCTTGCGCAACCTGGTGCGCGACCCGCGCATCTCGCTGTTGTTCCTCATTCCGGGCGTCGGCGAGACCATGCGGATCAACGGCCGCGCCAAAATTTCGACCGATCCGAAGTTGACCGAAAGCTTCGCCATGAACGGCAAGACGCCGAAATGCGTCCTGGTGGTCACGGTCGAGCGCGCCTATTTCCAGTGCACCAAGGCGATCATCCGCGCGCGCCTGTGGGACGAAACGAGCAAGGTCGATCGCAAGACCCTGCCGACGCCCGGCGACATCCTCGCCGAACTGACCGACGGCAAGATGGGCGGCCCCGAGCACGACCGCGCCGCGCCCGAGCGCATCAAACAAACGATTTATTGATTATCCTCCCCCACTTTGCGGGGGAGGATAGATGCGCTCTCTTCCGCCTCGCCTTTCCACCCGCACAACATCAGCCGCTCATGCATCCGCGGCGGCACTGGCGCGACGACGCGGATCGGTTCTCGGTTTTTGTAGAGCGGCACCACAATCTCCCGCGCGTGCAGATGCAGCCCGGGACCGCCGACGCGCGGCGCCGTGCCGTAGATCGTATCGCCGACGATCGGCCAGCCCATTTCGGTGCAATGCACGCGCAGCTGATGGGTGCGGCCGGTCACCGGCTCAAGGGCGAGCCACGCTAATCCCGGTCCCTCGCCGCCAGGGGTACAACGCCCCAACACGCGCCACTTGGTCACGGCCGGCTGACCCTTCGGGTCATGCTTCATCCACCAGCCGCGTGTGGCGTCGAGGCGGCCGAGCGGCAGCTCGATGACACCCTCATCGGCATCCGGGCCGCCCTCGACCACGGCCCAGTAGGTCTTTTCCACGGCGCCGCTCTTGAACAGCCGGCCGAGCTGCGCCAGCGCCTTGCGATGGCGGCCGAGCACGAGGCAGCCCGAGGTTTCGCGGTCGAGTCGGTGCGCCAGCGCCGGCCGCCGCGGCAGGCCGAACCGCAAGGCATCGAAATGATCTTCCAGGCTCTCGCCGCCCTTCGGGCCGCGGTGCACGGCGAAGCCGGCCGGCTTGTCGATCACCAGCATCAGCCCGTCGCGATACAGGAGCCGCGACACCATCTGTTCTGGAGTCATGGTTTTCGCACCTTGAGGAACCCGCTATCACGGGCCCCGCATGAACGACAGCACGACGCAAACGGAAAAACCCGGCTGGTGGCAGCGGCTCACCGGCGGGCTCAAACGCAGCTCGGCGGCGCTCGGCACCGCCATTTCGGACCTGGTCTCCAAGCGCAAGCTCGACGAAGCGACCATCGCCGATATCGAGGACGTGCTGATCCGCGCCGATCTCGGCCTCGAAACGTCGCGCCGCATCGCCGATGCGCTGGGCGAAGGCCGCCATGACGCGGCGATCTCGGCCGACGAGATCAAGGCCGTGGTGGCGGCGGAGGTCGAGAGGGTGCTGGCGCCGGTGGCGAAGCCGCTCATGATCGATCCGGCGCAAAAGCCGTTCGTCATCCTGGTGGTCGGCGTCAACGGTTCCGGCAAGACTACGACCATCGGCAAGCTGGCGGCGAAATTCCGCGCCGAGCGCCGCAGCGTCATGCTGGCTGCCGGCGACACCTTTCGCGCCGCCGCCATCGATCAGCTGAAAATCTGGGCGACGCGCACCGGCGCCGAATTCATCGCCCGCGAGCCCGGCGCCGATGCGGCGGGCCTGGTGTTCGACGCCATCGCCGCCGCCAAACAGCGCGGCGTCGACGTGCTGCTGGTCGACACCGCCGGCCGCCTGCAGAACCGCAGCGAACTGATGAACGAGCTGCAAAAAGTTTTGCGCGTGATCAAAAAGGCCGAGCCGGCTGCGCCGCATGCCGTGCTCCTGGTGCTCGACGCCACCGTCGGCCAGAACGCGCTGTCGCAGGTCGAGATTTTTCAGAAAATCGCCGGCGTCACTGGGCTCGCCATGACCAAGCTCGACGGCACCGCGCGCGGCGGCATCCTGGTGGCGCTTGCGGCCAAGTTCGGGATTCCGGTACACGTCATCGGCGTCGGCGAGGGTGTCGAGGACCTCGAGGCCTTTTCGGCCCGCGATTTCGCCCGCGCCATCGCCGGGCTTGAAGCCTGAACAGCGGAACGCAACGCATCGTTATGGAAACGACGGCAAAACCGCAGCTCAATCCGCTGCTCAAACTGGTGCTCGATCTCGGGCCGCTGATCCTGTTTTTCGTCGCCAATTCGCGCTACGGCATTTTTGCCGCTACGGCCACCTTCATGGTGGCGGTGGTGGCGGCGCTGATCGTGTCCTATGTGATGATCCGCCGGCTGCCGATCATGCCGGTGGTGACCGCGATCATCGTGCTGGTGTTCGGCGGGCTGACGCTCGTGCTGCACGACGCCACCTTCATCAAGGTGAAGCCGACCATCATCTACGCGCTGTTCGGCGCTGTGCTGCTCGGCGGCCTCTATTTCAACAAGCCGCTGCTCGGCATCGTGTTCGACTCGCTGTTTCACCTCACCGACGAGGGCTGGCGCAAGCTGACGTGGCGCTGGGCGCTGTTCTTCCTGGCGCTCGCCGTGCTCAATGAGATCGTCTGGCGCAATTGGTCGACCGACGTCTGGGTCGATTTCAAGGTGTTCGGCGTGATGCCGCTGACGTTCGTGTTCGCCGCGCTGCAGGCGCCGCTGTTGAAGAAATACGCCGCCGAGCCGGTGGCGGAGTAGTTCGATCTGGACGCATCAATTCCGCTCATTCCCGCGAAAGCGGGAATCCAGACCTGGGTCCCCGCTTGCGCGGGGACGAGCGGTAGAGGAAGCGGCTACGACCCCGCCGCCAGCGCCTTCTCGATCTGTGGCAGCAGCACCGCGTTGTAATTGTCCGCGGTGATCGGCCCGACCAGCTTGTAGGCGATGCGGCCGTCGCGGCCGACCACAAACGTTTCCGGCACGCCGTAGACGCCCCATTCGATCGCGGCGCGGCCATTGGCGTCGGCGCCGGCGGCGGCGAACGGATCGCCGTAGCGGCCGAGAAAGCGCCGGGCGTTGTCGGGATCGTCCTTGTAGTTGATGCCGACGAGGCGCACCCGGCGGTCCTGCGCCAGCTGCAGCAGCAGTGGCGCCTCGTCGTGGCACGGCACGCACCACGACGCCCACACGTTCACCACGCTGACGTTGCCCTTGAAGCTCGCGGCGGCGACGCCCGGAACGGCAGTGCCGTCACGCTCGAGTCCGGCCAGCGGCGGCAAATCGATCTGCGGCACCGGATGGCCGATCAGCGCCGACGGAATGATCGACGGATCGCCGGAGCCGAGCCGGTACAGAAACAACAGCGCCAGCGCCAAGAACACCGCGAGCGGCACCAGGACCACAATGCGGCGCCGGCCGACATTGCGCGCTTCTTCTGTCGGCGTTTCAGTTGCGGCTTCGCTCACCTTCACTCCTTCGCTTCCGCCAGCGCAGCGCTCGCGCGCGCCGGCGCCGAGCGTCGCGCGACGCCACGCGTTTCGAGATCGGCGAGCGCGCGGCGCTGGGTGCGGAAATCGATCGCCACCCAGGCGATCAAGGCGCCGATGACGATGCCGGCCGCCGCATACGATCCGACGATGAACGGCAGATGGTTGACCGCTTCCATTGTCAGCTCACCTGTCAGCTCACCGCCTGCGCCTGCATCAGGCGCAGAGTGCGCACCCGTCGCCGCAAAATCTCGTTGCGCATGGCGGCGATATGCAGCGTGACGAACAACAGCGTGAACGCCAGCGCCATGATCAACAGCGGCACCAGGATGGTCGGATAGATGGTCGAGCCGCCCATGCGGAATACCGACGAGCCCTGGTGCAGCGTGTTCCACCAGTCGACCGAGAATTTGATGATCGGCAGGTCGACGGCGCCGACCAGGGTCAGGATCGCGGCGGCGCGCGCCGCCCGCGACGGATCTTCGACCGTCCCCCACAGCGCGATGACGCCGAGATAGAGCAGGAACAGCACCAGCTCGGAGGTCAGGCGCGCGTCCCACACCCAATAGGTGCCCCATTCGGGCCGGCCCCATAGCGAGCCGGTGACGAGGCAGAGCAGCGTAAAGGCCGCGCCGATCGGCGCCGCGCTTCTTGCCGCCACGTCGGCGAGCGGATGGCGCCACACCAGCGTGCCGAGCGCCGCGATGCTCATCACGCCCCAGCCCATCATGCCGAGCCAGGCCGACGGGACGTGGAGAAACATGATCTTTACCGTGGCGCCCTGCTGATAATCGTTCGGCGCGCCCATCGCCTGATTGAGCCCGAACGCAAAGGCGAGCGCGGTGACGCCAATGAGCCACGGCAGCACGCGATTGGCGAAGCTGAGGAAGCGGGACGGGTTGGCGAGGTCGATGAGGCTCATGCGGCTGCTACCTAGTCCACTCCGGCATGGCAACACAACGACCGCGGACCCGAGCCCGGTTCAATTTTGCATGACCCGTTTGCATGACCCGTTTTGCATGACCCTTGGCGCCATTCGATTTCATTCGATTTCCTGGCGCAACGCGGCCGCTGCGGCAAACGGTCCGACGACCAGGCTCGCCAAGGTGAGCGCGCCAAGAATCGTGAAAGGTGTGCCGAACGGCGCGGCTCCGACCAGCGCGGCGTTCGCCGCGCCGACGCCGAAAATCAGCACCGGCACGGTGAGCGGCAGGACAAGCACGGCGAGCAGGAGCCCGCCGCGGCGCAGCGCCACCGAGATGGCGGCCCCGATCAGGCCGATGAAGGTCAGCGCCGGCGTACCGACCAGAAGCGTCAGCACCAAACCGGCCTGCGCCGCGCCATCGAGGTTGAGCAACAGCCCGATCAGCGGCGCGGCGATGACCAGCGGCAGCCCCGTGGTCAGCCAATGCGCCACGCCTTTGATCGCGACCACAAGCTCGAGCGGCGCCTTGCTCATGAGCAGAAGATCGAGCGAGCCGTCCTCGTGATCGGCGGCAAACAGCCGGTCGAGCGCCAGCAGATTCGCCAGCAGCGCCGCGAGCCACAGCACCGCAGGACCGATGCGCTTGAGCAGCGCCAGGTCGGGGCCGATCGCGAACGGCACCAAGGTCACGACGACCAGGAAGAACAGCACGCCCATGAGCGCGCCGCCGCCCACGCGCACCGCAATGCGCATGTCCCGGACCAGAAGTGCGGCGAGCGCCGTCATGACAGCTCCAGCTCCGAGGCCAAAGCCTGCGCCGGAGCGGCGGCAAAATCGTCGAGCCGCAGCTCGCGGGTCGCCGCGAGGCCGAGCGGCCCATGGGTGGCGGCAAGCACGAGCCCGCCCTCGGCCAGGTGAGTCCGCATCAAGCCGGCGAGCCGTTCCTGCGCGGCGGCATCCAGCGTGCTCATCGGCTCGTCCAAAAGCCAGATCGGGCGCTTGACCGCTATGAGCCGGGCGATCGAAAGCCGCCGGCGCTGTCCGGCCGAGAGATACGCTGCCGGCAGGTCCGCCAAGGGGTCGAGCCCGACTGCCCCCAACGCCGCAACCGTATCGGCGGCCTTGTGCCCGAGAAAGCCGGCCCAGAACCGCAGATTCTCGCCGACCGACAGCGAGGGTTTCAGCGCGTCCTGGTGGCCCAGGTAATGCGCCTGCTCGGCGATGGTCAGCTCCGGGTCGCCGCCCTCGAGCGTAAGGCTGCCCCGGGTGATTCGCACCAGGCCCACGATGGTGCGCAGCAGCGAAGATTTTCCGGCCCCGTTGCGGCCGGTAATGGCCAAAATCTCGCCGGCGCCGACCGCGAAGCCGAGGCCGGCAAACACGTCGCGACCGCCGCGATGACAGGCCAGATTCACCGCCAAAAGACGCATCAGGCGTACCCCCGGCGAGCGCTCCGCGCGCATATAGCGGTTATTCGTTGTTGAACTGGCACAGCGACGGAAAAGACCCTATAAGCCGCTCGTTGCTCGCGGCCTCCTGATCGGACCTGTCGCGTCCCTCCGCTGCCTTTTTTCCCCAATCCCCGGGGCCGGGAAGGCGGCGGGTCATGGCGACCGTTCCGGCAATCCATTTCCTGCGATTTGCTTCGATGCCCGGCCGTGGCGGATGGGAAAAGACACATGACTTCGCTCGACAGCTTCAAGTGCTTGCGGCCGCTTAAGGTCGGTTCCAAGACATACGCTTATTACAGCCTTCCGGCGGCGGAAAAGAACGGCCTCAAGGGCATTTCACGGCTGCCGTTCTCGCTCAAGGTTTTGCTGGAGAACCTGCTGCGCTTCGAAGACGGCCGCTCGGTCAGCAAGGACGACATCCTGGCCGTGGCGCAATGGCTCAAGACCAAGACCTCCGACCGCGAACTGGCATTCCGGCCGGCGCGCGTGCTGATGCAGGATTTTACCGGCGTGCCCGCGGTGGTCGACCTCGCCGCCATGCGCGATGCCATGGAGCATCTCGGCGGCGATCCGAAAAAAATCAACCCGCTGGTGCCGGTCGATCTCGTCATCGATCACTCGGTCGCGGTCAATTTCTTCGCCCAGCGCGACGCGTTCAAGCGCAACGTCGAAGAGGAGTACAAGCAGAACCAGGAGCGCTATCGCTTCCTCAAATGGGCGCAGAGCTCGTTTGAGAATTTCCGCGTGGTGCCGCCCGGCACCGGGATCTGCCATCAGGTCAATCTCGAATATCTGGCGCGCACGGTGTGGTCGGCGCCGGCGAAATTCACCTTCCCGGACAAATCGCAGGCCACCGAGCTCGCCTATCCGGACACGCTGGTCGGCACCGATTCGCACACCACCATGGTGAACGGGCTGTCGGTGCTGGGCTGGGGCGTCGGTGGCATCGAGGCCGAAGCCGCCATGCTGGGCCAGCCCTATTCGATGCTGCTGCCGGAAGTCATCGGCGTGCGGCTGAACGGCAAGCTCAAGGAAGGCGTCACCGCGACCGACCTCGTGCTCACCGTGACGCAGATACTGCGCAAGCGCGGCGTGGTCGGCAAGTTCGTCGAATATTTCGGGCCCGGCCTCGCCGGCCTGACCATCGCCGACCGCGCCACGCTGGGCAACATGTCGCCCGAATACGGCGCGACCTGCGGCTTCTTCCCGATCGACGACGACACCATCCGCTACCTGCGCGACACCGGCCGTCCCGAGAGCCTGATCGCGCTGGTCGTCGCCTACGCCAAGGCGCAGGGCCTCTATCGCAGCAAGAACACGCCTGATCCGATCTTCACCGATGTGCTCAAGCTCGAACTGTCCTCGGTCGAGCCGTCGCTCGCCGGCCCGAAGCGGCCGCAGGACCGCATCGCGCTCAAGGAGGTCAAGCGCGGCTTCGCCGAAGCCATGGACGTCGAGTTCGACAAGGCCGACGAGATGGACAAGCGCGTGCCGGTCGAGGGCCGCAACTTCACGCTCGGCAACGGCGACGTGGTGATCGCCGCCATCACCTCGTGCACCAACACGTCGAATCCGAGCGTGATGCTCGGCGCCGGTCTGCTGGCCAAGAAGGCGGTCGAGAAGGGACTCACCGTCAAGCCGTGGGTCAAGACCTCGCTGGCGCCCGGCTCGCAGGTGGTCGAGGAGTACTACCAAAAATCCGGCCTGCAGAAATATCTCGACACGCTCGGCTTCAATCTGGTCGGCTTCGGCTGCACCACCTGCATCGGCAATTCCGGCCCGCTGCCGGAAGAGATTTCCGAAGCGGTCAACAAGCACGATCTGGTCGCCGCGGCGGTGCTGTCCGGCAATCGCAACTTCGAGGGCCGCGTCAATGCCGACGTGCGCGCCAACTATCTGGCGTCGCCGCCGCTCGTGGTCGCCTACGCGATCGCCGGCTCGATGAACGTCGACGTCGCCAAGGCGCCGCTCGGCACCGATCAGAAAGGCCACAAGGTCTATCTGCGCGACATCTGGCCGACCAGCCGCGAGATCGCCGCCGCCATGCGCAAGAGCATCAACAAGCAGATGTTCATCCGCAAATATGGCGACGTGTTCAAGGGCGACGCCAACTGGCGCAAGATCGCCGTCAAGGGCGGCCTGACCTTCAAGTGGGACGACCGCTCGACCTACGTGCAGAACCCGCCGTATTTCGAAGGCATGCCGAAGCGCAGCCAGCCGATCGACGACATCGTCGATGCCCGCGTCCTCGGCCTGTTCCTCGACTCCATCACCACCGATCACATCTCGCCCGCCGGCTCGATCAAGGAAGAAAGCCCGGCCGGCGAATATTTGCGCGATCATCAGGTGCGGCCGCGCGACTTCAACCAGTTCGGCACGCGGCGCGGCAATCACCAGGTGATGATGCGCGGCACCTTCGGCAATATCCGCATCAAGAACCAGATGGTGCCGGGCGTCGAAGGCGGCTTCACCGTCCATTATCCGTCGCGCCAGCGCATGACGATCTACGACGCCGCCATGCGCTACAAGAGCGAGGGCGTGCCGCTCGTCGTGTTCGCCGGCAAGGAATACGGCACCGGCTCGTCGCGCGACTGGGCCGCCAAGGGCGCGGCGCTGCTCGGCGTGCGCGCGGTCGTGGCGCAATCGTTCGAGCGCATCCACCGCTCCAACCTGGTCGGCATGGGCGTGGTGCCGCTGGTGTTCGAGGAGGGCACCTCGTGGCAGACGCTCGGGCTCAAGGGCAACGAGCAGGTCACGATCCGCGGCCTGCACGGCGATCTCAAGCCGCATCAGCGGCTGTTCGCCGAGATCGTCGCCGCCGACGGCGGGCTCAAGCGCGTGCCGCTGATCTGCCGCATCGATACGGTGGACGAGCTCGATTACTATAAGAACGGCGGCATCTTGCAGTACGTGCTGCGCCACCTCGCCGCCTGATCTGCGCCTTCACGAAGCCGTGTCCGCCGCTCATGCCCTCACCGCGAATTGAGTGGCTCGCGAGCGGCGCGCGCGTTATCAGTGCTGCCGTCACCACATCGTCACGGAAGCGGCCTGCCGGCCGAATGGCTTAGCGGGGGTGGAGTCCGGAATGCAGCGTCGCCGCTTCGCCTCGGCATCTCTTCTCGTCGGCCTCGCCCTGTTTGCCAGCTATGGGGTTGCGGCAGCCGCACCGCGGGCGCTGCTCGAACTGTTCACCAGCCAAGGCTGCTCGTCCTGCCCGCCGGCCGACAAGCTGCTCGGCGAATTCGCCGCCGAGCCTTCGGTCGTGGCGCTGAGCCTGCCGATCGACATGTGGGATTATCTCGGCTGGAAAGACACGCTGGCGCTGCCCGGGCACACGCTGCGGCAGCGCGCCTATGCGCGGCTGCGCGGCGACCGCCAGGTCTATACGCCGCAAATGGTGGTCAACGGTGTTACTCACGTTGTCGGCAGCGACCGCGCGGCGATCGAGAACGCCATCGCGCAGACCGACCGCGACACCACGGTCATGTCGGTCCCGGTGCTGCTCTCGGCGGCCGGTAATGATTTCAGCGTGACACTCAAGCCGGCGCCGGCTGCGCTCGCCGAGCCGGTGGACGCCGAGGTGTGGCTGTGCCCGCTGTCCAGCGCGATCGCAGTCCCGATCGGCCGCGGCGAGAACGGCGGACGAACCATCACCTACCGCAACGTGGTGCGCGGCTGGCATAAGCTCGGCGCCTATAGCGGCACTGAGGCGACATGGAGCGTGCCAATGTCGCAGATCGTCGAGGGTCATATCGATGGCGCCGCCATCATCGTGCAGAAAGGCAGCCGCGAGAAACCGGGTCTCGTGCTCGGCGCGGCGCTGTTGCCGATCGGCCAACAGATAACCGACGATCGGCAACGCACCACCAAGGTGCACTGAGCGGCGTTCATCTTTTTTTGCTCGCGCGCCGCTTTCTCCCGACGACGACCGAATCCCTTCCGCACATCGTTCGAACACAGCGGCCACAGATGTGCTGCTCCTGGTCGTCGGCCGCTCGTGCGCGGGCGCAAAAAAAGGCCGGCTGCATGGCCGGCCTCAAGATTGGGGGATTGAACCGTACGCTAAAAACTCTGGCCCGGCCCGTCCGCACTCCGGGGGGCTGGGGGGCTGAGGAATCCGGAACACGAGCCGGACCGGGCCGTGAGGCAACAGTGGCTCATGTCGCAAGTCAGCTTGGCGTGTGCTTGGCGCAAATGGGGCCGCATTATGATTCGACTAACGAAGCCGTGATGCCGGCGATCAAAAATGCCGCAGCTGTCGCCAATGCCGCAGCCGTCGCCGCTTGGGTCGCCCAGTCGACTCCATGGCCGTGCTGCCAGCCGCCGACGAGCGCCCGGCCTTTTGCCGCGCAGGAGGCCCTTGCGGGCGCTGCCGGGCGGCGCGATCATGACGCCCTGACGACAAGGCCACGACAGCCCACAGTCCACAGCCCACAGCCCAGGGAGGCGCCGGATGGATATCGGCGAAATCGAACCAAGCCAGTTGCGGGGCGCCCATCGCGTCGAACGCGATGGGGTGCCCCGGCGTGGGGGCGAATTTTTGCGCGCACCCGTCCCCGCCAGCAAGGTGACATTCACCAGGCGCGAGCTCGATCGCATTCTCAGTCTCTATGGGCGCAAAGTCGCCGCCGGCGAGTGGCGCGATTACGCCATCGATTTCCTCAAAGACCGCGCGGTGTTTTCGGTTTTCCGCCACGCCTCCGAAATGCCGCTCTATCGCATCGAGAAGGATCCGCGGCTGGAGCGCCGGCAAGGCGCCTACAGCGTGATCTCGGCGACCGGACACATCCTGCGCCGCGGCCACGAATTGGACCGCGTGCTCGGCGCGCTCGACCGTTCGCTGCGGCTGGTGGCGAGCTGAGGTCTTAGGCGGAAGGCGGCGTCGCATCGCCGCCGCCCAGCGCGCGCTGCATCAGCACGGTGTCGAGCCAGCGGCCAAGCTTGAAGCCGACCGCGCGCAGCGTGCCGATGTGGGCAAAGCCGGCGCGGGCATGCACCGCAATAGACGGCGCTTGCGCCGAGTCGCCGATCACCGCGATCATCTGCCGGTAGCCGCGTTGCTCCGCCTCCACGATCAGCTGCGCCAGCAGTTGCGAACCGATGCGTTGGCCTTGCATGTCGGGCGCCACGTAGACCGAATCCTCGACGCTCCAGCGATAGGCCGGACGCGGCCGATAGGCGTTGGCGTACGCATAGCCGGCGATCGCGCCGCCACGCTCGGCAACCAGATACGGATAATTGTTGTCCAGCATGGTGCGCAGCCGCCGCGCCATTTCGGCTTGGTCCGGCGGCTCGATCTCGAACGACGCCGTGCCGTATTCGACCGCGTGGGCGTAGATCCGCGTGATCGCCGGAACGTCGCCGGCTGCGGCGGGACGGATGTGAACCGGAGTCATTGCTGCGGGAAAAGGGCGAGCAGAGCTTTAAGCAAACAAAACGCCCCGGGATCGTGACTCCCGGGGCGCCAAAAACCGTTCCGTTGCGGGGCTCAGCGGCGGTCGCCGAGGAAGCGCAGCAGGAACAGGAACAGGTTGATGAAGTCGAGGTAGAGCGTGAGCGCGCCCATCACCGCCTTGCGGCCGGTGACGGTGCCGTCGTCGTTGGCGCTGTACATCTCCTTGATCTTCTGCGTGTCCCAGGCGGTCAGCCCGGCGAAGATCAAGACGCCGATCACCGAGATGGCGAAGTCGAGCCCGGTGCTCTTGAGGAAGAAGTTGACGACCATCGCCAGGATCAGGCCGAACAGGCCCATCACCAGGAACGAGCCGATCGGCGACAGATCGCGCTCGGTCGAGTAGCCGTAGAGGCTGAGCGCGCCGAACGATGCCGCCGAGATGAAGAACGTGCGGGTGATCGAGGCGCCGGTGTAGCTCAGGAAGATCGACGACAGCATCAGGCCGAGCAGGCCCGCGTAGAGCATGAACAGCCCGAGCGCGGTACTCGGCTGCAAGCGGCTGATGCGGAAGCTCAGGAAGAACACCAGACCGAGCGTGCCGAACAGCAGGATGAGCGACGCCGGTCCGCCGTAGATCGCCTTACCGAACTGCGTCAGCACCAGGCGGCCGCCGACGTCCTGCACCGCCGCCGAATAGGTCAACCACGCCACGATGCCGGTCAGCGCGACGCCGCTGGCCATGTAGTTGTAGACGCGGATCATGTAGGCGCGCAGACCCGCGTCGATCGCCACCTGGTCGGTGCGATAGCCGGACCGGGCGGTCGCAAGATTCCGATCGAAGTCGGACATGAGAGTAACCCCTGGGTTTGGCCCGGCGCGGCCGGGCTTTGGCGTCCCGGCTGCTTTGCGCGCCTGAGACGCGCTGGGAATCTAGTGCGAAAGCCGGTGTTCCGCCAGATGGCCGGAGGGGTAAATCGGCAGGGTAACCAACCCGTCATGGGTCCGGCGGCGGCCTCGCCCGTTACAAATTCCTTAACACCGGCGCGGGCTTGCGGCCGAGCGCCGCAACCGTGCCGATCAGGCCGAGGCCCAATGTGACGAAAAGCGCAAGCAAAGCCGCGCCGGCGGCCTGTTGCGGCACAAAGACGAACGGGAAGTCCATGATCCGGGTCACCACCAGGGCCGCCGCAACCGTGCCCAGCGCGACCCCGATCAGCACGGTACACAAACCGATCAGCGCATATTCGAGCGTATAGGCGGCAAGGAGCCGCGCCCGCGTCGCGCCGAAGGTTTTCAGCACCACAGCGTCATAGATGCGGAAGCGCTGGCTGGCGGCGAGGCCGCCGCCGAGCACCAGGGCGGCGGCCAGGAGCGTGACGCCGCTCGCGGCGCGCAGCGCCAGAACGAGATTGCCGATGAGCCCATCGAGCGTGTTGAGCGCGTCCTTCACCCGCACGGCGGTGACCGTCGGAAACGCGTCCGCCAGCGCCTTGATGAGCGCCGTCTCCTCCGTGGTGGTGCCGCCGTCCGCGAAGGTCAGCGTGGCGATATCGTTGTGTGGCGCGCCCGCGAACGCGCCCGGCGACAACACCAGCACGAAGTTGATGCCGAGATTCTCCCAGTCGACGGCGCGCAGGTTGGCGATGCGTGCGCTCACGTTGCGGCCGAGCACGTTGACGGTGAGCGTGTCGCCAATCTTGAGGCCGAGATCGTGCGCCGACTTGCGCTCGACCGATACCAGCGGCGCGCCGGTATAATCGGCGCTCCACCATCGGCCCTCGACCACGCGCGAGCCTGGCGGCACCGCAGTCGCATAGGTGATGCCGCGATCGCCGCGCAGCACCCAGCGCGAGCCTTCCGCCGGCTTGAGCTCGTCGGCCGCAATGCCGTTGGCGGCGACGATGCGGCCGCGCAGCATCGGCACCCGCTCGATGTTGGCGCGCGGCGCTTGCGCTTGAACGAACGTGTCGAAGCGCGCGGCGTCGGCGGCCGCAATGTCGAGGAAGAAGAATGACGGCGCCTTCTCGGGCAGCGCGGCGGTGAACGCGCGATGCAGGTTGCCGTCGATTTCGATCACGGTGGTGAGCAGCGCCAGGCCGAGGCCGAGCGAGAGCATGATGGTCGGCGTCAGCGCGCCCGGCCGGTGCACGTTGGCGAGCGCGAGCCGCAGCGCCGTGGAGCGCGGCCGCTTCAGGCGCCGCGCCGCCGCCATGACGGCGAGCGCCACGACGCGCAGCAGAATAAAAACTCCGGCCGCGGCGCCGATGAAGATCGCCGCAATCCGCGGCTCGGTGCTGGTGCCGATCGCCAGCGCCGCAAAGGCGGCGATCGCCGCCGCCGTTGCAACGACGTAGCGCGGCCGCGGCCAGCGCCGCTCGCCGCTGACTTGATCGCGGAACAGCATCGCGACCGGCGCGTCGTGCGCACGCCCCAGCGGCCACAGTGCAAAGGCGAGCGCGACGATGAGACCGTAGCCGATCGACAGCGCCAAGGTCAGCGGATGCAGTGACGGCATCACCGGCAGCGGAATGATGGCGCCGAACCAGGAGGCGATCGCGAACGGCAGCGCCGCGCCGATTGCGGCACCGATCGCGGCGGCGAACAGCGCCACCAGCACGATCTCGGCGCAATAGACGGCAAACACCGTGCTGCCGCTGGCGCCGAGCGCCTTCAGCGTGCCGACGGCGTCGCGCTTGCGCGCCAGATGGGCTGCCACCGCATTGGCGACGCCGACGCCGCCGACCAGCAGCGTCGCCAGCGCGACCAGCGCCAGAAATTCCGAAAAGCGCTCGACATTGCGCTCGAGCTGCGGCGAGGCCTTGTCGCGGCTGCGGATGTCCCAGCCGGCATCCGGGAAATTCGCTTGCGCATCGTGCTTGACGCTTGCGACCGCCGCATCGCTTGACGCCGCTTCCGGCAGACGTAGCCGATAGAGCCAGCGCACCAGACTTCCCGGCTGCACCAGGCCGGTCGCCTGCAGTGCCGCGTCGCTGATCAGCACGCGCGGGCCGAAGCCGATGCCGCCGGCGAGCCGGTCAGGTTCGTTGGTCAGCGCTGCGCGCAACTCAATCGTTGCAGTGCCGATGCTGATGCGGTCGCCGATTTTCAGATTGAGCCGCGCCAGCAGCGCCGGATCGACGGCGGCGCCGAACGCGCCGTCACGCTGCGCCAGCATCGCGGCAACCGGCATCGCTGGATCGGTCGCCAGCGTGCCGAACAGCGGATACGCACCATCGACCGCCTTGACCTCGACCAGCGTGGTCTCGCCGCCGGCGCTGCGTGCCATCGCCCGCAGCAACGCGGCCGAAGAAGCCGTACCGCGCGCATCGAGAAACGCGCGCTCGGTATCGCTCGCTTGCCGCTGCACCAACGCAAACGACAGGTCGCCGCCGAGAATCGTCTGCCCGGCGCCGGCGATGCCGTCGGCGAGGCTCGCCGCCACCGAGCCGACGCCCGCAATCGCCATCACGCCGAGCGCAATCGCGGCGATGAAAACGCCAAAGCCGCGCAAGCCGCCGCGCAGGTCGCGCCAGGCCAGGCGCACGGCGAGCAAAGCGTTCATGGCGTTCGGGCCGCGGACAGCACCGGCACGCGCGTCTCCTCGATGCGGCCCGAATGCATGCGCAGCACGCGGTCGCAGCGCGCCGCGAGCTCGCTGTCGTGGGTCACCAGTATGAGCGTGGTGCCGCGCTCGCGGTGGCCGCGGAACAACAAGTCGATGATCTCGTGACCGGTGGCCTCGTCGAGATTCCCGGTCGGCTCGTCGGCGACGATGATGGCGGGATCGGCCGCCAGCGCCCGGGCGAGCGCAACGCGCTGCTGCTCGCCGCCGGACAATTCGGCCGGGTAGTGCTGCAGCCGTTGGCCGAGGCCGACGGCGTCAAGCTCGCGCGCCGCGCGCTCGAGCGCATCGCGCGCGCCGGCGAGCTCGAGCGGCGTGGCGACATTCTCCAGCGCCGTCATGGTCGGGATCAGATGAAAAGCCTGAAAGACGATGCCGACCTGCTTGCCGCGAAACCGCGCCAGCGCATCCTCGTCGAGCCGGCGCAGATCCTGCCCGGCCACGATGACAGCGCCGCTGTCCGGCCGCTCCAATCCGGTCAGCACCATCAGGAGGGTCGATTTGCCGGAGCCGGACGGCCCGAGCAGCGCCACCGCTTCGCCACGCCCTATATGCAGGCTGACGTCGCGCAGGATATGAACCCGCGCGGCGCCGCGGCCGAGCGACAGGTTGACGCCGCTCAGCGCCACCGCGTCGCCGGCGGAGGAAGACCCCGAAATGTCGTTCATGCGTTCGCCCGGCCCCTCTGTGCGCTCCTCATATGGGTGGCGGCGCGTGCTGGTCCAATTTGCCGGTGTGCTGGCCGCTTGTAGCGTGGCCTTGGTGGCGGCGACAGCGGCGCAGCCGGCCGGCGCCGAGACGCCCGTCAAGATCGTGGCGCTCGGCGATTCGCTGACCGCCGGCCTCGGCCTGCCCGCAAAGGACGGCTTCGTGCCGCGGCTGCAGGCGGCGCTGGCGGCCGACGGCGTCGCCGCCGAAATCGCCAATGCGGGCGTGTCGGGCGATACCGCCGCCGACGGGCTGGCGCGGCTCGACTGGTCGGTGCCGCAGGGCACCGACGCGGTGATCCTCGAGCTCGGCGCCAACGACATGCTGCGCGGACTAAAGCCGCAGGTCACCCGCGATGCACTCGACGCCATCCTCCAGCGTCTGGCCGCGCGGCACATCGCCGTCCTGTTCTGCGGCATGCGCGCGACGCCGAATCTCGGCGCCGCCTACGGCGCGGAGTTCGCCCGCATCTTTCCCGAGCTTGCCGCCAAATACGGTGTGCCGCTCTATCCGTTCTTTCTCGACGGCGTCGCCGCCGATCGCAAGCTGCTGCAGCCCGACGGCATGCACCCCAACGCGGCCGGCGTCGGCGTCATCGTCGGGCGCATTCTGCCGCAGGTGAAGAACTTGATCGCGCGGGCGGCGGCGCAGCGCGCCTCGTGAGGGTTGCGCGCGCTCCGCGATGCCCCCATGCTGGCCTAAGCCTGCGATTCGCCGAATCGCGGCCGCGTGCCTACATCACAGTCGTGCCATGCCCAGACTGTTCACCGGCATCGAGATTCCGGCCTCCATCGGCCAATCGCTCGGCATGATGCGCGGCGGCCTGCCGGGAGCACGCTGGATCGATCCGGAAAATTATCACCTGACCTTGCGCTTCATCGGCGACATCGACGATGCGCTGGCGCGCGATGTCGCCGGGCTCTTGGGCCGCGTGCGCCGCGGCGTCTTCGATATGCACTTCGACGGCCTGTCGTCGTTCGGCGGAAAGAAGCCGCGCGCCGTGGTGGCCGCCGCTGCACCGGTGACCGCGTTGATGGAGCTGCAGGCCGAGCAGGAGCGGCTCCTGCAGCGGCTCGGCCTCGAAGCCGAGGGCCGCAAATACACCCCGCACGTCACGCTGGCGCGCTTGCGCGAGTCGTCGAGCCGCCAGGTCGCCGACTATCTGGCGGCGCGCGGCTACTTTCGCTCCTCGAGCTTCCAGGTCACGCGCTTCGTGCTGTTCTCGTCGCGCGCCTCGGTCGGCGGCGGCCCCTACGTGGTCGAAGCCGATTACCCGCTGCAAGAGCGCGAGTTGAAGCGGGCGTAGTGCGGCAAGTCCGTGCGGCTTCTGATTAAAACGGCACGATCAGAGAAAGCCGTCGATCGCAGCCATTGCGTTCGACGGCGCCACGCGACCACGTTGAAGCATTGAGCCACATGTGCACATTTCGTATACGCATGTCTTCCTAATCGCCGCGATGCCCGCAGATTCCCCGCATGAACAGTGACACGAGGCGAAGCCTCAGCGGTTTGCCGCCTCGTCCGGTCACCCCGCAACGGGCGACGTCCATCGCCGCGCAATTTGCCGCCGGCATTGCCGCGGGCCGGATCGAAAGCGACGCCGCACAGCGCACCGTCGTCGGCATGCTGGAGCAGCTCGAAGCGCGCATCGTGCAATATCGCATGGCGCGCAAGTCGTCGTCGCTCGGCTGGCTGTTCGGCGGCCGCGAGAACAAGCAACAGCCGATCAAGGGACTCTACATCTACGGCGACGTCGGCCGCGGCAAGACGATGCTGACGGACCTGTTTTTCGAGACGAGCCCGGTGGTGCGCAAGCGTCGCGCCCATTTCCACGAATTCATGCTCGACGTGCACGAGCGGGTCCATGCGTTCCGGCAGAAGATGAAGCACGGCGAGCACCCGGACGACGATCCGATCCGGCTGACCGCCGCCGAGCTTGCCGAAGAATCCTGGCTGCTCTGCTTCGACGAGTTTCACGTCACCGACATCGCCGACGCCATGATCCTCGGCCGCCTCTTCGGGCAATTGTTCGAGCGCGGCGTCGTCGTGGTGGCGACCTCGAACGTGGCGCCCGGGGAGCTTTATAAGGATGGGCTGAACCGCGCGCTGTTCGTGCCGTTCATCCACATGCTGGAGCAGCGCCTCGACGTGGTGCGGCTCGATGCGCGCACCGACTTTCGCCTGGAAAAACTGTCCGGCATGCCGGTGTGGTACGTGCCGGCCGATGCGGCCGCGGATGCCGCGCTCGACGCGGCGTGGCAGCGGCTGGCGCGCGGGCAGCCGGGCGCGCCGCAGGCGCTGCGGGTCAAAGGGCGCAGCGTTCACGTGCCGCGTGCCGCCATGGGCGTGGCACGTTTCACCTTCCACGATCTGTGCGAAGAGCCGCTTGCCGCCGCCGACTATCTGCGCATCGCCCGCGAGTATCACACCGTCATTCTCGACCGCATTCCGCGCATGACGTTCGACACCCGCAACGCCGCCAAGCGCTTCATCATCCTGATCGACACGCTCTATGACATGAACGTGAAGCTGATCGCCTCGGCCGCCGCCGAGCCCGACGCGCTCTATCACGCCGACCAGGGCTTCGAGGCGCAGGAATTCAAACGCACCGCATCGCGGCTGATCGAGATGCGCTCGCAAGCCTATCTGGCCCGCCCGCACGGCGCCGCCTACGCGCAGGCCTCGGGGTCCAGCGAAGGCATCGTCGAGACGTAGGGCATTAGTTGATTTCAACAAGCGAATAGCTTGTGCTGCGGCCACCGGCGGCGTCCTTGATGAGGATATTTCGGGCAAGAAGGTCGCCGATGTCGCGCGAAGCCGTATCCTGCGATGATTTCGTGATCGTCGCCCATTTGGACGAAGTGAGCTTGCCCTCGAAGCCATCGAGCAGGAGATTGAGCATCATCTTTTGACGATCGTTGAATTTTTCGCCCGAATGCCGTTCCCAAAACTTTGCCTTGCGGAGCACTGAGGCGAGGATCGTCTCGGTGCCGTTGAACGCGCGGTCGAGGCAGGTAAAAAACCAGCCAAGCCACGCGCTGATGTCCAGATCGCCTTTCTGGGTGGCTTCGAGAATATCGTAGTAGGCCTTGCGCTCCCGCCGAATCTGAGAGGACATGCTGTAGAAGCGCTGCGTGCTTGCTTCCGAACGAGCAAGCTGTTGGTCGGCGATCGCGCGTGCGATGCGCCCGTTACCGTCTTCGAACGGATGAACGGTAACGAACCACAGATGCGCGATGCCGGCTTTGAGAACAGGATCGAGGGTCTTGGGACCGGCGTTGAACCAATGCAGAAATGTTCTCGTCTCCTGCTTGAGCCGCGAAGCAACCGGCGCCTCGAAATGAACCCGCTGTCGCCCCTCGGGGCCCGATACAACCTGCATCGGACCGGCCTCCGCGGTGCGCCAATTGCCGGCGGCGATCTTGCGCATGCCGCTGCGTCCGGTGGGAAATAGCGCGGCATGCCAGCCGAACAGGCGCTCGGCTGTAAGCGGTTCGGCGTATTTTTCGGTCGCGTCGAGCATCATTTCGACGATGCCCTCGACGTTGCGGTCGGCAGGAGTGAGTCCGCCGATATCGACCCCAAGCCGACGCGCGAGCGACGAGCGCACTTGATCCTTGTCGAGGATCTCGCCCTCGATCTCGCTCGATTTCACGACCTCTTCGGTGAGGGACTGAAGGGTCGCCTCTTTCTGGAGTCCGAGTCCCAGCGCTTCCATCCGCCCGATCAGGCGCCCTTGGCGGTGTCGGACCGCGGCGAGTTGGTCCGCGAGATGTTTGTCGTCCCAGCGGAAATTCGGCCAACCAGGGAGTTCATGGATGTAGCTGGGCATTCTCCGCACCTTGTGCGGAGATTATAGGGTCTATTCTCCGCACTGTCCAAAATAATATCCGCAAATGATGCGGAGATTTGGCCCGATCGTTCGGAGCGGCACCGTCGCGCGCGTGGGAGCGCCGCGGCCGACGACGCCTGGGCTGTCGATCAGCGGCGGTCGCGCGCGCTGATCGGCCCAATCGAGGCGCCGATCTACGCGTTCGCGAACGGCGGCTTTGCACTGCCGCGCCATTCGCTCCAACGCTGAACGTGACGATGAGCTGATTGACGCCGCCGCTCATCGCATCGTCAGGAAATTCGCCGGCTCCCCCCGTTGAGTCTCATGCATCAAGATCGACCGTGGCGAATGAGCGTCACAAAGGCAACACGCGCGAATCTCCGTCAGACGAAAGGCAATCGAATACGACGATCGTGAGTCATCGGGCGCGAAGCGACGCACACCGAGACAGTTTCACCGGTGCCCGGACTGCTTCGTCGCCCGTTTCGGGCCGCCTCGCCGTGATGGGGCTGCTATGCTTGAACGCCCCAGCCGAAAGGGCTAAGGACCGCTCACGGTTGAAGCTTTATCGAGGACATTTATCGGATGGCGCGGCACAAGATTGCATTGATCGGTTCCGGTCAAATCGGCGGTACTTTGGCGCTGTTGATCGGGCTCAAAGAGCTCGGCGATGTCGTGCTGTTCGACATCATGGAGGGCGTGCCGCAGGGCAAAGCGCTCGATCTCGTGCAAGCCTCGCCGGTTGAGGGTTTCGATGCGCGCCTTAACGGCGTCAATTCCTACGAGGGCATCGAAGGCGCGTCGGTCTGCATCGTCACCGCCGGCGTGCCGCGCAAGCCCGGCATGAGCCGCGACGATCTGCTCGGCATCAATCTGAAGGTCATGGAGCAGGTCGGCGCCGGCATCAAGAAATATGCGCCCAACGCCTTCATCATCTGCATCACCAATCCGCTCGACGCCATGGTGTGGGCGTTGCAGAAGTGCTGCGGCCTGCCCAGGCAGATGGTGGTCGGCATGGCGGGCGTGCTCGACTCCGCGCGCTTCCGCTATTTCCTCGCCGACGAATTCAACGTCTCGGTCGAGGACGTCACCGCCTTCGTGCTCGGCGGCCACGGCGACAGCATGGTGCCGCTGGTGCGCTATTCGGCCGTCGCCGGCATTCCGCTGCCCGACCTCGTCAAGATGGGCTGGACCACCCAGGCGCGCATCGAGGAGATCGTCGATCGCACCCGCAACGGCGGCGGCGAGATCGTCGGCCTGCTCAAGACCGGCTCGGCGTTCTACGCGCCGGCGTCGTCCGCGATCGCCATGGCGGAAAGCTATCTGCGCGACAAGAAGCGCGTGCTGCCGGCGGCCGCCTGGCTCAACGGCGAATACGGCATCAAGGATCTTTACGTCGGTGTGCCGGTAGTGATCGGCGCCAAGGGCGTCGAGCGCGTCGTCGAGATCGAGCTCAACGGCGCCGAGCGCGGCATGTTCGAGAAATCCGCGCAGTCGGTGCAGTCGCTGGTCGAAGCCTGCAAGAAGATCGCTCCCGATCTGGGCAAATAAAAAACTCGGGCGCCTCGGCCGCATCCTTCGAGGCTCGCTCCGCTCGCACCTCAGGATGACGGATTGCAAGCTGGGCCTTATCCTCCATGAACATCCACGAATATCAGGCCAAGGCGGTGTTGCGCGAATTCGGCGTGCCGGTGCCGCGCGGCATGGCGGCATTCAGCGTCGAGGAAGCTGAGAAAGCCGCCAAGGACCTCGGCGGCCCGGTGTGGGTCGTCAAGGCGCAGATTCACGCCGGCGGCCGCGGCAAGGCCGGCGGCGTCAAGGTCGTGAAATCAGTCGACGATGTGAAGCGCGAAGCCAAGCGGCTGCTCGGCTTGACGCTCGTCACGCACCAGACCGGCCCGCACGGCAAGGAAGTGCGCCGGCTCTATATCGAGGAAGGCTCCGCCATCGAGCGCGAATATTATCTCTCCGCGCTGGTCGATCGCGCCACCTCTCGCGTCGCCTTCGTCGCCTCGACCGAAGGCGGCATGGAGATCGAGGAGGTGGCGCAAACCCACCCCGACAAGATCCTGAGCTTTTCGGTCGATCCGGCGACCGGCTTCATGGCGCACCACGCGCGCCGCGTCGCCCGCGCCCTGGGATTCTCCCGCGAGGTCGCCAAGCAGGCCGAAGCGGTCTTGCCAAGACTCTACGCGGCGTTCGTCGCCAAGGACATGAGTCTGCTCGAGATCAATCCGCTGGTGGTGACCAAGAGCGGCCAGCTGATCTGCCTCGACGCCAAGATCGGCTTCGACGACAACGCGCTCTATCGCCATTCCGATATCGTGGCGCTGCGCGATCTCACCGAAGAGGACGAGAAGGAGATCGAAGCATCGAAATACGATCTCAATTACGTGGCGCTCGACGGCACCATCGGCTGCATGGTCAACGGCGCCGGCCTCGCCATGGCGACCATGGACATCATCAAGCTCTACGGCATGGCGCCGGCAAACTTTCTCGACGTCGGCGGCAGCGCCACCAAGGACAAGGTGGCGGCGGCGTTCAAGATCATCACGTCGGACCCCAACGTCAAAGGCATTCTGGTCAACATCTTCGGCGGCATCATGAAATGCGACATCATCGCCGAAGGCGTGGTCGCGGCGGTGCGCGACGCCGGCCTGCGCGTGCCGCTCGTGGTGCGGCTCGAAGGCACCAACGTCGCACTCGGCAAGGACATTATCGCCAAGTCGAACCTGAACGTCACCTCGGCCGACGATCTCGACGACGCCGCGCAGAAGATCGTGCGCGCGGTGAAGGAGGCGGCGTGATGCGCGCCGCGCGGCTGTGGTGTGACCGAGCTTCGCTTCTGGAACAACGACGTCACAAAAAATCTCTACGGCGTTTTGGAATGCATTCAGGCCGCGGCGAAAGAGTTGAAGGACCTCGGACAGACCCCCACCCGGCGCTGGCGCGCCGACCTCCCCCTTTCAGGGGGAGGTAAAGAATAGGCGCGGCAATTCATGTCAGTCCTCATCGGCAAGAACACCAAAGTCATCTGCCAGGGCTTTACCGGCAAGAACGGCACGTTCCATTCCGAGCAGGCGATCGCTTACGGCACCAAGATGGTCGGCGGCACCTCGCCGGGCAAAGGCGGCTCGACGCATCTCGGCCTGCCAGTATTCGATACGGTTGCCGAGGCGCGCGACAAGACCGGCTGCGATGCCAGCGTGATCTACGTGCCGCCGGCCGGCGCCGCCGATGCGATCTGCGAGTCGATCGCCGCGGAAATCCCGCTCATCATCTGCATCACCGAGGGCATTCCGGTCGCCGACATGGTCAAGACCAAGCGCGCGCTCTCCGGCTCGAAGTCGCGCCTGATCGGGCCCAACTGCCCGGGCGTGATGACGGCGGGCGAATGCAAGATCGGCATCATGCCGGGCAACATCTTCAAGCCCGGCAAGGTCGGCATCGTGTCGCGCTCCGGTACCCTGACCTACGAGGCGGTGTTCCAGACCACCCAGGAAAATCTCGGCCAGACCACCGCGGTCGGCATAGGCGGCGATCCGGTGAAGGGCACCGACTTCATCGAGGTGCTGGAGATGTTTTTGGCCGACAAAGCGACCGAGGCCCTGGTCATGATCGGCGAGATCGGCGGCGCCTCCGAGGAGGACGCGGCGCAGTTTCTGGCCGACGAGGCCAAGCGCGGCCGCAAGAAGCCGACGGTCGGCTTCATCGCTGGCCGCACCGCTCCCCCGGGACGCCGCATGGGCCATGCCGGCGCCATCATCGCCGGCGGCAAGGGCGGCGCCGAATCCAAGATCGCCGCCATGGAGGCGGCCGGCATCAAGGTGTCGCCGTCGCCGGCGCGGCTCGGCAAGACGCTTGCCGAACTGTTGAGGTCCTAATTCATTCCTTGCGTCTTTTGATCGGAATGCCCGGCCCCTAAATAGAGTACGTTTCGATTCGGCGCGGCTGAGTCGGATTCGGGCCGCGTTTCGGCGTTTAGCCGCTTCGTCACGTTTTCCTGCTCTCTATTGGCGTCGTTCGACCCGCAATAAGACCGTCAAGGATCGCCCAAGGATCACCAATGTCCCGCCAGGATGCGAACGCCGCCTTCGCCGTCAGCTCGTTTCTCTATGGCGGCAATGCCGCGTACATCGAGGACCTTTACGCGTGCTACGAAGCCGATCCCCAGGCGGTCGACGCGCAATGGCAATCGTTCTTCGGCGGGCTGCGGGACGATGCCGGCGATGTCACCAAAAACGCGCGCGGCCCGTCGTGGCAGCGCCCCGACTGGCCGCCGCTCGAACGCAGCGACCTGATCGCCGCCCTCGATGGTGGGTCATTGGCCGAGGCCGGCACCCGCGTCGCCGCCAAGGTCAAAGGCGAGGCGCAGGCGCGCGGCGTCGATCTCGCCGCAGCCGACGTCGAGCGCGCCACCCGCGATTCGGTGCGGGCGCTCATGCTGATCCGCGCCTACCGGGCGCGCGGCCACTTCCATGCCAATCTCGATCCGCTCGGTCTCGAGCCGCCGAAGAACGAGGAAGAGCTCGATCCGCGCACCTACGGCTTCGCCGAAGCCGATCTCGATCGGTCGATCTTTCTTGACGGGGTTTTGGGACTCCAGTTCGGCACCATCCGCCAGATCGTCGCCATCCTGCGCCGCACCTATTGCCAGACGCTCGGCGTCGAATTCCTGCACCTGTCGAACGGCGCACAAAAGAGCTGGATCCAGGAGCGCATCGAAGGCCCCGACAAGGAGATCACCTTCACCCGCGAGGGCAAGCGCGCCATCCTCAACAAGCTCATTGAAGCCGAAGGTTTCGAAAAATTCTGCGACTTGAAATTCACCGGCACCAAGCGCTTCGGCCTCGATGGCGCCGAGGCCATGATCCCGGCGCTGGAGCAGATCATCAAGCGCGGCGGCGCGCTCGGCGTGCGTGAGATCATCATCGGCATGCCGCACCGCGGCCGGCTCAACGTGCTGGCCCAGGTCCTGGCCAAGCCGCACCGCGCCATCTTCCACGAGTTCAAGGGCGGCTCGGCGACGCCGAACGAGATCGAAGGCTCGGGCGACGTCAAATATCACCTCGGCGCCTCGTCGGACCGCGAGTTCGACAACAACAGCGTCCACCTCTCGCTCACCGCCAATCCATCGCATCTCGAAATCGTCGATCCGGTGGTGCTCGGCAAGGTGCGCGCCAAGCAGGACCAGCACGGCGCCACGCCCGAAGACCGCACCATGGTGATGCCGCTGCTCATTCACGGCGACGCGTCGTTCGCCGGCCAGGGCGTGGTCGCCGAGTCGTTCGGGTTGTCCGGGCTGCGCGGCCACCGCACCGGCGGCTCGCTGCATTTCATCGTCAACAACCAGATCGGCTTCACCACGAACCCGCGCTACTCGCGCTCGTCGCCGTATCCGTCCGACGTCGCCAAGATGATCGAGGCGCCGATCTTTCACGTCAACGGCGACGATCCCGAAGCCGTGGTGTTCGCCGCCAAGATCGCCACCGAGTTCCGGCAAAAGTTTCAGAAGCCGGTCGTCATCGACATGTTCTGCTATCGCCGTCACGGTCATAACGAGGGCGACGAGCCGTCGTTCACCCAGCCGCTGATGTACAAGGCGATCGCCGCGCATCCGACCGCGCTGGAAATCTACGGCACCAAGCTGACCGGCGAGGGCGTCGTCAGCTCGGCCCAAGTCGAGACGATGAAAGCCGACTGGCGCAAGCATCTCGACGACGAGCTCGAGGCGGCGCAGAGCTACCGCGCCAACAAGGCCGATTGGCTCGACGGCCGTTGGGCCGGCTTCAAGACCGCCGGCGCCGCCGACGATCCGCGCCGCGGCCACACCGGCGTCGAGATCGCGACGTTGAAGGACCTCGGGCAAAAGATCACCACGTTGCCGCCCGGCTTTCATCTGCATCGCACGCTCAACCGCTTTCTCGAGAACCGGCACAAGGCCATCGAAACCGGCGTCGGCATCGATTGGGCGACCGGCGAGGCGCTCGCGTTCTGCTCGCTGTTACGCGACGGCCACCGGGTGCGGCTGTCCGGCCAGGACAGCGAGCGCGGCACGTTCTCGCAGCGCCATTCGGTGCTGATCGATCAGGAGACCGAGGAACGCTACACGCCGTTCAATCACATCGGCGACGACCAGGCCCGCTACGAAGTCATCAACTCGATGCTGTCCGAGGAAGCGGTGCTTGGCTTCGAGTATGGCTACTCGCTGGCCGAGCCGAACGCGCTGACCTTGTGGGAGGCGCAGTTCGGCGACTTCGCCAACGGCGCGCAGGTGCTGTTCGATCAGTTCATCTCGTCGGGCGAGCGCAAATGGCTGCGCATGTCGGGCCTCGTCTGCCTGCTGCCGCACGGCTACGAAGGGCAGGGGCCGGAGCATTCCTCGGCGCGGCTCGAGCGCTTCCTGCAGATGTGCGCCGAGGACAACATGCAGGTCGCCAACTGCACGACGCCCGCCAACTACTTTCACATCCTGCGCCGGCAGCTCAAACGCGAGTTCCGCAAGCCGCTCATTCTGATGACACCGAAATCGCTGCTGCGCCATCGCCGCGCGGTATCGCGGCTCGACGAGATGGGGCCGGGCACCACGTTCCACCGGCTGCTCTGGGACGACGCGCAGCTGCTGCCGGACGAAAAGATCAAGCTGGTGTCGGATGAGAAAGTGCGCCGCGTCGTGCTGTGCTCCGGCAAGGTCTATTACGACCTGTACGAGGAGCGCGAGAAACGCGGCATCGACGACGTTTATCTGTTGCGCATCGAGCAGCTCTATCCGTTCCCCACCAAGGCGCTGATGGTGGAGCTGTCGCGCTTCCGCGACGCCGAGATCGTCTGGTGCCAGGAAGAGCCGCGCAACATGGGTGCGTGGGTGTTCGTCGACATTTTCCTGCAATGGGTGCTCAACCAGATCGAAGCCAAGCACCGCCGCCCCCGCTATACCGGCCGGCCGGCGTCGGCTTCGACCGCGGTCGGGCAGATGTCGCTGCACCTGGCGCAGCTCAAGCAGTTTTTGGACGACGCGCTGAAATAACCCAAGTCCGCCGGTGACAGGCATTGCAGGATAGCAATCATGGCTGAGATTCGCGTGCCGGCACTCGGCGAATCGGTGACCGAGGCCACCATCGGCAAGTGGTTCAAGAAGGCCGGCGATGCGGTCGCGGTCGACGAGCCGCTGGTCGAGCTCGAGACCGACAAGGTCACCATCGAGGTGCCGGCGCCCGCCGCCGGCGTGCTCGGCGCCATCGCGGTGAGGGACGGCGAGACCGTCGCGGTCGGCGCACTCCTCGGCGAGATCAAGGAAGGCCCCGGCGCGGTGCCGGCCAGCCGGCCCGAGCAGAAGACCGAACGCGCCAAGCCGATCGACGCCGGCCCTGAACAGCCGGCGCCGCGCCAGCAGCCGCCCGCTGCCGACGCGCCGCCGAAGCCAGCGCCCGCCAAAGCGGCCCCGGCCGACGCGCCGCTGGCGCCGTCGGTCCGAAAACTCGCCGCCGAGAGCGGCATGGATGTCTCGACCGTGCCGGGCACCGGCAAGGACGGCCGGCTCAGCAAGGGCGACATGCTGGCCGCCATCGAACGCGCCGCCGCGCAGCCCATGCCTGTCACCCAGCCGGCCGCGTCGGTGCAGGTGCGCGCGCCGTCGCCGCCCGACGACGCCGCGCGCGAGGAGCGCGTGCGCATGACGCGGCTGCGCGCCACCATCGCCCGCCGCCTCAAGGACGCCCAGAACACCGCCGCCATGCTGACGACCTTCAACGAGGTCGACATGAGCGCCGTGATGGGCTTACGCGCGCACTACCGCGATCTGTTCGAGAAGAAGCACGGCACAAAACTCGGCTTCATGGGGTTGTTCGTGCGCGCCTGCGTGCAGGCGCTCAAGGAGATTCCCGCCGTCAATGCCGAGATCGACGGCGCCGACATCATCTATAAAAATTACTATCACATCGGCGTCGCGGTCGGCACCGAGCGCGGCCTGGTGGTGCCGGTGGTGCGCGACTGCGATACCAAATCGCTGGCCGAGATCGAAAAAGCGATCGCCGATTTCGGTCGCCGCGCCCGCGACGGCGCGCTCAAGATCGAGGAGATGCAGGGCGGCACCTTCACGATCACGAATGGCGGCGTGTACGGCTCGCTGTTATCGACGCCGATCCTCAACGCGCCGCAATCCGGCATTCTGGGCATGCACAAGATCCAGGACCGCCCGGTGGTGGTCGCCGGCAAGGTCGAAGCGCGGCCGATGATGTACCTCGCGCTGTCCTACGACCACCGCATCGTCGACGGCCGCGAAGCCGTGACGTTTCTGGTGCGGGTGAAGGAGAGCCTGGAAGAGCCGGCGCGGCTCGTGCTGGATTTGTAGTTGTCCGTCATGGCCTACGACCTCATCGTCATCGGCTCAGGTCCCGGCGGCTATGTGTGCGCGGTTCGCGCGGCGCAGCTCGGCATGAAGACCGCCGTGGTCGAGAAGGACGCCACCTTCGGCGGCACCTGTCTGAACGTCGGCTGCATTCCCTCGAAGGCGATGCTGCATGCCTCCGAGCTGTTCGAGGAGACCGGCCACAATTTTGAGCACATGGGCATCAAGGTTGGCAAGCCGAGCGTCGACCTCGCCGCGCTGCTCAAATACAAGGACGAGAACGTCGACAGCAACGTCAAGGGCGTTGCGTTCCTGTTCAAGAAAAACAAGATCGAGACCTTCCGCGGCACCGGCCGCATCGCCGCCTCCGGCAAGGTCGAGGTGAAGGCCGACGACGGCAAGACGCAGACGCTGGAAACAAAAGCGATCGTCATCGCTACCGGCTCGGACGTGGCGCAGCTTCCCGGCATCGCAGTTGACGAGGCGCGCGTGGTGTCCTCGACCGGCGCGCTGGCGCTCGGCAAGGTGCCGCAGAAGCTCTTGGTGGTCGGCGCCGGCATCATCGGCCTCGAGCTCGGCTCGGTGTGGCGGCGCTTGGGCGCGCAAGTCACGGTCGTCGAATTCTTGGATCACATCCTGCCGGGCATCGACGGTGAGATCGCGCGCACATTCCAGCGCATGCTGCAGAAGCAGGGCATCGCGTTCAAGCTGTCGTCGAAGGTTGCCGCGGTCGATACATCCGGCAAGTTGCTCAAAGTCAAAGTCGAGCCGGCCGCCGGCGGCACCGCCGAGCAGCTCGATGCCGACGTGGTGCTGGTCGCGATCGGCCGCGTGCCCTACACCGACGGCCTCGGTCTCGACGCGCTCGGCGTGCAACGCGACAAGCGCGGCCGCGTCGTCGTCGATGCGCACTTCCAGACCAACGTCGCCGGCGTCTATGCTATCGGCGACGCGATTGCGGGCCCGATGCTGGCCCACAAAGCTGAAGAGGAAGGCGTCGCGGTCGCCGAGCTGCTCGCCGGCCAGGCCGGCCACGTCAATTACGACGTGATCCCGAACGTGGTCTACACGTTCCCGCAGATCGCCAGCGTCGGCAAAACCGAAGAAGAATTGAAGCAGGCCGGCATCGCCTACGCGGCCGGCAAGTTCCCGTTCACCGCCAACGCCCGCGCCCGCGCCAATCTCGCCACCGACGGCTTTGTCAAAATCCTCGCCGACGCCAAGACCGACCGCGTGCTCGGCGTGCACATTCTCGGCCCTGACGCCGAAACCATGATCGCCGAGGCCGCCATCGCCATGGAGTTCGGCGCCGCGGCCGAAGACATCGCCCGTACCTGCCACGCCCATCCGACGCTCAGCGAGGCCATGAAGGAAGCAGCCCTCGCGGTGGCCAAGCGCGCGATCAATATGTAAACGTCATTGCGAGCGAAGCGATCCAGGAAAGCGAGTGGCGAATGGCGAGTGGCGAATAGGGCAAAGGTTTGCGTCATTCGCTATTCGCCATTCGCCATTTTCTAAAGCGCTTCGCTCCTCGCAATGACGGACGCATAATGATCGACGCCATCACCACCCAGGTCGTGCGCAACCGCGTCTCCAGCCTGATGCAGGAGATGCATTACCACTTCTACCGCTCCGGCTACTCGACCATCATCCGCGAGTCGCGCGATTTCTCCTGCGTGATCCTCGATTGCCGTGGCGGGCTGATCGTGGCGCCGCCGATGTTCTTTCACGCGCCGGTGTATCGGCACCTGGTCGGCCGCATCCTGCAGCGCTACGGCGACGACCTGCACGAAGGCGACATGTTCGTCTGCAATCACCCCTACGAGGGCGGCCTGCCGCACGTCTCCGACATGGCGTTCGTGGCGCCGATCCGCTCCGGCGCGACCCTGGTCGGGTTTGCCGGCTCGATCGCCCACAAGGCCGACGTCGGCGGCACCATGCCGGGCTCGACTTCGGCCAGCGCCACCGAGATTTTCCAGGAAGGCCTGCTGCTGCCGCCGGTGAAGATCTTTTCGCGCGGCGCGTACAACGCCGATCTGGAACGCCTCATCCTCGCCAACAGTCGCCAGCCCGAGCTGGTGCGCGGCGACATGCAGGCGCAGATGGCGGCGACCCAGATGGGCGCTGAGCGCATCCGCCAAAGCTGCGAACAGTTCGGCGTCGCCGCGGTGATGGACTCGTTCGCTGCATTGCTCAAGGGCGCCGGCGACGAGTTGCGCGCCGCGCTGAAGACGCTGCCGGACGGCGAAGCCTCGGCCGAAGGCTTCATGGACAACGACGGCGTCGAGCTCGACCGCCCGGTGCGCTTTGCCGTCACGGTGCGGGTGCGCGACGGCGACATCGAATTCGATTTCTCCGCCAGCGACCGTCAGGCGCGCGGCCCGGTCAACCTGCGGCCGTCCATGGTCGAGGCCTGCGTGTTCTATTGTCTCATCGGCGCGCTCGATCCGAAGCTGCATTTCAACGACGGCATGCGCGACGTGGTGCGCTTCACCTACGCGCCCGACACGGTGACCAATGCCAGCGCGCCGGCGCCGGTCAGCTCCTATCAGGCCGCCAACCTGAAGCTTGTCGACGTGATCCTGGAAGCGCTGGCGCCGTTCCGGCCCGAGCGCGCCGTCGCCAATGCGGGCTCGAGCGGCGCGCTCCTGATCTCCTGGAAGGGCGGCGGCCGCCCCGGCCAGCCGTCGATGCAATACGAGATTCTCGGCTCGGCCTACGGCGGCGGCCGCGGCAACGACGGCGCCTCGGCGCTGGCGACGCACCTGAGCAACCTGCACATCACGCCGATCGAGATTCTGGAGACCGAGTTTCCCTGCCGCGTGCTCGAATTCGATCTGGTGCGCGATTCCGGCGGCGCCGGCGAATACCGCGGCGGACTGGCGTTCCGCCGCATCTACCAATTGCTGCAGGACGCCACCGTCGTGCGCCGCTACGACCGCGCCAAATTTCCGCCAAGCGGCATCGCCGGCGGCAAACCCGGCAGCCGCAGCCGCTTCGTCATTCATCTCGACGAGAAGGACGAGCGCGAAACGCCAGCCTCCGGCCGCTACGAGCTCGCCGCCGGCGAGCGCTTCCTTCTTCAGAGCGCCGGCGGAGGCGGTTTTGGCGACGCCCACCGCCGCGACCGCGCCGCGCTCCAACGCGACATCGCCGAAGGCTACGTCTCGGCCGAAGCCGCCGCCAAAGAGTACGGCGCGGAATGATCTTTCGTCATTGCGAGGAGCGAAGCGACGAAGCAATCCAGGAGGGCTTGCGCAAGCTGCCCTGGATTGCTTCGCTTCGCTCGCAATGACGATATAAGAAACACCCAACTCGGCTTGAGGACTGGAATGTCAGAAACCAAAAAAGATCGCGTCGGCATCGTCGGCGCGGGCCGCATGGGTCTCTCCATGCTCAAGCACCTCGTCGCCAAGGGCTACGCCGTCACGGTCTGCGACATCAGCGAAAAGCAGCGCGACCTCGCGCGCGCCGCCGGTGCTACCATCGCCGCGACGCCGGCGGCGGTCGGCAAGGCGAGCGACATCGTCATCCTCGGCGTCGGCTATGACGACGAGGTCAACGAGGTCGTGTTCGGCGCGAACGGCCTCGCCAAGACCATGGCGCCGGGCTCGATCATCGCGGTGTCGTCGACCGCCAAGCCCGACAGCGTGAAGGCCGTCGCCGCGCGCGTCGCCGAGAAGGGCATCGAGGTGTTCGACGCGCCGATCTGCCGCGGCCGCTTCGCCGCCGATTCCGGCACGCTGCTGGCGCTGGTGGGCGGCAAGCCCGACGTGGTCGCGCGCGCCCGGCCGGTCTACGCCACCTTCGCCTCCGACATCGTCCATCTCGGCGATGTCGGCCACGGCCAGGTCGGCAAGGCGATGAACAATCTGCTCTTGTGGGTGAACGCCGTCGGCCTCCTTGAAGCCGGCAAGCTCGCCGCATCGACCGGCATCGATCTGGTCAAACTGCGCGAGGCGCTGCTCACCAGTTCCGGCGCCTCCGATGCGCTCAAGGAATGGGACATGATCTCGTTCACCTGGGCGCTCAAGGACATGCAGATCGTCGCCGACATGACCGACAAAGCCGGCCTGTCGCTGCCGATCACCGGCGCCATCAAGGAACTCGTCAAGGAAGCGCGCCGCGTCAAAGCCAGCAATCCGCCGGACTGGACCGGCAAGGGGCCGACCAAATACGGCTAGCGCGCAGGCTCGTGCGCGTCAGCGGCAGGGGTGCCGCAATCCGTCGTTGCCGAGAAAAGTCCCGCTCGCCGGATCGTACGACCTGTAGCGCGCCTTGCAGCCGGCGACGCCCGCCGCGGCCGCCCGCCGCGCCGGCCCCGACGCATCATTGTAGAGCGGTGCGCCTCTTGCTTGCGCCGCGACCGCACCGGTCCGCTGCGCCACCCAGGTGCCCGCGCAGCTGGCGCTGGAGCTCTGGCCGTGCCACTGGCCGCCGCCGGTCAAGCGGCCGAGACTGCCGGAGCCGACCGCCCACGCTCCGCCGGAACGCAACAGCACGCTCACGGCGCCCCTTGGCGTGACCTGTCCCCGGACATCAACCTCGCCGCCGGTGGGGTTGACGATCTGACCGCCCATGATGGTCACGCCATAGCGGAGGCTGGCCGGGCAGGGTCCCCCGCTTGTCGAGATCACCACACTCCACGGACCGTCATAGGCGGTCTGGGCGTGAGCGGGAGCGGCGATCCCGGCGCCGGCCAGCGCCAGCGCCGAGGCAAGAAAACAGACGGGAAGCGTTGCGGTCGCGGTTCTGCCAAACATCTTGAGGCCTCCTCCGATTGATCGTCAGCCGAGTATGTCTTGCATGTTGTCCGCCGCAGACCCGATCGCCTGCAACTCATCACGCGCAAAAAGCTGATATGCTCCCGCCCGGCAGCCTTGTAGCCCGGGTTGAGCGCAGCGAAATCCGGGATCGATGCTGCGGCTTACATCGCCACCCCCGGATTTCGCTGCGCTCAATCTGGGCTACTTCCCTAAGCCCGCAAGCCGAACAGGCGCGCCGCGTTGCCGCCGAGAATGGCGACCTTGTCGTCGTCGCTGAGCATCGTGGTGGCGAAGATGCGATCCACCGGATGCTCCTCCCATGGGATCGGATGGTCGCTGCCGATGACGATCTGGCTGGCGCCGACCTGGGCGACCAGATGGCGGAGCGCCTCGGGCGTGAACACCAGCGAATCGAAATAGATCTGATTGAGATATTCGCTCGGCTTCTTCTTCAGCTTGATCTCGGGTTGCAGTTCTCCGGCGACACGAAGCAGGCGTGGTCGCCGCGCGCCGCATACGACGGCAGATAGCCGCCGCCGTGGGCCGCGATGATTTTCAGGTTCGGGAAGCGGTCGAGCGTGCCTTCGAAGATCAGGTGCTGCAAGGCGATCGTCGTCGCCAGCGGATTGCCGACCGTGTTCGACAGCCAGCCGTTGCCCTTCAGCCGCTTGGCCAGCTCGGGCGTGCTGAGCGGATGGATGAACAGCACGGCGCCGAGCTCTTCGGCCTTGGCCCATACCGGATGAAATTTGGTATCGGAAAAATCCACGTCCCGCACGCTGGCGCCGATGGCGGCGCCGCGCAGGCCGTGCTGTTTCATCGCGGTCGCGAGCTGCGCCACGGCCAGATCCGGGTATTGCAGCGCGAGCGACGCATAGGCGGCGAAGCGATCCGGATGCGCCGCGCACAATTCGCCAAGCTTCTGGTTTTGCAGATCGACGATCTTGCCCGCGGTGTCGCGGTCGGTGCCGTACCAGAACGGATTGATCGACAGCACCTCCATGTCGATCGCCTGCGCGTCCATCTCCTTCAGGCGCTGCTCGACCACGATGAACATTTCATCCCGGCCCCTGACCGGCGCATTCGTGCGCCGCCGGCCTTCGCCCATCAACGCGATCGCCTCGTGAAACAGGCAATGCGCGTGCACGTCGACGGTCTTGACCCGCCTGCCGGCGACCGTCACCGGCAGCCGCCGCGCGCCGTCGGCCTGCGCGCGCGCCACACCCGGCAGACAGCAGCTGCAAAACACCATGCCGCCCGCTTGTTTGAGAAAGCTGCGCCGCGTGGTCATTGGCCGCCTCAATCGCTCACTGCCGCCGGCTGTCCTGCGTCAGCTTATCGATGATGGCTGCATCGACAAACAATGGCTGGATGGCGCACGCGGCGCCCCAATCTGCGAATCATATTTTGTAAGCACAATCAGCAAGATAGGAATCAATCGCCCGAGTGAAGTGCGGCGGCGAGAGCAGGCGACTGAGCGGGCGGAAAAAAAGCGCCGTTGAATCAATGGTCCGGCGCATGGCGCGCAAAAAATTTGACAGCAATCCTATGACAGGGCTCAAGAGCCGCAACTCGCTCGCCAAGGGCACATTCCGGATGCGATCCTGAAGGTGGAGCGAGTGCGGTGCCTGCGCGCGGTCTCGCAAACCGCTCCCGGGCGGCTTCGGACCCTGCCTCTCCGACACTACGGTCGGGGCGCGAGGAGCTCGCTAATAAAGGGCGTTTGCAGTAGCGCAAGCCGCTGCAGATTACCGGGAAGCGCAGCCCGAAGCTGAGCCAGAGGTAACAGCCTGGCGAGTGCCGCGACGGAGCGCCGAGAGGCGAGCGCGCCCGAAGCGCATTGCGGCGGTAACGTCGCAACTGCGTGGCGCGCGCCGCGCCCGGAGTATCGGCAAGCGGTAACGTTTGTCGGTGTGGCGCGGTTAGTAATGCGTATGCGCCTGTCGGCGCTCCGCCCCCTTTATTTTTTTCGGGGCATTTTTTTGCAGTGGCGTGGCCAGGCTCGGGTGCGAACAAAAAAACGCGCCGCGAGAACGGGAGAACGCGTCATTGCGAGCGATGCGAAGCGATCCAAGGCCTCGGTGCACCCGACTCCTGGATTGCTTCGTCGCTTCGCTCCTCGCAATGACGGCTTATAATGCGGCATGATCAAGCAACCCGCCGTCTACATCATGGCGAGTCGAAGAAACGGGACGCTGTACGTCGGCGTAACGTCGAATTTGCCGCAGAGAGCGTGGCAGCACCGGGTGGGTATTGTTCGTGGTTTCACTAAACGCTACGGGTGCAAAATGCTTGTTTGGTATGAATTACATTCGACCATGCTCGATGCGATTACCCGCGAAAAGCAGATCAAGAGCGGATCGCGGAAGAAAAAGCTGGCGATGATAGAGGCGATGAATCCGACTTGGCGAGACTTATTTGAGGAGATGACCTGATTCGTCATTGCGAGCGAAGCGAAGCAATCCAGGGGCGGGTGCACCGACTCCTGGATTGCTTCGTCGCTTTGCTCCTCGCAATAACGAATCGCGTGCTACGACAAATCCATTGCCGACACGCCGCCGTCGACGAAGAGGTTGGCGCCGTAGACGAACGAGGAATCGTCGCTGACCAGAAACAGCACGGCCTTGGCGGCTTCGGCGGGATCGCCGGGGCGCTTGGCCATGTTGGGCACCGGGCGCGACGGATCGAATTCGTCCTTGCCGACCGGCGAGCCGATCTTGTTGGGCACGATGGCGTTGACGCGGATCTTGTGCGGGGCGAGCTGCGCCGCCATGGCGCGCGTGAGATTGGCAACGCCGCCCTTGGCGGCCGAGTAGGCCACGGCGCGGCTGCGCCCCGTGAAGCCCGAGGTCGAGCCGATATTGACGATTCGGCCGCCGCCCTGCGCCGCCATCTGCTTGCCGACCTGCTGGCCCATCAAAAACTGGCTCTTCAAGGTGACCGCCAGCACGCGGTCCCATTCGTCCTCGGTGATGTCGAAAATGTGCTTGTTGTCGGAGATCGCCACGTTGTTCACCAGAACGTCGATGCGGCCGTAGCGCTCGACCACCGCCTTGACCAGGGCCGCCACGTCGGCGCCCTTCGATACGTCGGTCGTGAACAGCGTAGCGTCGCCGCCCTTGGCCTTGATGGCGCCGGCGACGCGTTCGCCGCGCGCCTTGTCGAGATCGACCACCGCGATCTTGGCGCCCTCGGCGGCGAACAGCTTGGCGATTTCTTCCCCGATATTGCGGCCGGCGCCGGTTACGATTGCCACTTGGTCTTTGAGCTTCATGATCTCCGTTCCTTGCAAATTCACCGGCCGTTCCGCCCAGTCCGGCCGCGGCGCGGCACGATAGGCGCTTGCTCCAACCCCTTCAATTCCGGCTTAAGGCTTTGCATATGTGGACGAATACGGCTTGGCCGGCCGGATGCGTCGCCAAGCGCCGCGGCGGCGTCTAAACTGTCCGGGAGGGGATGGCGGCGCTGCGCCTGGGGATCCGTTGGCGCGGCGCACCGGCCAATGAGCCAAGCCAGAGCAACGGCGGGAGCGCAATGTTCAAATCCTTGATGATGCGGCGGCGCTTTGCGCCGTTGTTCTTCTGCCAGTTCTTTGCCGCGTTCGGCGACAACTTCCTCAAGACCGCGCTCAGCTTCGTGGTGCTGGCGCAGATCGCCGGGCCGAATTCGGGCGCGCTGATTACCCTCGCCGGCGCGGTGTTCATCGGACCGTACTTCTTTCTCTCCGGCCTCGGCGGCGAGCTGGCCGACCGTTACGACAAGGCGCTGGTGGCGCAGCGCGTCAAAATGGTCGAGATGGGCGCCGCGGCGCTCGCCGTCGTCGGCTTCGGCTTTCACTCGGTCATCCTGTTGTTCGTCGCGCTGTTTCTGTTCGGCACGCTGGGTGCACTGTTCGGCCCGGTCAAATACGGCATCCTGCCCGACCATCTGGCGCGCGGCGAACTGCCGGCCGGCAATGCGCTGATCGAAGCCGGAACGTTTCTGGCGATTCTGTTCGGCACGATCGTGGCCGGCATCGCCGCCAACGGCGCCAGCAATCCGATCCACTTCGCCTGGCTGATGCTTGCCACCGCGCTGGCGAGCTGGCTGTCGAGCCTGCTCATTCCGAGCACCGCCGAGGGCGCGCCCGATCTCGTCATCCAGCGCAATGTCCTGCGCTCGACCGTCGATCTGATCAAGGAATTGCGCAGCGATCGACGGCTGTGGTGGGGCGCCATCGTGGTCAGCTGGTTCTGGCTGGTCGGCGCGCTGGTGCTGTCGCTGTTGCTGCCGCTCGTTCACGTCAACATCGACGGCAACGAGCTCCTGATAACGCTGTTCCTGACCATCTTCTCGGTCGCAGTCGCGCTCGGCTCCGGCCTCGCCGCCTGGCTTGCGGCCGGCCGCATCGTCATCCTGCCGACCCTGTTGGGCGCGGTGCTGCTCGGCGTGTTTGCGTTCGATCTCGGCTGGACCGCGTCGCGGATCGTGCCGGCGCCGCTGCCGCTCGGCGTCGCCGAATTTTTCCGCACGCCGCACAGCTGGCGCATTGCCATCGACCTCGCCGGGCTCGCCATCGGCGGCGGTCTGTTCGTGGTGCCGACCTTCGCGGCGGTGCAGGCCTGGGCCGGCGCCGACCGCCGCGCCCGCGTGGTCGCCGGCGTCAACGTGCTCAATGCCGCCTTCATGGTCGGCGGTGCGATCCTGCAGGGCGTGTTGCAGGCGGCGTTCGGCCTCGGCGCGCCGCCCCTGTTCATGCTGATCGGCATTGCCAATCTGGTGGTCGCGGTCGCCATCGGCCGCACCATGCCGGCGAGCTGGCTCACCGATTTTCTCTCGATCGTGTTCCGCGCGTTCTTTCATCTGGAGGTCAAGGGCTACGACAACATCGCCAAGGCCGGCGATAACGCCATCATTGCACTCAATCACGTCAGCTTCCTCGATCCGCCGCTGGCCACGGCGCTGCTGCCGAAGCCGCCGGTGTTCGCCATCGACGTGGCGATGTCGCGCAACTGGTGGATTCAGCCGTTCCTGAAATTCGCCCGCTCCATGGCGCTCGATCCGCTCAAGCCGTTTTCGCTGCGCGCCATCATCAATGCGGTGCGCGATGGCGACATGCTGGTGATCTTTCCGGAAGGCCGCATCACCATCACCGGCAGCCTGATGAAAATCTACGACGGCGCCGCCATGATCGCCGACAAGTCGGACGCCATGCTGGTGCCGGTGCATATCGCCGGGCCGGAGGCGACGATTTTCAGCCGGCTCACCAATTCGCAGGTGCGGCGCCGGCTGTTTCCCAAGATCACCATCAACGTGCTCGAGCCGATCAAGCTCAAGCTCGATCCGGAGCTGAAGGGCCGCCGGCGCCGGCAGGCCGCGGGCGCCGCGCTCTACGACGTCATGTCGGACCTGATGTACCGCAGTGCGCCGACCGACCGCACCGTGGTCGAGGCCGTGATCGACGCGGCCAAGATCCACGGCAAGAAGTGGACCGCGATCGAGGATCCGGTCAGCGGCCGGCTCACCTACAAGCGGATGCTGCAGGCGATCGCGGTCCTGGGCGCCAAGCTGATGCCGCTGGCGCTGGAAGGCCGCGCGCTCGGCGTCATGCTGCCGACCTCGAACGGTGCGGTGGTCACGCTGTTCGCCGTGATGTCGGCCGGACGCGTGCCGGCGATGATCAACTTCACCGCGGGCGCGACCAACATTCTGGCGGCCTGCCGCGCCGCCGAGGTCGACACCATCCTGACCTCGCGCGCGTTTGTGGAAAAAGCCCGGCTGCAAAACCTGGTCGCTCAGCTCGAGCAGAAAGTGCGCATCGTCTATCTCGAAGACGTGCGCAAGACAGTCACCACCTCCGACAAGCTGCGCAGCCTTTTTGCCTGGAAAAAGCCGCTGGCGGCGCGCAAGCCCGATGACCGGGCGGTCATTCTGTTCACCTCGGGCACCGAAGGCCTGCCCAAAGGCGTGGTGCTGTCCCACCGCAACATGCTGACCAACGTGGCGCAATGCGCGGCGCGTATCGATTTCGGCCGCGAGGACAAGGCGTTCAACGCGCTGCCGATCTTCCACTCGTTTGGCCTCACCGGCGGCGTGGTGCTGCCGCTGGTCTACGGGGTGCCGATCTATCTCTATCCTTCGCCGCTGCACTATCGCACCGTGCCGGAACTGGTTTACGGCGTGTGCGCCACCGTGCTGTTCGGCACCGATACGTTCCTCAACGGCTATGCGCGCATGGCCAATCCGTACGATTTCCATTCGCTGCGCTACGTGGTCTCCGGCGCCGAGCCGGTGCGCGAATCGACGCGGCGGATCTATCTGGAAAAGTTCGGCCTGCGCATTCTCGAAGGCTACGGCATCACTGAGACCTCGCCGGTGCTGGCCCTGAACACGCCGATGTTCAACAAGTTCGGCAGCGTCGGCAAGCTGTTGCCCGGCATGACCGCGAAGCTCGAACCGGTCGACGGCGTCGAGGACGGCGGCCGCCTCTATGTGAGCGGGCCGAACGTGATGCTCGGCTATCTGCGCGCCGACCGGCCCGGCGTGCTCGAACCGCCGGCCGAGGGCTGGCACGATACCGGCGACATCGTGGCCATCGACGCCCAGGGCTTTGTCACCATCAAGGGCCGCGCCAAGCGCTTTGCCAAAGTCGGCGGCGAGATGGTGTCGCTCGCCGCGGTCGAGATGCTGGCGGGCGATCTGTGGCCCGACAACGTGACCGCGGTGGCGGCGGTGCCCGATCCGCGCAAGGGCGAACGGCTGATCCTGGTGACCGACAAGCACGGCGCCACGCGCGGCGACTTCCAGGCCTATGCACGCAGCAAGCACGCCTCGGAGCTGATGCTGCCGTCGGAAGTCATCGTGCTCGACAAGCTGCCGCTGCTCGGCTCCGGCAAGGTCGACTACATGGCGCTGCAGAAATTCGTCGCCGAGCAGGCGGCGGCGAAAGCCGCGGCGGCGGAGTGACGACAACGGCAGCGAACTTGGAGCGTTGGCTCACGCGCCTTTCCGCATCGCCAGCACGCGGTCGACCATGGCGCCGGCTTCGCCCAGATAATTGGCCGGATCACACAATCGCTCCAGCGCGGCGCGGTCGAGATGTTTTTTGATCTCGGCGTTCTCGGCGAGCAGATCGACCAGCGGCCGGCCGGTCGACACCACCTTGCGGCAGATGTCGTAGACCAGGTCGTGGGCGTATTGCCGGCCGAGATGCGGCCCGAGGCCCATCATGACGGCTTCGGATACGATCAAGCCCTTGGTGAGATCGAGATTGCTGCGCATCTTCTTCTCGTCGACCTGCAGGCCGGTGAGCACGAACCGGGTCTGCGCCAGCGCGCCGGCGGCGAGCGAGAAAATCTCCGGCAGCACGATCCACTCGATTTCCCACGGCCCGGTGGCGCGCTCGTGATCCTCCACCATGGCGTCGAGCAGCGCCGCGGCCTGCTGGCGCACCACCGAGGTGAGCGCCGTGATGTAGACCGACGAAATCGGGTTGCGCTTTTGCGGCATGGTCGACGACGAGCCGCGGCCCTCGTGGAACGGCTCGTAGACCTCTTCGACTTCGGTCTGCATCAGAAGCTTCACGTCGAACGCGATCTTGCCGCAGCTGACGGTGACGAGGCCGAGGAAGCAGCCGACTTCAGCGATCGCATCGCGCACCGTGTGCCAGGCGATGGCGGGCTGGCCGAGTTTCAGCTCCTTCATCAGCTCGGCCTGCACCTCGAGGCCGTGGCCGCCGAGCGAGGACAGCGTGCCGGCGGCGCCGCCGAACTCGCCGACCAAGACGCGCGGCCGCAATTGATGCAGGCGCTGCTTGTGCCGCTCGAACGCGGCGAGCAAGGTCGCCATCTTGTAGCCGAACGTGATCGGCACCGCCTGCTGCAGGTTGCTGCGCCCGGCCATGGCGGTGTCGCGATGCTTTTTCGCCAGCGCCGCGAGCGCATCGGCGATGCCGTCGAGATCGGCCTCGATCAGCGCCAGCGCCTCGCGGATCTGCAGCACGGTAGCGGTGTCGGTGATGTCCTGCGTGGTGGCGCCCCAGTGGCACCATTCGCCGAGCCCGTCGCGGCACAGCGCGACCAGCTGCTGCACCACCGGCAGGACAGGATAACCGATGCGCTCGGTCTGGACTTTCAGCTTGGCGAAGTCGATCTCCTCGGCGCGGCAATGCCGGCAGATTTCATCGGCCGCCTCTTTGGGAATGACGCCGAGCCGCGCCTGCGCGCGCGCCAGCGCCGCTTCGAAGTCGAGATATTTCTGGACGCGGTTCTCGTCCGAAAACACGCGCCGCATCGCCTCGGTGGTAAAGATGTCGCGAAACACGGCGGAATCGATCAACGAGGTGGGCATCGGGCAATTCTCCGGAAAGGCCGGCGCAGGCGTGGTATCCGGTGGCGCGCGCGGGCGGTGCGCTCTGCTTAACAAAATGGATTTGCCAAGCCCAGTCCCCTAATATCGCCGCATGAACACGCGCCCCAACGAACCAGCTCAGCCCGACAGTCTCGGCCTCGCGCCGCATCTGCAAGCGCTGCTCGATACCGACTACCCGCGCTTTTCCGCCGGCGAAATGGCGCGGCGCCGTGATGCCGTCGCGGCGCTGCTCACGGAAAACAACTGCGATCATCTGGTGTTCTGCGGTGCCAACCGCTTCGGCTCGGCGGTGCAGTGGCTGACCGGCTGGCCGGTGACCACGGAGGCGGTCGGCGTGTTCACGCCCGGCGAAGCCGACGCGATGTTCGTGCAGCACGTCAATCACGCGCCGCTGGCGCAGAAGATCGCGAGCGCTGCTGAAGTCAGCTGGGGCGGCGGCTCGTCGATCGGCAAGGCGATCGAGGTGCTGGAGCGCCGCGGCGCGCGCAACGGACCCGTCGGCGTCATCGGACCCATGACGTTCGAGCAGCATGGCACGCTCGCCGCGCGGTTCGGTGCCGCTGTCAGCTTGAATCGTGCCTATGTGCGGCTGCGCCAAGTCAAGTCGGCCGAGGAAATCGACTGGATGCGGATTGGTGCGGCGCTGAGCGATCGCGGCATGCTGGCGCTGCGCGACGGCCTGCGGCCGGGCATGACCGAGCGCGAGCTCGGCAACCTGGTCGAGCGCGGCTATGTGGCGCTCGGCGGCACCACCGTCATTCACTTCATCGGCGTCACCGCCATGGCGGCGCCGCAGCTCGGGGTGCCGACGCAATTTGCCAGTAACCATAAAGTGGGGCGCGGCGACATCGTGTTTGCCGAGATCAGCGCCGCGTTCTGGGATCATCCCGGCCAGGTGCTGCGCAGCTTCACGGTCGACGCCGAGCCGACGCCGCTTTACCGCGACCTACATGCCGCGGCCGACGCTGCCTTCGAGGCGGTCGCCGCTGTGCTCAAGGACGGCGCCATGCCGCGCCAGGTCATCGAGGCCGCAAGCGTTATCGAAGCATCAGGGTTTACGATCATTGACGATTTGTTGCACGGCTATGGCGGTGGCTACCTGCCGCCTGTGCTCGGCTCGAAGAGCCGGCCGAGCGCCCACGTTCCCGACGAGCCGTTCCGCGCCGGTATGGTCGTGGTGATCCAGCCCAACGTGGTGACGCCCGACCGCAAGGCCGGCATGCAGACCGGCGAGATGGTGCTCATCACCAAGACCGGCATCGAGCGGTTTCACGCCGTGCCGCGCGGCTTCGTCCGCATCTGAGCAAACGCTGCCGCGCGTCATCGCGGCTCGTCCTTAACGATCTGCTACCGCCTGCGCGGCGCTGCGACACATGACGGTGTATCGATCGTCTACGCGCAACGAGCACCAACAAGTGCCCGCCAATTCGCCGTTGCAGCGCGGTCGACACGTCCGCGGTCGCATCCGCTGAAAAATTCGTAAAGGTTATCTGTTCGATTGCGATCGGCGAATACACACGACGTAAAGAATACCCCTTCAAGTAATCTTCAGCATAGCTGGAAAACCGCGCGTCGTTTCACCAAATCCACACCAGCGCCGTACCAATCTGCCGCCTGACAAAACAACAACTTCGCGGCGTCAGCAGGGGACAGCGTGCGTACAAGCACCATCGTCATGATCGCTTTCGCAGTCGTGTTTGGACTGCTGGCGGTATTCTTGGCGAACGCCTGGCTCAACAACCGGGCCGACGAGGCAAGGCGCAGCCTGGAGGCGCAGCGCAAAGCTGCGCCTCCGGCGCACACCATCGTGGTGGCGCGGCGGCCGTTGCGTTTCGGCGACGTGCTCAGCACGCTCTCGCTGCGCGAGATACCGTGGCCGGAGGATGCGGTGCCGGCCGGCGCGTTCGGCAAGGTCGGCGATCTGACCGCGACCAAGCGCATCGTGCTGGCGCCGATCGAGGTCAACGAGCCGATCCTCGCTTCCAAGATCACCGGACAGGGCCAGCGCGCCACGCTGTCGTCGATGCTCAACGACGGCATGAAGGCGGTGACGATCCGCGTCAACGACGTCGAAGGCGTCGCCGGTTTCGTCCAGCCCGGCGACCACGTCGACGTGGTGCTGACGCGGCCGGGCGAACGCAAAACCTCGATCAACGACGTCATCATTCAGAACCTGCGCGTGCTCGCGGTCGACCAGCTTGCCGACCAGACCACCGAAAAGCCCATCGTGGTGAAAGCGGTGACGCTCGAGGTCGACGAGACCGGCGGACAGAAGCTCTCGCTCGCCATGCAGGTCGGCACGCTGTCGCTGTTGCTGCGCAAGGCCGGCGAGATCGCCGAGGACGCGACGCGGCAACTGACCAATGCGGATCTGGCGCAGGGCGCGGGACAGACCGAAGACGCACGCTCCATCACCATCGCGGTCACGCGGCCCACCAAGGACGGCACGACGCGCGACGAGTTCAACGTGCCGGTCGAGCGCCGCGATGCGCATACGGCCGTGCTGCCGGCTCGGGAGATGGCGCACGACTGAGAGTTTGGGGGCCGCTGTCCACAGGCGGCAGGAACTGGGACGACAGGTTGAAAGACAAGCAGCGGCGGGGAGGCCGACGTGAACAGCCAGTACAAAGTCAAACATGACGGCGCCGGCCGCAGCCGGCGGCTTGGGGACGGGACCAGCGATGTTCGTATGCTGATGCGCAGCGTCGGTGCTGCGCTTGCCGCCGCGGCCCTGCTGGCGGCTTCGGTGTCGGCGCCGCGCGCCGCTGAGGCGCAAGCGCAGGAGCATCTCGCTGCGACGAGCGTCGCGCGCATTGCCACTGTCCGGGTGACCGTCGGCAAGTCGCAGGACGTGCGCACCGATCGCGGCTTCGCCGACGTCATGGTCAGCGATCCCGACGTGGCGGTGGTCAGCCCGCTGACCGATCACTCGCTGTCCATCATGGGCAAGAGGATCGGCGCGACGCGGATCACAGTGTACGACCGCGACCGCCAGCCGGTGCAGATCTTCGACGTCACGGTGTCGTTCGATCTCAGCGGACTTGCCACCGAGATCACGCAGTTCGCCGGCAATGGCATCAGGATTTCGTCGGTCGGCAATCACATCATGCTGAGCGGCACCGCGCCGGACGCCGCCACGCTCGACAAGGCGATGCTGATCGCACGCCAGTTCGACAAGGACGCGATCGACACCGTCAGGGTGATGCAGCAGCAGCAGGTCATGCTGGAAGTGCGCTTCATCGAAGTGGACCGCAGCGCCAGCCGCGAGCTCGGCGTGCAGTGGAATCTGTTCGGCGGGTCAACGAAAGCCAATATCGGCTCGGCGCTGCCCGCCACTCAGCTGCCGATCCCGTCGGCATCTCAGGTAGTCGCAGCCGGCGTGCTGTCGGGGACGCCGCCGTTCGGTTTCATGGTCAGCCAGCTGACCAGCGAGCTGCAGGTCGCGGTGAACGCGCTGGAGCAGCGCGGCCTGGCCCGCAGCCTGGCCGAGCCCAATCTGGTGGCGCTGTCGGGCGATACTGCGAGCTTCCTCGCCGGCGGACAGTTTCCGGTGCCGCAGGCCGGTTCGCTCGGCACCGTTTCGTTCGTCTATCAACCGTACGGCGTCGGCCTGTCGTTCACGCCGACGGTGCTCAGGGATGGGCTCATCAATCTCGTGATCAAACCCGAGGTCAGCGAGATCGACACCGCCCATACGGTGACGGTCGCGGGCACCTCGGTGCCGGGGCTCATCACGCGCAAGGCTTCGACCACGCTGGAATTGCGCGACGGCCAGAGCTTCATGCTCGGCGGTTTGTTGCAGAACACCAGCCAGACCGCGCAGGACCAGCTGCCATGGGCCGGCGATGTGCCGGTGCTCGGCAGCCTTTTCCGCTCCGCCCAGTATCAGAAGAACGAGACCGACCTGGTGATCGTGGTGACGCCGCACATCGTGCGGCCGATGTCGCCGGTCAACGTCGCCCACACGCCGCTCGACAACACGCTGCCGGGCAACGACATCGACTTCTTCCTGATGGGCAAGGCGGAAGTCAGCCCGGCTCTGGTGCGGCTCGCCGCCGGCGCAGTGAACCGACCCTATGTGGGTCACATCCTCGATCTGCCGAAAAAGGGAGGCGTCTATGTCTCGGTCAGGGACTAGCCCCAAGGTGCGCGTCGTCGCCGCGGCACTTGCGGTCGGCGCGCTCGGCATGACGATCGGCGGCTGTTCGCAAATCTACCTGGACCGGCGCGACTCTCTGGCGCTCAGTGCCGGCGATGCGATTGCGGCGAACCAGGCCGTGCAGGTCATCGATCCGTGGCCGCGACGCAGCGGCAACACCAATCTGGTGTTCAGCGGCCAGCGCATGCAGGCCGCGGCCGAGCGCTACCGCACCAACACGGTGGTGCAGCCGGTCGATCCGATGGCGCCGCAACTCGCGGTCCCGGCGGCGCCGACATCGTCAAACGGCAATGGCACGTCGTCCGGCACCGGCGCGCCTAACACCACGCTGGTGATCGGCGCGCCCGCGGCAGCCACTGCCGCAACGCCGTAACGGCGCATGGTCGAGAAAAGAGCCTGAACGATGCGCATCGGCCGATCGGTAACGCCGGGAATCCAAGCGAGAGTGGTCCTGCTGACCGCCGACGATGGATTCGAGGAGCAGGTCCGCGCCACGTTCGGCGGCAGCGACCAGATCGGTCTCGATGTCATCAAAGGCCGGCTGTCGGAGCGCGAGCAGATCGACGTCGAGAGCGCAAGCGTCGTCGTCGCCGATCTCGATGCCGGCAACGAAGCCGAAATGCAGGCGCTCGACGCGCTGGTGACGCGGATCGGCAACTGGCCGCCGGTGGTCGCCATCACCCAGGCCTTCGACGAAAGCGTGGCGCGCCGCCTGATGCAGATGCGGGTGGCGGATTTTATGGTCAAGCCGGTGCCGCCGGTCGAGCTGGTGCAGACCTGCGCGCGGGTCGCCAAGAAGCCGGCCAACACCGAAACCTCAGAGGCGCAGATCTTCACGTTCCTGCCGGCGGTCGGCGGTGCCGGGGTGACCACGCTCGCGGTGCAGACCGCCATGCTGCTGCTCAACAGTGGCACGCGCGGCAAGACCGCCACCTGCCTGGTCGATCTCGATTTCCAGCACGGTGCCTGCGCCGATTACCTCGACATCGAGCCGCGACTCAACATCGGCGAAATCGAGCCGCGCCCGGAACGCCTCGACCGACAATTGCTCGAAGTCATGATATCGCAGCATGCGTCGGGCTTGGCGGTGGTGGCGGCGCCGAACCGGCCGGCCGAGATGCGCTCGTTCGATCCCGACGTGGTGACGCGCCTGCTCGATCTTGTGTCGTCGCATTTCGACTACGTCGTGTTCGACATGCCGCGCACCTGGTTCTCCTGGACCGACAGCGTGCTGCTCGGCTCCAACAAGCTGTTCATCGTCACCGAGACCACGGTGCCGGGCTTGCGCCACGCCAAACAACTGGTCGAAGCCATTCGCGAACGGCTCGGCGACGGTCCGCATCCGCAGGTCATCATCAATCGCTTCGAGCAGAGCCTGTTCTCGGCCGGCCTGCGCCGCAGCGACGTCGAGCAAGCGCTCGGCGAAGCGTTCGCCGCCAGCATCCCGAACCATTACAGCATCGTGCGCGAGGCCATCGACCGCGGCGTTCCGCTCGAAGAGATCAAGCCGGGCAACAAGATCACCACGCAGCTCAGGAAGCTGATTTTCCCGCAGACTGACGACAAGGCCAAAGACGGCGCAGTCGGGCGGAAGTTCAAGCTGTCGTGGGCGCGGTCTTAAGGGTGCGGTAGGTCGTCGCCATGGCGGGCCGGTTCTCAGCACGACGCGTCGCCGCACCGGAACTTGTTCCGGCGGAGGAGACCGCGCTCGAAGGCGTGTCGTGGACGGTCTTTCCGGAGGCTGCCGCCGAAGCGCCGGCGGCGCCGGCCGCCGCCAATCCGCTGCTCACCGACAAGCTGCTCGACGCCAAGGTGCGGCTGCACCGGCGGCTGATCGAAGAGATCAACCTTTCGGCGCTGGAAAAGCTGCCGGAAGAGGACATCCGCAATCACATCCAGCAGCTGGTCTCGCAATACGTCCTGGTCGAGCGTCTGGCGCTCAACACCCAGGAGCTCGCCGACTTCGTCTCGGAAATTCTCGACGAGATGACCGGGCTCGGCCCGCTCGAGCCGCTGCTCAAGGACCCGACCGTCAACGACATTCTGATCAACGGCCACGAATGCGTGTACGTCGAGCGGCAGGGCATCCTCGAGCCGACCGGCGTGCGCTTCAAGGACGAGTCGCATCTGCTGCGCATCATCAACAAGATCGTCTCCGCGGTCGGCCGCCGCGTCGACGAATCGCATCCGATGTGCGACGCGCGCCTGCTCGACGGCTCGCGCGTCAACGTCGCGGTGCGCCCGGTCGCGATCGACGGACCGCTGATGTCGATCCGCAAATTTTCCAAGAAGCCGTTCAACCTCAACAAGCTGGTCGATGTCGGCGCACTGCGGCCGCAGATGGCCGAGCTGCTTGCCGCCGCCGTCAAGGCGCGCATCACGCTGATCATTTCCGGCGGCACCGGCTCGGGCAAGACCACGATGCTCAACGCCTTGTCCGCCTTCATCTCCGAGAAGGAGCGCCTGCTCACCATCGAGGACGCCGCCGAGCTGCAACTGCAGCAGCCGCACGTCGGTCGCATGGAGACGCGGCCGCCCAACATCGAGGGCCGGGGCGAAATCCGCCAGCGCGATCTGGTGAAGAACGCGCTGCGCATGCGGCCCGACCGCGTCATCCTCGGCGAATGCCGCGGCGAGGAAGCCTTCGACATGCTGCAGGCCATGAACACCGGCCACGAAGGCTCGATGGCGACCGTCCACGCCAACACGCCGCGTGACGCGGTGTCGCGCCTCGAGCAGATGATCGGCATGGCCGGCCTGCCGATGACGGTGGCCTCGATCCGTTCGCAGATCGCCTCGGCCATCCGCGTCATCGTGCAGCTGTCGCGCCTGTCGGACGGCAAGCGCCGGGTAATGAGCATCGCCGAGATCACCGGACTGGAGTCCGACATCATTCAGATGCAGGAGATCTTCAAGTACGTGCGCAGCGGCACTGCGCCCGACGGCACCGTGCAGGGCCACTTTCAGGCCACCGGCGTGCGGCCGCGCTTCCTCAACGATCTCGCCGCCTTGGGCATCAAGATTCCCGGTTCCTACTTCGATCCCTCGCAGCCGCTCTGACCGCCGGATCCGACCGATGATGTCGCTCAACCTCGATCCGATCTATCTGGTCTGGCTGTTCATCGCCATCTCGGCGGGCTTGGCGTTCGAAGCGGTCTATCTGCTCGGCTTCTCCAAGGCCTCGTATCGCAACACCATCAATCGCCGGCTGAAAATCTCGAAGGATCGGACCGACCGCGAAAGCGTGCTGGTGCAGCTGCGCCGCGAACGCGGCCTTACCAGCGGCGGCAATTATCGGCTCAACCTGGTGGCGCTCAACCGCCTGATCCTGCAATCGGGCCTGACCATCGGCTTTACGCGCCTGCTCGTTATCTTCGGCGTCGTCAGCGTGCTGGCGTTCGCCGCCACCATGATATTCCGCCACAGCATCGTCGAAGCGGGCATCGCCGCCTTGTTCTGCGCCACCGTGCTGCCGTTTCTGGCGCTGCGCTTTCTGCGCTCGCGGCGGCAGAAGAGATTCGGCGCCCAGTTCCCCGATTCGCTCGATATCATCGTGCGCAGCCTGCGCGCCGGCCATCCGGTGCCGGTCGCCGTCAACATGGTGGGCCGCGAAATGGGCGACCCGATCGGCAGCGAATTCGGCATCGTCTCCGACGAGGTCACCTATGGCGCCGATCTCGAAACCGCGATGCGCAATCTCTATTGCCGCATCGGCTCCGACGACCTGCCGCTATTCGTAACCGCGGTCGCCATCCAGGGCTCGACCGGTGGCAATCTCGGCGAAATCCTGCAGAACCTCTCGGGCGTGATCCGGCAGCGCTTCAAGATGCGCCGCAAGATCCGCGCGCTCGCCGCCGAAGGCCGCGCCTCGGCGATGATTCTCTCGGCGCTGCCGATCGGCATGTTCCTGATCATCCAGTTCATCGCGCCCGACTTCTATGGCGCGGTCTGGCACGAGCGGCTCACCAAGTTGCTGCTCGGCGGCGCCTCGGGGTGGATGCTCATCGGCAATCTGATCATGTTCAAGATGGTCAACTTCAAGATCTAAAACGGCAAGCCCATGGAGATGCTGAGCACGTCGACGATGATGAGCGTCCTGGTCTTCCTGGCCACGGGCGTGCTCGCGTTCGCGATCATGGTCGGCATGCGCGCCCGCGAGGCGGTGCGCCGGCGCGCAGCCCGCGTCGGCATCGACGACGACGGGCCGGGCGGTGGCGCGCTGCGCGCTTCGGGCGTGCGCGCCGCGCAAAAGCTCATCGACTACGCCAATAAGCATTATACATCGGTCGACAACAAAGACATCAAGGTGCTGCGTCAGCGCCTGATGCGCGCCGGCATCTACGATCCGCGCGGACCGGCGATGTTCTTCCTGGCCCGCATCGTGATGGCGATTGTAAAGGCCGGTTCGGCGTTCCTGGTGCTGCCGATGATGGGCTACGGCGGCAAGTCGTCGTTATGGGTCATGCTGATGATCGCGGCGCTCGGCGGCTATCTGGCGCCGAGTTTTTATCTCGACCGCATGATCAACAAGAAGCGGCTGGAGCATCAGGCCGGCTTCCCGGATTTCATGGACCTGCTGGTGGTCTGCGCCGATGCCGGCCTGTCCATGGAAGCAGCCCTCGACCGCGTCGCCCGCGAACTGAGCGACGCCTTTCCGTCGCTCGCGGCCAACATCCACATGGCGAACCTGGAAATCCGCGCCGGCCGCACCATGACCGAGGCGCTCGAGCATCTGGCCGAGCGGCTCGGCCTCGACGAGGCGCGCTCGTTCGCCACGCTGATCCAGCAGTCCGATGAGCTCGGTTCCTCGATCGGCGACGCGTTGCGGGTCTATTCCGACGACATGCGGCACAAGCGGCTGTCGCGCGCCGAGGAGAAGGCCTACAGCCTGCCGGCCAAGCTCTCGATACCGATGATGGTGTGCATCTTCCCGACGCTGTTCATCGTCATCCTGCTGCCCATCATCGTGCGGCTGGCGACGAATAATTGGTGATGCAAGAAAACGGACCCGCGCGCCGGGTAGGTCCACCCGGCGGCGAGCCCGTTGCCGATTGAACGGCTTGAAGCTGAGGGCAGCTCCTGTCCTACTCCGCCGCCTGCGCCTGCTCATTGGCCTGGGCGTCGGCCAGTTCGGTCAGCGCCGCGTCGGTGTTCTTCTCCTCCTCGAGCGTCTCTTCGAGCAGCTGCACCGCCTCGTCGAGGCCCATCATCTCGGCCCAGCGCTTCAAAGTTCCGTAGCGGGCGATCTCGTAATGCTCGACCGCCTGGGCGGCCGAAACCAGGCCGGCGTCGAGCGCGGGCGCGCCCTTGAATTCCTTCATGATGTCGGCGCCCTCCTCGATGATGCCTTCGATCGCCTCGCATTTTTTGCCGCGCGGCGCGACCTCAATCATCTTGAACACCTGTTCCAGACGGGACACGTGTTCCTCCGTTTCTTCCAGGTGCTTTTCGAACGCCGCTTTCAAGTCATCCGATTGCGCTGCCTTGGCCATCTTCGGCAGCGCTTTGAGGATTTTGTTCTCGGCGTAGAAAATGTCTTTCAGCGTCTCTTCAAACAGGTCGTCGAGCGTCTTCTGCTGCTTCGCGGCCATGGTGTCTCCTTCCGGTACTCCGTTACACATCGCGTGCGTGGTTAACGGCTCAACTCGGCCTGCAAAGCTTGGTTCCTGTTGTGATGGACGCGTGCGGATCAGTGTCGCCGCGGCTTCCAGCCGCCGCGCATGCCGGGGCGGCCGAGCGTCGAGCGCGGGCTCGACGCATCGCGCGGCTTGGCCGGAACAGCTTCGACGCCGGGTCCCATTTCGTCGAGCGTCGGCTTGCGCGGCGCGCCACGGCTGTTCGCTCCGGGCCGATGCGGCGCGACTTCGTGATGGAGCGCGATGCCCATTTCGTCGAGCGCAGGCTTGTGGACTTTACTGGTCCCACCGCGGCGCGCGTTACGCGCCGCCCCTCCAGCCACAGGGGAGGGTAAAAGCTTCGCCGTCGGATCGTCCAGCACCGCGAGTTCGGTCGAGCGCAGGCGCTTGATCTCGTCGCGCAGCCGCGCGGCTTCCTCGAAATCGAGGTCGGCGGCGGCGGCGCGCATCCGGGTTTCGAGATCGGCGATCACCGCCTCGAAATTGTGGCCGATGGTGGCGGCGTCCTCGAACTCGCCGCCGGCGCCGCTGCCGGTCGCGATCAGCACGTGGTCGCGCTCGTAGACGCTGTCCAGAATGTCGGCGATGCCCTTGCGCACGCTTTCCGGCGTGATGCCGTTCTCGGTATTGTACTGCTGCTGCTTCTCGCGTCGCCGCTCGGTCTCGGCGATGGCGCGCTCCATCGAGCCGGTCATGCCGTCGGCGTAGAGCAGGACGCGGCCGTCGATGTTGCGGGCGGCGCGGCCGATGGTCTGCACCAGGCTGGTTTCGCTGCGTAGAAATCCTTCCTTATCGGCGTCCAGGATGGCGACCAGCGCGCATTCCGGAATGTCGAGGCCCTCGCGCAGCAGATTGATGCCGACCAGCGCGTCGAAGGCGCCGAGCCGCAGATCGCGGATGATCTCGATGCGCTCGATGGTGTCGATGTCCGAATGCATGTAGCGCACGCGGATGCCCTGCTCGTGCAGGTATTCGGTCAGATCCTCGGCCATGCGCTTGGTCAGCACCGTGACCAGGGCGCGATAGCCTTGTTGCGCCACCGCACGGACCTCGCCGACCAGATCGTCGACCTGGGTGCGCGCCGGCCGCACCTCGACCGGCGGATCGATCAGCCCGGTCGGGCGAATGACCTGCTCGGTGAACACGCCGCCGGATTCGTTGAGCTCCCACGGCCCCGGCGTCGCCGACACGCACAAGGTCTGCGGCCGCATCGAGTCCCATTCCTCGAAGCGCAGCGGCCTGTTGTCCATGCAGGACGGCAGGCGGAAGCCGTATTCGGCGAGCGTCGCCTTGCGGCGGAAGTCGCCGCGAAACATGCCGCCGAGCTGCGGCACGGTGACGTGGCTTTCGTCGACGAACACCAGCGCGTTGTCGGGCACGTACTCGAACAGGGTCGGCGGCGGCTCGCCGGGCTTGCGGCCGGTGAGGTAGCGCGAATAGTTCTCGATGCCGGCGCACGAGCCGGTCGCCTCCATCATCTCCAGGTCGTACAGCGTGCGCTGCTCGAGCCGCTGCGCTTCCAGGAGCCGGCCGGCGGCGTTGAGCTGCTCGAGCCGCCCGCGGAGTTCCAGCTTGATGCCGGAAATCGCCTGCAGCAGCGTCGGCCGCGGCGTCACGTAATGCGAGTTGGCGTAGATTTTGACGAATTCGAGCTCGTCGGTCTTCTGCCCGGTGAGCGGATCGAACTCGTGGATCGCTTCCACCTCGTCGCCGAACAGCGACACCCGCCAGGCGCGGTCCTCGTAGTGCGCCGGAAAAATCTCGATGACGTCGCCGCGCACCCGGAACGAGCCGCGATAGAAATCGCCGGCCGAGCGCTTGTATTGCAGGGCGACCAGGTCGGCCAGCAGCTGGCGCTGATTGAGCCGCTCGCCGCGCTTGATGGTGAACGTCATCGCCGAGTAGGTCTCGACCGAGCCGATACCGTAGATGCACGACACCGAAGCGACGATGATCACGTCATCGCGCTCGAGCAACGCACGCGTCGCGGCATGGCGCATGCGGTCGATCTGCTCGTTGATCGACGAATCCTTCTCGATGTAGGTGTCGGTGCGCGGGATGTAGGCTTCCGGCTGGTAGTAGTCGTAATAGCTGACGAAATATTCGACCGCGTTGTCGGGAAAGAAGCTCTTGAACTCGCCATAGAGCTGCGCCGCCAGCGTCTTGTTGGGCGCCAGGATGAGCGCCGGGCGCTGCGTCTGTTCGATCGCCTTCGCCATCGTGAAGGTCTTGCCGGAGCCGGTGACGCCGAGCAGCACCTGGGAGCGGTCGTTGCGGCGCACGCCTTCGACCAGCTCGGCGATGGCCTGCGGCTGATCGCCCTTCGGATCGAAATCCGATTTGATGACGAAGCGGTGGCCGCCTTCGGATTTTTCCGGCCGCGGCGGCCGGTGCGGCGTCCAGATCGTCTCGCGGAATTCCGGCCGGCCCTCGCGCAGCAACGCTTCGAGCGACTGCTGGCTGGCAAGGCCGCCGAGCGTCAGCGGTTGCGTAGCCGGGCGGTGCCGCGGCTCGCGGCGCGGTTCGGCGATCTCGGAAATCTCGTCGATCTCGGCGGTTTCGCCGATCACCGGCTTGCTCGGATCGCCGCCGTCGAGGCCCAGCGCTTTGGCGAGCTCGGCGTCGACGTCCACCGGGCTTTTGCCGACGTAGCCTTGCTGCGGCCGCTCGGCCAACCCTTTAGTCGACAAGCCTTGCGTCGACTTGCGTGCCCGATGCGCGTTGGCGAAGTCGGCGCGCCGGTCCCACGAATTATCCGGCGGCGGCTTCAGCCCGGTCTGCGAACCGATCCCGGCCGTGCCCTGACCGATCGCCGGATTGAGCAGATCGGCGAGCTTATCGTCGAGCGCCGGCACCTCCGGCCGCGCCGCCTTGGCGCGCGTCGGCTTGGCCGGATCTTTCGGCTTTTTCGGAGTTTTGGGCGCTTTGGCCATGGCCCGAATATGGGCCTAGTCCCGAAGCCGTGAAAGCCCGCGCCAGGACCCACCGCGCGGCGCCCGCGATGCGGCTCATTCGAACTTGATGCCGGCGCGCTGGATCACTTCGCCCCACTTTTTCGAGTCCGACGCGATCAGCGCGGCGAATTCTTCTGGCGTGCCGCCGGCTGGCTCGTCGCCGATCGACGCAAAGCGCGCCTTGAACGCCGGTGACGCGATGGCGCGGTTCAAGGCGGCGTTGAGCTTGTCGACGATCGGCCGCGGCACGCCGGCCGGCGCGATCACGCCGGACCAGGTCGGCGCCGCATAGCCGGGCACGCCGGCCTCGGCCACGGTCGGCAGATCGGGAAACGCCGGCGAGCGGTGTTCGCCGGTCACCGCCAGCGCCCGCACCTGGCCGGATTTGGCGAACGGCGCGATCGAGTTCAGGCTCTCGAACATCAGCTGCACCCGTCCGGCGATCAGGTCGTTGATGGCCGGCGCGCCGCCCTTGTAGGGCACATGCACGATTTGGGTACCGGTCATGAACTTGAACAGCTCGCCGCCGACATGGCCGGGCGAACCGTTGCTCGACGATGCGTTGAGCAGCTTTCCGGGATTGGCCTTGGCGTAGGCGATCAGCTCCTTGACCGAATGAATCGATGTGGTCGGCGACACCGCGAGCAGCAGCTGGCCACGCGTGGCCGCGACGATCGGCTGAAAGTCGCGGGCGATGTCGTAGGGCAGTTTCGCCACCAGATGCGGCGTGATGGCGAGCGCGCCGATCGGCCCCATGCACAGCGTGTAGCCGTCCGGCGGCGATTTCGCCGTGAGATCGAGGCCGACCGTGAGGGCGCCGCCCGGCCGGTCGTCGACGATGACCTGCTGGCCGATTTCATCGCCCAGCGCGGCGGCGAGAATGCGCGCCACCGTATCGGTGGCGCTGCCGGCGGCCTGCGGCACGATGAGATGGATCGGCCGGTCGGGAAATTCGGCGCGTGCGGCAGTCGCGACGGTGCACGCGAGGAAGACGGCAAGGAGGGTGAGACGGCGCATGGGTCGACCTGCTGTTGAATAGCCGATCATAGCCGGGACGGCCGCGGGTCTCCACTGCGCGAATGTCGCGATTGGCTGTGAGGCACTCGCTAATGCGGGTTGGTATTGGAGCTGTAGAAGCCGAGATTCTGGCAATTCATGCCGCCACACGAGGCCCCGGTCCCTGACACCAAGGTGCCGTTGCCTGTCATATTGGTCGAGAACGCGGCGGTGGTGTTGCTGGTCAGAAATTCCAGGATCGTGACCTTGTTGCCGCCCGTGCCGGTGCCGGGATTGTTCATCAGATAGGCCGTCGTGTTGCCGATGGCGTTGCCCCAGGCCACGCGAACCTGGGTCGGTCCCGTCGTCGGAACGGCGTTGGTATCGACGCCGGTGCCGGTCGTGGAAATTCCGATGGTGTTCGAGATGACGTCGGTATTGACGAGGTCGGCTTTGGTGCCGGAGACGTCGAGACCGGTCGTCAGGTTCTTCAAAGTGGAATTGAACAGCGCCAGCTGTCCAGTATTCAACTGAATGCCCTTGGTGTTGGCAGCGCCTGCACCGCTGATGATGAAGTTCCTGATGATGATCCGGGTGGCTGCAGGGGCGTTGATGGTGATTCCCGTGGCGCCGGTGGCGACGCCGATCTCGGCGCCTTCCACGCCCAACAGGGAAAGCTGTTCGGCGATCGCAACCGGCCCGTAATCGGCAGGATCGAGCGCAATGATCTCGCCGCCGGCCTGCACGACCGTATAGGCGGTCGCCAAGGTACGGCAGGGATTCGCCCGCGGGCAATTCATCGACGCATTGCTGTCATTGCCCAGACCGCTGACATAGACGCGGATCGGGCCCAGACGCACGGCGGACAAAAGCGGTAACGCGAGCAACGCGGCGCAGACGGCACGTTTGACCGATATGCTTCCGCTCATGTGACGCCCCCACGATGAGAAGTTGCAGGCCGGGAGGGTACTCGGATGCGCCGAATGCGGTCAACACGAAGGTTTGTAGGATGGGTAGAGCGAAGCGAAGCCCAGCATTGGCATTCACAAAAAGATGATGGGTTTCGCTGCGCTCAACCCATCCTACGAACTACGAACTCAGCGCGGCAGCAGCGCCCAATAATCGAGATCGAGAATAATTGTGGGGTCGTCTTCTTCGCCCGACTTGCTCGGAAAATCGGCGCACGGTTTGTCCTTGGTGGCGATGGTGCGCAGCCGCAGCGCGCCGACGTCGCTGCGCCCGGGCAGCTCGGCCTTGGCCAAAACTTCCGACCAGGCGAATACGGTGCCGCCGGCGAACAGTGGCGCGACGTGGCGGCCGCCGTTGATCGCCGCGACGTGGAAGGCGTTGGCGAGCCCGTTGAACGACAGCCCACGCGCCAGCGAGATGACGTGGCCGCCGTAGATCAAGCGATTGCCGAACCGGCCGCGCTTGGCGCCGTACAGGTCGAAATGGATGCGCGCGGTGTTCTGATACAGCCGCGTCGCCATCATGTGCTCGGCCTCTTCGACCGTGATGCCGTCGACGTGATCGATCTTTTCGCCGACCTCATAATCGCCGAACCGGTACGGGCTGCCGGCCAGCGCGACATCGTAGTCGGCGATGTCGAGCGGCGGGCAGGCCTCGCCCAGCACCTTCGGATCGACCGCGGTCGGCAGCCGCGGCACGTGATCGCCGGGCGCCGGCGCGGCCTCGTCGTTCTTGCGCACCATGACCCAGCGCACGTATTCGAGCACCGGCGTGCCGTCCTGCTTCATGCCGGTGGTGCGCACATAGACGATGCCGGTCTTGCGGCTGGAGTTTTCCTTCAGCCCGATGACCTCGGACAGCGCCGACAGCGTATCGCCGGGGTAGACCGGTTGGCGGAAATAACAGCCCGCATAGCCGAGATTGGCGACCGCATTGAGCGAGATGTCCGGCACGGTCTTGCCGAAGATGATGTGGAAGACCAGAAAATCGTCTACCGGCGCCCGCGGATAGCCGATCGCCTTGGCGAACTCGTCCGACGACTGCACCGCAAAGCGGCCGCCGAACAGGGCGGTATAAAGCGCGACGTCGCCGGTCGTCACCGTGCGCGGCGTGGCGTGGCGGATCACCTGGCCGATACGGAAATCCTCAAAGCAATTGCCGGGACTGGTCTTGCCCATTGTTGAACCTTTGTTCTCGCGAGCGCGCTTCTTAACGTAGTGCGGCGCCGCCGCAAAGCAGGGCGGAATGTGAAAAATTCTCGTCGTGATGGCTGCGGCGTGAAACCGCAAGCGCGGACGGCCGTATCTCGATGCGACGACGACTTCGGTCGCGTCTCGCCGGCGGTGCAGCCGCCGGCCCTGACGGCCACACCCCACTGCTACCCATGGAGACACGCATGTCCAAGCGTTTGGCTTTGCTTGCCGCTGCGGCAATCGCCGCATTCAGCGCGGTCGCCACCGCGCCGCTCTACGCGCAAATGTCGGAGAAGACCGTGACGGTCGGCGGCGCGCCGATGTACCCGTCGAAGAACATCATTCAGAACGCGGTCAACTCCAAGGACCACACCACGCTGGTCGCCGCCGTGAAGGCCGCCGGCCTGGTCGACACGCTGTCCGGGCCGGGCCCGTTCACGGTGTTCGCGCCCACCAACGCGGCGTTCGCCAAGCTGCCGGCCGGCACGGTCGAGACCCTGCTCAAGCCGGAGAACAAGGCGACGCTGACCAAGGTCCTGACCTATCACGTCGTGCCCGGCCGCATGACCGCCGCCTCGCTGATGAAGGCGATCAAGGAGGGCGAGGGCATGGCCAAGCTCAAGACCGTCGCGGGCGAGGACATCGTGGTGAAAGACGCCGGCCCCGGCAAGCTGACCATCACCGACGCCAAGGGTAACGTCGCCCACGTCACGATCGCCAATGTGCTGCAGTCGAACGGCGTCATTCACGTCATCGACACGGTGCTGCTGCCGATGTAGGCGACGGGTTGCGCGATCCGCTATCCCTCTCCACTTGCGGAGAGGGATAGCGCCGCTGACAGGAATGTGAGCGCCCGGCCGGGGTTGTTTTGTTATAGGTGCGGCACTGCCGCGCAAACGGAACACATGCGATGACCATCGAAGCCACCGCCCCGACGTCCGTAGCGCCTGCCGCCGCCGCAAGGCCGCTCATTCATCCCCGCTGGGTGCGCGTGACGCACTGGGTCAATGCACTGGCGATGTTCATGATGATCGGCTCCGGCTGGCAGATCTACGATGCGTCGCCGCTGTTCGGCTTCACCTTCCCGCCGCAAATCGCGCTCGGCGGCTGGCTCGCCGGCGCGCTGCTGTGGCACTTCGCCGCCATGTGGCTGTTGGTGATCAACGGCCTTGTCTATGTGGCGCTCGGGCTGGCGAGCGGTCGCTTCCGCACCAAGCTGTTGCCGATCCGGCCGCGCGAGGTGGTCCGCGATTTTGTGGCGGCGCTGCGCGGCAAGCTCGCGCACGACGATCTGTCGGTCTACAACGCGGTGCAGAAGCTGCTCTATGCCGGTGTGCTGCTCGCCGGCGTGGTGATCGTGCTGTCCGGCATCTCGATCTGGAAGCCGGTGCAGTACTGGTGGTTGACCGCGTTCTTCGGCGGCTACAACACCGCGCGCTATGTGCATTTCGCCGCCATGACGGCGATCGTCTGCTTCCTGGCCGTGCACGTCGTGCTGGCGCTCATTGTGCCGAAGAGCCTGCGCGCCATGATCGTCGGCCGCTGAACGTTTGATGGAGTAAGACGATGGCCCGTCCGCGCAAACCGATCTCCGGCGTCGATGGCAAAGCGTTGATCGGCGATGCCGGCAAGCTGCTGCCGGCGCCGTCGCGGCGGCTGTTCCTGCGCGGCGCCGCCAGCGTCGGCGCGCTGGCGGCGCTGACCGGCTGCGACGTCATCGACGGTCCGACCGCCGAAAACGCGCTGCGCGTCGTCTCCAACTTCAACGACTGGGTTCAGGCCCGCCTGTTCGGCTCGCACACCTTGGCGCCGACCTTCGCCGACAACCAAGTGACGCGGCCGTTTCCGTTCAACGGCTATTATTCGGAAGACGAGGCGCCCGACATCGACGGCGAAACCTACAAGCTGGAGATCGGCGGCCTGGTCGACAACAAAAAGTCCTGGACGCTGCCGGAGCTCAATAAGCTGCCGGAGGTCTCGCAGATCACCCGGCTGGTCTGCGTCGAGGGCTGGAGCGCCATCGGCTCGTGGCAGGGCGTGCGGCTGTCCGATTTCCTAAAACTGATCGGCGCCGACACGCGCGCCAAATACGTCTGGTTCCAATGCGCCGAGGGCTATTCCAACACCATCGACATGCCGACCGCGCTGCACCCGCAGACCCAGCTCACTCTCAAATTCGATCACAAGACCCTGCCGCAGGCCTACGGCTTTCCGATCCGCATCCGCATCCCCACCAAACTCGGCTTCAAGAACCCCAAATACGTGACCGCCATGTGGGTGCAGAATAACGACGCCGGCGGCTATTGGGAGAACCAGGGCTATAATTGGTTCAGCGGACTCTGAGCGTTGGTCATTTTTGCAAGCGCGGCGGCGGCACTTCGGTGATCAGGCGGGCGCCGCGCTGGAACGTGATGTAGCCCCACAGCCACGTCACGGCGACGACGAAGCGGTTGCGCAGGCCGATCAGAAAATAAATGTGCACCACGCTCCAGAACAGCCAGCCGACAAATCCCTTGAGCTGAATCGGGCCGAGCTCGACGACGGCAGCGCGGCGGCCGATGGTCGCCAGCACGCCCTGATTACGATAACGGAACGGCGGCAGCGATTTGCCGGCAAGGCGCGCGGCGATCAGCCGGCCGACATAATCGCCCATCTGCTTGGCCGCCGGCGCGAGCCCCGGCGCTGCGCGTCCGGCCTCGTCGACCGCCGATGCGGTGTCGCCGATGACGAAGACGTTCTCATGCGCCGCCAGCGACAGATCCGGCCGCACGATGACGCGTCCGGCGCGGTCGCGCTCCGCCGCCAGCCAGTGCGCGGCCGGCGAGGCGACGACGCCGGCGGCCCATACGACCGCGCCGGCATCGATGCGGCCTTTGTCGAGCTCCACGCCGCGCGCGTCGCAGCGCACCACCGGCGTGTCGGTTTTGACCTCGACGCCCATGGCGGTCAGCGTGCGGAGGGCATAAGCGGAGTGCTTTTCTGAAAAGCTCGGCAACAGGCGTGGTCCGGCCTCGAGCAGCACGATGCGGGCGCTGCGCGGATCGATGCGGCGGAAATCGCGCGCCAGCGTCTGGCGCGCCACTTCGGCAATGGCGCCGGCCATCTCGACGCCGGTCGGACCGCCGCCGACGATCACGAACGTCAGCAAGCGGCGGCGCGCATCGTCGTCGCTCATCAATTCCGCCTCTTCGAACGCGGCCAGAATGCTGCGGCGAATGTGGGTGGCGTCTTCGATGCGCTTTAATCCCGGCGCGAACGCGGCCCAGTCGTCGTGTCCGAAATACGAATGGGTGGCGCCGCTGGCGACGACCAGAAAGTCGTAATGGAACGGGCCGCCACTCGTCTGCACGACGCGTGCGTCAGCGTCGATGCCGGTCACCTCCGCCATCAACACGGTCGCATTTGCTTGCCGCCGCAAGATGTGACGAACGGGCCAGGCGATTTCGGCCGGCGACAGTGCCGCGGTCGCCACCTGATAGAGCAGCGGCTGAAAGCAATGATAGTTCTGCCGGTCGATAATGGTGACATCGACCGGGGCGCGGCCGAGCGTCACGGCTGCCTGCAGTCCGCCGAAGCCGGCGCCAATGATGACGACGTGCGGTCGCTGTTGCGGCATATGCCTGCTCACGCCGGTTGCCATCGAAGCTGTCGCCGTTTAGCAGTGGCGCTGCATTTTCCCAATTTCAAGGCTCAATTCATGCCCAGCCACAAACTCCTCCTGCTCGCCGGCGACGGCATCGGTCCTGAAGTCATGGCCGAGGTGAAGCGGCTACTCGGGTTCCTGAGCAAGAACCGCATCGCCGATTTCGCGATCGAGGAGGGCCTGGTCGGCGGCGCCTGTTACGATGCCCACCAGGTCGCCATCACCGACGACACGATGGCGCAGGCGCATGCTGCCGACGCCGTGATTTTCGGCGCCGTCGGCGGGCCCAAGTGGGACAAGGTGCCGTTCGACGTGCGGCCCGAAGCCGGCTTGCTCCGCCTGCGCAAGGACCTCGGCCTGTTCGCCAATATCCGCCCGGCCATCGTCTATCCGGCGCTGGCCGACGCTTCGAGCCTGAAGCGCGAGGCGGTCGACGGCCTCGATATCGTGATCCTGCGCGAGCTGACCGGCGGCGTCTATTTCGGCGAGCCGAAAACCATCACCGATCTCGGCAACGGCCAGAAGCGCGCCGTCGACACCCAGGTGTACGACACCTACGAGATCGAGCGCATCGCCAAGGTCGGCTTCGAGCTGGCGCGGGCGCGCCGCAACAAGCTCACCTCGATGGAAAAGCGCAACGTGATGAAGACCGGCGTGCTGTGGCACGAGGTGGTCGGGCAGGTGCACGCGCGCGAATTTTCCGACGTGCAGCTCGAGAACATGCTGGCCGACGCCGGCGGGATGCAGCTGGTGCGCTGGCCGAAGCAGTTCGACGTCATCGTCACCGACAATCTGTTCGGCGACATGCTGTCCGACGTGGCGGCGATGCTGACCGGCTCGCTCGGCATGCTGCCGTCGGCGTCGCTCGGCGAGGTCGATGCCAAGACCAAACGGCGCAAGGCGATGTACGAGCCGGTGCACGGTTCGGCGCCCGACATCGCCGGCAAGGGCATGGCCAATCCGATCGCCATGCTGGCCTCGTTCGCCATGGCGATGCGTTATTCGTTCGCCATGAGCAAACAGGCCGACATGCTCGAGGCCGCGATCGCCGCGACCCTCGCCAAGGGGCTTCGCACCGCCGACATCAAATCCGAGGGCGCGACGATCGTCAGCACCGCCGAGATGGGTGCGGCGATCGTCGGCGAGATGCAAAAGCTCGCGGCCTGAGGCCGCGGCGCGTCAGTCACGGGATCGCTGGGTTGAAGCCCGGGATGTCGAACGGCCGCGGCAGCGGCAAGCCGTTGCTCCCGGTTTGGTCGAAGCCGTAGAACCAGAAGCCGACTCGGCCGGGATCGCCGCTCGGCGGGAACGCGTAATCGCGGAAGTGGCGGTCACCGACCGACACTTCGGTCCCGGTGTCGAGATAGGAACGGCGCGGCGTCACGTAGATGGTGGTGCTGCCGTCGGGATGGTGGATGATGGTGCGGGTCGGCTGGATGACGGTACCGCCTGCCGAGCGCGCGACGCGCGGGTAGCGCTTCTTCACGGCCGCATTGGCGGGACCAATCTGAGCCGCAGCCAGAGCTAAAATCGCAGCAATAGCAGCAAGTTTTCGCATAAGGCCTCGCTTTCCCTCTCCGCCAGTCTAGCGCGATTTGCTCGCCGCCGACAGTGCGCTGTCTGAACCACTGCGCCCGACATTCGTTTTCAGACTAGCAGTGAGCCAACGGTCTTAAGGAACCGCATGCTACGATCGTACTACTTTATGCCAAATTATTCTCCATCGCGGCCCTGCTATAACGATCTGAAGTTGAAGCGCCGGCACAGGCGCGACTTAGACGCCACTGGAGGATCGCAATGTTCACACGCCGAACGCTGTTGAGCACGGCTGGTGCCGGCGCTGCGCTGGCCGGCAGCGGACTAGGCCTACCCAGACTGTTCGAGGCCGAGGCCGCCGGCGCGCCGCTGTCGCCCGGATTGCCGGCCGGCGTCGGCGCTTCCGCCCGGATGGAGACGCTGCCCGGCAAGAAGCCGCTCATCAAGCTCGCCTACCGGGCGCCGAACTACGAGGCGCCGCTCGACTACTTCCGCACGCCGATCACGCCGAACGACGAGTTCTTCGTCCGTTACCATCTGTCGAACATCCCGCAGGTGGACGCCAAGACCTACAAGATCACAATCGGCGGCGAAGGGGCCAGCGGCCAGGCCACGCTGACGCTCGACGACCTCAAGGCGATGCCGGCATCGGAGCTTGTCGCCGTCAATCAATGCTCCGGCAATCGGCGCGGCTTGTCGAATCCGCACGTCGCCGGGGTCGAGTGGGGCTACGGCGCCATGGGCTGCGCCCGCTGGAAGGGTGCGCGGCTCAAGGACGTGCTCGACAAAGTCGGCCTCAAGAAAGAAGCCATCGAGATCGCCTTCAACGGCGCCGACGGCCCGGTGCTCGACGCCACGCCGGATTTCGTCAAGAGCCTGCCGGTGTGGAAGGCGACCGACGAGTCGACCTTGATCGCCTACGAGATGAACGGCGCGCCGCTGCCGCACTTCAACGGCTTTCCGGCGCGGCTGGTCGTGCCCGGCTGGACCGGCACCTATTGGATGAAGCATTTGATCTCGATCACGGCGCTGACCAAGCCGTTGGGCAGCTTCTGGATGAACCCGGGCTACCGCATTCCGGTCGGCAAGTTTCCGGTGGTGGCGCGGTTCGTCTCCCAGGAGAACGCCACCTCGACGCCGATCACCGAGATGGTGGTGAACTCGCTGATCACGAGCCATAGCGACGGCGCCACGGTGCAGCCCGGCAAAGTCACCGTCAGCGGGCTCGCCTGGGACGGCGGCTACGGCATCCGCAGCGTCGAGGTGTCGATCGACGCCGGCAAGACCTGGTCGGGCGCCAAACTGGGCGACGATCTCGGCCCCTATGCGTTCCGGCCGTGGAGTTTCGAGTTCAACGCCAAGCCCGGCAAGAACACCGTCATGGCCAATGCCGCCAACGCCATCGGCCAGAGCCAGGTCGCCTCGCTGATCTGGAATCCGGCCGGCTACCACAACAACGTGATGCAGACCATCACGCTCAACGCCGGCTGAGGGAGGTTTCTTATGCGCGTCTCTGCCGTGACAATGATCGCCGCCTTCGCCGTCACGCTATCGGCCGCTGCCGCCCAGGAGCAGACCATCACGCTCAAACCCGGGCCGGGCCTCGACAAGGTGCAGGCCAATTGCAGCGCCTGCCACAGCCTCGACTACATCCAGATCAATTCGCCGTTCCTCAACGCTGCCGGCTGGCAAGCCGAAGTCACCAAAATGATCAAGGCCATGGGCGCGCCGATCGGCGATGAGGACGCCAAGGCGATCGTCGACTATCTGGCGAAGAACTACGGCACTTAGCCGTTGCGGCGTTCCAGTCGCGGATGAATTCCCGAGCGCGGTGGTAAGAGGCGCAAACCTGCCCATATAGGCTACGCGAGGATCGCGCCCATTAAGCCGATGGCAAGGCCGCTCAGACAGAAGGTCCCGCCAGAACGTCCCGGCGGCGTTGTGCCAGGCGCGGTTCTCGCCTAGAAGCGCTTGCGCTCGGCCGGCGCGGCGCGGCGCCGCCAGTGAAAATGCGATGGAGACTTGATCATGGGTTACAGCGTCGCCGTCGTCGGCGCGACCGGCAATGTGGGCCGCGAGATGCTTGGCATCCTGGCCGAGCGGTCGTTCCCGGCCGACGAGGTGGTGGCACTCGCCTCGCGCAGGAGCCAGGGCCTCGAAGTCTCCTATGGGGACCGGACGCTCAAGGTCAAAGCGCTCGAGCACCACGATTTTGCCGGCACCGACATCTGCCTGATGTCGGCGGGCGCGACGGTGTCCAAGCAATTTTCGCCGAAGATCGCCGCCGCCGGCGCCGTGGTGATCGATAATTCGTCGTGCTGGCGCTACGATTCCGACGTGCCGCTGATCGTGCCGGAGGTCAACGCCGACGCCATCGACGGCTTCCGCAAGCGCGGCATCATCGCCAATCCGAACTGCTCGACCGCGCAGCTCGTTGTCGCGCTCAAGCCGCTGCACGACCGCGCCCGGATCAAGCGCGTCGTGGTCGCCACCTATCAGTCGGTGTCGGGCGCCGGCAAGGACGCGATGGACGAATTGTTTTCCCAGAGCAAGGCGGTGTTCACGCTCGACGAGGTTGCGCCGAAAAAATTTGCCAAGCGCATCGCGTTCAACGTCATTCCGCAGTGCGACGTGTTCATGGAAGACGGCAGCACCAAGGAAGAGTGGAAAATGGTGGTCGAGATCAAGAAGATGCTCGATCCCAAGATCAAGCTCACCGCGACCTGCGTGCGCGTGCCGGTCTTCATCAGCCATTCCGAGGCGGTCAACGTCGAGTTCGAGAACGAGATCACCGCCGACGAAGCGCGCGACATCCTGCGCAGCGCGCCGGGCTGCCTGGTCATCGATTCGCAGGAGCCGGGCGGCTACGTCACGCCCTACGAGGCCGCCGGCGAGGACGCGACCTACATCAGCCGCATCCGCGAGGACGCCACCGTGGAGAACGGCCTGTCGATGTGGGTGGTGTCCGACAACCTGCGCAAGGGCGCGGCGCTCAACGCCATTCAGATCGCCGAGTGCCTGGTGAACCGCAAGCTGATCACCGCCAAACGCAAGGCGGCGTGATACGAAAGCCGCTCGTCCCCGCGAAAGCGGGGACCCAGTTCGTCTCTCAAAGTTTTGGATTCCCGCTTTCGCGGGAATGAGCGGACTTTATGCTCAGCCTCACCGCCCGCGGCACCTGCGCAGCCAGTTGGTGCGCGTCTCGCGCTCGGCGGCGACGACGCCCGGCGCCGCGCCCAGGCACCAGTCGAAATGCACGCGGTAATCGGTGGTCCAGCGCGGGCCGGCGCCGCGATTACAGGCGGGAATCGCTCGCGCCAGCTCGACCTGCCTGACGGCGGCCGCCGCATAGTCGCGGCAAAACGGAGGCGGAGCCGCTTGCGCCGCGAGCGGCAATAGAATTGCAAAAGCCGGTGTTAACAACGCAGCCTGTTTTGCCAATTTGAGCATCTTTTCCTCCAGCCCATTGAATACGTCCCCGTTCGCATAATGCCGCGCTTTTTTGCGACAAATCCAGACGCCCCTAGACCAAGCCTGGCCGCCCGTTGTGGAGAAGCGCCGCCGCGCCGCAGTGGCATAGCGGGCGCAAGGCCGCTAATTTGGCGGCCGGGAGAAGGATCAAACGATGACAGTCCGTCCGCGGCGCAGCGTGCTCTACATGCCGGGTTCGAACGCCCGCGCGCTCGAGAAGGCGCGCGACCTGCCGGCCGACGTTTTGATCCTCGATCTCGAAGACGCGGTGGCGCCTGAGGCCAAGTCCACGGCGCGCGGCCTGATCCAGAAGGCGGTGCAGCAGGGTTTTGGCGACCGCGAGGTTCTGATCCGCATCAACGGCCTCGATACCCGCTGGTGGGTCGACGATCTGCACGCCGTCGCCGAGTGCCGGCCCGACGCGGTGCTGGTGCCGAAGATTTCCGATCCGCATCAGCTGCAGGATCTGGCGGCGCGCATCGTCGACATGGGTACCGATCCGCATATCCGCGTCTGGGCCATGATGGAGACGCCGCTCGCCATGCTCAACGTCGCCGCCATCGCGGCGGCGGCGCACGATTCCGAGACGCGGCTCACCGGCTTCGTCATGGGCACCAACGATCTCGCCAAGGACACGCGCGCCCGCATCGTGCCCGGCCGCGCGCCGATGCTGCCGTGGCTGATGAGTTGCGTCGCCGCGGCGCGCGCCCACGGCCTCGACATTTTGGACGGCGTCTACAACGATCTCGGCAACGCCGAGGGCTTTGCCGCCGAATGCCGGCAGGCCCGCGATCTCGGCTTCGACGGCAAGACGCTGATCCATCCCAAACAGATCGAGGCCTGCAACGAAGCGTTCTCGCCGGCGCCCGACGAGGTCGAGGCGGCGCGCAAGATCATCGCCGCGTTCGACCTGCCGGAGAACCGCGACAAGGGCGTCATCCAGATCGAGGGCCGCATGGTCGAGCGGCTGCATGCCGAGATGGCGCGCCGCACGGTGGAGATCGCCGACGCCATCGCGCACCGGCAGCCGGCCGGCGCGCAGCCCGCGAAGGCAGCGAATTCGTAATTGGAGCGCATCATGTGCCGCAGCATCCGCACCTTGTTCAATTTCGAGCCGCCGGCGAACGAGGACGAAATCCGCGCCGCGTCGCTGCAATTCGTGCGCAAGCTCAGCGGCTTCACCCAGCCGTCGCGCGCCAACGAGGCCGCGTTTGCCCGCGCAGTCGACGAAGTCAGCGCCGCCGCGCATCGGCTGTTAGGAGCGCTGCAAACCGCGAGCCCGGCCAAGAACCGCGAAGCCGAGGCCATCAAGGCCCGCGCCCGGGCCAAGGAGCGGTTTGCGTAACGGCTGGCTGCACTTTTCGGGTAGCGCGCCGGCGCTCCCGTACCTACATGGCGGCTGCGGCGCGGTAACGCCGCGGCATTGTCCAGGTGTGTCATGTCCCCGCTTTCGCTGCTGCTTAACGTCCTCTGGATGATCTTCGGCGGTCTCGAGATGGCCATCGGCTGGCTCTTTGCCGCGCTGATCATGGCGATCACCATCGTCGGCATCCCGTGGGCGCGCGCCGCCTTCAACATCGCCTCCTATGCGCTGCTGCCGTTCGGCCGCATGGCGGTGTCGCGCGCCGAGTTTCTCGGCACCGAGGATGTCGGCACCGGTCCGTTCGGTCTGCTCGGCAATATCATCTGGCTCGTGTTTGCCGGCTGGTGGCTGGCGCTCGGGCATCTGGTCGCCGCGTTGCTGCTCGCCATCACCATCATCGGCATCCCGTTCGCCTGGGCGCATCTCAAGCTCGCCGGCATCGCACTGTGGCCGATCGGCAAGATGATCGTCGAGGCCGATGAGGTGCCGCCGCGCTATGGCCAGGGACGGCCTTATTAGATGTAGTTTTGTAGCCCGCCAAGGTTGGTGCGAACCCGATTTTGTTTGCATCCGATCCGGGTTACGCTGCGTCGTCGTTGCCGAATTTGAAAGCGGAGGCCGCCATGCGCTGGGTCTACGTGACCGTCATCGTCCTATTCGTGGCCATCATCCTGATTTTCGTGTTCCAAAATTTCGGCGTGGTGCGGATGGCCTTCCTCGGCTTCAGCCTGCGCGCGCCGCTGGCGATCGTCGCCGCCATCATGTACGTGCTCGGCGCATTCACCGGCGGCTCGCTCTACGCGCTCTTACGCAAATCCGTCCACGCCTCGCAGCGGCCGATGTAAGCCTCGCGTGGACCAGGACTTCATCCGCGACCTGTTCGCGCCATTCGGCCCGGTGATGGTGAAGCGCATGTTCTCGGGCGCCGGCATCTTTGCCGACGGCCTGATGTTCGGCCTCGTGGTCCGCGACGTGATCTATCTGAAAGCCGACGACGCCAACCGCGCCGATTTCGAGCGCGAAGGCTGCGCGCCGTTCAGCTATACGCGCGGCAAAAAATCCGGCCGCCCGAGCGAGCACGCGCTGCCGTATTGGCGCCTGCCCGAGCGGCTCTACGACGATCCCGACGAGCTTGCCGTCTGGGCGCGGCGCTCATTCGCGGCCGCGGAGCGCAAGAAATTCGCACCGCGCAAACGTGTCAAACGAAAACGATCCAACTCTCCTCGCCCTACAAAAAACTCTGCGGGTCGACGTCGATCTCGATCTTGACATTGCCTTTCGGCTGCGGGCCGCCGGATAGCCATTGGCGCAGGTAGGCCGAGAGGTCGAAGGCGCGCGGCGATTTGGCCAACAGGCGCAGGCGGTGGCGGCCGCGGACCAAAGCGAGCGGTGCTTCGGCGGGGCCGAGCACGCGCACCTCGTCGGCAGTCGCGCCGGTGATTTTGGGCGCGGCGCGCACCAGCGCGCGCGCGAACGCTTCGGTCTCATGCTTGTCGGGGCCGGAGACGACGAGGCTCGCGAGCCGGCCGAACGGCGGATAGTGCGTCTTTTCGCGCTGCTCGATCTCGGCGTCGTAGAACGCGTCGCGATCCTGGGCGATCAGCGCGCGCAGCACCGGATGATCGGGCTGGTGGGTCTGCAGATAGCCATAGCCGATGCCGGCTTCGCGGCCGGCGCGGCCGACCACCTGATGCAGCAGCTGAAAGGTGCGCTCGGCGGCGCGCGGGTCGCCGTTGGCGAGGCCGAGATCGGCGTCGACGATGCCGACCAGATTGAGCATCGGAAAATGGTGTCCCTTGGCGACCAACTGGGTGCCGATGACGATGTCGAAGCGGCCGGCGGCGACGTCGGCCAGTTCCTCGCGCATGCGCTCCACCGTGGCGACCAGATCGCTTGAGAGCACCAGCACGCGGGCACCGGGAAATAATTCGCGCACTTCCTCTTCGAGGCGCTCGACGCCGGGGCCGATGGCAACGAACGAATTCGCCGCCTGGCAGTGCGGACAATTGGCCGGATGCGGCATGGCGTAGCCGCAATGGTGGCAGACAAGCTGGCGGCGAAAACGGTGATCGACCAGCCAGGCGTCGCAGTTCGGGCAGGCGAAGCGAAAGCCGCAGGCGCGGCACAAGGTCAGCGGCGCGTAGCCGCGGCGATTGAGAAACAGCAAAGCCTGCTCGCTGCGCTCCAGCGACGTTTTGACCGCCTCGGCGAGCACCGGCGAGATGAAGCGGCGCGGCGGCGGCGGATCGCGGCGCAGATCGATCGCCTCGACGCTGGGCAGGCGCTGGCCGCCGAAGCGCTCGGGCAGCGCGATGCGGGCGTAGCGGCCGCGCCGGGCGTTGACTTCGGTCTCGAGCGACGGCGTCGCCGAGGCGAGCACGACTGGAATGCGCGCGATGTGGCCGCGCACCACCGCCATGTCGCGGGCGTGATAGCGCACGCCGTCTTCTTGTTTGTAGGCCGGGTCGTGTTCTTCATCGACGATGATCAAGCCGAGATCGGCGTAGGGCAGAAACAGCGCCGAGCGTGCGCCGACCACGACCAAAACCTCGCCGTCGGCCACCGCGCGCCAGGTGCGGGCGCGCCGCCGCGGCGACAGCTCCGAATGCCATTCCGCCGGGCGGGTGCCGAAGCGCGCGGCGAAGCGGTCCAGAAACTGCGCGGTGAGCGCGATCTCCGGCATCAGGATCAGACTCTGGCGGCCGCTGCGGATCGCATCCGCGACCGCTTCGAAATAGACCTCGGTCTTGCCCGAGCCGGTGACGCCGTCGAGCAGCGTCACCGCATAGCCGCCTTTGGCGAGCGTGGCTTTCAGCGAGCTGGCCGCAGCGGTTTGCGCGGCGGTAAAATCGGGTTGCTGGAAATCCGGATCGGGCTGTTGCGCCACCGGCTCCGGTGGCAGCACCACCGCCTCCAGCGTGCCTTCGTCTATCAGGCCGTCGATGACGCCCGTGGTGACGCCGGCTTCGCGCGCGGCTTCGCCTTTGCCGCGCGCCATGCCGTCGGCGAGCAGCTCGAGCGCGCGGGCGCGCGCGGCGGTCATGCGCTGCGGCGGATTGCCGGCCAACCGCACGCCGACGCGCTCGCGCTCGGCGCCAAGGTGCTCGCCCATGCGCAGGCACATGCGCAGCACCATGCCGCGCGAGCTCAAGGTGTAATTCGCCACCCAGTCGACGAAGCTGCGCAGCTCGGGCTTGAGCGGCGGCGCATCGAGCTTGTCCTCGACGTCCTTGAGCCGGTTGTCGAGCCGCGGATTGGGTTTTGGGTTCTCGGCCCACACCACGGCGGTAGCGTCGCGGGCGCCGAGCGGCACCGACACGATATCGCCGGGCGCGAGGTCGAGCTTGTCCGGCACCCGATACGAATATTCGCGATCGAGGGCGACCGGGACCAGAACATCGACGACACGCCGCGGCATTGGGGGGATTTTGGGCCGATTCCGGCAGGTTAAGGAAGAGTAAAGGCGGGGCCGTACATAATCCGCTCATTCCCGCCGAAGCGGGAATCCAGTAACTGGGTGCCCGCTTCCGCGGGGACGAGCGGCCAATGCAGTCTACGGACAAAGCAGACTTCCTGGCGCGCGGGGTCGCGGCCGCGATCGACGGCTGGCTCGCCTATCTGGCCGCCGAGCGGCGCATGGCGGCGAAGACGGTCGAGGCCTATCGGCGCGACGTTCTGCAATTCCTGGAGTTTTTGGCCGAGCATCTGGGCGGTGCGCCATCGCTCAAGCAGCTCGCCGCGCTGCAGCCGGCCGACGTGCGTGCCTTCATGGCGGCGCGGCGGGCGCAAGGCATCGGCAGCCGCTCGTTGATGCGCACGCTCGCGGGCACGCGCGCCTTCGCCCGCTATCTGGAGCGCAGCGGCAAGGGCCGGGTCGGCGCGCTGTCCGCCGTGCGCGGGCCGAAGATCGCCAAGAATTTGCCGCGGCCGCTGTCGGTGTCTGCCGCGAGGCGCATGGCCGATGCCGATCTGCCGGCCGGGGACGGCCACGAGCCGTGGATACACGCCCGCGACGCCGCCGTGCTCGGCCTGCTCTACGGCAGCGGCTTGCGCGTGTCCGAAGCGCTGGGCTTGAAGCGCGGCGATATCGGCCGCGGCGACGTCATCACCGTAACCGGCAAAGGCAGCAAGCAGCGCATGGTGCCGGTGCTGCCGCAGGTGCAAAAGCTCATCGCCGATTATCTGGCGCTCAATCCTTACGAGGGGGCGGGCGATGAACCGCTGTTCGTCGGCGCCAAGGGCGGCCCGCTGTCGCCGCGTCTGGTGCAACTCGCCATGGCGCGGCTGCGCGGCGCGCTCGGCCTGCCCGACACGGCAACACCGCACGCGCTGCGCCATTCGTTCGCCACCCATCTGCTGGCCCGCGGCGGCGACCTGCGCTCGATCCAGGAATTGCTCGGCCATGCCTCGCTTTCGACCACGCAGATTTACACTGCTGTGGATTCTGAGCGATTGATCGAGGCCTACCGCGCCGCGCACCCGCGCGCCTAGCCGGATTTCGTGCTATTCGGTGACCCTGGGGCGCCGCGCCGCGGCCAGTCCACGATGACGAGGGGCGACCAAATATGTCCGAAGCAACCGAACACATGGAGCATGCCGAGCACGCGCAGCATGCCGAGAACAAGAGGATCGCGCTGTTGATCGCGGTGCTGGCGTTGTTTCTCTCGTTCTCGGAAACGCTCGGCAAGAGTGCGCAGACCGAAGCGATCGACGCCAATGTGAAGATGGCGGATACCTGGTCGTTCTTTCAGGCCAAGGATATCCGCAAGACCACGCTGCTCACTGCCGCCGATCAGACCATCCTGTTGTCGTCGGGTCTCAGCGATGCCGCCGCCAAAGCGGCCGTCGAGAAGCAGATTGCCACCTGGCGCAAGACCGCCGAGCGCTATGAATCGGATCCGCAGACCGGCACCGGCCGCAAAGAACTGGCCGTAAAAGCCGAGCGCTACGAGAAGAGTCAGATACTCTCGCTGACGAAGTATCATCATTACGAGCTGGCCTCGGCGGCCTTTCAGATTGGTATCGTGCTCGCCTCGGCGACCGTCATCACCGCCATGATGCCGCTCGCCTGGCTGTCCGGCGCGCTCGGCATCCTCGGGCTATTCCTGATGGGACTTGGCCTTTATGCGCCCCACATATTGCCGTTCCTGCAGGCGGAATAGTCGGAGCTGCTGAAAGTCACGCTCTCAAACCGACGGCTCCGGCAGGCCGGCCTGCGCGCAGGCCGCGCGCAGCGTGTTGACCAGAAGGTAGGCGATGGTCATCGGCCCGACGCCGCCCGGCACCGGCGTGATGGCGCCGGCCACCGCAACGGCTTCGGCAAAGCAGACGTCGCCGACGAGGCGCGATTTGCCATCGCCGCCGGCCGGCATGCGATTGATGCCGACGTCGATCACGGTCGCGCCCGGCTTGATCCAATCGCCGCGCACCATTTCGGCGCGGCCCATCGCGGCGCACAGTAAATCGGCGCGGCGGCAGAGCGCGGGCAGATCGCGGCTGCGCGAGTGCGCGATCGTGACGGTGGCATCCTCGGCGAGCAGCAGCTGAACCAGCGGCCTGCCGACAATGCCGGAGCGGCCGATCACCACGGCTTCGAGGCCGGCCAGCGAGGCGTGCACGGTCTTGGCCAGCGTGATGCAGCCCATCGGTGTGCACGGCACCAGGGCCGGAAGGCCTGAGGCGAGCCTCCCGACATTGAGCGGATGAAAGCCGTCGACGTCTTTTGCCGGATCGATGCTGGCGATCACGCGTGCCGCGTCAATCGACGGCGGCAGCGGCATTTGCACCAAAATGCCATGCACGGCGGGATCGGCGTTGAGTTTTTGCACGAGCGCGATCAGCGCTTGTTCGTCGGCGTCGGCGCCGAGTTGATGATCGACCGGCCGCATGCCGGCTTCGATCACGGCGCGCGATTTGCCGGCGATGTAGCTTCGGCTCGCTGCATTGTCGCCGACCAGGACGACGGCAAGGCCCGGCTGCAAGCCGTGCGCCGCCGCAAGGCGCCGCGTCTCGGCGGCGACGGCTGCGCGCAGCTCAGCCGCAATGGCTTTGCCGTCGATGATCCGGGCGGTCATGAGTCAAGTTTAGCACACGCCGCGTCACGACGCCGGTCGTGCGTACTCAGGACAAGACGCGAAGATACGCCCAGAAAATGATGCGCTCGAGAAACAACAGGGCGATGATCAGGATGACCGGCGAAATATCGATGCCGCCGAGATTGGGCAAGATCGCGCGGATCGGCCGCAGCGCCGGCTCGGTGATGTTATAAAGGAAGTTCGCTACCGAGGCGACAAAGTGGTGGCGGGTGTTGACCACGTTGAACGCGATCAGCCACGACAGGATCGCCGACGCAATCAGGATCCAGATGTACAGCGTGATGATGGTATCGATGAGCCAAAGAAACGGGTTTTCCATCGATATCTCCGATGCCGCGGCGGGGAACACGCATACAGGCTTGCGCGGCGGCCGAAAAGGGGCTCTGGGGACGGATAAACTGCGGCGCAGTGCCCGCGAGGCGGTATGAGGACGGCGCGTCCTTGACAGCCTCCCTGCCGAACCCTAAATGGCCGCAATTCGCCAAAAGACCGGCAGACCCCGATCCCGCCTCTCCCGCAGGGGATCGTCTCGTGGGGAGGCCGTAACGGGGCCGTAGCTCAGTTGGGAGAGCGCCGCAATCGCACTGCGGAGGTCAGGGGTTCAAATCCCCTCGGCTCCACCAGCCTTCGCTCGCGAAGCGAGCTACGGCTGGCAATCCAGCCAACGTTGAATCGGCTGTGCGTCGGCCGCGATGGATAACGCATCCGCGGTGACGTCGCTGTTGCGGCATGGTCCGTTCGTGCGCTTTCTCTACGTGCGCGTGGCGGCGTCCGTGGCGCTGCAGCTGCAGGCGCTCGCGGTCGGCTGGCAGATGTATGTGCTGACCGGCAGCTCGTTTAATCTCGGCTTGGTCGGCCTCGTCCAGTTCATTCCGACGCTCGGCCTGTTTCTGGTGACGGGCCACGTCGCCGACCGCTTCGACCGCCGCGTCGTCGCTGCCTCGGCCCAGAGCCTCGAGGCGCTCGCCATCGCGGTGCTGGCCGTGACCACGGCGGTCGGACTGCTCACGCCCGGGCTCCTGCTCGGCATGGCGTTCGTGATCGGCGCCGGGCGCGCCTTCGAGCAGCCGAGCCTGCAATCGGTCCTGCCCAATATCGTGCCTGCGCAGGCGCTGCCGCGCGCCATCGCGGCGGCGAACTCGGCGGCGCAGACCGCGGTGGTCGCCGGCCCGGCGCTCGGCGGCCTGTTGCTCGCCGTCAGTCCGGCGCTAACTTTCGCGGTCTGCGCATTGCTGTGGCTGACCGCCGCCGCGGTGATGCTGGGCGTTGCCGTGACGCAGGCGTTTGCCGAACGCGAGCCGCTCGATCTGAAGACGCTGTTCTCGGGTTTTGTCTTCATCGGCCGCAACAAGGCCGTGCTCGGCGCCATCACGCTCGACCTGTTCGCGGTGCTGCTCGGCAGCACCACGGCGCTCCTGCCGGTGTTCGCCAGCGATATTTTTCCGACCGGGCCGCTCGGCTTCGGGGCGTTGCGCGCCGCGCCCGCGGTCGGCGCGATCGTCGCCGCGCTCATTCTGACGCGCCGGCCGATCGCGCGGCGGATCGGCCACGCGATGTTCGGCTCCGTCGCGGTTTACGGCGCAGCAACGGTGCTGTTCGCGCTGTCGCCGAACTTCGTGATCGCGACGCTCGCCCTGGCGGTGGTCGGCGCCGCCGATCTGGTCAGCGTGGTGATCCGGCAAAGCCTGGTGCAGCTCTACACCCCGGATGAAATGCGCGGCCGGGTGTTTGCCGTGAACTCGATGTTCACCGCCACTTCCAATCAGCTCGGCACATTCCGGGCCGGCACGGCCGCGGCCTTGCTCGGCACGGTGCCTGCGGTCATGCTCGGCGGGCTCAGCACCATCGCGGTGGTACTGATCGCCGCCGCTGTTTTTCGCGATCTGTTCCGGGCCGACCGCTATGAGCCGACAAAGGTCTAGGGAACTGTGCCCGGGCTTTTGGCCTTGCCGGTCCATCATATTGCGGTCGCAATGCGGCCGTTCATTCCCGCCTCACGCGAGGATGAACCAATGTCACTTTCACGCCGATTGCGTTGGCTCCTGATCGGGCTTGCCCTGACCGCCATTCCGGGCGCGGCCATGGCTGCCGCGCCTTGCGACGGTGATTTCGACAGCTGGCTTGCCGGCGTCAAACAGGAGGCGGCGGGACAGGGCATTTCCGCCGGAACGGTCCAGTCCGCGCTCGGCGGCATCGCCTACGATCGCAGCATTATCGCCCGCGACCATGCACAGGGCGTGTTCCACCAGAGCTTTGAGCAATTTTCCGGCCGCATGGTGCCGCCGCGGCTCGGCCGCGGCCGCCGCATGATGCAGCAACACGGCGCACTGCTGTCTCGCATCGAGCGCCAGTTCGGCGTGCCTAGCGCGGTCATCGTCGCGATCTGGGGCCTGGAAACCGACTTCGGCGCCGACAACGGCAAGTATCCCACCATCCGCGCGCTCGCCACGCTGGCTTACGATTGCCGGCGCGCCGAAAAATTTCGCGGCGAACTACTGGCGGCGCTGCGCATCATCGACCGCGGCGACATGAATGCGGCGCAGATGCACGGCGCCTGGGCCGGCGAAATCGGCCAGACCCAGTTCCTGCCTTCGTCGTATCTGAAATTCGCCGTCGATTACGACGGCAACGGCCGCCGCGATCTCATTCACAGCGTGCCCGACGTGCTCGCCTCGACGGCGAATTATCTAAAAGGTTACGGCTGGCACCGCGGCGAGCCGTGGGGCGAAGGCACGCCCAATTTCGACGTGCTGCTGCAGTGGAACGCGTCGCAGGTCTACACCAAGACCGTCGCCTATTTTGCTCAGCAACTCGCTGGCGATACGGCGAGAGATTCAGAGCGCTAGGTCAGCCGACCGCTTCCGTGTCGAACGTCGTCAGAACGTCGCTGTTCCCGTTCGCCAACCAGCGCTGCAGGAACAGGTTCAGCCACGCTCGCGCGCTGTAGTCGTAGACGGCGCGGTCGGCGAAATGCGTCTCGCGCGGCTTGGCGCCGGGGAGCTGCATGCGCTCATGGCCGCGCGCGGTCCATTTGCAGATCATGGCGTGCGTCACGTCGGGGTGGAACTGCAGCGCGAAGGCGCGATCGTAACGGATCGCCTGCACCTCGAAGGTGTCGCCCTCGGCGAGCAATTCGGCGCCGGGCGGCAGGTCAAAACCTTCGCGGTGCCATTGATAGACGCATTCCGGCCAGACGCTGACGGCAGCGAGGCCGGCGTCGGTCGGCCGGATCGGGTAATAGCCGATTTCGGCGTGGCCTTCGGGGTGGCGGAACACGCGGCCGCCGAGGTGCCGGGCGCACATTTGCGCGCCGAGGCAGATGCCGAGAAACGGCTTTTGCTCCCGAAGCGGCACGCCGATCCAGCCGGTCTCGCGGCGGATGAACTCGTCCTCGTCGTTGGCGCTCATGGGTCCGCCGAAGATGATCGCGGCGGCGTGGTGCGCCATGGTGTCCGGCAGCGGCTCGCCGAAGCGCGGCCGGCGCACGTCGAGCGGATAGCCGAGCTGCCGCAGCGCATTGCCGATACGGCCCGGCGTCGAGTGCTCCTGATGAAGAACGATCAGAACCGGCTGCATGGATCAGGCGAATCGCAAACGTGTGGTGGAAACCTATAGCGCCTTTTGTGGCGAGTTGCCGGCACTGCGCATGCGCCGCTCGATCATCGGCAGCAACAATCCGTGAGGAACGAGCCGGGCGAACGCCATCGCGATCCGGTTGCCGGCGCCGGCGATCACCACGCGCTGGCCGCGCATAAAGCCCGCATAACCGATTTCGGCGACGCGCCGCGCCGGCAGCGCCAGCGGGCTGGCCTCGCCGATGCCGCCGGGACGCAAGCCGGCGCGCGCTTGAAAGCCGGTCGCCACCGGGCCCGGACACAAAGCCGTGACCCGCACGCCGCGATCCGCCAGCTCGGCGCTGAGCGCTTCGCTGAACGAGATCACGTAGGCCTTGCTGGCGTAGTAGACCGCCATGCCGGGCCCCGGCAAAAAGCCAGCGATCGAGGCGACGTTGAGGATGCCGCCGCGATGGCGCGCGAGGCTGTCGACGAACGCCAGCGACAAATCGGTGAGGGCGCGGATGTTGACGTCCACCATGGCGAGCTGGTCGGCGCGATCGAGCGAGGCGGCAATGCCGGCAAGCCCAAAACCCGCATTGTTGACGACGTGCTGCGGTTCGAAGCCCCGCGCAGCGAGTTCGGCGGCGATCGTGGCGACGGCATCGCGGGCGGCGAGATCGGCGACCACGATCGTGGGCCGCGGCCGGCCGGACGCGGCGATCTCGTCGGCCAGAGCCGTGAGGGCGGCTTCGCGGCGCGCGGTGATGACGAGTTCGTGGCCGTGCGCGGCGAACACCCGCGCCAGGTCGGCGCCGATGCCCGAGGAGGCGCCGGTGATCAGCGTGACCGGCGTCATGAGTCGTCGCCTGCGCCGTCGGCGGCCGGCGTAGCGCTTTCGCCGCCGACGCGCTGCCGCAGCTCGATGCGTTCGCGCGGTGACACGCCGAGCAGGTCGGCGGCGCGCCACAACAGATTGTCCTCGAGCTCGTCGCGCCTGCCGTCGGCATAGACGATCTCCCACATCATCTCGATCATCTTGGCGCGACCGGGCTCATCGAGCGTGCGATTGAGCTGATGGGTGAAATGGTAGAGGTCGACCGCTTCATGCTCGGCCGCGGTCGCCTTTTCGATCAGCTCGGCGGTCGCCGCGTCGTCGAGCTGAAAATGCTGCTTGATGACGGCGCCCAGCGTGTCGCGCTCGGGCCGCGACATCTCGCCGTCGATCGCCGCGGCATGGACCAGCAGCGCCGCGGCGGCGAGCCGGTAATCGTCCTCGCCGAATGCGCTCGGCGGCTTGCCGCCGGCGGCGAAATCGGCAACGAAATTCTTGAAAGCCTGGAACATGCGCTTCTCCACGCGTCCATTGTCAGGTGGCACCTGGCGCGGGCGAAGTCCAGATGCAATTCATCAATTCAAGTTGTTTGTGATCGCATTCCGCCGTCGATCGCAATGGCAGAAAAAAGTTTCCTTTCGAAACACACGGCCGCCATTGCAATCGACGGCTTTCTCTGATCGGCGAGCAATTGATCTACTAAAGTGATTTCGGTGCAGCGCGGCGCTGCCACCGACCGCGATCTTATTTGGGCGGCTTGCCGGTGTGGTAGCTCTCCTCGAGCAGCTGCAGATTGGCTTGGATGTACGGATTGCCCGGATCCTTGGTCTGCGCCAGATGCAGCGTGCGCGCCGCGCGATCATAGTCGCCGCGCAGCATGTAGGAGAAGCCCTGGTCGTTGAGAATTTCCGGCGTCGGGCCGACCAGGCGGATCGCCTCGGCGTAGGCGCGGTCGGCGAGATCGAAACGGCGCAGCCGGTCGTACGACGAGGCGAGGCCGACCCAGGCTTCGGGGTCGCGCGGATACTTTTCGGCGGCGGCGCGGAAGCTCTTTTCGGCGTTGCCGAAATCGTTGTTGCGGAAATAGCGCTTGCCGTGCCGCACGTCGTCGTTCGGATCGTCGCCGGGATGGCCCGGCACCGCCAGCGGCCCGGGCGGCAGGGTGTGGTCGACTTCGGCCGGCTGGGTGACGATTGAGCCGGTGGTCTCGGTGGCCTCCGCCGCCGCGGCCGGCTGGCCAGCTTTGTCGAGCTCGTTCAGATTTTTCCACGACGAGCAGGCGGAGAGCCCGCCAAGGCACGCTGCCAGCACAGCCAGGACAAGCGTACCTCTGGCACTCATCACGCACTCCTGGCCACGCGCTGCGGCCGGCTCCGCGCCGGGCGCGAGCCGGCCCCTCTGGCGTACTCTTGGTATCGCTTTCGACACAGCACCGGTCGGCTCAGTATTAGGCGACGATGGTTAAGGAACCTTAATGCCGCTTCCGCTCCCGCTATCGCGGGAGCGGAAAGAGCAAGCGCCATCGTTCTCGCGATGCGGTGCATCCGAGGTTTTGGGCACGGCACGGGGCACGAAAGACGCCGGGCGGGATCGCGTCACGCCGAAGTTTTCAAGACCGGGCGGTAGGACCGGCTTCGGCTCGATCAAGCTGGGCGCACGGCCCGGATTGCGTAGCGCAATCCGGGAAGCGAATTGCGAATGGCGAATAGCGAATGGAGTTTTCTCGTTCGTCTTCTATTCGCTACTCGCCATTCGCCATTCGCCATTCGCCAAAAAAACAAGGCAGGCGGAACGCCGGCAGACGCCACCCCACCAATCCGCACCATCGGGTGCGGCGCGCGCCCTGCGGGGCGCGCTGCGCCTACCGGCGTTCCACCGCGGTTCTCATGGCAGCGAACCAACGCCGCCACTCAGCTCCAGTCCGCGCTTCCTGGGACGTGGCTTCGGCGGCCGTTACTCCGCCTCCATCTATCCCAGTCCAGCGATCCAATCGCAGGCCGGTCGTAATGCCGGCCGGGCGTTTTCCCGAAGCCGCCCGGGAGCGGAGGTGACGAGCCCCTGCCCGCAGGCACCGCTCTCGCTCCGCCAGCCGGAGTGACCGGCCGGCGTCCTTGTGGAAGCGAGACGGCGCCGCCATTTAGTCGGCGCCGCGATGGTGTCAAGCCGAATCATTGTTAGGAGACGAACGCGCTGAGTCTGCGGCGTTTTTTCGGATTGCGCAGCGCTCGTGCATGGCGCCGAACGCAGAGAATTGGCTCGAAATCCGCGAATCAAACGAATCATGATTAGCAGTAGCCCCGGAACGCGCGACTGCTGGCTTTTAGCAAGACTTGAGCATGCATGAATTTTCGGAGCAAAAGCTCATGTCTGCTTCGAGCCAAAAAGGCGCCATCAAGTGTCCGGCGTGAGCCTTTGATGTCGGCTGGCGTATCCGTAGAACTACTGAGATTTTCCGGCGACTGACTGAGAAGCTCAATCACGTTTTCTCGATTTGATTTACAAGCAACAAAAAATGGCATGCGGAACTCATGTAGCCGCGAAACTTTGATTCCGCTCAATGGGCATTCCGTGCTACAACTAAAGCGCCAGTTTACCGATGGAGGTCTCTATGAGCACCGAGCCCGGAAACTTGAGCAAGGAGACGCCGGCAAACGTGCATGTGCCGGTTTCCGGATGGGTCGCGATAGAGCAGCAGTTGGCGCCGGCGCCCCCCAGGTTCGTCACCTTCACCATGGACAGTCTGCAAATTTTTGACACGCGCTCGCTGCACAATGACACGGATTTCGTCGATATCACCGTCGTCGTCGGCGCCAATCCCCCGGTCTACGCCAAGAAATCGCTCGGAGATTTGAACAACGGAACGCATGCCGTTGGACTGAGCGTCGCAGCGGATATTCCCGACGACGATACGGTCGTAGCGATCGTCTACCATGTTCGCAACCGCGGTCACAGTGACAGCTACCAGAAGGACACGGAAACCGTTCAGTCGGCGTTGTCCACCATTGCCGAAGAGATCATTAGGCACACCGGCGCTACGGCGACCACCGTCACCGTTGGATCTGTCGTGGTACCTTTCTTCCTCTCTGCCGTCACAGCCGTCGCTGGAATTTTGGCGGCGACCCAAGCGGGCCTTCTCCTATTTGCGGATTGTGATGGGACGGTCGCCTCTGAAGCACTTAGGTTCACTGGCAGCGAACTCATCAGGAGGACGGCTTCAGGCCAAACGATTCCCGTCAACACAGACCATCGTGGCACCGATTCGCCGTGGGGCTGTGGCTCCAATTCGCATTATTCCACCAAGTGTACGATTGCGACGGCGCCTTCGATCCAGACCGTCTTGGATCTGCGGGGCGCGTGGGCGAGCGGCGGGGTCGCGGGGCCGTTTATTTCCGTGACAGGCAATTCGATCTCGATCGACATGTCGGCGTCGCATCGCCCCATGGCCACCGGCTCGGTTCTCAACAGCACGCAGATCTCGGTCAACTTCCCCGACGATAAAACCTACACGGCTGTCCTTCAGGCACCCAATGTTATCAAGTGGTCAAACAATTCGAGTTGGACGAAAGTCCCGGCGATCCAGACCGTGATCGACCTGAACGGTCAGTGGATGGGCGGCGGCGTCCTCACGGCTATCATGACGGTGCACGGCAATTCCATTGCGGTCGACATGTCGCCGTCGAAGCGTCAAAGCGCGGTTGGCACCGTCATCAATAGCTCGACTATTTCGGTGAAGTTCCCCGATGACAAGGCCTATACGGCCGTGTTGCAAACACCGGGCACGATCCGCTGGTCGAACAACTCGACCTGGACGAAATTCGATACGTCCGTCATCAAGCACCTCTTTGTGCTCGTGATGGAGAACCGCTCGTTCGACCATCTCCTCGGATTCCAGGGAATTACGGGAAAAGATACGCAGACCGGGCAACCGACAAAGGCCGATGATCTGACTGGGCCCGGAGGTGCAACGATCGCGGAGCCTTATAACGATTACGCCAATTTGAGATATACCGTCACGCCAACCGCAGGCGATAGGACCTACCACACACACGACGTGCAGCATCAATTTCTCGACGTCGTGACGCAGCTTTGCGGTCAGACGCAAGGCCAGACGGTCGCCCAGAATGGCGGCTTGAACGGCGGCGCCTATCCGCCACTAGCGGAAGCGAGAAAGACGGGCTTTGCCGCCGACTACGCGCTCAAATCCGATGCAGGGAATCCAGGTGAGCCCCTGAGGTGTTTTGGCCGGGGTACTCTCCCGGTCCTGACGGCGCTCGCGAAAGAGTTCGTGCTTTGCGATCACTGGTACAGTGCAATGGCCGGGCCGACCGAGCCAAACCGGATGTTTGTCCACGCCGCAACGTCGGGAGTATGGGACGATTCACCGACGAATGGTGATTATGAGGAGATCTTCGGCGCGAAATCTGCAGGCGCCGAGGATTATGGCATCTCTTTCGAAAACGGTACGATCTTCGATGCCCTGCGCCGGGCCAAAGTTCCGTTCCGGATTTATGCCGGCGACCAATTCCCGCAGGTCGGCTTGCTTTCCGGAATTAGCCTCTACCACGACGTCGACGCCTTCGAGAATTTCGCCGCCGACATCGGCGATCCCACCTACGACGCCGCCTATACATTCATCGAACCCAGATACGACACGATCTCCCAGAACTTGGGATTGCCGTTCGTCAACAACTCACAGCATCCTGCCAACAGTGTTGCCCTTGGCGAAGGGCTCATCAGATCGGTCTACGAGGCGATCCTAAATTCGCCGCTCTGGAACCGCAGCATGCTGATCATCACCTGGGACGAGCATGGCGGTTTCTTCGACCATGTGCCGGCGCCGTCTGCCAGTCGCATCCCCACCCGGTCGGCTCCCAACGGCATCCAGGGCAAGGATCACGGCTTCATGTTCGATCAACATGGGCCCCGCGTGCCAGCGATTGTGATCTCTCCCTTGTGCCCTCAGAACATGATCGAGCATCGGCCGCTCGAACATTCCTTCATCCCGGCAACCATAGAGCAGCTGTTCGGCCTCAGGCCGCTCACCACGCGGGACACCGGAGTCGTCGGTTTGCAAACGCTTGCAACCCTCCACGCGCCCCGCAACGTGACCGCGACAATACCGAATCCCGTTGCAGCCAATGAACCGAGCGGTCCTGTACCCGGAATACCGGTCCCGTCTGGCACGCTGGTGATTGCGTCGGGAATGTCCGGCACGATGCAGCCGGCGACTTCAGCCGGGCCGAGTCCTCTAGCTTCAGCTCCGCAGGCGTCGCCGGCCCCGCCGCCGCCATCGTCGCCCTTGAATCTCAGCGATCCGTGGCTCGCGTCGACCCTGGCAGTTGCCGTTAAAGCGCATCTCGAGGCGGCGCCAGCGACGGAGCATGCCAACATCAAGGCACGTGCTTTCGGATTAAAGACCGTCGAAGACCTTGCTCAGTACCACAAAGAAATAATGCCGGTCGTCGAAAACGCACGGGCGCTGGCGCGCCAGCAGAAAGTGGCCGCACGAAAGAAACAGTCTGTTCTGCAGCCGGTCGCAGTACACACACCGAGTATTTAGCTCATTGGAGGTGGCCGAAGCGCGCCGCCTCTTCACGCAGTGGGCCGTGAGCGGCTTTTCTGTTGCCGCCGTACCGGAAGTCTGTTCCCCGGACCAATAGCAGGGTTACGCGGTCTGAAACAACGCCGGCATCGTCACCCCATTCGCCTGCGCGATGCCCTCAAGCTCCCCCCACAGCTTCGCCGGGATCGGGATGCCGGACTTGCGGCGCGACACTTCGGTGCGGTTGGAGCGTTCGCCGGGGAGCGTGATTTCGTCGAAGCCGGATTGGCGCGGCAGGGCTTTGACGATGGCGCCGAGCGCGTCGGCGTCGGTCTTGAAACCGCCGAGCGGGCGGAAGCTTGCAATGTCGATCGCCAGCATGGCGAGATTGGCGACGTGGCGCTTGCGTTGTTCGGGGCCGATGGCGCGCGACTGGATCGGCGCGCCGGCCAAGATGCTGGTCAGCATCTCGAACATGAAGCCGAGGCCGGAGCCCTTTGGGCCGCCGAGCGGCAATAAAATCTCGGCTTCGTTGGGATCGGTGGTCGGCTCGCCGTCGGCGGTCAGCACGGTGTCGGGCGGCAGCTTGGTGCCGGTCTGCTTGGCCTGCAAGATCTTGCCGTTGGAGATGGTGCTGGTCGCCATGTCGAGGAGACGCACGCCGTCGCCGGTCGGCACCGCGATGGCGATCGGGCTCGTCGCCATGCTGCGCACCCGGGCGCCGTAATAGGCCATCAGCGCCGGGCCGGCGCCGAGCACCAGCGCGGCGCAATTGTGCTGCGCGATCCATTGCGCGTAGCGGCCGATGGCGCCGGTGTGGGTGGTCTCGCGCACGAGGCCGAAGCAGATGCCGATCTGTTTGGCGCGCTCGACCGCGAGCGCAGCGGCCTGCATGCACGCCACCGGGCCGAAGCCGAAATAGCTGTCGAGCACAAAACTCGACGGGCGGTCGTGCGTCAGCTTGGTCTCTGCCTTGGTGTCGATCTCGCCGCGCTTGAGGATGGCGAGATAATTCGGCAGCCGCGACACGCCGTGGCCGTCGACGCCGCGCAGATTGGCCCAGACCAGACCGTCGGCCACCGCGCCGGCGTCGGCCTCGCGCGCGCCTCGCGCGGCGAGCACGTCGCGGATGAAGCGGCGGAGCTCTTCGGGGGTGACGGTGATGGTGTCGTTGGTTTGTCTGGTCATTGTTTTCTTCGAGTCAGCAGGACCCCCACTCTATCTCTCCCCCTTTCAGGGGGAGAGAAGCGCGAGCGGCGTCCTCAAGACGTTTTTTATGCGCCGTACAGCTTTCAGATCATGCGCAGCGCAGCGGACTTGTTCTTCCTCCCCCTGAAAGGGGGAGGATCGAGGTGGGGGTCCCGGGCCGCAGACGCGGCGCAAAGCTTTTGCTCATCGCGCACCGCACTCACTTCTTCTCCGGAAAATACGCGTCGAGCCATTGGCGGAGCATGTTCCAGACGCGGGTCGATTTTTCCGCGAACAGGAAATGATCGAGGCCGGCGAACAGGTGCAGCTCGGCGGGCTGGCCGGTGCGCTTGAACATCTCGACCGATTGCTCGGTCGGCGTCACGGAATCCTTGGCGGCGTGGATGAGCAGGAGCGGGCGCGGCGCGATGTTGCCGACCACTTCCTCGGCGCGGAAGTCGAACATGCTCTGCGCGGTCTCGGCCGGAAACTCCTCGACCGAATTCGGCGCCAGCATGCGCGTGCCCTGACGCTCCAGATTCTGTCGCACGTGATCGGGGATCGGCACGATGTCGTGGCGCGGCACCATCAAGGATTTGCCGGTGCGGGCGCGGTGGGCGCGGCCCTCTTCGAGCATCTTGGTGAACTTGGCCCAGCCTTCCGGCGTCGGATGCTGGCCGCGAAATTTGCGCTCGCCGTGGCCCCAGCCGCCGTTCGACACCACCGCGGCGACGCGCGGATTGGTGCCGCCGGCGTAGACACCGACCGCGCCGCCAAAACTCGAGCCGATGACGCCGATGCGGTCGGGCGCGACGTTGGCGTGCTTGGCCAGAAAATCGAGCGCGTTGCCGGTGTCCTCGACCTGTTCGAGGCAGATGACGCGGCCGAATTCGCCTTCGCTCTTGCCGCAGCCGCGCATGTCGAAGCGCATGGTGACGTAGCCGAACTCGTTGAGCACTTTGGCGGGTGCGATGCAGGTCGGGCTTTCGCCGTTGGAGCCGAAGCCGTGCAGAACCAGGAACGCGGCGCGCCGCTCGCCGGCGCCCAAGCCGTCCGGCACGCTGACCACGCCATGCAGGCGCAGGCCCGCGGACTGAAAGCTGACGACTTCTTCCTTCATGCTGATCTCCCGGTGCGCTCGCGGCCGGCACTGTACTGAATTGCGCCGGGGAGGGAAGGGGAGCCGCTGCCTACATTCCTCATCCTGAGGCGCTCGGCGCGTAGCGCCGAGCCTCGAAGGATGCAGGCCTCGGCCCCTCGGCCTACATCCTTCGAGGCTCGCTTCGCTCGCGCCTCAGGATGAGGGTTAAGTGCAATGTACAGCCGCGCGCTTCTGCGATTAAATGGCGGCCAGTCGGCTCATTTAAGGGGAAACGCCATGCGACGGATGCGTCCGGCAACAACGATTTGCGGGCTTGCTGCACTCAGTCTTGCCGCGCTCGGCCTTACGCTCGGCCAGGCGGTGGCGCAGGAAAAGACGTTCGATCTGAAACTGTCGCACTGGGTGCCGCCGTCGCATCCCTTGCAAAAATCCATGGAAGAGTGGGGCGCCTCGATCGAGCACGATTCCGGCGGCACCATTCATTACAAGGTGTTTCCGGCGCAGCAGCTCGGCAAGGCGTTCGACCATTACGACATGGCGCGCGACGGCATCGCCGACGTCGCCTATGTGAGCCCGGGCTATCAGCCCGGCCGCTTCCCGATCTTCGATGCCTCGAACTTGCCGTTCATGGTGTCGAACGCCAAGGCCGGCTCGAGGGCGATCGACGAATGGTACCGGCAATACGCCGCGACCGAGATGAAGGACGTGCATTACTGCTTCGCGTTCACGCACGATCCCGGCACGTTCCACTCGCGCAGCAAAAAGATCATGGTGCCGGCCGACATCAAGGGCATGAAGATCCGCCCGGCGCACGCCATCATCGCCTCGCTGGTCACCGAGCTCGGCGGCAACAACGTGCAGGCCGCTGCGCCGGAGGTGCGCGACATTATCGAGCGCGGCGTTGCCGATGCGGTCACCTTCCCGTGGGGCTCGATCCCGCTGTTCGGCATCGACAAGGTGACCAAGTACCACATGGAGGCGGCGCTCTACACCACCGGCTTCGTCTGGATCATGAACAAGAACACCTACGCCGCCATGTCGCCGCGCCAGCAGAAAGTCATCGACGATCATTGCAACGGCCAGTGGGCCGAGCGCGTCGCGGCGCCGTGGGCCGACTTCGAGCACGCCGGTATCGCCAAGCTGAAGGCCGAGCCCGGCCACGAGGTCTATCCGATCTCCGACGCGCAGCTCGCGCAATGGAAAGCGGCAGCGGGGCCGGTGATCAAAACCTGGGCCGACGGCGTGAAGAAGCGCGGCGGCGATCCCGACGCGGCGCTCAACAGCCTCAAGGCCGATCTCGCCAAGGCGAACTCGGGGTATTGAAGCGCCACGGCGTAAGGTAGGCCCAGGAGCAGACGTGATGCGCGAGCCGCTTCACTTCACCTCTCCCCGGAGGGGAGAGCATAGGCGTCCTGCGGACGCCGTTCTTAGTGCTAAGAACGCCGATGCGAAGCATCGGCTATGCGAGCAAAGCGAGCGAGGGTGAGGGGGTTCGGAAGCTGCAGTTGTTCTCAAACTTCCGAACCCCCTCACCCCAACCCTTTCCCCTCCGGGGAGAGGGAGTCCGGCCAGCGCGGGCTCCATGGCTGAGCAAATAAATGATCCCGGCGCTACACGCCCGCGGCGCAATGCGATGGACGTGTTCATCGACGGTATCGAGCTTATCGCCGCGTTCTTTGTCGGCATCGTCGCGGCCGACATCTTCATTTCGGTGCTGCTGCGCTATTTCTTCGCGGTCCAGATTCCCGACAGCTACGATTTCGGCCGGCTGCTGCTCGGCATTCTGATCTTCTGGGGAATTGCGGCGACGTCGTATCGCGGCACCCACATCACGGTCGATCTGGTCTACGCCAATGCGGGGCCGCGGCTGCAGCGCGTCATCGATGTCTTCGCCACCCTGGTGCTGCTGTTCGTCGTCACGGTGCAGACCTACACGTTGTTCGATAAGGTGATGGACACGCGCCGCGACAACGTCCTTACGTTCGATCTGCGGCTGCCGACCTGGCCGTTCTTTCTGGTCGCCTGGCTCGGCGACGTCTCCGCGGTTTTGTTGATCGCCGTGCGCACCTACCGGCTGATCTTCCGCCCGGAGCTTTTGGGCGGCCAATACCAGATCAAGCCGGTCGAATGATGTTTGGACCGTCATTGCGAGCGAAGCGAAGCAATCCAGGGCCGGGTGCACCGATTCCTGGATTGGTTCGTCGCCCCTTCGGGGCTCCTCGCAATGACGAATCCGACGCGGAGGCCTCGTGAGCACCGACGCAGTCGCGATCATCGGCTTTGTCGCGCTGTTCGCGCTGATGCTGCTGCGCGTGCCGGTGGGCATGGCGATGGGGCTGGTCGGGGTGAGCGGCTTTGCCTACATCGTCGGCGGCACCGCGGCGCTCAAAAGCGTCGGCCTCACCTCGATGCGCACGGTGACCGACTACACGTTCGGCGTCATCCCGATGTTTCTGCTGATGGGCGCGTTCGTGTCGAACTCCGGCATGAGCCGCGAGCTCTTCCGCGCCGCCAACGCCTTCGTCGGCCATTTCCGCGGCGGGCTCGGCATCGCCACCATCGCGGCTTGCGCCGGCTTTGCGGCGATCTCCGGCTCGTCGGTAGCGACCGCGGCAACGTTCGCCACCGTCGCCTATCCGGAGATGCGGCGCTACGCCTATCCGCAATCGTTCGCCACCGGCGTGATCGCGGCCGGCGGCACGCTCGGCGCCATGCTGCCGCCGTCCACTGTGCTCGCCGTCTACGGCATCATCACCGAGCAGGACATTGGCAAACTCTTCATCGCCGGCATCATTCCGGGCCTGCTCGCCGCTTCGATGGACATGCTGACCGTGGCGATCATCGGCCGGGTGCGGCCGAATTTCCTGCCCGCGGGACCGCGCCATTCCTGGAAGGAGCGTCGTGCCGGCCTGCGCGACGTCTGGGCGATGCTGCTCCTATTCGTGTTCGTGATCGGCGGCCTCTATGGCGGCCTGTTCACGCCGACCGAGGCCGGCGGCATGGGCGCGGCCGGCGCGCTGATCATCGGCGTGCTGCGCGGGAAGCTGTCGCGCCCCGACATCCGCCGCTCGCTCCTCCAAGCCGTGCGCACCGCCGCTGCCGTGCTCACCGTGCTGATCGGCGCGTTGCTGTTCGGCTATTTCCTTACCGTGACGCAGACGCCGCAGAAGGTGACGGCGTTCCTCACCGGGCTCGGCTTCGGCCGCTACGGCGTGCTGGCGCTGATCATGGTGATGTACATCGTGCTCGGCTGCCTGATGGACGCGCTGGCGATGATCATCCTCACCATCCCGATCATCTTTCCGGTGATCACCCAGCTCGGCTTCGACCCGATCTGGTTCGGCGTCATCATCGTGATGACGGTCGAGCTCGGCCTCATTCATCCGCCGGTCGGAATGAACGTGTTCGTCATCAAGAGCGTGGTGCAGGACGTGAGCTTTTCCACGATCTTTGTCGGCGTGCTGCCGTTCATCGTCACCGATCTGGTGCGGCTGGTTATTTTGATCGCGTTCCCGATTTTGGCGCTGTGGCTGCCGTCGCATATGTGAGAAAAGCTAAATTCGGTCGCGGTGCGCCGTCGATCGCAATGGCAGCAAAAAGTTTCGAAAGGATTGTTTTGTCAAGGGCGCGAAGCGCCGCCTTCGGCGGTCAACAGACCCTTGATGATGTGGACGGCCCCACACCGACGGCATCAGAGTGCCAAAGCGTGGTCG
>DASRET010000034.1:0-10124 GCA_035651875.1 Xanthobacteraceae bacterium
TGCGCGCAAGCGCCGCGTGCCGCTCACCGAGGCGGCGCGCGCCATGGTCGAGACCGACGAGCTAAAACCGAAGCCGCGTGGCGCGCTGCGCGGCCTCATCGACGCGATCGAGCGCTGGCGGGCGCAGCGCGACAGCCTTCCCCACGTTCAGCTCGCCGAGATCGTGCTCGACGAATCCGGTTACACCGAGATGTGGCAGAAGGACCGCTCCGCCGACGCCGCCGGCCGGCTGGAGAACCTGAAAGAACTGATCCGCTCCATGGAGGAGTTCGAGAACCTGCAGGGCTTCCTCGAGCATATCTCGCTGGTCATGGACAACGAGAAAGCCGCCGCCGAGGACGCGGTCAGCATCATGACCTTGCACTCGGCCAAGGGGCTGGAGTTCGACACCGTGTTCCTGCCCGGCTGGGAGGAAGGCGTGTTTCCCAACCAGCGCACGCTCGACGACCAGGGCCGCGCCGGCCTCGAAGAGGAACGCCGCCTCGCCCATGTCGGCCTGACCCGCGCGCGCAAGCGGGCCAAAATTTATTTCGCCACCAACCGGCGCATGCACGGCCTGTGGCAGACCAACATCCCGTCGCGGTTTTTGGACGAGCTGCCCGAAGCCCACGTCGAAGTCACCGAGTCGCAAGCCGGCTTCGGCGGCTACGCCGGCTACGGCGCCTCCCGCTTCGACGCCGCCACCTCGTTCGGCTCCAACTACACCACCCCCGGCTGGCAGCGCGCCCAAGGCCGGCGCAGCGACCGCGGCGGCGGAGGATTCGAAGAGGACGCCGCCGCGGATTACGAGACCGAGCGCGCTGCAAGTGATGAGACCGACGCCCGCTCCAGTCACCTCGCCCCGAAGGGGAGAGGTCGAGCGAGCGCAGCGAGCGAGGGTGAGGGGCCTTGGACCTCACGGCCATCCACTCCTCAACGCCGCCTGCCGCTCACCATCGAAGGCGAACTCATCGCCAAATCCACCGGCACCACCTCGGCCTTCACCCTCGGCGACCGCGTCTTCCACCAGAAATTCGGCAACGGCAACATTACCGCCATCGACGGCAACAAGCTGACCATCGATTTCGACAAGGCGGGGCAGAAGCGCGTGGTGGATAGCTTTGTGGAACGGGCGTGAGAGCAAAAAAACTCACCGCCGACGCAGAGGAAGCAGTAACACGATGGCGAGCAAGGTAAGAAATGGCAAAGCCAAACCCAATCTCGCCGACGACATCCGCGCCAGTTTGCAGGGCGCGCGCGACTACTTCGCCGGCAAGCCAACGCCGGCGGCCGTGCATCGTGTCATTCCGAGCGCCGCGGCAGCCCGTGAAGCGCGGATCAAGCTCGGTCTATCGGCCCGCGGAGAGGATGTGATACCCTCTCGCCGAGGCAGCAAACATGGCCGGATCGCGTAAAGACATCGAGGCCGCGCTCGCTCCCGGCGACGAGCCGGTGCGGGCGGAGTATGAGCGCGACTTTTATTCATGGCTCATGGAGCAGGCGCGGCATTTGCGCGAGGGGCGCCTTGATGCGCTCGACCGCGAGAATTTGGCCGAGGAGGTCGAATCGTTGGGGCGCGAGCAATTCAACAAGCTCGTCAGCGCACTGCGTGTGCTGATGGTACATATGCTGAAATGGGATCACCAGCCCGCCATGCGCTCGCGCAGCTGGGTGCTGTCCATCCAGGAGCAGCGCCTGGAGATAGCCGACGTGCTCGCCGATAATCCCGGCCTCACGCCGCGCACCGCCGAGGCGCTTGCTCGGGCCTATCGGCGGGCGCGCATCGAGGCAGCGAAGGAGACCGGACTGGACGAGGGAGTTTTTCCGGCGGCATGTCCGTATTCGTTCGACGACATTACATCGCGCGTTTTCAACCGTTGAGAACTTTTCGCCACCTGCCCTCGTTATGAATTACGGGACCGCGCTGCGTGCGGCCGCGGAATAACGTCTGGAACATTCGCCATGATCCGCAAGCTTACGTCCGGAAAGTACCGGTTGTACTCGCGCAAGACGAATCCGAAGACCGGCAAACGGCGTAACCTCGGCACCTTCGCCAGCCGCGCTGCGGCCGAGAAGCACGAGCGCGCCGTGCAGTATTTCAAGCGGCACTGAGGCCCGACCCATCCTCTCCCGCGTCGCGGGGGCGGAAAGATTACGCCGCCTCCATCAAAAACCGAGCCACGCGGACGTGACGACGGCGGCGGGATTCTCACGATTCCCGCCGCATTTCATTCACCATTCCGCCCGGTCGGGGGTTTTTGGTCGCGGCGTTGAACCAATCGGCCCGAGCGGGCTTCTTATACACGGGCTGCCGTCTCCTTATGTCTTCGGGTAGCCCGCTCTCCGTTACCTTTCGGCACTGTCGTCCATCGACCTCACCTCCGCAGATCTCACGTACCCCGGGTGTCACCATGCGTCCCCACAAGACAGCCTTTCGTACCGCGCTCCTCGCCGCCGGGCTGGCGCTGCCGCTCGCCGCGCCGGCTTCCGCCAACGTCCTCATCACCATCGACAAGGGCTCGCAGCGCATGCTGGTCGCAGTCGACGGCGCGACCCGCTACGAGTGGGCGGTGTCGACCGGCCGCCCCGGGTTCGACACACCGAACGGCACGTTCCGGCCGAACCGCATGGAGGTGATGCATTACTCGAACGCGTACGAAGACGCGCCGATGCCGCATTCGATCTTCTTCGACCTGAACGGTCACGCCATCCACGGCTTCTCCGATACGCCGCATCTCGGCATGGCGGTGTCGCACGGCTGCGTGCGGCTGTCGCCGGCCAATGCCGCGGTGCTGTACGACGTGGTCAAGGCCGAGGGCATGGGCAGCACGACCGTGATCGTGCGTGGCCACATCCCGCCGCGCGGCCCGCTGATCGCACGCGGCCAGGCGCCGCAGCAGGCGACGGGTTATGGCGAGTCGCGGTATGGCGAGCAGGCGCCTTACGCCGGCGAGCGCGGCTACAGCCAGAACTACGGCCAGCAGGCTTACGGGCAGCAGCCGACTTACGGACAACAGCGGGCTTATGGCCAGACCTACGGCCAGCAGACCTACGGTCAGCAGGCTTACGGCCAGCAGGCCGAGCGGCAGCCGGGCTATTACGATCGCTCCGGCTTCCCGCCGCAGCCGGCACCGGTCTATGGCCGGCCGGCTTACGGGCAGCCTTATGGCGGCCAGAGCTACTATGGCGGCTACTCGCAGTATTGAGCGACGGCCGTCATTCCGGGGCGCGGTGAAGCACCGGAGGTTTACACACGTCGTCATGGCCGGGCTTGTCCCGGCCATGAACATTTTCGAACTCTGCTACGCTTAAGACGTGGATGCCCGGCACGAGGCGCACGAGGCCGGGCATGACGAATGGAAATGCCAGCGCGTCAATTCGGCTTCTGAAATTTCAGCACGAAATTGTCGACCGGCATCACCGGCTTGTAGCTCGGGAAATCGTGGCTGTCGTTCGGGTTGCGCCAGAAATTGCCTTCGCCGACGACCTTGAAACCGGCGGCCTCGACCTCCTGGCGCAAGGTCGGCTCTTCGATGCGATGCAGCGTCTTGACCACCGAGGTGCCCTGCCCCGGCAGCGCCGAATGATCGGCGATGATCAGAATGCCACCGGGTTTCAGCGCGGCGAACATCTTGCGGTCCATCGCGGCGCGGTCGACGTTCATGTAGGCGGTGTCGTGGTAGTAGAACAGGAACGTGATCAGATCGAGATCGCGCACGTCGGGCGGAATCGGATCGTCGAACGGCCGATAGTCGGCGCGCGCATCGGCCATCGCCGGCGTTTTCAGCCGCGCCTCGAATGCGGTTTTGGCCTTCTCGCCGACGTCGGGCGGGTTCTGGCCGTAGACCGTGCCGTTCGGCGCCACCGCGCGCGCCATCAGCTCCGTGGAGTAGCCGCCGCCGGCGCCCATATCGAGCACCTTCATGCCGGGACGCACGCCGGCCAAGGTCAGAAACGGCGTCGGATCGCGGCGCTGGTCGGCCTTGCGGTCGGCCTCGCTACGATCCGGCGCGGCAAGCAGTTTTGCGTAATCGGGCGCCGGCGCTTGTGCCCACACGCCGCCTCCGGCCAAGCCGACGGCCGCAAGGCCGGCCGCCAAGGTCGTCGCTAAAATCGCCCGCCGTTTCATCCCGCTCATCATTGTCTCCAGCATTGCGCTCAGCTCCATGCTAGCCCAATACGGCGTGCGCGCCGTTGACAAGCGCGTGACAGACCACTGCAAGCCCTGTGGGAAAGCGGTGCATGAGCCTGTGCATCAAAGTTGAACAAGGCCACACCAACCCATAGCGCTTGTCCGCTCGAGAATTGCTGTGAACTGCGTGCATAAGCCGAAACTGACTTGTCCCACCAATGGCTTCGTCCAGACCAGCACTATCGCAAGCCCCCTTCGTGGCGAGCCTCGATACCGATGAACAAACCGCAAACCGGCTTGCCGACGCGTTCTTGGACCGTTTCGGCGGCGAAAGCGGCGTCAGCATTGTGGATGCCGGCGGCGGCCGCTGGTGCCTGACTTTATACGTCGGGCACGCAATCGACGCCGCGGCCGCGCGCGATCTCGCCGCCATCGCAGGACCAGCCGCGCCGGCGTTGCGTTTCGAGCGCGTTGCGGCGGCCGATTGGGTGCAAAAAAGCCTCGCCGGACTCAAGCCGGTCGCCGCCGGCCGCTTTGTCGTGCACGGCGCCCACGACCGCGCGCGTGTCGCGCCGAACCGGATCGGCATCGAGATCGAAGCGGCGCTCGCCTTCGGCACCGGCCACCACGGCACCACGCGCGGCTGCCTGCTGGCGCTCGACGCAATGTGCAAGGCGCACGATACGCGGCGCATTCCGGCGCCCCGCGTTCTCGATCTCGGCTCCGGCTCGGGCGTGCTGGCCATCGCGGCGGCACGCGCCCTGCGGCTGCCCGTGCTGGCAACCGATATCGACCCGCAGGCGGTGCGCGCGGCGCGCGGCAATGCCCGGCGCAACGGCGCCGGCCCGCTGGTCGAAGTCGTGCGCGCCGACGGTGTCGCGGCCCTGCATGGGCGCGGGCCGTTCGATCTGGTGTTCGCCAATATCCTGCTGGCGCCGCTGCAGCGCTTGGCTACGCCGCTGACGCAGCTCGCCGCGCCCGGCGCGCGCGTCGTCCTCTCCGGCATCCTGGCGGCGCAGGCCAACGCCATCATCGCCGCCTATCATCGGCTGACGCTGCAGCAGCGCATCGACATCGACGGCTGGACCACGCTGGTCTTTACGCGGCCCGCAACCCTCCCCTCCCGGTGACGGGATTGCTACATTGCCGGACATGTTCGAGGCCCACTTTCAATCGTTCGACGACCGCACCGAACGCGGCGCCGGCGCGCCGCGGATCGCGGCGCTACGCGCCGAACTGGCGCGCCGCGGGCTCGACGGTTTCGTCGTGCCGCGCACCGACCGATATCAGAACGAATACGTGCCGCCCTGCGCCGAGCGGCTCGCCTTCATCAGCGGCTTTTCCGGCTCGGCCGGGCTCGCCATCGTGCTCGCCGACCGCGCCGTGCTGTTCGTCGACGGCCGCTATCAGCTGCAGGCCAAGGACGAAGTCGACGGCGCGAGTTTCACCATCGAGCATCTGATCGAGCGGCCGCCGCCGGCCTGGATCGAAGCCAATTTGAGCACCGGGCAAAAGCTCGGCTATTCGCCGTGGCTGCACACGGTCGACGGCGCCGAGCGGCTCGCCAAAGCCTGCGCGGCGGCGGGCGCCAGCCTGGTGCCGGTCACCGACAATCCGATCGATGCGGTCTGGACCGATCGGCCGCCGCCGCCGCACGGCGCGGTCGTGCTGCACGAGCTGCAATATTCCGGCGAGGCGGCGCAGCAAAAACTGGCGCGCGTTTGCGCCGAACTGCAAAAAGTCAAAGCCGACGCGGTTGCGGTGTCAGATCCGCAAAACGTATGCTGGCTGTTCAACATCCGCGGCAGCGACGTTCTGCATACGCCGGTGGTGCTAGCCTCCGCGCTGGTGCGCCAAGGCGGCCGGCCGGCGCTTTACGTCGATGCGCGAAAGCTCGGCGACGGCATCCGCGATCAACTGCAGGCGCTCGCCGACGTGCATGCGCCGGCCGAGTTCGAGCGGGACCTCGCCGCACTGGGCGCCGAAAAACGCACCGTGCTGCTCGATCCGGCGGGTTGCCCCGAAGCGATCGCGCGGCGCGTCGCCGACGCCGGCGGCAAAATTTTGCGCGGCAGCGATCCCATCGCGCCCATGAAGGCGGTGAAGAACGCCGTCGAGATCGCCGGCGCGCGCGCCGCGCACGAGCGTGACGGCGCGGCGCTCGTGCGCTTTCTCGCCTGGTTCGACGCCGAGGCGCCGTCCGGACGTTTGACCGAGATCGATGCAGTCGAAGCGCTGGAGAGCTTTCGCCGCGACACCGGACTGCTCAAGGACGTGTCGTTTCCGACCATCGCGGGCGCCGGTCCGAACGGCGCCATCGTGCATTACCGCGTCAGCCGCAACAGCAACCGCCGCATCGCTCCCGGCGAGATTTTTCTGGTCGATTCCGGTGCGCAGTACGAGGACGGCACCACCGATGTCACGCGCACCGTCGCGGTCGGCGCGCCGAACGATGCAGCGGCACGGGAGAAATTCACCCTCGTGCTCAAGGGCCACATCGCCATCGCGCGCGCGGTATTTCCCGACGGCATCAGCGGCGCGCAGCTCGACTCGTTCGCCCGGCAGTTTCTCTGGCGCGCCGGGGTCGACTTCGACCACGGCACCGGCCACGGCGTCGGCTCGTATCTGTCGGTGCACGAAAGGCCCGCGCGCATCGCCAAGCTCGGCGTGGCGCCGCTCAAGCGCGGCATGATCCTGTCCAACGAGCCCGGCTACTACCGCACCGGCGCCTACGGCATCCGCATCGAAAATCTGGTGCTGGTCGGCGAAGCCGCAGCGGTTGCCGACGCCGAAAAGCCGCTCAACGCGTTCGAGACCCTGACCTTGGCGCCGATCGACCGCCGCCTGATCGAGCCGGCCATGCTCGACGACGCGGAGGCCGCCTGGCTCGACGCCTATCACGCCCGCGTGCGCGCGGCGCTGACGCCGCTCGTCGACGCGCCGACCCGCGCCTGGCTCGAAGCTGCGACCGCGCCGGTTGGACAGTGACATTGGCTGATTTCCTCGTCATTGCGAGGAGCGAAGCGACGAAGCAATCCAGGTGCCGCCGCGCTGGATTGCTTCGCTTCGCTCGCAATGACGAACCTACCTCACATCGATCGCGTTGCGCAGCCCGATCGGGTTGCTGATGCCGTGGAGGTGCTCGATGCCGGCCACCCCGCCGGTGCCGAGAATATGCACCGAGCCATAATCGAACACGCGGCCCCAGAGCGACTGGTCGACGTCAACGCTGGCGACCTTGTCCATGTTCATTTCGGCGGTATGCCGGTTGATGAAGCCGCGCTTGAAGATGATGCGCTTGTCAGTCACCGCGATTTCGGTGGTCCAGCGGATGAACCAGGCCCGCGCGGCGGTAACGAGCGCGGCAAGCCCGAACGCCGCCGCGGTTCCATACATCAGATAAGTCCGCCAGTCCCCTTGCGGCGGCACGAACACCCATTCGAGGATCAGCAGCACAGCGCCGAGGATCACGCAGAAAATCGCGCGGTGATAAGCGACCCAGCTGATGTGCCCGACCATGACGATCCGCTCGCCGGGCTGGATCACGTGCTTGACGTAGCTCATGCGAAAAACTCCGCGCGATTCGGTGGGCTCACTTTATCCTTCCCCGCGAAGCGGGGAAGGGGGACTATTTTGCGAAGCAAAATGGGGCAAGGGGCGCCGGACTCGACGCCCCACTTCGTCGCAGGAATTTCGTCGAGGCCCGCGCCCCCTCCACCATCCTTCGCTCGCTGCGCGAGCTACGGACGGTCCCCCTCCCCGCTTCGCTTGCGCTACGCGGGGAGGATGAAGAACGTTACGCCGCTTGCGCGACGGCTGTGCCGTTGAAGGTGAGGCCGGCCTTGCCCGCCGAGATTGCCACCGTCTCGCCGTCCTTGACCTTGCCCGAGAGGATCAGCTCGGACAGCGGATCCTGCACCGACTTCTGGATCACGCGCTTGAGCGGGCGCGCGCCGTAGGCCGGATCGTAGCCCTTGTCGGCCAGCCACTCGCGCGCCTTGGCGTCGAGCTTGAGCACGATCTTGCGCTCGTCGAGCAGCTGCTGCAGCCGGCGCAGCTGGATGTCGACGATGCGGCCCATGTGCTCGCGCTTGAGCCGGTGGAACAGGATGATCTCGTCGACGCGGTTCAGGAACTCGGGGCGGAAGCGTGCCCGCACCTCGGCCATCACCACATCGCGCACCTTGTCGCTGTCCTCGCCGTCGGCTTGCGCCACCAGATACTCGGCGCCGAGATTCGAGGTCATGACCAACAGCGTGTTGCGAAAGTCGACGGTGCGGCCCTGGCCGTCGGTCAGCCTTCCGTCGTCGAGCACCTGCAGGAGCACGTTGAACACGTCCGGGTGGGCCTTCTCGATCTCGTCGAACAGCACGACCTGATAGGGCCGCCGCCGCACCGCTTCGGTAAGCGCGCCGCCTTCCTCGTAGCCGACATAGCCGGGCGGCGCGCCGATCAGGCGGGCCACCGAATGCTTCTCCATGTACTCCGACATGTCGATGCGGATGAGCGCGTGCTCGTCGTCGAACAGATACTCGGCCAGCGCCTTGGTCAGCTCGGTCTTGCCGACGCCGGTCGGGCCTAGGAACATGAACGAGCCGATCGGCCGGTTCGGGTCTTGGAGGCCGGCGCGGGCGCGGCGGACCGCGGTCGACACGGCTTTCACCGCCTCGTCCTGGCCGACCACGCGCTTTTCGATCTGCTGCTCCATGCGAAGTAGTTTTTCGCGCTCGCCTTCGAGCATGCGGTCGACCGGAATGCCGGTCCATCGCGACACCACTTGGGCGATGTGATCGGCGGTCACCGCCTCGTCCACCATGGCGGCGCGGCCGTCGCCGGACTCCATGGATTTGAGTTTCTTCTCGATATCCGGGATACGCCCATAGGCGATCTCGCCGGCGCGCTGGAAATCGCCGCGGCGCTGCGCATTGGCGAGCTCGGCGCGCAACTGGTCGAGCTCGTTCTTCAGCTTCTGCGCGTCCGAGAGCTTTTCCTTCTCGGACTTCCAGCGCGAGGTCAGGTCGGCGGATTGTTTCTCCAGCGCTTTCAGCTCGGCTTCGAGCCCGTTGAGCCGGGCGCGCGAGCCGGGATCATGCTCTTTCTTCAGCGCCTCCTGCTCGATCTTCAGCCGAATGACCTCGCGGTCGATGGAGTCGAGCTCTTCGGGTTTCGAATCGACCTGCATCTTCAGCCGCGCCGCCGCCTCGTCGACCAGGTCGATGGCCTTGTCGGGCAGGAAGCGGTCTGTGATGTAGCGATTCGACAAGGTCGCGGCCGCAACGAGCGCGCCGTCGGTGATGCGCACCCCATGATGCGCCTCGTATTTGTCCTTCAAGCCGCGCAGGATCGAGACGGTGTCCTCGACCGTAGGTTCGTCGACGTAGACCGGCTGGAAGCGCCGCGCCAAGGCGGCATCCTTCTCGACGTGCTTCTTGTACTCATCGAGCGTGGTGGCGCCGATGCAGTGCAGCTCGCCGCGCGCCAGCGCCGGCTTGAGCAGGTTCGAGGCGTCCATGGCGCCGTCGGCTTTGCCGGCGCCGATGATGGTGTGCATCTCGTCGATGAACAGCACGTAGGCGCCGGCCGAGGAGGTGACCTCCTGCAGCACCGCCTTGAGCCGCTCCTCGAACTCGCCGCGGTACTTTGCGCCGGCGATCATCGCGCCCATGTCCAGCGCCAGCAGCTTCTTGTCGTGCAGGCTGTCCGGCACGTCGCCGTTGACGATGCGCAGCGCCAAGCCCTCGACGATGGCGGTCTTGCCGACGCCGGGCTCGCCGATCAGCACCGGGTTGTTCTTGGTGCGCCGCGACAGCACCTGGATGGTGCGGCGGATTTCCTCATCGCGGCCGATCACCGGATCGAGCTTGCCGTCGCGCGCCGCCTGCGTCAGGTCGCGGGCGTATTTCTTGAGCGCGTCGTAGGCGTTCTCGGCCGACTGCGAAGCGGCGGTGCGGCCCTTGCGCAGGCTCTCGATGGCGGCGTTGAGGTTCTGCGCGGTAACGCCGGCGCGGCTTAA
>DASRET010000035.1:0-45326 GCA_035651875.1 Xanthobacteraceae bacterium
CGGTTGTAGATTGTCGTGTAGGGGCCGTATTCGGGCGGACAATCGCGCCAGCGCGCACCTGAGCGCAACATGTGCATGATCCCACTGATAACCCGGCGATCGTCGACCCGGCGCGCACCGCGTCTGCCGCGTGGCAACAACAATTCGATCCGCCGCCACTCCTCATTGCTCAGCCAATACAGTTGCTTCCTCATCAAGGCCTCCCCCGATTCGGAAGCCTTGAATCACAACTCTGTTCGCACTGGAATCCTTATTGAGTACAGACCCTAGTCAGACTTCGTCGTACTTGGTGGCCGCACCACCAGCCTATCCAAATCAGCACGATAAACGGCGCCCACGCGATAATTAGACTGACATACCACGGCGTCATTGGTTCGGACATTCGACGGTCTCCCATAAGGCCGCCTCAGTTGGCGGCCTCTCGTCATAAAGCACTTTCCAGATCAACGGACGTTTGCCGCTGGATGAATTGGCCCAGCAGCGGAACCGCCAACGAATATTTTCCGTGCCTGTTTTTGTAAACAAGACCGGCCTCCGAAAGCGTCGAAAGCATCTGGCTCACATGGCTTGCTGTGAACGGCTTGCTCAAATAATCGTTTGACGCAGCAACAACCTCCTGAACGGTAAATTCTTGGTCGGCATTCGGAAGAAACGACACGACTTGCAATAGCTCGCGCTGTCGATCTGTGGCCTTTGCCCATCGACCATGGAAGAAATCAGAATCAAGCTTCCTAATTATGTCAGCGAGCGTAGGGTGGGCTGAGCCGACGGGTCCGGCCCGAAGTGGCCGGCCCGAAGCCAAGCTCCGCGAAGCCCACCCGGTTTTTTTGAAACGCTGCGTCGCGTGGGCACGGCGCTTCGCGCTTTTGCCACCCTACGAGCCGGCCTTCCAGCCGCAGTGGCCGGATTTGAACCGCCTATATCAGCACCGCGATGATCAAGAGTACGACGATCGCGCCGACAACGAGCATCCAGTTCCGTTCCATGATTTCCTCCCCAGATAGACCGCCTCAGTCGGCGGCCTCTCAATCTGTCTCATTGGAAGTGCTTCCATGGCCGCAGTGTCATCGAATGGCAGTTGAAGCGTCTCATTAAATCGAGAAAGAGGCCTGTAAAGCAAGGGCATCCTTTTGCATTTTCGGGCGGTCCTTTTACGATGCGGGTCGGGGGCAAACTTACGATGGGGGAAACACCGCAATGTACAAAGGACTTCTGATCGCAACGGCTCTGACCCTTGCTGCTGCCAATAGCACGTCGGCATGGGCCGGCTGGGGCTGTGCCTATAACAGCAGTGCCGGCGTCGGCAGAAACTGGAACGCCGACAGCGAGAAGGAAGCGCGCGACGACGCGATGCACAACTGCACGGTCCGCAACTTCGCGCAATGCCGCATCATCGGCTGCCGGGCCAACGTGAACAGCAAGGAAGACGCCGATAAATACTGGCCGCGGACCCCCGGCATCAAATACGAGCGATGCGAGCACGAACGCGATTCGGGCTGTAGATGATTGCGGAGGCCGCCTCAGTTGGCGGCCTCACCATTTTCCGGCTGCATCAAGTGACTCGAATGCCCGACGGGACTTCCCTTTTGAGTTTTTCGGCGCTCCCTTTACAATGAAATTCGGGGGACGATTTGGGGAATGGGGCAAATACCGCAATGTACAAAGGACTTCTGATAGCAACCGCCGTTGCTCTTACGGCTGCCAATGGTACGTCGGCATGGGCGGGATGGGGATGCGCCTTCAGTGGCAGCGACATCAAAGGCAACTTCGGCAGAACTTGGAATGCCGACACGCGGGAGGAGGCCCGCACCACCGCGTTGCGGCTTTGCAAAAAGGACCATAAGGGCTGCTACATCGTTGCCTGCAAGGAAAATGTCGACAGCAAAGAGGATGCCGATGCGCTGTGGCCGATGAAGGAGCCTCCACTGCGCACGTGCGGCGGTCCCGGCGAGGCGAAGTGCTGACGATTGCAGCACATAGGGGCGGATGAGCCGAAAGGCGTCATCCGCCATTTGGACCGACGATCGGCCGATGACGCTTCCGCATTAGGCCTTACGTGTTTTTCCCGGGAACGAATTCGGCCGCCGGAGGTTGATGACGCGGACGGCCTGCGAGCCCCCCAGCCCCTCACCCTCATTGTGGGCCGTCTAGAGCCTCGCGCTTCTGTGCGGGGCTCTTTCGTTATGGGGCGGCCTAGGGGACTTGGCCGCTTTCCAGGTCCGCTACCCGTTTGGCTCTGGTATGCTCCACGCACTCGACATGCAGGCGTTTGACATGGGGGCGCACCATGGCAATCAAACCTTCAAAGCAGAAAGCCGACGAATACCTCGACATCGCCAAACGCTTCGAGGACATGGCCGCACAAGAAGAGCGGCCCGGCTACAAGGCGGACCTGCTTCACCGCGCCAAGCATGCCCGCGGACTGGCCGAGAAAGAGGCGAAAAAGCCCAAGTCGCAAAAGCCCAAGTCGCGGCCACGAAAACCCACAGCCCGATAGGCCGCGTCGTCGCGCCGGGCGGATTTAGCCGAAGACGAAATGCGCCGCTCGCGCGGCGGATGCGCTTCACCCAATCTGACTGCAAATCTGAGCGCAGGACGCAACGCGGCCTTCCGGCGCCAAAGCCAGCCGACGCTAGCGCGTCGCCGCCAAGAACTTGGTCAACGCCAAAAATCGCGCGCCGGGATCAGGCGAAGTAGGCCAGATAAACTGCAAAGAACACAACGACAATGCCTACGACCCCGAACCCGAGCACATAGCGCGCATTGTGGCCGACCGCGCCCTGCCGCGCGTCTTGCGCCGGCAATACTGGACTGTGTGGGGTCGTCTCGCGTTCCGACCACTCGTCCTTTTGCGGTTGGGTGGGCTCTATCATCTGCAATCTCCTAAAAACCGTTAGCCGATTGCGCTGCACAGATAACCTTCAGCCGCGGCAATACGTTCCCGTTTGATGTGCCGCTGTTCCAATCCTGAGGCGCGCGCGCAGCGCGCTCGAGCCCCTCCGGGGTGAGGAAAATGAGCCGGTTTCGGAACGGGGAGCGCGGCCGATTCCGCGCGCTTTGTCCCAATTTTGAATCGTTATCCATCTTCAATTGCCGCCGAATGCATTAATCGGACCGCAACTCCCCATGGCGTAAGAACCGTCCCTGCAACCAAGTGAGAGGTCCCCATGTATCGATTTGTCGCGCGCTTTCTCCAAGACCAATCGGGCGCCACTGCCATCGAATATGGCTTGATCGCGGCCGGCATTGCCGTTGCCATTATCGTTGTGGTTCAGTCGCTTGGCTCGCAACTGAACACCACCTTCAGCAGCGTCTCGGGCGCGTTGAAGTAACTGCTCAGGGTCGCACTGCCGGGGCCGCCGCGCTGGCGGCCTCTTTCAGGCGTGGCCGTGCGGACCGGGCCGCCCCCGTTCCGAAGGCCCCTTTATCTTTGCGGAGCGGCCTGTTTGGCACGCGGTTGTTCGGCGCCCTCTAATTCAATTTTTACGCTTCCGCGGGATGCTCCGGCGTCATGGACGACCGACGCCGCGCGCCGCGCTCACGCACCTTCAAGTCCGGCATGATCTCCGTTGCGGAGGGCAGCGTCGACTGCCTTGTCCGCAACGTCTCCAAAGTCGGCGCATGCCTTGAAATCAAAGGCACCGCCACGCTTCCCGACGACTTCAAGCTCGTCATCAAGCCGGACAACCTGTTCCGCACCTGCAAGGTCGTCTGGCGCGACCGCCATCGGATCGGCGTTTTATTCAGCTAAGCGCCCCCTCGGTCGCCACGCGTCGCGCCGGCCGCCATGCCGGCAACGGCAAGCCTCCATGAGCGCGTTGACGCGCGTGCGTCTACAACGCCCTTCGTGGCGAGCCGCAATCCCTCGCCCGCGATCGCCGCCCCCTTACCTCCGCGTGGCGAACGGCGTAACCTCGCGGTCAAAAGTTGCCCAACGACACATGCGCGGAGGACGCCGATGACGAATCCCTCCCCTCTGTCCCGCCGAAAACTTTTGCGCCTGACCGCGAGCGCCGCGACGCTGCCGGCGCTGCCGCGCCTGGCGCGCGCGCAAAAAAGTTATCCGACGCGCTCGATGCTTTTGCTGGTCGGCTATGCGGCGGGCGGCCCGACCGACATCTGTGCGCGGCTGATCGCGGCATGGCTGTCGCAGCGGCTCGGCCAGCAAGTCGTGGTCGAGAACCGCTCGGGCGCCGGCAGCAACATCGCGACCGAAGCGGCGTTGCGCGCCGATCCGGACGGCTACACGCTGCTCATGGTCACGCAGTCGAACGCCATCAATGCCACGCTCTATCGCCACCTGAATTTCGACTTCATGCGCGACACCGCGCCGATCTGCGGCATCATGCAGGCGCCGTCGCTGCTCGAGGTCAATCCGTCGCTGCCGGTCAAGAACGTCGCCGAGTTCATCGCCTACGCCAAGGCCAACCCCGGCAAGATCGATCTCGGCACCGCCGGCAACGGCAGCCCACCGCACATGTTCGCCGAACTGTTCATGGCCATGACCGGCGTCAAGCTGACCGTGATCGGCTATCGCGGCGGCGGGCCGGCGCTGGTCGATCTGCTCAGCGGCCAGTTGCAGGTGATGTTCGAGGGCATCACCTCGTCGATCCCGCATGTGCGGGCCGGACAATTGCGTGCGCTCGGCGTCACGTCGGCGAAACGTTCGGCCGCGCTGCCGGATATTCCGGCGATTGCCGAAACCGTGCCGGGCTACGATGCCGCCGGCTGGTTCGGTCTCGGCGCGCCCAAGGGCACGCCGCAGCCGATCATCGACCGGCTTGCCAAAGAGGTCGCTGCCGGCCTCGCGGATCCGGGGATGAAGGCGAAGTTCGCCGAGCTCGGCGCCGAGCCGATGCCCATGGGGCCGGCCGAGCTTGGCAAGCTCCTCGCCGACGACACCGAGAAATGGGCCAAGGTGATCCACAGCGCCAACATCAAGATGGAGTGACGCCCGCCGCGCGTTGCCCAGCTGAAATGCCGACGAAGGCGCCCGTGCACGATGCGCGATCAGCCGCGCTCCAACAGCGCCGGAATGCGCGTGATGGCGCGCGCAAGCTGCCAGGCATCGTCCCGCGAGATGCGCTTCATGATGGCTTGGCGCTGCGGTTCGTTCTCGAAATAGATGAAGGCGAGCCGCTGCCCGACCGCATCAGTCACGATGTAGGATTCCGCGCCCTTCTCGATCTTCCAGGGTGGCGGATAGCGGCGGCGTGCGCTCATGGCCAAGCTCCCGGCGTGTGGCTCCTGTGATGAGAACATACCATGAACATAAATCAAGCGATTTCAAATTGTCTTTTCTCGCAGCACGCGGCAAGAGGGAGCCGTGCTATCCTCAACGGACTTTGCGGGCTGGCCCGCGGGCGCGCAGCGGAGAGGCGAACATGAAGATCCTGATGCTGACGGGTGCAGCTTTCGCCGTCGCCGTGTTGGCGATGATGCAGACGACGCAGCCGGCCTCCGCGGTCCGCACTTGGTCGTATTGGCCCAACGCCGGCTATTGCCCCACCGGCACATGCAACAGGTTGGGCGGATGGAAGGCGCGGAACGTCAGCGTCTGCAGCGCCGCCAATTGCCGGGTGCATCGCTAGAGGGGCGTCGGAACGCGCAGGCACTGTCTCGCCTTTTCCACAATTTCTCCCAAGCACTCGCGGAACGACTTTGCTACGCCCCGGTTGACGCGTCGGGGACGTCGCACGTATTCGGGACCTCAACCCGATGACCAAGGAACACGACTACCGCCTCAACGCCGCCGAGACCGTCGACCTCGCCAATCGCGCCACGAATTCGGCCGACAAGGGGCGCCTGCTGCGGCTCGCGGAAAACTGGCTCGACCTCGCCGACCGCGCCGCCCGGCTCACCAAGCGCTTCGGCCCCAAGCGGCGGCCGGAATTCGGCCCCGACCATCCGCTGGTGCGCCAAGCCCTCGATCATCTGGATACCGACTGAGCGACGGCGCGCGGCGGACCGGCGAGACGTGCTATCGGATGCGGATCGTCTTCCGCTGATCCGCCCGGGCAATCGTGCACGACATTCTCATCCGCAACGGCTTGGTGTTCGACGGCAGCGGCGCCCCCGGCTTCGTCGCCGATGTCGCCATCACCGACGGCCGCATCGCGGCGATCGGCGCCGCCGAAGCAACAAAGACTATCGTCGACGCCGACGGGCTCGCCGTGGCGCCGGGCTTCATCGACATCAAGACCCATTCCGACTTCACGCTGCCGATCAATCTCAAGGCCGAAAGCAAGGTGCGCCAGGGCGTCACCACCGAGATCATCGGCCACTGCGGCTTTTCGGTCGCGCCGGTGCTGCCCGGCAAGGTCGAATTGCTCAGGGATTATCTGAGCCCGAGCGCACCATGGCTGCCGTTCCGCGAAACGAGCTTTCCCGATTATTTGAACACCTTTCCGCCGACCGCGGTGAATGCCGGCATGCTGGTCGGCCACAACACGCTCCGCCTCATGGTCATGGGCATGGCGGAGCGCGCGCCAAGCGACGCTGAGCTGAAACAGATGATCGCGCTGCTCGAAGACGCGCTGTCGGCCGGCGCGCTCGGCCTCTCGTCAGGCCTGTTCACGCCGCCGGGATCTTATGCGCAGCCTGCCGAACTGATCGCGCTCGGCCACGCGCTCAAGGGCCACAACGCCGGCTACTTCACCCACCTGCGCGATGAATCGAACAACGTGCTGGAAGCGCTCGCCGAGGCGATCGAGGTCGCGGAAACATGCCGCGTCCACGTCGAGGTCGTGCATTTCAAATGCTCCGGCACCGACAATTGGGGCAAGGCCAAAACCGCGCTCGCCATGATCGCCGACGCCAGGGCGCGCGGCCTCGATGTCGATTGCGATTCCTATCCGTACGATGCCGGCTCCAACCCGCTGAAGAACTTGCTGCCGCCGTGGGTGCAGGCCGGCGGCGTCGCGGCCATGCTGGCACGGCTCGGCGAGCCGGCGACGCGCGAAAAAATCCGCGCCGACATCGCGCAATCAGGCCTCAACAACTGGGGCAAGATCCCGTCGTGGGATGCGGTGACGATCTCGATCTCGCCGCACCTGCCGGAATGCGCCGGCAAGACCATCGCGGCGCTCGCCGCCGAGCGCGGCTGCGATCCGGTCGACGCGCTGTGCGATTATCTGATCGCCGACCGCGCCGCCACGCGCGTTCTGGTCGCCGCCATATCGGAAGACGACATCCGCAGCATCGTGGCATCGCGCGACGCGCTGGTCGGCTCCGACGGCAATTGCGTGGCGCCCTACGGCACCGTCGGCCAGGGCCTGCCGCATCCGCGGTTCTACGGCACCTTTCCGCGGGTGCTGACCCGTTACGCCCGCGATCAGAAACTCCTGCCGCTCGAGCTTGCCATCCACAAGATGACCGGCGCCACCGCGAGCGCGTTAAAGCTCAAGGACCGCGGCCTGTTGCGCCAAGGTTTTTGCGCCGATGTGGTCATCTTCGACCCCGACGATTTCGCCGACCGCGCCACCTACGCCGAGCCGCATCAATTCCCGAGCGGCGCGCGCACCACGGTGATCGTCAACGGCACGCTCGTGGTCGAGAACGCAACCCACACCGGCGCCCTGCCCGGCAAAGTGCTGCGCCGCGATGCGAGCGGCACGGTGGGATAACCCTTCGGATAGCTCGCCGAATGACCGGGCGAGCGCGATGCTCTCACCGGCAGGGCGCGGCGCGAGGCCATGCAGGAGAACCACCATGAGAACGACTGCGATGAGACTGCTGCTGGCTGGCGCAGCCTTGGCAGCGACCGTATGTCTCGAGGCGCCGGCTGCGTACGCTTTCGGCGATGCGCCGTGGTGCGCGATGATCGAACTCGGCGAGGGCTCCGTCCATTTTGATTGCCAGTACCGCACCGTGGAGGAATGCGTACCGCACATCCTCGCCGGCAACCGCGGCAGCTGCAACGTGAACCCGTGGCCGGGCCCGCAGGCGGCGCCGGCCTACCCGGCCATGCGCAAGCGCCATCTGCGCCAGTAATACGGCCGGATGAATCGCTGCGATCTTACGCCTCGATGACGATCTTCGGCGCCGCGCGTCCGGCACCGGCCAAGCCGCCGCGCACGCGCTCGGCGATCTGCCGATAAATCTTGGCGTGCTCCCCGTCGGGCGCGATGGCGACCACCGGCAAACCGGCGTCGGACTTTTCGCGGATCTCCATGTCGAGCGGCACTTCGCCCAGAAACGGCACGCCGAGCCGCTCAGCTTCGTGACGCGCGCCGCCGTGGCCGAAAATGTCGGAGCGCTCGCCGCAATGCGGGCACAGGAAGTAGCTCATATTCTCGACGATGCCGAGCACCGGCACGTTGACGCGGCGGAACATGGCGATGCCGCGCCGCGCGTCGATCAAAGCGAGGTCCTGCGGCGTCGATACGATCACAGCGCCCTTGAGCGGCACCTGCTGCGCCATGGTGAGCTGGGCGTCGCCGGTGCCGGGCGGCATGTCGACCACCATGACGTCGAGCTTGCCCCATTCGACGTCGCGCAGCATCTGGGTGATCGCCGACATCACCATCGGCCCGCGCCAGATCATCGGCGTCTCTTCCTCGATCAGAAAGCCGATCGACATCACCGCCATGCCGTGGCGCGCGATCGGCTTGAGCCGGTTGCCGCCGATGGTCTGCGGCCGCTCGCGGATGGCAAGCAGCTTTGGCATCGAGGGTCCGTAGATGTCGGCGTCGAGGATGCCGACCTTGAGCCCGAGATCGCGCAGGCCGAGCGCCAGATTGACCGCGGTGGTTGACTTGCCGACACCGCCCTTGCCGGAGGCGACCGCGATGATGGCTTCGACGCCGGGGATGCCGGCCGGCGTCGGTGCTGCCTGTCCCCCGGGCTGCGGCCGGGCGCCGCCTTGCGGCTGCGGCTGTGGCCGCCGCGACGGCGCCGCAGACGCCGTGCCGGGCGCGCGCTCGCCGGTCAGCGCCACCAGCGCCGAACTCACCCCAGGCGTGGCGCGCACCGCGGCTTCGGCGCGCTCGCGCACCGGCTCCCAGCGCTTCACGTCGGCGGCATCGACGGTGATGGAAAAGAACACTTTGCCGTCGCTCGCGACGACATCGGACAATGTGCCGGTCGCCGGCAGCGGCTTGCCGTCGGGGCTCAAGACTTTGCCGAGCGCGGCCAATACGTCGTCCTTCAAAGACGCCATGGATCGATCTCCGGCGGCCAAGCGCGCCGCGCGACACGACCTACATAGGCCGCTGGCCGCGGCGGTCAACGCCGCCATGAGCGCGGCGAAAGCGCGATTGGTCCTGACAGTTCGTCCGCTACCGAACCATCCAGCGCGCAACAGCCGATGTATACTGCAGCGATCGTCGTGATCGCTGACACTGCAAAGAGGTTCGGCAATGCTCGCCTACGTGTTTTGGCATCGGCCCCATGCGGACGCCGACCGCAAAGATTACGAACAATGGCTCCTGCATTTTCAGGCAGAGCTGGCACGGGATGCGCCGCCGGGTTTTATCTCGGCCGCTTCGTTCCGCATCGACGCGGTGCCGTGGCTGGGCGATCAGCCGGGTTACGAGGACTGGTACTGTGTGCAGGGGTCGTGGGCCTTGGATCCGCTCAACGGCTTTGCGGTCGCCGGGCACGCCAAGGCGCCGCACGACAGCGCGGCGGCACAGATGGACCAAGGTCACGGCGGCCTGTTCGCCCACGCGTTGGGCGACAGCGTTTCGTCCGACCGATCCAGCGTCTACTGGCTGACGCGTCCGCGAGGCATTCAGTGGCAGCCGCCGCTGGACGCTGTCCGCGCACGGTGCCCGGAGGCCAATGTCTGGCGCCGGCAGATGGTGCTCGGAGCGAGCGCGGAATTCGCCGTCGAGGTGCCGAACGACACCGAGATCGAGGTGCCGCCAGGATGGCAGGCGCGGCGGATCAAGCGATGGCGTTTATCCGGCGCTCCGCACTGACGACGAACAGGGGCGGTTGACGCAGGCCGGCGCGGCGGCGCAAACACTCCTGGCATTTTTGGCGGCAACGCCTGCGCAGGGAGCAGAGACAATGGCGAAAGTCGCATTCGTCGGGCTTGGCGTGATGGGCTACCCGATGGCGGGGCATCTGAAGAACAAAGGCGGCCACGACGTCACCGTCTACAACCGCACCGGCGCCAAGGCCGACAAGTGGGTCGCGCAGTACGGCGGCAAGAGCGCGCCGACGCCGAAGGCCGCCGCGCACGGCCAAGACCTCGTCATGACCTGCGTCGGCAACGACAACGATCTACGCGAGGTGACGCTCGGCGACAACGGCGTCTATGCCGGCGCCGGTAAAGGCTCCATCGTGGTCGACCACACCACCGCGTCCGCGGCAATCGCGCGCGAGCTTCATGGCGAAGCGAAGAAGCGCGGTTTTGATTTCGTCGATGCGCCGGTGTCGGGCGGCCAGGCCGGCGCCGAGAACGGCGTGCTCACGGTGATGTGCGGCGGCGACGAGGCGCCATTCGCCAAGGTCGAAAAGGTCATCGCAGCCTACGCGCGCGCCTGCAATCTCCTCGGCAGCCCCGGCTCCGGCCAGCTCGCCAAGATGGTCAACCAGATCTGCATCGCCGGCACCGTGCAAGGTCTCGCCGAAGGTTTGCACTTCGCGCAAAAGGCCGGGCTCGACATCGAGAAACTGATCGCCACGATTTCAAAGGGCGCGGCGCAATCCTGGCAGATGGAGAACCGCTACAAGACCATGGCGGCCGGCAAATTCGATTTCGGCTTCGCGGTCGACTGGATGCGCAAGGATTTGTCCATTTGTCTCGACGAAGCGCGACGAAACGGCGCCCACCTGCCGGTCGCCGCTCTGATCGATCAGTTTTACTCGGAAGTGCAGAAGATGGGCGGCAAGCGCTGGGACACGTCGGCCCTCATCGCGCTGCTGCAGCGGTGAGACCCCGTCATTGCGAGGAGCGAAGCGACGAAGCAATCCAGGAGTCGATGCACCCGGCCCCTGGATTGCTTCGCTTCGCTCGCAATGACGAGATTTACGCCCGCCCGGTCGGCAGCGGCGAGCGGTCGGCGAGCTCCATTTCGCGATAGGCGAGCCGTTCCATCAGTTCGCCGCGCGCGGCGCGGTGCGCGGGATCGTCGAACAGATTGTCCATCTCGTGCGGATCGCTCTGCCGGTCGTAGAGCTCGCCGTACGGATCGCCGTGCGCGATGGTCATGCGGTAGCGCGCCGTGATCAGCGAGCGCAGCCGCGGCGGTGAAGCGAAGCCGAGCGTGGCGCGCTGCTGGTCGTCCTCGATAACCAGCGAGTCGCGCGTCGTGGCAGCGCCCTCGCCGCTGATCGCCGGGACGAGGCTCTCGCCCTGCAGCCCGTTGTACGGCGCAATGCGCGCGCGATCCAAAATGGTCGGGGCGATGTCGAGCGTGCCGCTCAAGGCGCCGCTGCGCCGCGCCGGCCACGCGCCGGGCTCGGCCCAGATGAACGGCACGTGGGTGATGCCCTCGTAGTGCGCCGGGCCTTTCAGCAACAGCCGATGGTCGCCGAGATAATCGCCGTGGTCGGTGGTGAAGATCACGACCGTGTCGTCGGCCAAGCCGCTTGCCGCAAGCCGCGCCAAGACCGCACCGACGCAATCGTCGATCATGGCGATCATGCCGCAGGACAGCGCCATCGCCTCGCGCGCTTCGCGCGCGTCGACCGCGAACGCGGCTTGGCCCGCGAGATCGGCACCGCCTTTTTCACGTTGCCCCAGCGCCCATGCCACCGAGCGCGCCGGCGCCCGATTGCCATGGTCGAAGCTCGGCGGCAGCGCCATGTCGTCGGGCCGGTACATCGACCAATAACGGCCCGGCGGGGTGAACGGGTGATGCGGATCGGGAAACGACACCATCAGAAAGAACGGCTGGTCGCCGCGCGTTTTGGTGCGGCCGTCCAGCCATTCGCACGCCTTCTCGGCGATGTAGCGCGTCGGATAAAGCTCTTGGGGCACCGCGGTGCGGATCGCCTGCGGACACACATAGTCGTGCGGCAGCTGATTTTTTGGGTCGCGCAGTGCATCGGCGTCCGGCCGGCGCGCTTTCAGCCACACGTAATAATGGCCGCCGACGCGATGGCCGTGGTCGGTGCACAGATCGACGTGCTCAAAACCGTAGAACGGCAGCTGCATGGAGAAATCGCGGCCGGCCGACCAGCGGCTTGGTACTTCCTGATCGTAGGGTCCGTCACCGGCTACCGGCTTGTGCGCTTCGGCAAATTCATCGTCCAGCGCGGCGTCTCCATCGCGCGGCGGCGGACGTTTGAGGATCGGCCCGAAGCCGGTGAAATTCTGCAAGTGGCTTTTGCCGACCAAAGCCGTCGCATAGCCGCCGGCGCGCAGCGCATCGACGAATGTGTTGGAGTTGAGCGACAGCGGCATGCCGTTGCCGCGCACGCCGTGCACCGACGGCATCCGCCCGGTCATCAAGGTGGCGCGGTTCGGCATGCAAACCGGCGTCGCCACATAGAAGCGGTCGAAGCTCACCCCGCGCGCCGCAATCGAATCGACGTGCGGCGTTTTCAACACCGGATGGCCGTAACAGCCGAGATAATCCACCCGGTGCTGGTCGGTGACGAAGAGAACGAAATTCGGCCGCTTGGACATGGCTGCACCCGCTCGTCCCCGCGGAAGCGGGGATCCAGCTTTCTTTTAGCCTGGATTCCCGCTTGCGCGGGAATGAGCGGAAATCCGCGCCGCGGTAAGCGGTCAGTCGGTCGGCTGGATGTGCGCGTCCTTGGCGAGCTGCAAAGTGGCGTCGTGATCTTCCTTGAAGAACTTGCCGAACTCTTCGACGCTCATCAGTTCGGGCTCGACGCCGAGCTTCGCCAGATGATCCTTCACGGCAGGGTCCTGGAGTGCCTTTTCGGTGGCGTCATGGATCTTGTTGACGATATCGCGCGGCGTTTTGGCCGGCGCCGATAGCCCGACCCAGAAGCTCGATTGGGCGTCCGGGAAGCCGGCTTCGCCGACGGTCGGAACATTCGGCAGCAATGCTGCACGCTTGGCCGTGCTCACCGCGAGCACCGTGAGCTTGCCGCTGCCCAGCATCGAAGCCGCCGCTGCCAGCGGGATGAAGTAGTAATCGATGCGTCCCGCCATCACTTCGGTGAGCCCGCCCTCGCGGAACGGAATATGGCGGACATCGATCTTGGTGGCGAGCTTGAAGCGCTCGCCGGCCATGTGCGAGGTCGACCCGATGCCGGCCGACGCAAACGTCAACGTTCCGGGCTTTGCCTTCGCGGCGGCAACCAAGTCGGCGACGGTCTTGAAACCGCTCTGCTTGGACACGACAAGCACATTGGGCTGCGGACCGAACATGGCTACTGGAACGAAATCCCGCACCGGATCGTAAGACAAGTGTGCGTGCAGGACTTGACCGTTCGCCATGGAAGAGGAGCTGGTGACCAGGGTGTAGCCGTCGGGTGACGCCTTGGCCACGGCAGCAAAGCCGACCACGCCCCCTGCCCCGGCCTGCGGCTCCACCACCATCGGCTGGCCCAGCACCTTTGAAATCTGATCCACGACGACGCGTGCGGTGGTGTCGGACGCGCTCCCGGCCGGGAACGGACTGACCACCCTGATCGACCGCGTCGGATATTGCTGTGCGCTCGCGCTCACCCCGGCGGCCAGCAAAACCGCCGCCGCAATCGTAGCGTACAAGGCGCGGGTCCGGCTCATCTAAACCTCCCAAAATCCATTGTCGTCGCGGTTTTCGGCCGCGTTCGCGCCGGAATGTGCCGACAGCCGGCTGGTTTGCCAATAGGCTAAAAAGCGCAGCATTGCCGCATCGGCAACGGCCGCGCGGCCGGTATCAATGGTGTGCCTTCTTGCCGCAGCAGCCGGCCACGCCATCTCCTGCTCAGGTTTAAGTCAACACGGCCAATCCCAAGGTCAAAAACCACGGTCACAACCAAGGGCAACGAACCATGTCCATTCGGCCCGTCAAACGCATCATCACGTCGCAGCCCACGGTCGAGGGCGCCGGCGTAAAACTGCGGCGCGCGTTCGGCTTCGGCGAAACCGGCGACTACGATCCGTTCCTGTTGCTCGACGATTTCCGCAATGATCGGCCCGATGATTACCGCGCCGGTTTTCCCTGGCATCCGCATCGCGGCATCGAGACCATCACCTATGTGCTCGCCGGCAGCGTCGACCATGGCGACAGCCTCGGCAATAGCGGCCAGCTGCAGGCTGGCGACGTGCAGTGGATGACGGCGGGCCGCGGTATTCTGCATCAGGAAATGCCGCAGGGCGACGCGAAGGGCCGCATGCACGGCTTTCAGCTGTGGGCCAATCTGCCGTCTTCGCTGAAGATGACGGCGCCGCGCTATCAGGACGTCAAAGCCGCGGACATCCCCGAAGTGACCGACGACGACGGCACCCGCGTGCGCGTCGTCTGCGGCGAGTTTTACGGCCGCCGCGGCCCGATCGAAGGCGTCGCCGCCGATCCGCGCTATCTCGACGTCTGGGTGCCGCCGAACCGCAAGAAGACGCTGCCGGTCGAATTGGAGCGCCACGCCTTCGCATACGTGTTCGAAGGCTCCGGCAGTTTCCGCGCCGCATCAAAGCCGTTCGGCGTGCTGACTGAGCGCACCGACGGCGACGCCGAGATCGTGACACGCGAGCAGACCGGTAATCGCTCGCTGGTTCTGTTCGACTCCGGCGACGAGGTGACGGTGCAGGCCGGCGACGACGGCATCCGCTTCCTGCTCGTTTCCGGCAAGCCGATCCGCGAGCCGGTCGCGTGGTACGGCCCGATCGTCATGAACACCAAGGCCGAGCTGCAGCAAGCCTTCGACGAGCTGAACGCCGGGACGTTCATCACGTGACTTCGTTTCCCGGGCGCGGCGCTGCACCGCATCCGGGAAGCTCGCTCTAATGCCTCGGGAACTCTTTGGCGAGCCAAGACTTTTCTGCATATTCCCCGCGATTTTGAGGGTGGCTGCGATGCAGGAAGTCAAATTCAGGCTCGTCAATTCCGGCTTGCAGCCGAGGCGGACCAAACTGGAAATGCCGGGCTGGGCCGGCCAACCGGCGCCGCGCACCAACGGCAGCCACGAATATCCCTGGCATTGCGCCCCCTTCACCGAAGGCGCCCAGTACGGCATCGAGATCTTCTATCCGTACCAGAACGAGCTGCACGTCTCGAAGAAGAACGGAGAATGGGTGTTCGACGGCGATTTCGGCCCCGAGCCCGAGAGCGACCTGCAATGGCCGCCATTCCGTGGCTTCGGCAATGAGTATTACACCTATCAGCTGCTGCTCGACCTGAAAGTCGGCCCCGAATGGGCGGTGCGGACCGAGCCGCATCCGCGGTTCTACACCGATACCACGGGCACCGTGCCGATCGCGGTGCCGGCGCTGTTGCGCACCGAATGGTGGCCGATGATCTCGTTCATCGTGTTCAAGGCGCCGACCGAGGGGCAAACCCACATTTTCCGGCCCGGCGAGCCGATGCTGCAGATTCTCGTACTGCCGATCACCGCCGATTTCGCGCTGGTGCCCATGAACGAGGAAGAAGCCGCCGAACGCGAGATGCGCGGACGGCGCATCCATCGCAGCCGGCCGACGCTGGCGGAAGAGACGACCTGGACGTCGGACACCGACACGGAGTTCGACGGCACCTACCGCCACCTGTTGCGCGCGGCCAAAGCCCGCGATCGACAGGCGGGCCAATAGCGCCGCGGCCACCGCAAAACCCACGCTGGCCTAAAAAAGCTGCAAGGCGCCCCAAACGGAGCGCCTTGCAGGCCGTCCGTCGTCAATCTCAATAATGGTGGTGATGATGATGGTGGTGGTGATGATGGTGATGCCGGAAGTGACGGCGGAACGGGCGAATGATGACGTGGTGATGATGATGGTGGTGGTGATGCCGGATGACGATCCGCGCCGCCACCTGCATCTCGTTAGCGTCCTCCTCGGTCTTCTGCGCCGCTTGGGCGTCATCGGCCCGCAGCACTGCCACCGCGTTCGGCACCGGATTAAGCAAATCCCGGTAGCTCGTTGGTTCGGTCGCCTGCGTCTGCGCGGGCGCCGCAGCCTGAGCAGCGGTGACGGTCGTCAAGGCGGCGGCTGCACCAAGCAGTCCCGCTATTCTCTTATCCATGTATCCTCCGAAAGGGTTTGGACGTTCAAAAAACTCCCCCGCGGACAATCGTCGGCGACCCGCAATGTTCCGGGCCGGATCCTACATCGCCGCGATACCGGAACTTTTCGGCCCGGGCACCGCTCGGCAATAGACGCTGATGTGCCTCCGTCAGGCGGCGGCGCTCGGACGCGCCGACACCGCCTCGTGCCAGCGCCGCACGTGGACGAGATCGTCCGGCACCGCGAGTTTTGACACGCGCATGAAGTCGACCGCGACCAGCGCAGTGATGTCGGCGACGCTGTAGTCCGCACCGGCGACGAATGGGCGGTTCTGCAATTCGCCATCGAGAAAGCGCAGAAACTCGAACACGCGCGGCTTGTTGGCCTCGCCCCATTCCGCCACTTGCGGATCGACCATGATCTTCATCGCCGGATGCAGATGCTGGAAGACGGTCGCAACCGGCAGGAAGAGGTGAAGCTCGACCCGCCTATTCCACATTTCGACGAGCGTCGACGCGAGCGCGCCGCGGCCGAACAGCGGCGGATCGGGCTGCACCGCCTCGAAATAGCGGCAGATGGCGATCGACTCGGCGATCACCGTGCCGTCGTCGAGCACCAGAGCCGGCACCCGCTGCATCGGGTTGATGGCCGTGTAGGCTGCCGAGCGCTGCTGCAGCTTGCCGAGATCGACCGGCTCGGTCGGCACCGTAATGCCCTTCTCGGCAAGAAAAATGCGCACCCGCCGCGGATTGGGAGCGCGGCCGCCATCATAAAGCTTCATCGCATCTCGCCTCGTTATCGCCTTGACCAACCAAGCCTATCTCGGCGGCACAGCTTCGGCCAACCGCCCGGTCCGCAGCGTCTCTGCAAGCACAAGCGGCCCGCGAAGGATGAACAAATCCTTGCCGCGGCCGCGGCTGTGCATTGCGTTAAGCCAGGTCTTAAGAAATTTGCGGGATTTTGCCGTGACTTGCCGCCAACCGTAAAGCAATGCCCCCGACCACAAGCGAACCGCGCGATTCTGCGACGCCGGCTGCCGCCGCCTCTTCGCCGGCACAGCGCCGCCTCGCCTTTGCGCATGTGCGCGAGGCGCGCGACCGGCTGACCTCGACCAGCGGCACCCGGCCGGTGTTCGACTACGAGCTGTTGCGCCAGTTCGCGCAGAACCGCCTGTCGGCCTCGCCGGTCATTCTGCTCCTGATCGCGACCATCGGGGTTTTGTCGGGGCTGTGGACCGGAGCGCTGGTCTGCGGCGTGTGGACCGGCGGCGTCCTTTTGATCCATCTCGTCATCACCCACGCCTGCCGGCAATTCCTCGCCGAGACGCCGGGCACCGCCAATGTGCGCGCCTGGCGCACGCGGTTCTTCCTGCTCGACCTGTTCTTCGGCGTCGCCTGGACCTTCATCCTGATCGATCCGATCGGCATCGACGATCAAGCCGGCATGTTCATGCTGTTCGTCATGCTGCTCGTGGTGGCGATATCGAGCATGCTGGCGTTCAGCCTGCCGATTGCGGTGTTCGCGCTGACCTTGCCGGTTACCATCGCGATCGCGCTCGATTTCCTGCTCAAGCAGACCCTGCACGATTACATCCTCGCCGTCATGGCGCTCGCCGCCCAAGGCTATTTCGCGCTGCTGGCCTATCGGCTCTACTCGACGACCTTGGCGACGCTCGAGGCCCGCGCCGAAAAGGAATCTCTGATCGGCGAGCTCGAGCAGTCGAAATCGATTTCCGACGAGGCACGCTACCGCGCCGAAGCCGCCAACATCGCCAAATCACGCTTCCTGGCGCAAATGAGTCACGAGCTGCGCACGCCGCTCAACGCCATCCTCGGCTTCTCGGAAGTCATGAAGGCCGAGATCTTCGGCGCGCATGCGGTGCCGCTGTACAAGGAGTACGCCGGCGACATTCATAACTCCGGTGTGCATCTCCTCAACCTCATCAACGAGATTCTCGATCTGTCGCGCATCGAGGCCGGCCGCTACGAGCTCAACGAGGAAGCCGTGTCGCTCGCCCGCGTGGTCGAGGATTGCCACCACCTTTTGAAGCTGCGGGCCGGCAATCGCGGCATCGTCCTCCACGAAATGTTCGAGCCGGACATGCCGCGGCTGTGGGCCGACGAGCGCGCGGTGCGCCAGATCTGCCTCAACCTTTTGTCCAATGCGATCAAGTTCACTCCGCAAGGCGGCGAGATCTGGCTCAAGGTGGGCTGGACCGCCTCGGGCGGCCAATACATGAGCGTCAAGGACACCGGATCGGGCATTCCCGAGGAGGAAATTCCGGTCGTGCTCGCCTCGTTCGGCCAGGGTTCCAACTCCCTCAAATCCGCCGAACAGGGCACCGGCCTCGGCCTGCCGATCGCCAAGAACCTGGTCGACCTGCACGGCGGCACCTTCACGCTGAAATCGAAGCTGCGCATCGGCACCGAAGTGGTCGTCACCTTCCCGCCCGAGCGCGTCATGTCGGCCCTGGCGCCGATTCCGCACGGCGCGCCGCCGCTGCAGCCGCGCGCCGACATGTCGTCCGCCGCAGACGATGTGGCGCGCCGGCCACGGCGCGCCATGTCCGGCGCGCGATGATCCCGGTTCCGACTTTTCCTGCGCCAGCATGCCGTCTATGGTGCCGCGACCGTGAACGATTGATTTGATTGGGGCGACGTTGCAGGCCGCTTGGCAGCGGCGCTGCGATCAGGGGACCGACCGGTGCGTCAACGCTTGCTGCTGCTTGTGCTCGTCGGCTTGGCGGTCGCCGCCCTGATCGCGCTCGCCAATGGCGATGGCGGGACGATCGGTCCGCTGTCGACCCGGGATTTCTCCTCGCTCACTTACAAGCTCGCGCTGCTGGTCTTTGTCGCCGGCACGGTGCTGATGCTGTTCCGCGAGCGCTTCATGCAGGCGATCACGGCGGCGCTGCTCTGGGTGGTTGTCGGCCTCGTCCTGGTGGCGGGTTACTCGTTCCGTTTCGAGCTGCACCAGATCGGCGACCGCATCCTTGCCGAGCTCGTCCCCGGCCGCGTCATGTCGCAGGGACGCACCGTCGCGGTCGCCCGCACCAGTGGCGGCGATTTCGCCATCAATGCCGACATCAACGGCGCGCGCATCGCCATGGTGCTCGACACCGGCGCCAGTTCCGTGGTGCTGACCCGCGACGATGCCCGCGCCGCCGGCCTGCCGCTCGAAGTCCTGGAATACACCGTCAACATCGACACCGCCAACGGCCGCACCCGCGCCGCGCCGGTCACGCTCGACCGCGTCGCCGTCGGCAGTCTGGTGGAGCACTCGATCGACGCTCTGGTGGCTCAGCCCGGCCAACTGAAGACCAGCCTCCTCGGCATGAGCTTTTTGAACCGGCTGCAAAGCTGGGAAGTGCGCGGCGACCGCCTGGTGCTGCACGGCTATCCTTGAGAGTCTCCAGCTAAACCAGACTCAGCAAAAACCGCAGCGACACCAGCAGCAGAAATACGCTGAACGCGACTTCGAGGTTGCGCCGCGATAGCCGGTGCGCCAGCTGCGCCCCGTAGGGCGCGGCGAAGCTCGACACCGGCGCCATGATCACAAGGCCGATCAGCGACACGAAGCCGAGCGACAGCGGCGGCAGCAGCGCCCGGTGCGGCAGGCCAGCCAGAATGTAGCCGAGCGTGCCGACGATGGTGATCGGCACGCCCAAACCGGACGACGTCGCAACGGCTTGATGGATCGTTTTGCCGTAAAGCGTGAGCACGATGTTGGACAGCGATCCGCCGCTCACGCCCATCAGCGAACCGGAGAGCCCGATGCCGAAGCCGTAGGCGGTCATCGGCAGAACGCCGGGCAGATCGTCGCCCAGATTCCAGCGATCGCCGGCAAACAGGAATTTCACAGCGATGAAGGTGGCGATCACCACGAACGCGACCTTGAACACCGCGGGCGGCGCAAAGGCGGCAATGGCAGCGCCGCAGGCGACCCCGATCACCGCCGGCAGCGCCCACAGCCGGATCACCCGCGGCACCACCAGGCCCTTGGCGCGATGCGCCAGATAGGAGCGGACCGCGGTCGGCACGATGATGGCAAGCGAGGTGCCGACGCAAAGCTGCATGCGCACCTCTTCGGGCACGTCGAGCACCCGGAACACTTCATAGAGCACCGGCACGATCACCGCGCCGCCGCCGATGCCGAACAGGCCGGCAAGGAGCCCGGTGATCACGCCGCCAACCACAATGGCGGCCACAAGCCAGGCGATTTCGACCCAGCCGACGCCAAAGATCATGTCATTCCACTCCCACGCGCCCTATCCTGCGCGCCGCGCCGCGCCGCGCCGGCTCAACCCACCATGCATAACGGCCGAGCGTGAGGAATCGCCCCGGCACATTGCTGCAATGATGTCAGGGATGGGGCTGGTTTGCGACTACGGCTGGGGCCGCGCCGCGCTAAGCCGCGATGGATGTCTCGCCGCGGCCGCTGTCGACGCCGGCATCGCGGACGAGCGCAAGCGCTTCCGCCAAGAGCGCGGCGCCAGCCTGCGGCCGCGCCGGGGCGCCGGCGAGCGCGCGGCGGAACGCACGCGCGCCGGGAACGGCGCGAAAAAGGCCGTGCAGATGCCGGGTGATGGCGTGCAGCCGCGTGCCCTGCCCAAGCTCGCGCTCGATGTAGGGGATCAGCGCCAGCGCCGCTTCTTTGGCCGTCGCGAAAGCCGGCTCATCGCCGAACACCGCGGCATCGACTTCAAGGAGCCGCCACGGCTCCTGATAGGCGGCGCGCCCCATCATCACCCCATCGACATGCGCAAGATGCGACAGCGCCTGCTCGACGCTGGCGACGCCGCCATTGAGCACGATGGGCAGCAGCGGATGCGCGGACTTGAGCCGATAGACGCGTCCGTAATCGAGCGGCGGCACTTCGCGGTTTTCTTTCGGCGACAGGCCTTTGAGCCACGCCTTGCGCGCGTGCACGATGAGCGCATCGACGCCGGCTGCTTCCACCGCGCCGGCAAAATTCTCGAGCGCCTGTTCGGGGTCCTGCGCGTCGATGCCGATACGGCACTTCACCGTGACCGGCACCGCGACGGCAGCCTTCATCGCCGCAACGCAGTCGCCGACCAGCGCCGGCTCCGCCATCAGGCAGGCGCCGAAGCGGCCGTCCTGCACCCGATCCGACGGGCAGCCGACATTGAGGTTGATCTCGTCAAAACCCAGATCGGCGCCGATGCGCGCGCAGGCGGCGAGCGCCCCAGGGTCACAGCCGCCAAGCTGCAGCGCCACCGGATGCTCGGCCGCATCGTAGCGCAACAGCCGCGCCCGATCGCCATGCAGCACCGCGCCGGTGGTCAACATCTCGGTGTAAAGCACCGCGCGCCGCGTCAACAGACGATGGAAGAACCGGCAGTGCCGGTCGGTCCATTCCATCATCGGCGCGACGGCGAAGCGGCGCGGCAAATCGTTTGCTTTGAACGATGTCATAGCGCGTCAGCAACTAGTACCCGGGACCATTCGTGACAAGGCCGCGATCGCGCACGGGCCGGACCCGCAGGCGACTTGACGATGTTCCCTATTTGTTCTATATCCCCTCGCGTGATCCGCTCGTCGTGCGTGGGGCGCGTGATGTGGTTCAAAGTCGAAACGTCGCGGTCCTCGATCGGCCAAAAATTCGTCGTCCGCTGCAATTCCGAGCTGGCCGGCGCCCAGGTCATCGAGGAGCGGCCGGCGAAAGGCACTGCGGCCGCACGCAAGACCGCGGAGATTCTGGCTTCAACGCTGGACGTGACGGCAACCGTCTATGGCACGGACTCCGGCGGTGAGTTCGTCTATGGCGTCTACGAGGTCGGCGACGGCGCGGCTGACGCCACCAGCCCCGTGATCAAACGCCTGTTTGCGGAATCGGCGGCTGCTTCCCTGTCGTTCAAGGACCAGCTGCTGGCCAACATTCCCGAGGATACGATCAAAGGCTTCGCCTCGCTGTGCGCCGCGCTCGGCTACGTGGTCGCGCAGCATAAGCAGATCAAGCGCGCCGCCTCGCCACAGATCGGTTACGCAACGCTGTTTCGCATCTTCTGCGGCGCCGACGATCCGAGCACCATAACCCTTCCCGCAAACGACGCCGTCATCGCGGTCCTGACCAGAAAGCTGGCCGACCTGCCCGGTTGGATGTGGCTGTCCGAGCTGCGCGGCCTGGGCAGCGCAGAACGCAGTGCCGTGCTGCCGAACACGCGGCCGAACAAGGTCGTGCTCAATATCGACGGTGAATTGCAGGTGATCCAGCCGCGCACCGTGTTTCGCGGCACGGTGCCGGAAAGCGGCGCGCAGTTCATGCTCGTCGTGCAAAGAGATTATAATCGCGCATCGCCGGGCAGCAGCGACAGCATCGGCCTCGTCTATCGCGAGCGCGACGAAGCCGCCGTCGTTGCTCTGGTGCACCGTCTGCTGCACGAATCCAACCCGTTCAAAGACCGGGTCGTGCTGGTCAATCGCGATCTGCGGACCGTGCGTTCGCGGATTTCCGAACGCTCCTGGAACGACATCATTCCGCACGAAGCGGCCCGCGCCGAGCTCGATTTCACGCCATCCGCAATCGGGAGATGCTGAAGGCCGAGGGGGCTGAGCATCAAGCGCGGCCTCTTGCTGTCGGGGCCGCCCGGCGACGGCAAGTCCACGGCCATCGAGTGCTTCGTCAACGCGATTGCCGGCGAAGCCACCATCATCATCGTCGAGGCGGTCGATCACATTCGCGCCGTTTATCACCTTGCCCAAACGCTGGCGCCGGCCGTGGTGATTCTCGAAGATTTGGATCTGATGACGAAGAGCCGCCAGGATCCGTATTCCTACGCCATGAAGGATGACGTGACGGGGGAGCTCCTTCAGGTGCTATCGGGCGGTTCGGCCTATTCCGACATCGTCACCATCGCGACGACCAATCACCCCGAGGCCATCGACGAAGCGTTGGCCAAGCGCACCGGCCGCTTCGATGCCCATATTCGCATGGGCTATCCGAGTGACGCCGATAAGCAGCGCATTCTCGACCTCTATCTCGACCGCTTCGCCGTCAATGACGTATTCACGCGCCGCCGCCTGCAACAAACGCTCACGCGCGATTTCGGCCGCCTGCATCTTGTGCCGGCGCATATCGAGGAATTCGTCAAGGCCGGAATAAAACGCGCTCGCCTGGCTCAGCGCGCGCCCGAATATCTCGACTTCGAGCCGGGCATCGAGGCGACAAAATCCATTGCGACTGCAAAACCGGCATAGAACAAAACCGGCATAGAAATAGGCGCAATTAAGAATCTGCGATGCGAGCGGCAATTGCCGCTGGGTTTATGACCGTGCGCAGCGCCGACCGGCGCGTGCTGTCACAGCGGCTGCGTGCGCGCCGGCAGGACGCTGAGGTCGAGCGCGCTGCGCGTCGGCTTGGCGTTGCGCTTGAGCTTCACGGTCGTCCTGCCCCAATCGCTGCAGTCGAGCGTCGAGTATTTGATCCACTGCCGCAGCGCGCGATTGCGGCGCAGCGCGCGCCGGATCGACAGGCCGAAATACCCGGTATTGGTTTTGTAAAATCCTCGAGACCAGTCGCGCTTGCTGTTGCCGCGCGCGCGGCCATGGCCGTGAATGAGGCGAATGCGCGGCGCGCCCATTTGCCAGGCCTGTTCCAGGATGCGCGCCAGCGGCGCGCCCTTGATGTCGCGCGGATGGTAGCCGTGCAGATCGATCTGCACGCCCGCGAATGTGGCGCCGTTCGGCGCCTCGATCTGCTTTACGCTTTGCTGAGTGCCCATCAGAGTGCCCGTCGGTGTGCCCATCAGTGTGGCCATGAATGTGTGTCCATGAATCGCCCGCATGCGGCCGCGGCGCACGCGTGCCCGCTGCGAATCATGGCCTATATTAGGGCTAGGCCTCGGCAACACGAATGGACCGCGCCGGCCGGCGCTCAGCGGCGCACAGCCTGCAAGGCGCGCTCGGCGCGCGCCGCCGGATCGGCGTCGTCCGGAACGAGCGTGGCGAAGTCGCCGCGCAGCGCCTTGAGCGCGGTGCGCTCATCGTCGATCTCCCGCACCGTGCGCACGCCAAAGCGGCGCAGGATCGGGATCGGCGGACACCAGCCCTGCACCGCGTGCTGAAACAGGAACGCGGCGACCAGCGCCGGCAGCGCCAGCCATTTGCGGTCAACGCTGGTGCCGAGCGCCAAGCCGGCGAAAGCCAGCGCGGACGCGTTGGTCTCCAGGACCCGCTCGATGTCCCACTCCTCTTCGAGCTCATCGAGGCGCCGCTCGATGCCGGACGGATCGACGGCCAGCGCGCGGACCCGCGCCTCGGTCGCGCGGCGGATGCGGCGATTGATCTCCTCGGCAGTGTTGGCGGCGACGCGGTTTGCGGTGGTGGTCGAGCTCGTGGTCGGCATGGCGGCTTCCTCGCGCGACGCGGCTGAATGTCGCCTCCCGCCAATACAACGCGGTGGAACAGCCTTTGTTCTGGCGCGGCAAGCGCTTACGCGTCGCGCTCCTCGACCAGATCGAGCATATCGCGCGTCCGCGTCACGCCGCGCGGCCACGCCTCGTCGAAATCGGCGATCAGCTCCTTGAAGCTCGGCGCCTTGAGCGCCGCGTCGAGCCGCGCCTTGTCGGCGAACCGGTACGCGGCATAGTGCACACCGGCCTCGGCCGTGCTCCAGAACCGCCACGCCTTCTCGGCCTTGAACGCCGCGAGCGCCATCGGCAGATGATGGTCCGCATACCATCGATCGAATTTCTGCCGCAGCCGCTCTTCGACCACCGCGCGGACCATGAAATAGGCTGGCATGCTGTGCTCCTCGTGGCGTCGGCAAAGCCTATTGTGCCGCTTCACCGCTGGCCAGGGGGCGACAAGGACTTGCAATACGCCGCGAACTCGCGCCGTTTTGCCGCGCGGCTTTACATGAGTTTGCGCGACAATGTTGTCCCGTGTGGCCCGACGGTAACAGCCAAGTGCCGCTGCAGACAATAATATCGGCCCGTTAACGTGATCGTCGGGGCGCGATCGTGAGGGCTGAAGTGAAAAGCGCTCTGCTGACGGGCGTCGGCTTGTTGACTCTGAGCGTGGTCGCGAGCGGCGCGGCACGGGCCGCCGATGCCGCCGTGCCAACGCTGCCGGCATGGAGCTGGAGCGGATTTTATCTCGGCGGACATGCCGGCTACGCCTGGGCGCGCGATCCGTTCGACGAACCGTTCTTCCAATTTGCCACCGGGCCGAACGATTTGACCGATATCAATTCGCGAGACTGGCTCGCCGGTTTTCAGGCTGGCGCGAACTGGCAAAACGGCGCCTGGGTTGCCGGCCTTGAAATCGACATATCAGGCAGCGGCATCCAGGGCTCGACTGGAGTTGCCAATTCGCTGACGATTCCGGGAATAGCGAGCGTAACGGAGACTGCTTCGCTAACCGACAAGTTCGACATGATCGGCTCGGGACGCGTGCGGCTCGGCTACCTGCCTTGGCCCAATGTGCTGCTCTACGGCACCGGCGGCCTGGCATGGGCACGCATCGACCAGACCACTGCCGAGACCATCAACGCATCCGGCTTGGGTATAACGAGCGCCGAAACGTTGTCATTGACGACACCGGTTTGGCGCTTCGGCTGGGTTGCGGGCCTTGGGGCGGAAACCAGACTCGGCAATACCAACTGGCTCGCCCGTCTCGAATATCTGCATTACGACTTCGGCGACACCGGCAACGCGTCATTCGTCGAGACCTTCAACGGCGCGACGACCTCTTCGGTCTTCACCAGTAGTCCCATCACGGTCGACGTCGTCCGCGCCGGCCTGAGCTACAAATTCGGCATGGGACCATTTGCGGCCGCTTCGCCGGCCGGCCTGCCGCCGATTTTCACCAAGGCACCGCAGCAGGCCGCCGTGCCATGGAGCTGGAGCGGATTTTATATCGGAGCGCATGGCGGCTACGGCTGGGCGCACGATCCTTTCAGCGAATCCGATTTTGTCGGCAGCGCCAGCATCACGATGCCCGGTATCGACTCCAGCGGCTGGCTCGGCGGTTTTCAGGCCGGCGCCAACTGGCAAAAAGACGCCTGGGTCGGCGGTTTGGAAATCGACCTGTCGGCCGCCTCGATCAGCGGCTCGCGGACGGGCAGCGCCAGCACGACAAGCGGCGGCATTCTCTCCTCCGGCACCCTGACCGAAGGCGACAAATTTCCCTTGCTTGGCTCGGCGCGGACCCGCTTCGGCTATCTGGTGCAGCCGACAATGCTGCTCTACGGCACTGCCGGCCTCGCCTGGACGCGTCAGGATGCGAGCTTCGTCGACACCGAGACCACGATTGGCGGCGGCAACAGCGACGTCACCACCACCCGCGAGTCCACGCCGAATTGGTTGTTCGGCTGGGTCGCCGGGCTTGGCGTCGAGAAGCGGATCGCCGACACCAACCTGATCGGCCGCATCGAATACCTGCATTACGATTTCGGCGATACCGGCAGCAGCCTGGCGACCGACACGGCGGGCGGTTTGACGACGATAAGCGACGTTTTCACGAGCGGCCACATCACGTTCGACGTGCTGCGCGCCGGCGTCAGCTACAAATTCGGCGGTAGCGACATGGGCGCGCCGGCGCCGGTGCTGGTCACCAAGGCGCCGCCGCGCGCGACCGCAAGCTGGAGCGGCTTCTACATTGGCGGCCATGGCGGCTACGGCTGGGGCCGCGATCCCTTCGTCACGGACGAGGCTCCGTTCGCGACGGCAGACTTCAGCCTGACCGGCGTCAACTCCAATGGCTGGGTCGGCGGCTTCCAGGCCGGCGCGAATTGGCAGTTCGATCGCTGGCTGGCCGGCGCCGAACTCGATCTGTCGGCAAGCGGCATCAAGGGAACGGCATCAGGCGCGGCGACCGACGGCGTCAACACCAATATGGAAGTGCAGACCGATCGATTCGATTGGCTCGGCTCCGGCCGCGCCCGGCTCGGATTCTTGCCGACGCCGAACGTCCTGGTCTACGGAACCGGCGGCCTCGCCTGGACGCGGTTCACCCAAACATTCGTTGCGACGGAGATCTCCCCCGGGGACGTTTTCGTTTCCACCGGGACGACGCCGGTATGGCGCTGGGGCTGGGTCGCCGGCGTCGGCGCCGAAACGCGGATCGCGCAGAGCAATTGGCTCGGCCGCGTCGAATACCTGCACTACGATTTCGGCAATTCGGGAAGCTCCTCGGAATCGCTCGTCGCCAGCGGCGGCTCATTCAGCGTCACCGACACGACCGGCCGTTTGACCGCCGACGTCGTGCGCGCCGGAGTGAGTTATCTGCTGCAATAAGTTCGCGGCGGCACCGAAAATTGGCGGCCGCCGCTCGCTCCGCAGCGCGCGCAGCCCGCCGCTACTCGCCCCTGATCCCCGCCGCCCTGATGATCGGCCACCATTTGTCGATCTCGGTCTTGTGGAAGGCGGCAAGCCCGGCCGGGGTCTGCTGCTCGGCCGATGCCACGTCGAGGCCGAGCGTGGCAAATCGTTCGCGCACTTTTGGGTCGGCCAGGGCCTGCACCATGGCGCCGTTGAGCTTGGCGATGATGGCGGGCGGCGTGGCCTTGGGCGCGAACAGGCCGAACCAGCCGGAGATGTAAAGCCCGGCGGCGCCGGATTCGTCGGCCGAGGCAATGTCGGGCATCGACGCCGAACGCTGCGGCGACAGTTCGGCGAGCGCCTTGATGGTGCCGGCGCGCACCTGCGGCAGCGCCACCGCGCCCTGCACCAGCAACAGATCGACCTGCCCGGAGATCAAATCGGTCATCGCCGGGCCGGCGCCGCGATAGGGCACATACAGCATTTTGCTGCCGGTCAGCTTCTCCAACAACAGGCCGCCGACCTGCGCCGACGCATTCTGGTTGACGAACTTGGCGTCGCCCGGATGCGCCTTCATCCAGGCGGCAAGCGTTTTGAGATCGTCGGCCGGCAGCGTCTTTTTCGCAACCAGCAGCATCGGATTGAGCGAGACGAGCCCGATCGGCGCAAAATCGCGCTGCAGGTCGTAATTGAGATTGTAGATGATGCTGCCGACGTGGGTGTCCCACTGGCCGATGTCGATGGTGTAGCCGTCGGGCGCGGCGCGCGCCAAGCGGCCCACGGCGAGCGAGCCGCCGGCGCCGCCGATATCCTCCACGATCACCGGTTGGCCGAGCGCCGCGCCCATCTTCTCCGCCAGGATACGGCCCGCCACGTCGGTCGAGCCGCCCGGCGGGAACGGCACGATCAGTGTGATGGTGCGCGACGGAAAGTTTTGCGCCAGCGCGGGCGTAATGACGGCCAACAGCGCAAGTCCGATGATTGCGAGCCGAGCGCGCATGAGGTCCCCCCAAAACTCCAGACGAAGGCTCCGTGACGGAGCCTGGAGTGCCTTCACACTATACCATTGCCGGTGCTTCGGCTCGGCACCGCGTAAGGCATGCCGCCGCTGGGGCACCCTCCCCTCGCCGGGAGCGCAACCGAGCGGCGCCGCTTGCAACGGCGCCGGCGCACTGTCGGCGCGCCGGTCGCCGCCGCCGTCAAACTATGTCTTGGTCGCTATTTCTTGGCTCGCTTTTTTTTCGCGGGCGCTGTCAAGCTCTTGGGATGGCCGACCTTGATGCGCTCGATGATCTTGCCGGCGAACAGAATGTCGACCTCGTCGTATTGGTGGCCTGACGTCGGCTTCGTGAAATGGACGCTCTTGTAGAAGACGATTGGCGCACTGATGCCGCCACTCGAAACGATTGACAGGTCGAGCAGCAGGATTCGTGGATTGATCCCCTGCGGGACCTGCTCCTTCAGTTTTGGCGTCTGGTTGGTAGCGGTGACCTGCACCTCTCCATTCACCACCAACAGATAACGGCGCCCGGCAAAATCCGGTATTTCGTTGGCTTTCCAGTTTCGCGTCTTCGGAGCTCCAGCCATGATTCCCCCCTCCAGTGGCGGTTAGGATTGCAGATCAGAGACAACTAACACTTTAAGAGGCGGAGCTCACGCTGGCAAGTTGTTATGCTTGCGCGCCGGCCATTCAGCCGCGGTCCAGAAAGTAGACCGGGGGTCAGGCGAGATTGCCGGTTCGATCGGTGGGTGGTCGCAACCGGGACGGCGCTGTGCCCGGGACCTTCAGGAATGAAACATCGGCTTTATAATTTGAATGTCTCGTAGGTCGCCGGATGAAACAGTTCATCCACCGCGAGCCGCCGCGACGACAGGCCCTCGGCATGGTGCTGGGCCAGGAAATAATCGAGCACCTTGCGGTTCGGCTCGACGCCGTAGGACCAGAAATCGGCGCCCATCAGCGAGCGCGCTTCGGCGAGCCGTTCTTCGACGAACGGCAGCGTCACCTTAGTGGCGGACGTATCGGAGAGTTTGGCGAGCGCCGCATGCTTGGCGGCCTCGAACGCCTTGAGCACCGCGCCCGGTAGCCACGGATGGCGCTCGGCGAGCTCGCGGCGGATGCCGACCGCGTGCATGATCGGGAAAAATCCAGTGCGCTTGAAATAATCCTTGGCCACTGCGGTCGGATCGTCGAACAGCCAGCCGATCTGCGGATGGCCCTCTTCGACCAAAGTCGGCGGCCGCGGCGCGATGAAGCCGTCGATGGCGCCGTCGGCGAGCAGCGCCGAGATCGTCTTGCCCTCCGGCGCGTTGTCGAGCCGCACGCCATCGGGCAGCTTGATCGAGATTTTCTCCGGCCGGCCGGCATGCTCGATGCCGCCGCGGATCCAGTGAATGTCGGAGCGCTTGACGCCGTAATCGTCTTCCAGGAACGCGCGCGCCCAGACGTTGGCGGTGAGCTGATATTCCGGCACGCCGACCTTGCGGCCCTTCAGGTCCGCGGGCTTTTTGATGCGATCGCGACGCACATACATCGAGGTGTGGCGGAAGGCGCGCGACACGAAGGCCGGCACCGCGATGTAGGGGGAATTGCCCTGCGCGGTCTTGACCGTGTAGCTCGACAGCGACACTTCGCAGATGTCGAACTCGGCGGCGCGAAACGCGCGAAAAAAAATCTCTTCCGGCACCAAGGTCATGAACACCGGATCGACGCCGTCGATCTGCACGGCCCCGTCGATCAGCGGCCGGGTGCGGTCATAGTCGCCGACGGCGACGGAGAGCTGAAGCTTTGCCATTCTCGGTTTCTTGTGCGCGCGGGGCCGCGCGCCCTCCCCTTGCAAAATGCGATGCCGCGTTTCCATAGCCGCTCGCGCGACCCGCTGCCAACCCGCTTTTTGCGTGTGGCGCTACGGCGGCAACTTCCTTCGCTCATTCCCTTTCGCCGCAATTCGCGCTAGATGACGCGGCCTTTGCTAGCTCGCGGAGCACGCCGATGCGCCTGCCGATCTATCAAGTGGATGCGTTCGCCGACAACCTGTTCGGCGGCAATCCGGCTGCGATCTGCCCGCTGTCGCAATGGCTGCCGGATGCGACCATGCAGGCGATCGCGGCTGAGAACAATCTCGCCGAGACCGCTTTCTTCGTGCGCGAGGGCGACGATTACGCGCTGCGCTGGTTCACGCCGGCCGTCGAGGTCGATCTGTGCGGCCATGCGACGCTCGCATCGGCGCACATCGTGTTCGCTGTCCTCGAGCCGCAGCGCCAGCGCGTCGGCTTCCGCACGCTCAAGGCCGGCACGCTGACCGTCGCGCGGCGCGGCGACATGCTGGCGATGGATTTTCCGTCGCGCCCGCCCAGCCTGATCGAGCCGCCGCCCGGCCTGCTCGCCGCTGTCGGCGGCACGCCGCGCGAAATCTTGCGCGCACGCGATCACGTGCTGGTCTACGGCAGCGCCGCGGAAGTGCGCGCGCTCGAGCCCGATTTCGCCGCGCTCGCCAGGATACCGGACTGCTGGGCGGCATGCGCCACTGCGCCCGGCGAAGACGGCATCGATTTCGTCTCGCGCTTCTTCGCGCCCGGCCAAGGCATCGACGAAGATCCGGCGACCGGCTCGTCGCACTGCACGCTCACGCCGTACTGGGCCAAGCGGCTGCACAAGACCGAACTGAAAGCGCGCCAACTGTCGCGCCGCGGCGGCACCCTCGACTGCGCGCTCAACGGCGACCGCGTCACCATCGCCGGCCGCGCAGTGCTCTATCTGGAGGGGCAGATCACGCTGTGATCAATGACCGCCGAACGGCTCCGCCGGCGCGATATCGGCGAGCTTGAACTGAACGCGCTCTTCGCCGTTCCAGCGGTCAATCGCGAAGGTGCCGGCGGCGTGGATTTGCCGGCCGCGGTTGGCGAGCAGCGCGGCGCCGAGTTTTTGGCCGCTCGCACGAAAGGCGATGGCGTTGACGCCAGAACCATCGCCGGATTTGAGCCGCACGCGGATATGCGCCTGGCCGACTTCCTCGGCATAAGCGAGCGTGTGCGCCGGCAGCGCGATCAGCGGCTCCGGATTGCCGGAGCCGAACGGGCCGGCGCGGCCGAGCATGGTGACGAGTTCGGCGTTGGCGGCGGCCGCGCTCACCGCCCCGTCGATCAACAGGCCGCTAGCGCGGCGCGCGGTCTCGACGTCGGCGGCGAGCGTCGATTCCAGATAAGCGCGCAGCGGCGCCAGCGCGTCCTTACGCAAGGTGATGCCGGCCGCCATGGCGTGGCCGCCGCCTTTGATCAACAAGCCCTCGCCAACCGCGCGTCGCACCACGCGGCCGATATCGACGCCGGCGATGGAGCGGCCGGAGCCGGTGCCGATGCCGCCCGGCTCCAGCGCCACCGCAAATGCCGGCCGGCCGAATTTTTCTTTCAGCCGCGCCGCAACCAGGCCGACGATGCCGGGGTGCCAGCCTTCGGCCGCGGTCACCACCACGGCGCCGCGCTCTTCCAGACCGAGCGCCGCCATCGCCTCGGCTTCGGCCTGGGCCAAGGTGTCGAGCTCGATGGTCTGGCGCTCGCGGTTGAGCCGGTCGAGCTCGTCGGCGATTTTCTTCGCTGCGAGCGGATCGTCCTCGATAAGGAGCCGTACGCCGAGATCGGCACGGCCGATGCGGCCGCCGGCATTGATGCGCGGGCCGAGCAGAAAGCCGAGGTGCCAGGCTTCCGGCGGGCCGTTCAAGCGCGCCACGTCCATGAGGCTCGTATGCCCGACGCGCTCGCGGCGGCGCAGCGCGATCAAACCTTTGGCGACGAAGGCGCGGTTGAGCCCGATGAGCGGCACCACGTCGGCGACGGTGCCGAGCGCCACGTCGTCGAGCAGCGTCAGGAGATCGGGCTCGGGCCGTGCCGCGTTCCAAAAGCCGCGCTCGCGCAAGGTGCGATTGACCGCCACCACGGTCATGAACACGAGCCCGACCGCGGCCAGATGACCGAGCCCGGACAGATCATCGCGCCGGTTCGGATTGACGATCGCGACCGCCGGCGGCAGCTCCTCGTCGGCCAAGTGGTGGTCGATGACGACAATGTCGACGCCGAGCTTTTTGGCTTCGGCGAGCGGCTCGACGCTGGTGGTGCCGCAATCGACCGTGACGATCAGCGTTGCGCCGCGTTCGGCGAGCGAACGCACGGCTTCGGTGTTCGGGCCGTAGCCCTCGAACAAGCGATCAGGAATGTGGATCAGCGGATCGATGCCGCCTTCGATACCTCCTTGGCGCAGAAACCGCGCCAGCACCGCCGCCGAGGTCGCGCCGTCGACGTCGTAGTCGCCGAAGATCGCGATGCGCTCGCCGCGGATGACGGCATCGGCGATGCGCTCGGCCGCCTCCTTCATGCCGGCGAGCACATGCGGATCGGGCATCGAGCGCTTGATGGTCGGATCGAGGAAGGTCTCGACCGCGTCGATCTCGACATTGCGGCCGGCGATGATGCGCGCCAACAGCTCGGGCAAGTCGTGGCGCTGCGCAATCGCCAGCGCCCGCGCCGCCGCGCGCTCATCGAGCCGGTCGCGCCACGCGCGCCCGGTCGCGGAATTCTCGACGCCAAGGAAGAGCCGATTCGCCGACATGCCGTGAGTTTAGCGAACTCTGCGGATGCGAATGAATATAGGGACGAATGCTCAAATACGCTCGTCCCCGCACAAGCGGCGGCCGAAAACATCCACTGAGAAATTCGAACGCGGCCGATCAGAACTTGTCGACCTGCCAGTGCTCGGCGCGGATCCAGCGCACCGTGCCGGTGACCGAGCGCATCACCACGGTCTCGGTCTCGATCACGCCGTGGGCGAACCGCACGCCGGACAGCATCGGGCCGTCGGTGACGCCGGTCGCGGCGAACAGGCAGTCGCCACGCACCATGTCCTCGATCTGATATTTCTTGCGCGGGTCGTTGATGCCCATACGGGTGGCACGCTCGCGCTTTTCCTCAGTGTCGACGATCAGCCGCGTCTGCATCTGGCCGCCGATACAGCGCAAAGCCGCCGCCGCCAGCACGCCTTCGGGCGCGCCGCCGATGCCGAGATAGATGTCGATGCCGGTCTTGTCCGGCCGCGCGGTATGAATGACGCCGGCGACGTCGCCGTCGGTGATGAGACTGACCGCCGCGCCCGCCTTGCGCACCGCGGCGATCAGCTCGGCGTGACGCGGACGGTCGAGGATCATGGCGGTGATCGCCTCGGGCTTGACGCCCTTGGCCTTGGCGAGATTGCGGATGTTCTCGTCGCCGGGCGCGTCGAGATCGACCACGCCCTTCGGATAACCGGGCCCGATCGCGATCTTGTCCATATAGATGTCGGGCGCGTGCAGGAGCGCGCCCTCGTCCGCCATGGCGAGCGTGGCAATCGCGCCCGGCATGTTCTTGGCGCACAGGGTCGTGCCTTCCAGCGGATCGACGGCGATATCGACCTTGGGGCCGAACTTGGTGCCGAGCTTTTCGCCGATGAACAGCATCGGCGCCTCGTCCATTTCGCCCTCGCCAATCACCACGGTGCCGTCGATCGGCAGTATGCCGAGCTCGCGCCGCATCGCATCGACCGCCGCCTGGTCGGACTTCTTTTCGGCGCCGCGGCCGCGCAACCGCGCCGCCGCGACCGCCGCCCGTTCGGTCACCCGCGCGATCTCGATCGAGAAAATCCGCTCGATCATTGAGCTGTGCGCAACTGCAATCGACGCCATCGTGCCTCCCGTCGGGCCTCCGCAACGGCCGCGCGGCTAGTTCTTCTCGATTCGGATCACCTGCGGCTGGCCGGAGATTACACGGTCGCGCCGCACCGCGGAAAGCGCCCGCCGCACCGCATCCTCGCTGGTCGCATAGGTGATCATGATGACCGGTACCGGCTCGCCGGAGCGGCCGGACGGCGCGCGTTTCTCGGCCGCCGCGCCGTGGCGCTGCACGATCGACTCCAGCGAAATGCCCTGCTGCGCCAGCCGCCGGGCGATCGTTGCCGCGGTGCCCGGACGGTCGCGGGCCAGGAGCCGGATGTAATAGCCGCCCTCATGGTGCTGCATCGGCGCCTTGCGGGTCGCCGTCATGCGTGCGGCCGGCCGTCCGAACGGCGCACTGCACACGCCGCGGGCAATGTCGGCAAGATCGGCCACTACCGCCGAAGCCGTCGCCATGCCGCCGGCGCCAGGCCCGACCAGCGTGATCGGCGCCAGCCCCTCGGCATCGATCGTCACCGCGTTGGTCACACCCATGACCTGGGCGATCGCGGAGTCTTTCGGCACCATGGTCGGGTGCACGCGTTGCTCGATCCCGGCCTCGGTCTTGACCGCGACGCCCAACAGCTTGACGCGGTAGCCGAGCTCTTCGGCGGCATCGAGATCGGCGAGCGTGATCGACGAAATGCCTTCGACGTAGATCGCATCGGGGTCGAGCTTGGTGCCGAACGCCAGACTCGCCAGGATCGAGAGCTTTTGCGCGGTGTCGTGGCCCTCGATGTCGAACGTCGGGTCAGCCTCCGCATAACCGAGCCGCTGCGCCTCGCTCAGGCATTCGGCGAAGCCGATGCGATCCTGCTCCATGCGCGTCAGGATGTAATTGCAGGTGCCGTTGAGGATGCCATAGATGCGCGCAAAACCGTTGCCGTTTAGGCCTTCGCGCAAGGTCTTGATGACCGGAATGCCGCCGGCGACCGCGGCCTCGAAGTTGAGCGCGACGCCGCGGCGTTCAGCCAAGCTGGCGAGCTTTTGCCCATGCCGGGCCAGCAGCGCCTTGTTGGCGGTCACCACCGGCTTCCCGGCGGCGAGCGCCGCCTCAACCGCCGCTTTCGCCGGATCGCCTGCCCCGCCGATCACCTCGACCAGCACGTCGATCGACGGATCGCGCGCCAGCGTCAGCGGATCGGCGACCCAGCGATATTTTTTCAGATCGGCGCCGCGCTTCTTGGCGCGGGAGCGGGCGGTGATCGCCACGACCTCGATCGGCCGGCCGCAGCGCGCGATGAGCTTGTCGCGGCCGTCTTCCAGGAGCCGAACGACGGACGTGCCGACAGTCCCCAATCCGGCAACACCGACTTTCAGCGGCTCGGCCATCGGATTTCCGCTCGACAGGGCAAAAGGAAGCCGAACGCTTCCCGAAGATGCTGTCGTCTAACCGATCTTCTTTCCTGGTTCCATCGGTTTCTGGGTGGGAGAGCCGTGGCTGCGCGGCTTAGTTAGCGGTCTCAGGCGCAGCGCGCCTGACGATGGCGTGCGCATCGACGCCGTGCGGCAATAGTCCGAAAGCTCCGCCGCGATCTTCGCCAAGCCGGGCGGCGCAGAATGCGTCCGCTACCGCCGCCGGTGCGTGGCGCACGAGGAGTGCGGCCCCAAGCGCCAGCACGAGATCGCGTGCCAACAGGCGCGCCTGCGATTCGTCGGCGAGCGCCGGTTTCGCCAACCGCTGCTCGAGCACCGCAGCGAAGGCATTGAGGTGGCGGTCTGCTGTTGCCGCATCGCGCACCTCCGCCAAAATGATCTCGGCAGCGTCCGGTTCGCGGCCGATCGCACGAAGCACGTCCAAGCACATGACGTTGCCGGAGCCTTCCCAGATCGAGTTGACCGGCGTCTCGCGATATATGCGCGGCAACGCGCATTCTTCGACGTAGCCGCTGCCGCCCAGCACTTCCATCGCCTCGAACGCCAGCGCGGGGGCGCGCTTGCAAATCCAGAATTTTGCCGCCGGCGTGACCGCACGCCGGAACAGCTGCGCGGCGGCGTCCGACTGATCATAGGCGCGCGCCAGCCGAAAGCTCAGGGCGATGGCCGCTTCCGTTTCCAGCACAAGGTCGGCGAGCACGTTCGTCATCAGCGGCTGGTCGACCAGCTTTTTCTGAAACGCCACGCGATGGCGGGCGTGATGAACGGCCTGCGCCACCGCCTGACGCATCAGGCCCGACGAGCCGATGGCGCAGTCGAGGCGGGTGTAGGTGCTCATTTCGATGATGATCGGAATGCCGCGGCCCTCTTCGCCGATCAGCTCGGCATAGGCATCGAAGAACTCGACCTCCGCCGAAGCGTTGGAGCGGTTGCCGAGCTTGTCCTTGAGGCGGTTGATCTGGATGCCGTTGCGCGCGCCATCGGGCGTGAAGCGCGGCAACAAGAAACAAGAGGGACCGCGTTCGGTCTGGGCGAGAATGAGAAAAGCGTCGCACATCGGCGCCGACATGAACCACTTGTGCCCGCTGACCCGGAACGCGCGTCGTCCTCCGCCGCCCGAGGCCGCCACCGCGCGCGTCACATTCGTCCGCAGATCGGAGCCGCCCTGGTTCTCGGTCATCGCCATGCCGATCAGGTTGGCGCTCTTGTGCCCGGCCGGCACGAACCTCGGATCGTATTTGGTGGCGAAGATGCGCGGCAGCCAGTCGCGGGCCAGCGCCTCGTTGCGGCGCAGCGTCGGCACGCTGCCGTAGGTCATGGCGATCGGGCAATAAACGCCGCTCTCGATCTGGGTCAGCATGTAGGTGCCGGCGGCGCGCGCCACGTGAGCGCCGGCACGTGGCGCCGCCCACGGACTGCTGTGCAGGCCGGCGCCGACCGCGATTGCCATCAGGCTATGCCAGGCGGGATGAAACTCGATCTCGTCGCGGCGATGGCCGAAGCGGTCGTAAGCACGCAGCCGCGGCGGGTTCTCGTTGGCGGCAAAGCCCAGCGCAACCGTTGCGGAGGCGCCGAGCGTCGCGCCCAGCGCATCGAGCTGCGGCAGAGCCCAGTCGGCGCCCTCGCGCACGACGGCCTCGCGCAGCGCCACGTCGCTCGTGAGAAGGTTATAGGGATCGAGCGGCGGCGGCTGGTTCGCGACTTCGAACATGAGCGGTCCTCACGGGCTCCGCGTGCACCAGCCTGCGCGCGCTCGGCCGGAGCGACCGATCAGCTGCTCGGTGGCGAGCGCCGCGATCAGCCGCGCTTCGCCAGAGGAACGACGTTGTGCAGCAGTTCCGGGCCGGTTTCGAGAAAACGCCGGATGTTGCGGGCGGCCTGGCGGATGCGCTGCTCGTTCTCGACCAGCGCGATGCGCACAAAACCCTCGCCGTATTCGCCGAAGCCGGCGCCGGGCGACACCGCGACGCTCGCCTTCTCCACCAGCAGCGTCGAGAACTCGACGCTGCCGAGCGGCGCAAACGGCTCCGGGATCGGCGCCCAGGCAAACATCGAGGCGCTCGGCGGCGGCACGTTCCAGCCGGCGCGGCCGAACGATTCCACGAGCGCATCGCGGCGCCGCCGGTAGGTCGCCCGCATCTCATGGATGCAATCGTCCGGGCCGTTCAGCGCCGCGGTGGCCGCCACCTGGACCGGGGTGAAGGCGCCGTAATCGAGATAGGATTTGACCCGCGCCAGGGCCGCAATGAGGCGCTCGTTGCCGACCGCAAAGCCGATGCGCCAGCCCGGCATCGAATAGGTTTTCGACATCGAGGTGAATTCGACCGCGATGTCCATGGCGCCGGGCACCTGCAGGATCGAGGGCGGCGGATTGTCGTCGAAATAGACTTCAGCGTAAGCGAGGTCGGACAGCACCAGCAAACCGTGCCGCTTCGCGAACGCAACGAGGTCGCGATAAAAGTCGAGATCGGCGACACACGCGGTCGGGTTCGACGGATAACAGACCACGACCGCGATCGGTTTCGGAATCGAATGCAGCACCGCACGCTCGAGCGCCGCGAAAAACGCCGGGTTCGGCTCGACCGAGACGGCGCGGATGGTGCCGCCCGCCATCAGGAATCCGAAGATGTGGATCGGATAGGTCGGGTTCGGCACGATGATGAGGTCGCCCGGCGCCGTGATCGCCTGGGCGACGTTGGCAAAGCCTTCCTTGGAGCCGAGCGTGGTGACGATCTGGGTCTCGGGATTGAGCTTCACGCCGAAGCGGCGCCCGTAATAGGCCGCCTGGGCGCGGCGCAGGCCGGGAATGCCCTTCGACTGCGAATAGCGGTCGGTGCGCGACTTGCCGATGGTGTCCTTGAGCTTCTCAATGACATGCGGCGGTGCCGGCAGGTCGGGATTGCCCATGCCGAAGTCGATGATATCGGCGCCGTCATTGCGCGCCGTGGCCTTGGCGCGATTGACCACCTCGAAGACGTAGGGCGGCAGGCGGCGGATGCGATGAAACTCTTCCATGTCGGTCTCGGCGCGTGGTCGCGGTGCAGTCTATCTGCTGCGCGACGTGATTCAGGCTTTTATCATGGCTTGTATCACGGCTTGGCCGCCCCGCCAGCGGTTTGCGCCGGCGCGGCGCCGCAATTGCCGGCGGCAGCATTGCCGTTGGCGGCGGCTTCGGCGCACAGCCGGTTGCGCTCGGCAATGAGGTTGTCGGTCGCCTGCTTGACCTGATCGGGGCTGAGCGGGGCCTGTTCGCGCGGCGGCGGGGTGTCGAGCACCCCGGGAAAAAGACTGGGGGCCGACGAAGAGGAGCACCCGGCCACAAGGAGCAAGGCCGCCAGCCCACCGGCGAGGGCGGCGAGCCGTCTCGCACGGACGTGGCGCTGAACGTACATGCGGGCTGCCCCTTTGACCCCGGTGCGAAGCGCGGTTCGGCCGTTCCCGGCCTGCCGCCCGCCTCACCCGCCCTTGTGCCCCTGGAATGTTTACTAATCCGATACTTAACCGGCTCATCTCAAAGATCGGATCAACGCCGGGTACGCCGCCAATATGTCGAAACAAGGACCCCTGGCAGGGTTCGGCCTTGCGCCCGAGCCCTGCCGCCGCACCTGCGACGGCTCCGGCCCGCGCCTTGCAGGGAACAGCGGCGGTGGCCATGTGTTCGGGAAAGAGCTGGGCCGGGCGTCGCATTCGCTCGGTATTGAGGCAATGCTCGTGCGGGCGGAAACGCAACAAGAGGTGAAGGTCGGCGGCGTCGACATCGAGGCGTTTTCGCGCAACGTGGCGCGTCTCGTGGAGGAAGGCGGCCGGGCGCTGGCCGCTTATATGAAGCCCCGCGAGGAGGGCCGCACCGACCGCGAATTTGCCGATGAGGCCGCCGAGGTGGTCAAAACCCTCGGCCACGTTGCCGAATATTGGCTCGCCGACCCGCAGCGCGCGGTCGAGCTGCAAACCCGGCTTGGCACGTCGTATCTCGAACTCTGGGCCGCCGCGGCCAAGCGCCTGGCCGGCGAGCAAACCGCGCCGGTCGCCACGCCCGATCCCGCCGACAAGCGCTTTGCCGACCCCGAATGGTCGTCCAATCAGTTCTACGACTTTCTCAAGCAGGCGTATCTCCTCACCGCGCAATGGGCGAACCGGCTGGTCGCCGACGCCGCCGACGTCGATCCGCACACCAAGCAGAAGGCCGAGTTCTATGTGCGGCAGATCCTCAATGCGGTGTCGCCGAGCAATTTCGTCCTGACCAATCCCGAGCTGATGCGCGAGACGCTGACCAGCAACGCCGAAAATCTGGCGCGCGGCATGCACATGCTGGCCGACGATATCCAGGCTGGCGGCGGCGATCTGCGCATCCGGCAATCGGATCCTTCGAAATTCGAGGTCGGCCGCAATCTCGCGGTCACGCCCGGCAAGGTCGTTTTTCAGAACGACCTGATGCAGCTCATCCAGTATGAGCCGACCACGCCGAAAGTGCTGAAGCGGCCGTTGCTGATCGTGCCGCCATGGATCAACAAGTTCTATGTGCTCGACCTCACCCCGGAAAAATCCTTCATCAAATGGTGCGTCGACCAGGGCCTCACCGTGTTCTGCATTTCCTGGGTCAATCCGGACGCGCATTTGGCGAAAAAGTCGTTCGAGGATTACGTCCGCGAGGGTCCCCTCGCCGCGCTCGATGCCATTGAGCAGGCAACGGGCGCCGACGAGGTCCATGCCATCGGCTATTGCGTCGGCGGCACCATGCTGTCGGTGGCGCTCGCCGCCATGGCGGCCTGGGGCGACAAGCGCATCGTCTCCGCCACCCTGTTCGCCGCCCAGGTCGACTTCACCCATGCGGGCGACCTGAAGGTTTTTGTCGACGAGGAGCAGGTCAAGGCGATCGAGCAGCGCATGGCGCAGCACGGCTTTCTCGAAGCCAAATCCATGGCCGACGTGTTCAACCTGTTGCGCTCCAACGACCTGATCTGGCCCTACGTCATCAACAATTATCTCAAGGGCAAGACGCCGTTTCCGTTCGATCTGTTGTACTGGAACTCCGACGCCACCCGGCTGCCGGCCGCCAATCATTCGTTCTATCTGCGCAACTGCTATCTCAACAACAGCCTGACGAAAGGCACGGTGACGATCGGCGACACGCCGATCGATCTCAAGAAGATCAAGATCCCGATCTACAATCTGGCGACGCGCGAGGATCACATCGCGCCGCCGAAGTCGGTGATGCTCGGCAGCAAGTTCTTCGGCGGCCCGGTGCGCTACGTGCTGTCAGGCTCCGGCCACATCGCCGGCGTGGTCAATCCGCCGGCGCGCAAGAAATACCAATACTGGACCGGGCCGCGGCCGCGCGGCGCCGACCTCGACACGTGGCTCGCCAAGGCCACTGAGCATCCCGGCTCGTGGTGGCCGGACTGGCTCGCCTGGCTCAAGAAGCAAGGCGCCGCCGAAGTGCCAGCGCGCGCCCCGGGCGGCGGCGCGCTGAAGCCGCTTGAGGATGCGCCGGGAAGCTACGTGAAAATGCGGGCTTAGTTCTCTCCGCCACTCGGCTCCATACCACACGCACGGATGCGCCCGCGCACGCCTTCATCGTGCAGCGCGCTCAGGAATGCTTGCACCGCAGGGCGATCGCGTCGTGCTTCGAGCAACAAGAAATCGTATTGCTCCGGCGCGATCGGCAGAAACTCCAGCCCATAGAGCCGCGCCACGGGTTCGATGGCGACACCCCAATCGGCGCGGTTCTGCACGATCGCGGCGGCGACCGCATTGTGCGAGCGGGGCTGATTGGAATAGCCCGGCGGCCGCGCGCCGGCGAGCAGCGAATCGATCAGCACGCGCGTGCCGGAGCCGGCATTGCGGTTGATCATGATCGCCGCACGATCGGCGAGCGCGGCCTTGACGGCGTCGAGCGCCGACCGGCTTTTGAACCGCCGATCGCCCGGCCGAAAAACAAAACCCTGCATCCGTCGCCATCGGGGAACGAGGGCAACCCCGGGGCCGACCAGATGCCTGTTGTAAATCCCAGTCGCGGGATCGACGAGGTGGACGGGTGCGAGATCGCATTCGCCGCGCCCGAGCGCAGCGACGCCGCCGAGGCTGCCGACCGCGATGGTGCGCGCACTAAACCCGCGGCGAAAAAGTTCGCCGACGACCACATCGAGCGCAACGTCGTGACTGCCCATGATGGTGAGATCGGGCGTGCGGGCCGCGTCGCCGATCAGCGTGACCTCGGCGCGCGTGCCGGCATCGAGCGCGGAAGCGAGCGCGTCGATGCGCAAAAATCCGTCCGCCTGCGAGAAGGCGGTCACCGCCCCCGAACCCTTGGCGGTTGGAAACGCAATCGGCTCGGCTTCGCCGGCGACCAGCGACACCAGCACGAACTCCTCGCGGCCGAGCTCGGAAGCGACGCGAACCGGAACGCGCGCCGACACGGTGCGCGCGGCCTCCGCTGCAAGGCCGGCGCGGGCGCGGATGAGCGGCGCCACGAAGGCGTGAAACGTGAAGATCGCCGATGTCGGGAATCCCGGCAGCACGATAAGCGGCTTATTCTCGACGACCGCAAGGCAAAGCGGCTTGCCCGGCTTGAGCGCCACGCCGTGCACGACGATGCCGGGCTGACCGAGCCGCGACACCACACGGTGCGAAAGATCGCCGGCGCCTTTCGACGTGCCGCCGCTGAGCACCACCATGTCGCAGGCATCGAGTGCCGCCCGCATGGCGGACTCGAGGGCCGCCTCGTCGTCAGGAAATGCGCCGCAAGGCACCGGCTCGCCGCCCGCCTCACGGATGGCCGCGGCAATGATCGCGCCGTTGCTGTCGTAGACGCTGGCAGGCCGGAGCGGTCGTCCCGGCTCGACAAGCTCGTCCCCGGTCGACAGCACCGCGACGCGCGGGCGGCGTACGACCGCTATGGACGACAGGCCGCAAGCGGCCAGCATGCCGATTTCGCGCGAGCCGATCGGTGTGCCGCGCCGCAGCAGGGTTTCGCCGCGGGCAATGTCGGACCCGGCGTACGAAATGAACTGGCCGCTCGCGACCGCGCGACGCACATCGATCGCGGGCGCGGCGGCGCTCTCGACGAGCTCGGTGTGCTCGATCATCACGACCGCATCGGCGCCCCGCGGTATGACACCGCCGGTGGCGATCGTCGTCGCAGTCCGCGGCGTCACTTCGATGCATGGCTGGACGCCGCAGGCGATGACCTCGCTATTGAGCGACAGGCGTTTCGGCGTCCCATCGGTCGCTCCCACGACGTCGGCGGCACGCACGGCGAAGCCATCGACGTTGGCGCGGTCGAATGGCGGCGCATCGACCCGAGCAACGACGTCGGCGGCGATGACACGGGACAGCGCCGCTTCGAGCGCCACCGTTTCGGCATCGAGCGGTGAATGATCGACCCAGGCCGCAAAACGCCGACGCGCTTCTTCGGCCGAAACCACCTCCAGGAATTGCTCCTGCCGCGCAGCCTGCCGGACGGCATCGAAAAGTGAGCGACTATCCGCAGGCGGCGAGCCCGATGTGTTGCTCATGGCCACGGTCTCACCGCAACGGGCGTGCCTGCCGCAAAACCCTCGCTGTCCGGCGGCACGACGATCCAGCCGTCGCTGCGCGCCAGCGCGGTCAGCGACAGATAACCCGAGGCAAGCGGCTCGGCCGTGCCGGCCGAACACACGACCGGCACGAGCTCGGTCGTGCCGATTGCCGAGCTGACCTTGCGCCGGAGCGGCAGCATCGCCGCGACATCGTCGACCGTGCCGCCGGCAAGCTTGGCGACAAGATGCCGCCCGATCAGCAACCAGACAGCCAACGCGGCATCGATGCGTCCCGGCACCAGCAGAACCGGACGTTGGCCGATAAAGCCAAACGCTGCCGTCTCGCCGGGCGACACCGCAATGCCGTGCACCTCGACTTGCCCGCGCCGGGCCAAAGCCTGCACGGCTTCGTCGTTGCGGCCCGTGCCCGTCCCGCCCACAGCGACGACCGCATCAGCATCTTTCAGGGGTTGATCGAAAAGTCCCGCCGCGCTGCGCGCGTCCGTGACGCGACCACCCGCACCTGCGACGAAACGAACGAGCATGTCGAGCGCAGCATCGATGATCCGCGTGCGCCTCGCACTGCCGCAGCGAACGACGATTCGTGGCGAGCGGACTATCACCTCGGAGATGCCGAGTGCAGCCAGCACTGCGACATCCACTTCGCGCAGTCGTTCACCGGCGCGGCGCAGCGGTACACGGGACGACGCATCGCCGCCCTGCCACAACACACCCTCGCCAGGAGCAACCGGCGCAATCGCCTCGGCGGCTTGGCCGCGAACAACAATGCTATCGCGTTGTGCCACCGCATCGGTGCCGTCCGGCAAGGCATCGCCCGCATCGACGCGCTGCGGCAGCGACGCCAGCGGCACCGGCGAATAGGACGTCGCATCGGCGACGCTGGCGGCCTCCAGAGCGAAACCGTCACGGAGCGCGATCGCGCGGGTCGGCTGCTCTGCCACCACAACGTCTTCGGCGAGGATGCCACCGGCCGCATCAGACAAAGCGCACTTTCGCGGCATCACCGAGTTCACGCGCGTCTCGATCAGAGCAAGCACGTCGCCGGGCGGCGTCAAGCGCGCAATGAATTGACTGTGGCGGTCCGCGACCATTGCCTTGACGATGGCAAGAACTCAGCTTTGCTTGCGCTTGAAACAGCTCGCGCACATTGCCGATTTGACGTTCTGTGAATCAACAAAAATGTTTTCACAGTCGACGACATGCGCCATGAACCGAGGCCATAGCCTAAGGCTATAGATCGGCCGTCACGGAAACAGCGCGACCTGATCGATGCCCATGGTCTCGGGAAAGCCGAGCATCACGTTCATGTTCTGCACGGCCTGGCCCGACGCGCCCTTGGTCAGGTTGTCGAGCGCCGAGACGATGATGGCGCGGCCGGCGATGCGGTCGGCGGCGACCCCGATGAAGGTCATGTTGGAGCCGCGCACGTGCCGGGTCTGCGGCAGCGCGCGAAACGGCAGCACATGCACGAACGGCTCGCCGGCGTACGCCTTGGCCAACAGCGCGTGGAGGTCTTCGGGCGATGCCTTGGCGCTGCGCACATAAATGGTCGAGAGGATGCCGCGGTTCATCGGCACCAGGTGCGGCGTGAAACTGACCGTCACCTGGCGGCCGGCAGCGAGCGAAAACTCCTGATCGAGTTCGGACATGTGGCGATGGTGGCCAACGCCATAGGCGTGGAAACCCTCCGACACCTCGGAAAACAGCATTTCCTCTTTCGCGGCCCTGCCCGCTCCGGTCATGCCGGATTTGGCGTCGACGACGATCTCGTCCGGATCGATCGCCTTGGCCCTGAGCAACGGAATGAGCGCAAGCTGCGCACAGGTCGTGTAACAGCCCGGGTTGGCGACAAGACGTGCCGCTTTGATCTTGTGCCGGTAGACTTCGGTAAGGCCATAGACGGCCTCTTGCTGCAGTGCCGGCGCGAAATGCTCGTGGCCGTACCAGTGTGCATAGGCGGCAGGATCGGCGAGCCGGAAATCGGCCGACAGATCGACGACTTTCGTTGCCGGTGCACGGGTCAGCAAATCGGCGATGACTTTTTGTGTCGTGCCGTGCGGCAGTGCGCAGAAAGCAACATCGAGGCCGAGCGCCGCCCAATCGGCGGCATCGAGTGCGGTGAGCGTCGGCAACGCGTAAGGCGCGAATTGCGGAAATACATCGGCCATCGGCTTGCCGGCGCGCCGGTCGGCCGTCAGCAGCGCAATCTCGACGCGCGGGTGGCGAATGAGCAGCCGCAGTAATTCCGCGCCCGTATAGCCGGACGCGCCGAGGATGCCGATCTTGGCCTTGTCAGTCTGCGCGGACATGATTCAACCTTTTGCTTTTAA
>DASRET010000036.1:0-3797 GCA_035651875.1 Xanthobacteraceae bacterium
CAAGCTTTGAAGGATATGTTCAATCACGCGCTGACGGTCGCGCACATCACGAACTAGCTTAAAGATCATCTTGAATCGGTTGCGATCCGGGGCGATGCTGTCTGCATCGCCCCGAATGCGTTGGGAGTTCAGGATGCAGCAGCCTTGTAAAGTTCTTGCTATCGCAGCGCTGATCGCTTCTGGCGCCTTTGCTCAAGCTGCGCCGCCGACTGTGACACCATCGCCCGGCTATGACGCGCGGCTGCAGGAGCAGCGCGCCGCCGCCGCAAGAGCGACGCCGCCTGAGGCAGCTCCGGTCGCGCCGCGCCGGCACAAGAAGCCGAAAACTAACTAGACCGACGACTCCCTCCCCGCCACTCGCTTCACTCGCGGGGGGAGGGATCAACCCAGCCGCGCCCTCAGCTCTTCTTCTGCTTGCCCGGTGACGACGTCAGCAGCTTCTTGAACTCGCTCCATGTATCCGACAGCCGCGGAAAATCGCAGGAGAACGACTGCCGCGCGCAGTCGCTGCCCCGGTAGCGCGGGCGTAGGTCGGCGGCGGGCGCAGCGGCCTGCTTCGGCCGCTGCTGCGGCAGCGGCACTTTCGGCGCGTCGCTCTTCGGCGACGCCTGCAGTTGCTGTTGCTGTTTGGCGGCAAAGGCGGCCGCGATCGTGCTGCGCCGCTGGTTCTCCAGATAGATGGTGTATTGTTCGTCGATATGCTTCTGCTCTTCGGCGCTCGGATTGGGGCCCGCGATGTCGAAGCTGCGATCCTGCATGAAGTCGTAATAGGTGTAGCCGCCGCCCATCTTGCGGCGGCCGGCGAACTTGGCGTTGCATTCGGCAAGCGCCGCGGTCCTCGCTTCCTTGCTCTCGGTCTTGCCGGCGGCTTCCGCGCAGTCCTCGAAATCGGCCGGCGCACGGCTCCACCATTGCGCGGAAGCGCGCAACGGGCAGAGCAGAACCAATGCAGCAATCACGGCGACGGGCAGCCCCGCGCCACGCGATGCAATCACAGCCGATCGTCCCCAGCGAAACCAGTGCCCACTTTCCGAAGTTCGTGCTCCCCTTGCCGCACACACTTTCACGGACTTCGGAAAGTCATGGGCACTTGCAAACCCCATTATTCCAGTGCCGCAGCGGCACTGAGGTCACGATTGGCACCAATTGTCGCCATTTTGCGGCGGCTTGCCAGCCATAACGCCGCAATTTGCGGGCGGTATCGCGTCGAACCGGGATGTCATTCAACCCGACCAAGGGTATTGGAACAGGCGACGGGGAACACGAGGCGAGGTCATGACCTATCGGCGCACGCAGCGGGGAACGCTGATCCCGATCAGCTGCCTTGCGGCCGCTTCATTTAGCATCGCGATGTCGTGGCGTTCCGGTCATTGGCCACCGGCGCTCATCATGGTCGCCGTCATGATCGTGCTGGCCACGCTGTTTTCGTCGCTCACGGTCGAGGTCACCAACAACGAGTTGCGCTGGCACTTCGGGCCCGGCCTGTGGACCTATCGCCTGCCGCTCGACGAGATCGAGGACGTCGCCGTCGTTCGCAATCAATGGTGGAACGGTTGGGGCATCCGCATCGGAGCTGGCTTCCGGCTCTACAACGTGTCCGGCCTCGACGCGGTCGAGCTTCGCCTGCATTCGAACGACATCCGCCGCATCGGTACCGACGATCCCCAAGGGCTGGTGAAGGTGCTGCGCGCCCGCCGGGGCCTCGGCTGATTCGGCTGCACTTCGATTCAAGGATTACAAAGCTTTAAGACGCGCGGTCGCCGGCGGTCACTGCGCCGGAAGGATTTTGTTTACCGGTATTGGGCATGGTTAATCGATTCTTGACCAGAGAACCGCCGTGACCCCGCCTGCGATTGCCGCCACCGAGTCATCAGCACAAACCCCATTCCCCGCAGAGCAACATCTTGCCGTCGGCCGTGAGCATCAGGCCCGCGGCCGGCTGACCGAAGCCGTTGCCGCCTATCGCCACGGGTTGGAGTCGGCCACCGCAGATGGCGGCGGGGCGGAGCTGACAGCCGAATTGCACGCCAAGCTCGGCAATGCCCTGCTGCTGTCGGGGCATCTCGACCCGGCCGCCGACAGTTACAAGGCCGCGCTGCGGCTGGCGCCGCATTTGTCCGCGTGCTGGTGCAATCTCGCGACCATCAACTTGCGGACCGGCAACGCCGAGAACGCGGTCGCGCTCTATCTGCAGGCGCTCAGGCTCAACCCGGCGCACTGGCCGTCGCGCACCAACCTTGCCGAGGCGCTGATTGCGACGCGGCAGCATCTCGTTGCGAAGGCGCTGTTGATCGAGCTCACCGAGGAGCGGCCGCAGGACGCGCAGGTCCGGCAGCGGCTGGGGCGCGCCTGCTATGAGCTCGGCGAGAAAGAGGCGGCGCTGGCGCATTTCCGCCGGGCGGTGGCGCTCAACCCCCATGACGCCGAAAGTTTCTACTGGATCGGGGGCATCAACCAGTCGCTCGGCGATCTCGACGCTGCGCAATTGGCTTACGCACATGCCGCGCGGATCACGCCGCTGATCCGGCGCGGCGCCGTCAAGTCGCCGGCGGATTTCCGGGTGCTGGCGCTTTTCGCGCCCTTTGCCGGCAACACGCCGGCCGAATTCCTGTTTGCGGACGCGGCCTACGACACCGATACGCTGGCGCTGTTGGCTGCGAGCCGGATCGATGCCGCCGCGCTCGGCGGCATCGACGTGGTCGTCAACCTGATCTCCGATCCCGACCAGGCCGCCGCCGAGCTGCCGATCGCGGCGGCGCTTGCCGCGCAACTTGGCAAGGCGGTTGTCAACGACCCCGCTGGGATCGCCCGCACCACGCGCGATGCGGTCGCATCGCTGTTGCCCGGCATCGACAATTGCCGTGTCCCAAAAATCCTTCGCCTCGATGCGGACGCCGATGTCTCGGCCACCGCGCTCGAGGCAATCCTGCCGTTTGTCTTCCCGCTGCTGGCGCGCCCCGCGGGCACGCATGGCGGCGACGATTTCGAGAAGATCGAGACGGTTGAGGCGCTGTCGGATTTCCTGACGCAGCTTGGCGGCGATCGCTATCTGATCGAATATATCGACTACGCCTCAGCCGACGGCTATTTCCGCAAATACCGCTTCATCTTCGTCGACGACGAGATCCTGCCTTACCATCTGGCGATCGGAGGTGACTGGAAGCTGCATCACGATTCCACCGACATGGCCGACCATGAATGGATGCAGCGGGAGGAGGCGGCGTTCCTCGCAAATCCCGGCGCGGTGTTCGATGCCGGCCACTACGCCGCGCTGCGCGCGATCCGCGCGCGCATCGGTCTCGACTATTTCGGCATCGATTGCGGCCTCGACCGCGACGGCCGGCTGGTTGTGTTCGAGGTCAATGCCTCGATGCTGGTGCACGCCGACAATGCGGAATTTCCCTACAAGGACCCGTATGTGCGCGCCATCAAGGCCGCGTTTGACGCGATGCTGAGGCGGCGGGCGTTGAGCTAGCGCTTCATTGGCCGGTTGAGACGGTGCTCTGATCCCTCCCCACCACCGCTCTGGCGCGCAAGTGCGCTGCCGAGTTCGCGGGGGGAGGGATAAGAACACCTCACGGCAAATACAAATACTGCGTGAGCGTGCGCCCGACCGCTTCCAGAGACTGCACCGAGCATTTGTCCGGCGTGTCCTCGGTGGTGTTGTAGAACGGCTCGTATTCGAAATCGATCACGACAAAGCTCGGAATGCCCGCGAGCTGGAATGCGGTGTGGTCGTCCTGGATAGAATAGGGCGCTAACTGCTTCTCGAAGGCGCCGGGCGCGACCTTCATGCC
>DASRET010000037.1:0-12852 GCA_035651875.1 Xanthobacteraceae bacterium
GGTCGCGGAGCTTGACCACAGGGTGAAGAACGTCCTCGCCCAGGTTGCGGCGGTCGCCGGTTCGACGCGCCGAAGCAGCCGGTCGGTCGATGAGTTTCTTGGATCGCTCGACGGACGTATCCGAGCCATGGCCATCGCCCATACCCTGCTGAGCGCGACCGGGTGGCGCAGCGTCGGACTGAACGCGCTCGCCAGCAATCTGCTTGCCCCCTATGCGACCGATACGAACCTGACGATCCGCGGCATCGATGTCGTGCTCGATGCGGCCGAAACGCAAGCGGTTGCGAGGGTGTTCCACGAGCTCGCCACCAACGCGGCGAAATATGGCGCGCTGTCGGCGCCGGGCGGCCAGGTATTTGTGAATTGGGACCTGAAACCAAATGGAGCCATGACAAAGCTGACCCTGGACTGGCGCGAACTTGGCGGTCCACCGGTCGTCTCTCAGCGCCCTTCCGGCTACGGCACCAATCTCATCCGCAATCTCATACCCCACGAGCTCGACGGCACGGTCGACCTCGCATTCGCGAAGGAGGGCGTGAGCTGCAAAATGGAAATCCCGGTTAAGCCGGCTTCGTGATCGAACCGCACGCCCCGGATGCGGCGCCTACGACTTCCCATACACCGGCACGATGGCGCCGCGGGTGACGCGGTTGTCGGGCGAGGCGAGGAACAGGATCGTCGCCGCGACCTCTTCGACCTTCGGCCACAGCGCGAAATCGGCTTTCGGCATGGCGTCGCGGTTGGCGGCGGTGTCCATGATCGAGGGCGCCACGGCGTTGACCAGGATGCCGTCCTTGGCGACCTCTTCGGCCAGCGCGGCGGTGAAGGCGGCGACGGCGGCCTTGCTCGCCGTGTAGGCCGTCATGCCGGCGCCGCTGCGCCATTCCAGCGCCGGGCGCGCGGCGACATTGACGATGCGGCCGCCGGCGCTCCCTATCGCCTTGACGGCGGCGCGGCAGCACAGCGCGCAGCTGACGAAATTCATGTCGAGCTGCTGGCGCAAGGTCGCGACGCTCATGTCGCGCAGCGGCCCCGCCGCAAAGCCGCCGGCGATGTGGATCGAGGCCCACAGCGGCGCGATCTCGGCATAAAGCCTGGCCACCGATGCCTCGTCGGCGAGACTGCCGGTGATGGTGACCTTCACCTGCTTGTGGTCGCGCAAGGCGCAGCGCTGCGCCTCGCCGTGGTCGAGACACGGCACGTGACACACCGCGCCGGCTTCGACGAGTTTTTCCACCACGGCGTTGCCGAGCGCGCCGGTGCCGCCTGAGACCACAACCTGCCGATCGCGAAAGTCCATGGCGCAGCTCCGTTGACCGCAACTAAGACTGCGTAGCGATCAGAGAAAGCCGTCGAGCTAACTACATTCCCGATCTTACCTCACCCGCGACGAACTCGCATGCTCGTGCGGCTCATGCGAATGATCGTGGTCGTGCGAATGCGCATGATCATGATGGTGGCCGTCACCGTGATGATGGTGATGATGCCCGTGATCATGGTCGTGCTCATGATCATGATCATGATGATGGATGCGCTGGCGCGGCCGCGGCCCGCGCGGGTCTTCGCTGAACACCAGCGACTTGATGGTCACCGGCACCGTGTAGGACGGCATGCGGATGCGGCCGAGATCGATGTAGTCGAAATCCCACAGCACCACGCCGTCGATCACCAAAAGCTCGTTCTCGACCGCGAGCTCGTCGCGCAGGATGTGGCCGAGCGTCTGCGCCACATCGCCGTCCAGCATGATGAACACCGGCTGCTTCTTGGCGAGCCGGTCGGCGAGGCCGTTTTTGATGCCTTCGGCGAACGCCAGCAGCCGCTCGTGCGCCGGCATACCGGTCCAGCGCAGCGCCAGCGCGATCTCGCGGTCGGACTCGGCGAGGTCGAAGGCCGTGATGTGATTCTTGATCGCGGCGGCGAGCTTGTCGCTTTCGATCGCGTCGCCGCAGACGTAGGGCGGCTGCAGCACCTGCAGATTGCGCCGCGGCAACAGCGTGCCGGGGGCCGAGATGTAGCTGGTGTTGCCGGAGAGCTGCACGCTGTATTCGGAGGCGCCGAGCGCGGTGGCGCGGATGCATTCGCCGGCCGGCAGCACCGGCCAGGGAAACGCGCCGGCCTTGACGCGCGCCTGAATGGCGCGGCCGAGCCACGGCCCCATGTCGCCGAAATCCTGCTGCTCGCGCTCGTAGATGTATTCGGCGACGCCGCCGGAAAAGATGATGCCGTCGATATGGCCGAAATCGGCGATCGGATCGGTCAGATAAAGGTGCGCGACGTCGTGCGGCAGCGGCTTTTTGCCGATGGCGGCAACAAGCGTGTCGGCCATCACGTCGGCGACTTTCTGCATGTCGGCCGGATCGATGGTGTCGCCGCGATTCCAGGAAAATCCGGCGCGCTTGGCGTGATGCTTGCCGGCCGGATCGAGCCGCACGATGCTGCCGTTCTCGACCACCTGGAGGCGGCCGCCGATATGCACCGCCGCGGTCGCGATCACCTTGCCCTTCTCGACCAGGCCGAGCTTGGTGGTGCCGCCGCCGATGTCGATGTTGAGGATGCGCTTGCCTTCGTCGCTCGACACCCGCGCGGCGCCCGAGCCGTAGGCGGCGAGCATCGATTCCATGTGATGGCCGGCGGTGGCGGTGACGAACTCGCCGCCCGCTTCGGACAGCACCGCGGCGATGCCTTGCGCGTTCTCACGGCGCAGCGCCTCGCCGGTGAGGATGACCACGCCGGTGTCGATATTGTCGGGATGCACGCCGGCCGCCACGTAGGCGTCGTCGATGATCTCGCCGAGTTTCTGGTCGTCGATGCGCTCTTCGCTTTGATACGGCGTGAGCGCCACCGGCGATTGAAACAGGGTCTCGCGCGACACCACGTAATAGCGGCTGGTCAAATCCTCGGCGAGCCGGCGCAGATGCACGCGCGAGAAGATGACCTGCGTGCCCGACGAGCCGATGTCGATGCCGACCGTGGTCAGCGAGACATTGTCCTGCCGCCACAGCGGATTGTCCTCGAGCGGGATCTCGTCGTTCTCGAAGTCGTAGTCGTGATCGTGGTCGTGATCGGAATACTCATCGTGCTCGTGGACGAGATTCTGGCCGTAGACGTGATCGGCGAGCGTGTGGCCGGTCTTCTCCGGCTTCTCTTCGGCGTCGGACATCCTCATTCCTTGTTTTGGGGCGCAGCTTCGACCGCAGGTTCCGGGCTTTATCCCCGTGCCGACGGCGCCGGTCAACTTTTCGCGCCGGCGGCAACTAAACGGCTCATCCTACATGGTTATTTTCCGGCCCAATATCCATGGCGCCGCGCCGACGAAGGTCCTTGCCGGTTGCCGTTGCGGCGGTTTTGGCTACGCTGAAGCACCGCCCGCACCGCCAACGGATCGCGCCATGAAGCTGTCCAAAGCTCTTATCCTGCTCGCCTTGCTGCTGGCGCCCGCCGCCGCGCCGGCCATGACCGGCGACAAGGCCGAACTGCAGAAACTCGCCGACGGCGTCTACGCCTTCGTCGGCAAGCGCAATGACGCCAACGCCCTGGTGATCGTCACCGCGCAGGGCGTGGTGCTGGCCGACACCGGCAACAATCCGCCGGAGACGCGCATCCTGCGCCAGGACATCGCGGCGGTGACCGGACAGCCGGTGCGCTACGTGGTGATCACCCAGAACCACGGCGACCACACCGGCGGCACGCCGCTGTTCTCGCCGCCCGCCACGGTGATCGTGCAGGATCGCGTCGCCAAGGACTGGGCTTCGATGAAGCCGTATCAGATAAAGTCCTGGCAGAAGCGTTTTGCCGAACGCGCCGACGCGCTCAAGGGCATCAATCCGCTCGACACGGCCGTGAGCTTCTCCGACCGCCTGACCTTGCACGTCGGCGGCAGGACCATCGAACTCATTTATGTCGACGACACCTATAATCCCGGCGACGTCGCGGTCTGGCTGCCGGCCGAGCGCGTCCTGCACGCCGGCTTCGCCGGCTATATCGGCCGCCATCCCGACATCCGGCCCGATTACAGCCACGGCACCACCACCGGCATGCTCAAACAGCTGGAGGTCTTGAGCGCGCTGCACCCGAACATCGTGGTGCCGGCACACGGCCCGGTCGGCGACGCCACCGCGCTGTCGACGCTCACCGATTATCTGCTGCTCGCCCGCGAAAAAGTCCGCACCATGATGCAGCAGGGCCTGGGGCTCGACGCGATCGAGAAAAAATTCGACATGCACGAATTCGCCGACTGGGACCGCGGCGCGCATCTCTCCGCCACGGCGGCGACGATCTATCGCGAGCTCAAGGGCGAAGGCCCGGAAATCGCGCCGTATCGGGAACGCACCGCGGTCGTGACGGTGAACAAGCTGACCGAGGAAGGCCGCTTCCTCACCGTCACCGCCGACGACGGCCGGCAACTGCATCTGCGCGCCGCCGGCGACGTCGATTTCGAAGGCATCAAGGACCGTTCCGAACTGAAGGTCGGCATGACGCTGAAGGTCACGTATCTCGAACCCACCAAGGGCGAGGCGCCGCTGGGGTTCGATATCACCGAGCTGGATCTCGAGACTCGCCAGTAAGCCGCTCCAAGGCGATTGCCCCTCCCCAGCCAGCGGCGGCGAAATGCGAAAATCTCTCACAACGGCAGCACCGGCAGTCTGGCTCACGCTTGCCGTCGGCGGCTACGCGCTGGCGCGCTTGGCGCCGTCGCTCGGCGGCTTGTCGGCGCCGGCCCAAGCGGTGCTCGGCGCCGCCTTTGCGGCGGCGGTGCTGTGGGTGACCGAGGCGATCCCGCTCGGCCTCACCGCGTTGCTGGTCCTGTTGCTGCTGGGCCTAAGCCCCGGCGTGCGCTTCGCCGACGCCGCATCCGGCTTCTCCGGCGAGGTCACGTTCTTCTTGATCGGCGCTATCGGCATCGGCGCCGCGGTCGAAGGCAGCGGCCTGGCCGAGCGCATGGCGCGGTTTCTCTGCCGCAGCGCGCGTGGCAGCCCGGCGCGGCTTTACGCGCAACTCATCGCCGGCATTCCGGTGCTGGCGCTGGCGATTCCCTCGGCGATCACCCGCAACGCCATCCTGGTGCCGGCCTATCGCGACGCGCTCGCCGATATGGGCAAGGCGCCACGCACAGGCCGTGCCGTCATGCTCACGCTGGGCATTCTCAATCCGCTCGCCTCCTCGGCGCTGCTGACCGGCGGCATCGTGTCGATGACCGCCGCCATCTTGCTCGGCGGCTTCTCGTGGCTGCGCTGGTTTTTCCTGATGGCGCCGCCGTACTACGCGCTGCTCTGCGGCGGCGCGCTCGTGATCCGGTTTTTGGTCGGACGCTTGGAGCGCGGCGAAACCGCAGCGGCCGCCGATGCAAAGCCCCCACCGTTTTCGCCGGCCGAGCGGCGTACGCTGGCGGTGCTGGCGCTCACCGCGCTGCTCTGGCTCACCGATTCGCTGCATCATCTGTCGGCGGCGCTGCCGGCGCTGCTCGGCGCCGGCCTGTTGCTGCTGCCCGGCGTCGGCGTCATCGGCTGGAAGACGTTCGAGGCACGGCTCTCGTGGGGCCTCATCCTCACGGTCGGCACCTCGCTGTCGCTGGCGACCTTGATGACCAAGACCGGCGCCGCCGCATGGCTCGGCGGCATCCTGCTCGGCCAGTTGGCGCCGCTCTCGGGCGCGCCAAAATTTTTGATCGCGGCATTGATCGTGGCGGTCGCCATTGTGCATCTGGCGATCACCAACCTTGCCGCCTGCGTCGCCATCCTGCTGCCGATCAACGCCGCGATCGCGGCGCGCGCCGGCATCGACCCGGTCGTCACCGGATTGATCCTCACCATGACGATCGACGCGGTGATCCTCTATCCGGTGCAGACCGCCGCCAACCTGATGGCCTACGAGAGCGGCTATTTCGATCGCGCCGACGTGGCGAGGCTCGGCCTCGGCATGCTGGCGCTGGTCGTGATCGTGGCGATGGCGGCACTGCCCTACTGGGCGTTGCTCGGCCTGCCGCTGCAACTGCCATAGCCGATTTACCCGCCCGGCATTCCGTGACACTCTCATCGGCACCAGCACCGTCACGCAGGAAGCCGAACATGCAACAGGCCGGGATGCAGGACGCGAAAGCGCACGACGTGCGCGGCGAGCTTCGCGACGACGAAGAAGCGCTTTATCTGATGGATCATCCGGACTCGGATGAAGAACTCCCGACGCTCGACATCGCGCCGTATCTCGCCGGCAAGGCGGGCGGGCTCGAAGCCGCCGCCGCGCAGTTGCGCGACATCAGCATGACGGTGGGTTTCTTCTATCTCAAGGGCCACGGCATCGCGCAGGAGCTGATCGACGGCGTGTTCGAGCAGTCGCGGCGCTTCCATGCACTGCCGATCGAAACCAAGACCAAGATTCCGTATTTCGCCGCCGGCAGCTTCCGCTCCGGCTATCAGCCGTGCTTCAAGGACGACTACCAGCGTACCAACATCAACATCATTTCCAACGCCAAGCCGAATCTCGTCGCCAAGTACGCCATCAATCGCGAGGGCGGCTCCGGCGGCCTCTCCATGACCGAAGCCGAGCGCAATGCACGGGTGAATATCTGGCCGGACGATCTGCCGGGATTCAAGGAGACGCTGCTCGATTATCACGGCCGCATCGAACAGCTCGGCCGCAAGTTCCTGCCGCTGTGGGCGCAATCGCTCAAAATGCCCCTCGATTATTTCGACAAGTTCTTTGCCACGCCGCACCTCACCATGAATCTCCTGTACTACCCGCCGCAGGAAGGCGTCGGCGACCGCCAGTACGGCATCGCGCCGCACACCGACAATGCGCTGATGACGTTTCTGGCCCAGAAGAACGTGCCCGGGCTGGCGGTGCGCATGCCGTCGGGTCACTGGCGCGCGGTCGATATCGTGCCGGGCGCGCTCCTGGTGAACACCGGCAACCTCATCGTGCGCTGGACCAACGACGAGTACCTGTCGACCAAGCACCGCGTGATCAACACCAACACGGTGGACCGCTATTCAATCCCGGTGTTTTTCGGCCCGAGCGGCGACGCCCCGATCGAGGTGCTGCCGACCTGCCAGGGTCCGGGCCGGCCGGCACTATACGAACCGATAACTTATCTGCAGCTTCGCGAATGGTACTATGGGCCGCGCAGTAAGGGCGCGGAACAGGGCTAAGTCGCAGTTGAAACAAATACGCCTGCTTCCGTCATCATTCGGCCTCAAGACCGCCCAATACGGAGCATGGACTGATGGGCAGCCGGCGCCGCGCTTGTCCGTGAACTCGAAAGTTCCGGACGAAGCGTGTCGCCTGCAACGAGGGCGCGATGAGTAACGCTTCGAGTGCCGCCCTCGACACCACCACCTTTGCGTTGGCGGCGTTTCTCGAGGTTGAGCAAAGCGTCCTGGACGCCGTGCCGGCCGGATTGTGCGTCTGCGACGCCGAAGGGCTGTTGCGCCGCTATAACACGCGCGCGCAAGCGCTGTGGGGCCGCGCGCCCCAATGCGACGATCCTGCCGAGATCGATACCGGCATGTTCCGGCGCTTTGCGTCGGACGGCTCGCCGCTGCCGTTCGCCGCGACGCCGGTCGGCGTGGCGCTGCGCACCGGCGCAACCCTGCTCGACGCCGAGCTTGCCATCGAGCGGCCCGACGGCTCGCGCATCCCGGTGCTGATGAGCGTCGCGCCGCTGAAAGATGCGGCCGGCCGGGTCGAGGGCGCGGTCTGCAGCTTCGCCGAATTCACCGAGCGCAAGCGCGCCGAGGACGAGCTGCGCGCCAGCGAAGCCGAGCTGCAGACCGTCATCAACCGCACGCCGTTCATGCTGGTGCGCTGCAGCCGCGACCTGCGCTACCGCTTCATCAGCCAGGCCTATGCGGAGTGGGTCGGCAGGCCGCGCGAAGAGGTTTTGGGCAAGACCATCGCCGAGACCATCGGCGAAATCTGTTTCGCAACCTTGCTGCCGCACATCCAAAAAGTGCTGGCCGGCACACCGGTCGATTTCGAATGCGAGATGGAATTCCGCGTTGTCGGCCGGCGCTTTTTGCACATCGCCTATCGGCCCGAGACCGATGCGGCCGGCAACGTCAACGGCTGGATCGCCTCGCTCCTCGACATCACGCAGCGCAAGCGCACTGAAGCGGAGCTGCGGCTCCTCAGCGAAGCGCTCGGCGCCGAGGTGGAGCGGCGCACCTTGGAGCGCGACCGCATCTGGAACGTGTCGGAGGATCTGCTCGGCGTCCGCAATTTCGAAGGCTATTTCATCAGCCTCAATCCGGCGTGGACGCGGCTGCTCGGCTGGAGCGAGGCCGAGATCAAGGCCATGCACGTCAACGAACTGCGCCATCCCGACGACGCGTCGGCGGGTTTTGCCGCCGTGCAGCAGCTGGCGCAGGGCGCCTCGTCGGTGCGCACGGAAAATCGCGTGCGCCACAAGGACGGCTCGTACCGCTGGCTGCAGTGGACCATGACCGAGAACAACGGCCTGATCTACGTCGCCGGCCGCCACGTCACGGCGGAGAAGGAAGCCGCCGCCGCGCTCGAGCAGGCGCAGCTGCGCGCCGCGCACCTGCAGAAGATGGAGGCGATCGGCCAGCTCACCGGCGGCATCGCCCATGACTTCAACAATCTCTTGATGATCGTCAGCGGCCATGCGCAGCGGCTGAAAGGCCGCCTCGGCGAAACCCGCGACGTGCGCGCCGTGCAGGCCATCGAGAAGGCGGCGTCGCGCGGCGAGAATTTGACCCGCCAGCTGCTCGGCTTCGCCCGCACCCTGCCGCTCGATCCGAGCGTGCTCAGCCTGCGCGACACCATCAATGGCCTGCGCGACGTGCTCGCCGGCTCGCTGCACGTCAACGTCGCGCTCGCCGTCGATATTCCGGACACGGTCTGGGCGGTATGCGTCGACAAGCCGGAGCTCGAGCTCGCGCTGGTCAACCTCGCCGTGAACGCGCGCGACGCCATGCCGGACGGCGGCACCTTGTCGATTACCGCCGCCAACGTGCAGCTGCGCGAAGGCGACACGCCCGGCGAAGCCGTGGCACTGACCGTGGCCGATACCGGCTGCGGTATTCCGCATGAACATCTGTCGCGGGTGACCGAGCCGTTCTACACCACCAAGGGTCCCGACAAGGGCACCGGGCTCGGGCTGTCGCAGGTCTACGGTTTCGCCCGGCGTTCCGGCGGCACCATGGTGATCGAAAGCGACGTCGGCGCCGGCACCAATGTCACGCTGTTTCTGCCGCGCTGCCACGCGCCGATGGCGCCGGCTCTGCCGGAGGACACCGCGTCGTATCGTGCCGACGGCGCCTACACCGTGCTTGTGGTGGAAGACAATGAAGAGGTCCGCGGCGTCGCCGTGTCGCTGCTCGATCAGCTCGGCTACCGCACCATCGCGGTCGAGGACTCAGCCGCCGCGCTCGAAACCCTCGCCTCCGGCCATCAGATCAATCTCGTCTTCACCGACGTGATCCTGCCCGGCACGATCGACGGCGCCGCCCTGGCGCAAGTCTGTGCCGAGCGCTACCCGCGCATCCCGGTTGTGCTGACCACCGGCTACTCAAAAGTCTTCGACCAGGACCCACCCTGGCCGGTGCTGCGCAAGCCCTACCAGATCGCCGCGCTCGGCCGCGTCATCTACGACGCGCTGCATGGGGCGAAGGAGCGACGGGCGCTGGCGGGGTGAGGGCTTACAGCAGCGGCGATAGCACGTAATCAATTTCCCTCATCCTGAGGCGCGAGCGAAGCGAGCCTCGAAGGATGAGGCCGGGGCGCCGGAGCAATTACCCCGAGGTATTGTGATTGTCGCCTGCGCCCCTTCCACTATCCGCCAACGGCCGCGTTAAGTCGGCGCACGCGGCTTGAGCTTGTCTTTCTGTTTTGCCCATTTTCATAAGCAGGCCGGCGTAATTAACAACTGCATCTTCCAAGTGCGGATGTTTATGGCCGGTCCGGCGTGTAAATTCGACGACGATCGCAGCCGCGCGGCGCATCAGCGGCTCCGCCTCGACGAGCCGGTTGGCGGCTTGCAGCAGTCCGGCGAGGTTGTTGAGGCGGATCGCAATGTTGGGATGGTCCGGCCCGTAGCTCTTTTCGTCGATGGCCAGTGCGCGGCGTATCAGCGGCTCGGCCTCCGCTTGCCGGTTGGTGTCGTGCAGCAATATGGCGAGGTTGTTGAGGCGGGTCGCCACATTGGGATGGTCCGGCCCGTAGCTCTTTTCGTCGCTGGCCAGCGCGCGGCGAATAAGCGGCTCGGCCTCAGCAAGCCGGTTGGTGGCTTGCAGCAATGAAGCGAGGTTATTGAGCCGGATCGCCACGTTAGGATGGTCGGGCCCGTAGCTCTTTTCGTCGCTGGCCAGCGCACGCGAATCAGCGGCTCGGCCTCAGCAAGCCGGTTGGTGTCATGCAGCAATGCGGCGAGGTTGTTGTGGTCGGTCGCGACTTCAGGATGATCCGGTCCATAGGTCTTTTCGTCGATGGCAAGGGCGCGACGCATGAGCAACTCGGCCTCGGCGAGTCGGTTTGTGGCTTTCAGCAATACAGCCAAGTTGTTGAGGCGGATCGCAACTTTAGGGTGGTCAGGGCCCCGGCCCTTCTCCTCGATCGCAAGCGCGCGACGGAGAAGCGGTTCCGCTTCCTGGTGGAGTTCCTTGGAAAACAATAACCCTGCGAGTTGATTCATCAGGTCGGCAGTTGGTTGGCCAATGTTGTGTTCGTCGGCGTAAGCTGCGACTTGACGCATGTGCGCCGCTAAGGGTTCCAGTCGTGGCCATGTGCGCACATCGCGAGCGTCGCCTGCGGAGGCTTCGTTTATCCAACACAATGCTTCGATCAGACTTCGCCGCCGCGCCTCTCCGGTCAGGCTGCGGCGCGTCACGTCCTGCACCAGCCGGTGGACGAGAAAAAACGGCCCTCCGGCGTCGCGCGTCACCAGCGAATAGCCCGCGAGATCGTCACAGGCGTCGTGCAGGTTCTCGCTTTCGGCGCCGGGGACCGGCACATCGAGCAGCGATTCCGGCACCTTTTCGGGCGCGAGCCAGGCGAGCCGCTCCAGGAGCCTCCGGCCGCCCTCGGTCAACTGCGCAACCGAGGTCTGCCAGGTGACGGCGACAGCGCGCGGATAACCCGTCACTGTCGGATCGTACCACGCCAGCACTTCGTCGCGTTTCGAGCGCCATTGCTCCATATATTGCGCGAAGCTGAGCCGGCGTTTGCCAATGAAGGCCGCTGCCTGTTCCAGTGCTAGAGCAAGGCCGTCCAGTTCTTTGGCAATCACACGTGCCTGTGCCCCATCATCCGCCGCAACACGGCGTCGATCCTTCGTGCGCTCTAGGAGAAATGCCGCCGCGTCATCGATTCCCAGCACGTCAAGTTCGAGCGGCTGGATATCGCCCGGAAAATCCGCGAGCCGGCTAGTGATAATGACGTGACCGCCGGTTAGACCCGCCAACAGCCGCTCGGCCTCGGCCAGCGCTTCCCTGCTGTCCACGTTATCGAGGATTAGGAACCATCCCGGGTTGGTGCGGAGCCAATCGAGCACCGCAGCAACCTTTACTGAGTCGTCGGTCGTATCGAGCTGAGGCGTCAGCGTCGCGGAGAGCGTCGCCAAATTGCGCCGCAACGCCGCGGGCATTTCTGCGACAACAAACAGCAGCGCGCTGTACTCGTCGGCATTCGCCCACGCGTATTCCACTGCCGCGCGCGTCTTGCCGATGCCGCCGAGCCCATAGAGCGCTTGGCTCACAATGGCCGTTCGGCCGCCGCGTGATCGCGTTAGGCTCGCGCGCAACTGCCCCATGAAGTCGTCGCGGCCTTTGAACAGCGGGCCGATGCTCTGATAGGGCAGAACGATTGGTTTGCTTTTCGCTCGACCATCGTGATCTGGCGTTGGGTCCGCCGCGATCTTGGGTTCATCGCGCATAACAGCGATGCGAAGCTCCTCGGCGCTGGGAAATGGCGTATAGCGCACGCCTTCGGCCTTGAGAAATTCAACAAACGCGGTTTGTAGATCGGAGCGGTCGCCCGTTATTGCATCCTTGTCGGGCTGGTAGGCAGCTTGCGCGATATAGACGAACGTTCGCCGCCTATAATGGCGGGCCAGAAAATACTCCCACTGCGTGTAGCTGGCTTCCCTGATCCCAGCCGGCAGAACATCCGAGAAACCCTCGGTAGCACGTGCCGGCGGGCTGGCGCCGCTGCGTTTGCCGATGACACAAACCACGGCATGGCAGTCGCGAATATAATTCGCGAGCATGCCGAGCAGCGTGTCGCTATTTGGGTCCTGCTGAAAATCGCTTTGCACCACGACGGTGTGGCCGCGCGCACGCAGATCGCTGCGTATCTTGTCGCGCGCCTTGCCGAATTCGCTGGTGACGGCGGAGACGAAGATTTTGAGCGACTCGCGGGCCATGTCGCGCATTCAAGCACAACCTCTGCAATATCGAAACTACTCACGGCTGAGCAAAACGGCGCATCCCTTTCTCTCGTCACCACCGGGCTGACCCGGTGGTCCATGCTGAAGTGCAGCCAATGATGCTTGGCGGCGAATTTCAGAAGCGTGCTGGCCGCATGGATTGCCGGGTCGAGCCCGGCAATGACGAGGGGCGGTGTTCATGATTCGCAAATTTGCGCTGATTTCGCGTGTGCCGCCGCGCCCAACGAAAATAAGCGAGAGCAAAATCGCCGTTGAATCAATACGCTCCCGCCATCCGCAATACCGCTTGACTCCCTCGCCGCGCCGACTAGAAGCCGGCGCCGTCTCGCTTCCGCAAGGACGCCGGCCGGTCACTCCGGCTGGTGGAGCGAGAGCGGTGCCTGCGGGCAGGGGCTCGTCACCTCCGCTCCCGGGCGGCTTCGGGAAAACGCCCGGCCGGCATTACGACCGGC
>DASRET010000038.1:0-126425 GCA_035651875.1 Xanthobacteraceae bacterium
AAGTCATGCCCCCATTGCGAGATGCAGTGCGCCTCGTCGACCGCGAGGAGCGAGACCTTGGTGCGCCGGAGCAGCTCGATGGTGTCGGGCCGCGCGAGGCGCTCGGGCGCGATATAGGCGAGCCGCAACTCGCCGCGCTCGATGCGGTCGACGATGAGGTTGTTCTCCTGGAAATGGTTCTGCGAGTTGAGGCTCGCGGCCGCGACGCCGTAGCCGCGCAGCTGCGCCACCTGGTTGCGCATCAGCGCGATCAGCGGCGACACCACGACGGTCAGTCCATCGCGCAACAGCGCCGGAAGCTGGTAACACAGCGACTTGCCGCTGCCGGTCGGCATGATCGCCAGCACATCGCGGCCATCCAGAACCGCGCCGACAATGTCGTCCTGGCCCGGCCGGAACGCGGCAAAGCCGAAGGTGGTGCGCAGAACCTGGTGTGCAGCCGCAAGGTCGGACATGGGTGCGAACTTGGGAAGGTGCGGACTTGGGAAAGTCGTGCGGCCGTTCTAGCTTTGTTTTCGCTGACGCTGCAACGGCGAACCCGGCCGCATGTCCACAGCCGGGCGCGTTCTTGCGCCCGTGACGGCGCTGATGCAGGTTGCCGGCTCACGACGCGCTGCACCCCACCTCATGTCCACTGCCGGAAATTCCGCAGCCGGCCCTCCGTCCGGCCGGCTGCTCAGACTCATGCTCGTGCTGTTTCTGGCGGGCGTCACGCTGCGCATGACGATGCTCGCCATGCCGCCGGTGATCCCGCTGGTGCACGACGAATTGCACATGTCGGAGACGCAGGTCGGCCTTCTGGTCGGTCTGCCGCTCGCGGTGTTTGCGCTTGCCGCCGTGCCCGGCTCGCTGCTGATCGCGCGGATCGGCGCGCCAATGGCAGTGCTGGTCGGCATGATCATTGCCGCCGTGGCGAGCGGGGCCCGTGGGGCCGCGATCGACGTGTGGACGCTCTATGCGGCGGCGATCGTCACCGGCTTCGGCATCGCCATCATGCAGCCCGGCATGCCGACCCTGGTGCGCGAATGGCTGCCGACCCGCATTGCGCTCGGGACTGTCGCCTATACGAGCGGCATGCTGATCGGCGCGACGGCTTCGTCGACGACGACTATTCCTTACATTCTGCCCGCCCTTGGCGGTTCGTGGCGCGCCGACATGGTGTTGTGGGCGGTGCCGGCGCTGCTCATCGCTCCCGTGTTCTATCTGCTCAGTCCGCGGCAGGACGCGCAGCACACCGCGCCGCTCATGGGCCGCGGCCGCTGGTGGCCGGACTGGAACAAGCCGCTGATCTGGTTGCTCGGGCTCACGCTCGGCAGCAACAACAGCACTTTTTTCGGCGCGAATGCCTTTATCGGCGACTACCTCGCCAGTGAGGGAAAGTCATACTTGTTCGGCCCTGCCGTGGCCTGGCTCAACGGCATGCAGACGGCGGCGCCGTTGTTTCTGCTCATCATGGCCGATCGGCTCGAACGTCGCGCCTGGCCGTTTTTGGTGTTTGGTCCGCTCCTTCTCGCAGCCTTTGTGGCTTTCATCTTCGTACAATCGGACCTCGCCTTCCTCGTTGCAGCCGGACTGGTGGGTTTCACCACCGCCATGACGTTTGCGCCGGCGCTGGCGCTGCCGGCGCTGCTGAGCGCGCCGCAGGACGTCGCGCGCACCTCGGCGGGCATGTTCACCGTCAGCTACACCTGCGGCATCATCATTCCGACTATCAGCGGCGCACTGTGGGACATCACCGGCCGGCCGTGGACCGCATTCCTGCCGATGTGTCTGTGCGCCGTCATGCTGACCGTCTTGGGCGCCATGGTCACCCGGCTGCCGAAGCCAGCCGATGACGCAGCCGGCCGATGATGCGCGGCGAAAGCCCGCGGCATCGCATGGCCTGCATTGCACCAACGCGAATCGCGGCCCATGACACGAACGGATTTGCTATAGCGGGACCAGGAGGCAGACGAGATCAATGGCCAAGCGTTTGAAAAAAGCGGCGCCGCGCAAGCGGAGTTCCAAACAGCCCATGCTGCCGCACGAGCGGCTCAGCTATTCGCCGATCACCGAACGGCCGCCGCTGAAATTGCCGAACGGCGCCCGCATGGCGGTGTGGGTGATCGTCAATGTCGAGGAATGGGACGCCACGCAGCCGATGCCGCGCACCGTACTCACGCCGCCGGCCGGCGGCTCGCCGATGCCGGACGTGCCGAACTGGGCCTGGCACGAATACGGCAACCGCGTCGGTTTCTGGCGTTTCGTCAAAGTGTTCGATGAGTTCAACGTTCCTGCCGCCATGTGCATCAACGGCTCGGCGCTGGCCGCCTATCCGCAGATCGTGCGTGCCGCGGTCGAGCGCAATTGGGAGTTCATCGGTCACGGCTTTAGCCAGCGCAACATGCAGAAGGTGCCGGACGAACGCGCCGATATCCGCAAGGTGCGCGAGGTCATCACCAAGGCCACCGGCAAGCCGCCGCGCGGCTGGCTTGGCCCGGGCCTCACCGAGACCTGGGAGACGCCCGATCTGCTAGTCGAAGAAGGCTACGACTACGTCGCCGACTGGGTGCTCGACGACCAGCCGGTGTGGCTGAAAACGCGCGGCAAGCCGATCCTCAACATTCCCTACACGCAGGAATGCAACGACGTCGCCATGATGCTGATCCAGCACCACCCGGCGCCGGAATATTGCGATCGCGCGCTCGACCAGTTCGAGCAGATTTACGCCGATGCCGCCGAATCGGCGCGCATCATGGCGCTCGTGGTCCATCCGTACATCATGGGCGCGCCGCACCGGGCCAAATATTTCCGCCAGGTGTTCGAAGCCATTCGCAAGAAGTCCGACGTGCTGTTCTGGTCCGGCAGCCAGATCGCCGATTGGTACTTGCGCGTCGGGCCGAAGGCGCCGTGATCGGTTTTGCCGTGAACGTTCCATGAGAAGTCCCGCACCCGCGCCGCAGGAGCCCGCAGCCGGCGATGTCGGTGCGCGGCTGATGCTGGCGGCGTTGTGCGTCGTGTGGGGCTCGACGTGGCCGATCATGCGGATCGCGCTGAACGAAGTGCCGCCGTTCACCATGCGGACGATCAGCGTCTTTGTCGGCGGGCTCATGCTGCTGGCGATCTGTCGCATCAAACGGCGCAGCCTGCGCCTGCGCGGAGCGAAAACATTCGTGCACGTCGCCATCGCGTCGATGCTCAATGTCGCGAGCTTCAGTGTGTTCTCGACCTTCGCGCAGCTCAGCGCCGCCACCTCGCGGGTGGCGATCCTGTCCTACACGATGCCGATCTGGGCGGTGATCCTGGCCTGGATTTTTCTGCGCGAGCGGCCGACCGGGCTGCAGCCGATCGCCATCGGCCTGTGCGCCGCCGGACTTGCGGTGCTGATCTATCCGCTGGCGGCGACGGGTATTCCGATCGGCATTTTGCTCGCGCTGTGCACCGGCGTGAGCTGGGCGGCCGGCACGGTCTATTTGAAATGGGCGCGGCTCGACATCGATGCGATGGCGATTGCCACCTGGCAGGTGGCATTTGCACTCATCGTCATCACCGCCTGCATGCTGATCTTCGAGGGCGGACCGGCACTACAGACCGCTCACACGGACGGTCTTGTTGCGACCGTCATGGCCGGCGTGCTCGGCACCGGCACGGCCTATGGTCTGTGGTTCTCGATCATCCGGCGCCTACCGGCGATGACCGCGTCACTCGGCGTTCTGGGAAGTCCGGTGATCGGGGTGATTTCGTCGGTCCTGATCCTCGGCGAGCGGCCGACGCCGGCCGACATCGTCGGCTTCGCCTTGATCCTGGCCGCTTGCGCCTGCGCACTGCTCACGCGGTCCGGACCTGCGCTGCCGCCTCCCGGCGAGGCACTGCTGGCGGACAGCGCTAAGCCACTGTCCGTCGCGCCAGTTCGGCAACACGCCGCGTCATCGCGCTCTGCGGGTCGGCCAGAGGGTCGATGACGGTAAAATGGTTGGCGCCGGCCACCTCTTCGTATCGCGTCTCCGCCGCACCCCGCCATGCCTGGACGATGAGCTGGCTCTGCCGCTTGAATTCGCTTGATTCGAGTCCGCCAGCCACGGCGTCGAACACGCGCCCCTTCGGTATTGGCCAGAACGCGGGTGACACCCGGCGCGCCTCTTCGATATCGAGCCGCAGATCCTGATTGACGCTGATCTGAACCAGCGGCGACAGATCGAACACGCCGGACACCGCATAGCCGGCTGGCACCAGATCGGCAGGCGCCTTCGGATAAAGCGCCGCCCAGTCGGTCGCCACCATGGCGGCGGCCAGATGACCGCCGGCGGAGTGTCCGTACACCAGCATGCGCCGGCCGAGCCGTTGCCACAGGAAGGCGCAGGCGCGGCGGATTTGATCGACGATGGCGGCAATGCTGACGTTCGGGCACAGGTCGTAGCCGGCAACCGCCACAGCAAAGCCGTTGCCATTCAAACCGCGCGCCATCTGGCTGAAGGTTGAGGATTCGAGCGAGCGCCACCAGCCGCCATGGATGAACACGGCAAGCGGCGCATGCTCGGCCTGGTCCGCAAGAAACAGATCGACGGTCTGCCGTGGCGTATCGCCATAGGGAAGGCCGAACTCGGCGCGCCCGGCCTTGAGCATCTCGGCCCGGTAGTCCTCGGCTTCGCGTGCCCAGCGCAGAAATATCTCCGCATGTTCGGGCACGCGCGCGCGATTGTTGTATTCGGCCTCTAGATCCAGTTCGGCCATCAAGACCTCCTCGGGCGCTTCGGCAGGACATTGCGGCAAGGCGACACGGCCGGCAAGGCGTCACGGTCTCCACAGCCGGCTGGAATCTGCTAGGGAAGCGCCATGAAAGTCGACGGCAAGCCGATGCGTACGATCTGGCTCGAGCCGGACGGCTGGTCGGTGGGCATCATCGATCAGACGGCGCTGCCGCATCGGTTGGCGACCGCCCGCCTCACCACGCTCGACGAAGCGGCTCACGCGATCCGCGCCATGCTGATACGCGGCGCACCGTTGATCGGCGCGGCGGCAGCCTATGGTGTTTGCTTGGCGCTGCGTCAGGACGCTTCGGACGAATCGCTCGAGCGGGCCTACGCGACGCTGCTCGCCACGCGCCCGACGGCGATCAATCTCAAATGGGCGCTCGATGAGATGACGGCGGCGGTGCGCAATCGGTCGCGCGCCGATCGCATGGCTGTCGCCTACCGGCGCGCTGCAGAAATCTGCGACCAGGATATCGCCATCAATACCGCGATCGGGCGCCACGGCCTGCCGCTGATCGAAGCGATCGCGGCGCGCAAAAAGCCGGGCGAACGGGTCAATGTGTTGACCCATTGCAATGCCGGTTGGCTGGCCACAGTCGACGTCGGCACTGCGACGGCGCCGATCTATCTGGCGCACGACAGCGGGATTGCGCTCCATGTGTTTGCCGACGAAACGCGGCCGCGCAACCAGGGCGCCTCGCTGACCGCCTGGGAACTCGGCAAGCACGGCGTGCCGCACACGGTGATCGCCGACAATACCGGCGGCCATTTGATGCAGCATGGTCTGGTCGATCTGGTCATCGTCGGCACCGACCGCGTCACCGCCAACGGCGACGTGTGCAACAAGATCGGCACGTACCTGAAAGCGCTGGCGGCGCGCGACAACAACGTGCCGTTCTATGTGGCGCTGCCGTCGCCCACCATCGATTTCGACGTGGCGGACGGCGTGGCCGAGATCCCGATCGAGGAGCGGAGCGCCGACGAGGTGGCGACCATGACGGGCCGCACCGCCGATGGCCGCATCGAGACCGTGCGCATCGTGCCGGAGGGGTCGGCGGTCGCCAATTTCGGTTTCGACGTGACGCCGGCCCGGCTGGTGACGGGGCTCATCACCGAGCGGGGCGTCATCGCCGCCTCGCGCGCGGCCCTGGCTGGGGCTTTTCCGGAGCGCGCCGGCGAGGCAGAATGAGGGGCTCGTCCAAATTGGCTGCGTCCAAATTGCCTGCGTGCAAGTTGCCTGCTCGGCCGGAGCGCGTCGCGTGCGTAAACTCGAGCATCGTCCCTTATCCAACCTGCCGCTGCCCGGAATTCTCGCCATGAGCGTCCGCTCGCTTGCGGCCGCATTGCCGGTCGACGGCCGGCAATCGCCGACCGCGCTCGCGGTGGCGCGCGGCACCGCGCGCTATCTGCATGCGCTCGGCTATTGCATGGTCAGCGAGTTGCCGTTGCCGTCGGGCCGGCGCGCCGATCTGGTGGCGCTCAGCGGCGACGGCGAAATCATCATCGTCGAAATCAAATCGTCGGTGGCGGACTTCCGCGCCGACCAGAAATGGAGCGATTACCGGCGGCATTGCGACCGGCTGTACTTCGCCACCGTGATCGAGGTGCCGCGCGAGATTTTCCCGCCTGATACCGGCTTGATTGTCGCCGATGCGTTCGGGGCTTCGATCGTCTCCGACGCGCCGGAGCATCGCTTGGCGGCGGCGACGCGTAAAACCATGATGCTGCGCTTTGCCCACGCCGCGGCGTTGCGGCTGCAGGCGCTGGCGGATCCGCAAGGACCTTACGCGGCCGAGACCTGAGGCGGTTGCTCGCCGTCCGCCTTGAGCCGCTCGAGCGAGTCGCGCAGCACCGCCAAGTTCACCGGCTTCGGGATCGACTCCCACACCTTGAACTTGAGCGACTCGGCCACGCGCTGGCTCTCGCCGCAGGTCGCATCATCGCAGCCGCTGATGATGATGATCGTGGCTTTGCAGCCGATCACCCACAGGTGCCGCAGCAATTCGACGCCGGCATGCTCGCCGAGCGAAAGGTCGAGCGTGATGCAGTCGAATTTATTGTTCTGCGCGAGCTCCACCGCTTCATCGTAGGTCGCTGCGCCAGCCGGCACATAGCCGGCCTTGTCGGCGACCCGGCAGACAATCATGCGATGCAGATTGTCGTCATCGATGACCAGAAGGCGCGGCTTGCGCGCCGACCTTGTGACGACGGCCGCAGCCGGCATCCCATCCTGATCCGCCCCCCAAACCTCGGCCTGCTCGATCATCCCGATCCCCGCCGCAACCAGGCACCATCCGATACCCGCCATGGTAAGCGCAGCCTGCGAAATTTGGCTTAATCGGTTCCGCGCAATTCGAGCTTTCGCAGCGCGGACGCGGTTCGTTTGGCAGTAAACGTTACGACCGCAGCGCCACGGTGCGTCGACGCAGTGAATCACTCCGATCAAAATTTAATTATTTGGGCGCGCGCTTTGCCAGAATGCGCTGCAGCGTGCGCCGGTGCATGTTCAGGCGCCGCGCGGTTTCCGAAACGTTACGGCCGCACAGCTCATAAATCCGCTGAATGTGCTCCCAGCGCACGCGGTCGGCCGACATCGGATTTTCCGGTGGCTCGATCTTTTTGTTGTCGAGCGCCAATAGCGCCGCGGCGACGTCGTCGGCATCGACCGGCTTGGCCAGATAATCGACGGCGCCGAGCTTCACCGCATTCACCGCGGTGGCGATGTTGCCGTAGCCGGTGAGGATGATGGCGCGCGCTTCGGGGCGACGCTTTTTCATCGCCGAGATTACGTCGAGGCCGTTGCCGTCGCCGAGCCGCATGTCGACGACCGCGAATGCCGGCGCCGCCTTCTCGACCTGCAACAGCCCGTCAGCCACCGACTCGGCCGTGGTGACCGCGAAGCCGCGGCCTTCCATGGCGCGGGCGAGGCGCTGCAGAAACGATTTGTCGTCTTCGACGATCAGAAGTGAACGTTCGTTTGGAAGCGCTCCGGGCGCTGCATTGGTCATGGCAATCTACTCCGCCGAGGCCAAACGTGCCCCTTCACGCGATGCGTGACGCCGCCCGGGACCTTTGCAGTATCGCCGCAATCACGGCCGGCTGCAATCAACTTGCAGGATGTCCGGCGGGCGCCTTTGCATCAATGATGAATCGGCAATCGGGCCAATGTCTCTTTATCCCAGAGTTATGCGGCCGAAGCAGTCGGCTCAAGGGGAGGCGACGGCAACGGCCGTTCAAAAGCTGCGCGGTTCCAGGTGATTTTGATGGTGGCGCCGTGCAGCGGCGGCGCTTGGTTAATCAGCGCCAGCTTGGCGCCGGAGCGTTCCAAGAGCGTCTTGGCGATGAAGAAGCCGAGCCCCAGCCCGAACACGGTATCGCCCTCGTCGGCGGCGCTGCGCGGCTCGGGCCGCCGCTGTGTGACGTACGGCGCGCCGAGGCGATCCAGCACTTCCGGGGCGAAACCGGGCCCATCGTCGCTGATGGTGATCGTGACGTCGTCGTCGTCCCATTCGGGGAAGATCTCAACTCGGCTCCGCGCGAAATCGACGGCGTTCTCGATGAGGTTGCCGAGGCCGTAGCGGATCGCCGGATTGCGGGCGCCGACGGGTTCGCCGGCGCGGTTCGGCGGCAACGTCACGCCGATCGAGACCCCGAAATTGCGGTGCGGGCCGGCGGCTTCCTCGATCAACGCCGACAGCGGCAAACGATCGAACGGCTCTCCGGTCGGCAGCTCGGTGAGCTTCGCCATGATTTCGCGACAGCGCTGCGCCGCCTCGCGCAAGAGTTTCACGTCGTCGGCGTATGGCGATTTCGGCTCGAGCATGCGCTCGATCTCGCGCACAACCAGCGTGATGGTGGCGAGCGGCGTGCCGAGCTCGTGGGCGGCGGCGGCGGCAAGGCCGTCGAGCTGAGACAGATGCTGCTCGCGCGCCAGCACCAGTTCGGTGGCGGCCAGCGCGTCGGAAAGTTGGCGCGCCTCTTCGGCGACCTGCCACGTGTAGACGCCGATGTAGCCGATGGCGAGCAGGATCGAGAACCAGACCCCCACCATGTAGATTTCCGGCAGCTCCAGCCCGTGCTGCGTCTCCCAGGGCAGGTCGTAATGAAAGAACACCAATACCGTCGCGCACAGCATGGCGAAGGTGCCGATCAACAAGGTCATGCGCGGCGGCAGCGCCGTTGCGGAGATCAGCACCGGGCCGAGCAGCAGGAAGGAAAACGGATTCTCGAGGCCGCCGGTGAGGTAGAGCAGCGCCGCGAGTTCGGCGATGTCGAAGCCGAGCAGCCAGGCGGCGCGGTCCGGTTCGAGCCATTGGGTCTGCGGAAAACCAACCCGCAGCGCGACGTTGAGCAGCGCCGCCACGGCGATCACCGCGATGCACGACCAGATCGGCACCACGACGTAATCGAGGCCGAAATGCACGACGAGCAGCGCCGCCAGCTGGCCGAACACGGCGAGCCAGCGCAGGCGCACCAGCGTGTCGAGCCGCACATTACGCGGCCGGTCGTAGCTTTGCGGCAGTCCGAACATGGCGCGAATGTAGCGACTGCGCAGCCGCAATCCAAATCCGCCCCGGCCTACTGGCGCCCGGGTCCGCGATGCGCGAAACTGGGCGGCAAGGACGAACGTCTCTTCAGGGAGCACCGCAATGGCTTACGATCTCGATCAATTCATCGCCGATTGCCGGTCCATTCTGTCGCGCGACCCAGGTCCGGAGGGGCGCGAACAGGTGCGAACCAACCTTGAAACGCTGCTGCGCAATCCGGATTTCATTCAAAAACACTGCAGTGAGGACACGCCGCGGGGACTGCATGTGCTGTACGAGGACCCGAAGCTCGGCTTCCAAATCCTCGCCCACATCAACGAGAAAGCGCGCGTGTCGCCGCCGCACGATCACGGCGCCTCCTGGGCCATTTATGGCCAGGCCACCCACCACACCGACATGATCGAATGGGAGCGCGAGGATGACGGCGGCGATGCCAAGCACGCCAAGCTCAAGCCGGCGAAGAAATACCGGCTGATGCCCGGCCATGCCGGCATCTATCAGGACGGCAAGATCCATTCGATCGATTATCCGGACTATTCGCGCTTCATCCGCGTCACCGGCACCAATCTGGACCGCATCGACCGCGTGCGCTTTGATCTGAAGACCGGCGAAGTGCACCGCATGACGGCGCAGCAAGCGACGTGAGCGTGCCGGTCAGTGCCGCGGCCGCGCAACGCGCGCGGCCGCAAGCTCCTTCATCATCGGCTGCGCCCGCAAGGGTGAACGCGCAGCAATTGCGTGCCATGCTTGGCGACGGCGGCGAGCTCGCGCTGATCGATGTGCGCGAGGAGCTGATCTTTTCGCAAAATCATCTGTTGCTGGCGCGCTCGGTCGCGCTGAGCCGCTTCGAGCTGAAATTCGCCACACTGGTGCCGCGCCGCGCCGCGCGCATCGTGCTGTGCGACGATGCCGATGGGCTTGCCGAACGCGCCGCCGGCATTCTGGCGCGCAACGGCTATTCGGATGTTTCGATTCTCGACGGCGGCGTGGCGGCCTGGGCTGCCGCCGGGTTCGAATTGTTTTCCGGCGTCAATGTGCCCAGCAAGGCATTCGGCGAATTCATCGAACACAGCAGCGGCACGCCGAGCATTGCCGCCGAAGAGCTGGAGCAACTGCTGCGCACGGGCGCCGATCTCGTCGTGCTCGACAGCCGCCCGTTCGACGAATACGCGCGGGTTTCCATTCCGACCGCGGTGAACGTGCCGGGCGCCGAGCTGGTGCTGCGGGCGCGTGAGCTTGCGCCGTCGCCGCGCACCACAGTGGTGGTCAATTGCGCCGGCCGCACCCGCAGCATCATCGGCGCCCAATCGCTGATCAATGCCGGCCTGCCCAATCGCGTGCTGGCGTTGCGCAACGGCACCATGGGCTGGAGCCTGGCGGGTTTTGTTTGCGACAACGGGCAGAGCCGGCGCGCGCCCGGCGTATCGGCCGCCACGCTGCAATGGGCCCGTCAAGCCGCCAAGGGCGTGGCGCAGAACTGTGGCGTCAAGGCCATCGACTCTGCCGGGCTCGAACGGCTGCGCACTGATGCGGAGCGCACGACGTATTTGTTCGATGTTCGTGATCCGGCCGAGTACGAGGCCGGCCACCTGCCGGGCGCGATCTCGGCGCCGGGCGGGCAATTGGTGCAGGCGACGGACCAGTATGTCGGCACGCTCGGCGCTCGCATCGTGCTGGTCGACGACGCCGAAGTGCGGGCGCTGATGACCGCATCGTGGCTGCGCCAGATGGGCTGGCAGGACGTGTTCGTGCTGGCCGAGGCGGGCACGGAGATCGGCCGGCCAGGCGCGCAGGCGCTCGAGACAGAGATCGGCAGCAGCGCCGCGATCGACCTCGCATCATTCGGCGAGTTATTTGCCCGCCACGCAGCGACTGTGGTCGACCTGTCGCCGAGCCGCGACTATCTCAAGGAGCACATCCCCGGCGCCTGGTTCGCGATCCGCACGCGGCTCGAACGTGCGCTCGAAAAAATTCCGCTGCGCGACACGTTGGTGCTGACGTCGGAAGACGGCGTGCTCGCCGCCATGGCGGTTGCCGAAGCGGCGGCGCTGGTGAACGTCCCGGTGCGCTTTCTCGCCGGCGGCAACGCGGCATGGCGCGCGGCCGGCTACGAGCTTTCGACCGAGGCGCTGATGGCCGACGAGATCGTCGATCAATGGCGCAAGCCATACGAGCGCTCCGGCGATGCCAAAGCGGCCATGCGCGAATATTTGGCTTGGGAGATCGATCTCCTCAGCCGCGTCGAGCGCGATGGGCTGCTAAAGTTTAGCCGCGTCGGCCAATAGACGCAGCGTCGCCGCCGACGATCACGGATGCCACGCATCGTGCGGCACCGTTTCGGCAGCCATGTTCGCGCGTTTCTCGTCGATGACGCGCAGCAGAGCACGCAAGACCTCCGGCATGCCTCTGCGGCTCACAGCGGAGACCACGAGCGGCGTCTTTTTGGCAGCGCGCTTTAACCGCGCGAGCTGTTTTTTGGCATCGGCCTCGCTCATCGCATCGGCCTTGCTGAGCGCCACGATCTCCGGTTTGTCGACGAGGTCGTGTCCGTATGCCTCGATCTCGCTGCGCACGGTCTTATAGGCTTCGCCGGCATCGGCGCCGGTGCCGTCGACGAGATGCAGCAGCACGCGGCAACGCTCGACATGGCCGAGGAAACGATCGCCGAGCCCGACGCCCTCGTGGGCGCCTTCGATCAGGCCCGGAATGTCGGCGAGCACGAATTCGCGGCCGTCGACGTCGACCACGCCGAGCTGCGGCGTCAGCGTCGTGAACGGATAATCGGCGATCTTCGGTTTGGCGGCGCTGACTGCCGCCAGGAATGTCGATTTGCCGGCATTGGGCAGTCCGACGATGCCGGCGTCGGCAATGAGTTTCAGCCGCAGCCGGATCGTGTGCTCGGCGCCGGGCTGCCCCGGATTGGCGCGGCGCGGCGCGCGATTGGTCGAGGATTTGAAATGCGCGTTGCCGAAACCGCCATTGCCGCCGCGCGCCAGCACGACGCGCTGGTCGGGCTCGGTGAGATCGGCAAGCAGCGTCTCGCCGTCCTCTTCGTAGATCTGGGTGCCGACCGGCACTTTGAGCACCGCATCGGCGCCGTCGGCGCCGTGGCGATCTTTGCCCATGCCGGCGCGGCCGTTCTGCGCGAAGAAATGCTGCTGGTAGCGGTAGTCGATCAGCGTGTTGAGACCGTCGACCGCGACAGTGACCACGTCACCGCCTTTGCCGCCGTCACCGCCGTTCGGTCCGCCGAATTCGATGAATTTCTCGCGCCGGAACGACACGCAGCCGTTGCCGCCATCGCCGGAACGAATATAGACCTTGGCTTCGTCGAGGAATTTCATCGCGATACAAATAGTTCGGCAGGACTGCTCCGCATGGGCAGTCGATGTTAGCAATAATCGGACAATAAATGGTGATGCAGCGAAAGATAGCGAGTTAACGCGCTTAAGGGAGCTGCGCCGGGAGGGGCCGGGTGGGCCTTGCCTCACTGCTGCGGCCCGGGGGGCCGCTCCCGACGTGCCGTTCGCGGGTACCGCTACGCCACAACCCGAACAGTGAAGCGGCGGTCATCGCGGCTCGACTGGCCCGGGGGCATTGCACCTCCATTTCCGCATCTTGCGAGTCGCGACGCCAAGCGCGACACGCGCCGATATCGTCCGCCCGTCACGCCCGCATGTCAACGATTCGTTGGTGTCGAGTTCCCAAACCGGAACTTCTAAGGTGCCCGCTTCGCCTCGCGCCGTCTCGGCTGCTCTATGAAGCCATATCGAGCAGGGCGTTTTTCAACGCCTCGGCTGTCCCGGCAAGCTCAAGATCCGGCGGGTTGGGCATACCACGGAAGGTGAGCGTCTCCTCAACGATGTAGCGGCGCGAGGTGATGTCGGTGGCTTCGTGCATGGGAACGACATGCGCGTGCGCGTGGGCGACGTCGCTCCCGGTGAAGGCAAATGCGACGCGAGGTACCCGATAAAGCCGCTTCAAGGCGCGCGCCAGCCGTTGTCCGAGCAGCGTCATCGCCGACGCTAGCTCTGCGGGCGTTTCGTCGAAACAGGCAAAATGCTGTTTCGGCACGATTTGTGTGTGCCCGGGCCGGATTGGGCCACGGTCGAGAAAAGCCATCAGGCGATCGTCCTCGTAGACGATGTGTGCGGCGACCTCGCGCTTTGCGATCCGACAGAACACGCACTCTGCGGCCATCGTCGTGTACCTCAGGCAGCGCCGCTGAACCGTCCCCATGATTTCAGCGACAGCCAGAGTCGCCGATCGAGCCGAAAGCGGTCGGCTGGTGCCGCCGAATTGATGGCGCGAACGCGCGACAGGCGCACACCAGTCCACTGGAAACCGCACTTTTCCAGCACGCGTCGCGACGCCGGATTGCTGACCCGTGCGCCGGCCTGCAGCGTCTCGTGCTGCAGTTCGCCGAAGGCGTAGTCGATCAGCGCGCGCGCCGCTTCGGTGGCGTGGCCCTGGCCCCAGTACGATACGCCGATCCAATAGCCGATCTCCGGGCCGCCTTCACGCGGCTCGACTCCGCAGACGCCGATCGGCGCTGCGTCGAGCGTGATCGTGAAAGTCGCTTCGCCATCGAGCCGATTGACCGACGCAATGAATTCTTCGGCGTCATCGACACCGTACGGATACGGAATGCGCGCGGTGTTGATCGCGATGCGGCGATCCGCGAGGAGACGCGTCATGGCGGGAGCGTCCTCCGCGCAGGGCGCGCGCAAGACGAGCCGGTCGGTCTTGAGCACAGGCACCGTGCGCTGCGGAAGGGCCGCTGCAACAGCTTGCTGCGAGAGGGTCATGGCATGGGCTCCAAAACAAACCGAAAGGGGGAGCCGGCATTCCGGTCTCCCCCTTTTCGGAGCCCATGGGGCCCGCCGGTTCGACTGGATGCCGGCAGACCTCATATGATCCACCGTATTACTGGGCCGTAGCCTCCGTCATCGGAAGTACCGATACGAAGACCCGACCCTTGGTCTTGGTACGGAACTCAATGCGACCGTCGGCCAGCGCGAACAGCGTATGGTCGCGGCCAATGCCGACGTTGCGGCCGGCGTGCCACTTGGTGCCCCGCTGACGCGCAATGATGTTGCCGGCAACGACCTCTTCGCCGCCGAAAATCTTGAGTCCCAGGCGCTGGCCCGGCGAATCGCGGCCGTTGCGCGAGGAACCGCCTGCTTTCTTGTGAGCCATCGGCTCTTCTCCAACCTTTCTCGAGTGACCTTCTACACCGAATTCATGACAAGTGCATCACCAAATCCGGTTTTTTGTTTGTCATGCCCGCCGGCGGGCCTTATTCGGCCCGCAACGGTCCGCTTTCCCGCTCCGGGAAGTCGCTAGGCAGCTGGCGCGGCGGACGATTCCTCAGCGGGCTTGGCCGGGGCGCTTGGCTTTGCCTTGGCTTCCTTGTTCGGCTTTTTACCGTCGGTAAGGATCTCGGTAATCCTGATCCGGGTGAATTCCTGGCGGTGGCCGCGTTTGCGCCGCGAGTTCTTGCGCCTGCGCTTCTTGAACGCGATGATTTTGGGACCGCGGCCCTGTTCGAGCACTTCGGCCGCCACCGTGGCACCGGCGACGCTCGGCTTACCGAGGGTCACGCTGTCGCCGCCCACCAGCAGGACTTCGCCGAACTCGACGATATCGCCCGCCTCGCCCGCGATCTTGTCGACCTCGAGCACGTCGTCGGCGGCCGCCCGATACTGCTTGCCGCCGGTTTTGAAGACTGCGAACATCTTTTTCCTCGTGTTCTGTCCCGGCGCTCGGATTTGGTCGTCCGGACCGGCTTTTTCCAGTCGATATGATGATGCCCGACAAAGGCGGCGGGGCGTTGGCCCACCAAACCTCGCCGGGCGGCGCCGTTATGGCCGGGCTCCCCAAGGAATGTCAAGGAATGGCCGGGCTGCGGCCAAACGTCCCCGCATTCACCGCAAACCGATATTCCCTTAGCGCCCACGGTGCTGGCAGGATAGGGCCTGGGACCGATCCGTGCGCGAGAGAAGCGGGGGACCTTCGCGCGCTGCTCCGGGAGACACCCGATGAGCAAGCTGTCGCGGCGAAGCCTGATCGCCGTCGCGCTGCCCGCAATGGCGGCGACAGCCGTCCGCGCGCAGGATGCGGAAGACTACCCCACCCACCCGGTGACGTTCGTGGTGCCGTTTGCCAAAAGCGGCGGCACCGACACGCTGGCGCACATGCTCGGCGACAAACTGCAGGATCGTTTCGGTCAACCGTTTACGGTGCAAAACCGGCCCGGCCAGGGCACCGTCATCGCCACCAACTTCTTGGCGAAGTCGAAGCCCGATGGCTACACGATCTCGATGGCGGTCTCGACACTGGCGATCGACGCCACGCTCTACAAGAAGCTGCCTTACGATCCGGCGCGCGATTTCGCCCTGCTCGCGCTTGTCGCCTGGGTCCCGTTCGTGCTCGTGGTCAGCGCATCGCTGCCGGTCTACAGCGTCCAGGATCTGATCAATCTCGCCAAGCAAAGACCACTGAGCTACGGCTCCGGCGGCGTCGGCGCGTTTCACCACCTCACCGGTGCGCTGTTCGCCAGCAAAACCGGCATCAAGATGACCCACGTGCCGTATCATGGCACGGCGCCGGCGTTGGACGATCTGGTCCACGGCTATATTCAGCTGATGTTCGCCGATTACGGGCCGGCGCAGGCCCTGATTGCCAGCGGCAAATTGCGGCCGCTTGCAGTGACCACCACCACGGGCCTGGAGGTGCTGCCCGGGGTGCCGCCCCTTGCCGAGGCCGGCGTGCCCGGCTTCGATCTTGCGGCTTGGCAAGGCGTGATTGCGCCGAGCAAGACGCCTAGCGACATTGTGGCCAAGCTCAATTCCGTGCTCAACGCCATCATCACGACGCCCGAAGTGCGCGGACGAATCAAGGACCTGGGCATGGAGCCGATCGGCACTGGCTCGCCGGCCGAGCTTGCCGCGTTCCTGCAATCCGAGATCGTGCGCTGGGGCAAGATCGTCGAGGCGGCAGGCATCGCCAAATCGGCCTGACAGCATTGCGGAGTCCATGGCGTGCCGTCGTTTGCCCAGCCCGAGGTCGACCGCCAGCTGCCGTCCGGCGATGAGATTTTTCTCGATCATGTCGCGCACTTCGTGCGTGGCGCCGACGCGGCGAGCCGGGCGCTAGCCCGCGCCGGATTTGCCCCGACCCCACCATCAATCCAGGTGAATCCGGACGTTGCGGTCGGCACGCAGCTGACCGGCACCGGCAACGTCACCGCTATGTTCGCGCGCGGCTACATCGAGGTGCTGTTCAAGACCGCCGATACGGTGTTGGGTCGCGAGTTCGATGCGATGCTCGCCCGCTATGCGGGGATTCATCTTGCCGCGTTCGCGGTTGCGGATGCGCACAGCGCGCGCGAACGGCTGGCCGCGTCCGACTTTCACGTCCGCCCGCTGGCGAAAATGCAGCGGCCGGTCGAGACCGCGGCCGGCGACGACGTCGCGGCGTTCACCATCGCGCGGGTCGAGCCCGATGTGATGCCGGAGGGCCGCATCCAGATGCTGACCCATCATACCGAAGCCGCGGTTTGGCAGCCGCGCTGGCTTAATCACCCGAACACCGCGATCGGATTGATCGACGTCGTCATTGCGGTCGAAGATGTGCAAGAGGCGGCTGCGCGCTTTTCGCGTTTCACCGGCCGCGCTGCGACACCCATGTCTGGCGCCGCCCTCATTCGGCTTGATCGCGGCGGCATTTATCTGATCGCGCACGACCGGGCGGCGGAAAAGCTGCCGGAGGTGCCCGCCACCACGCTGCCGTACATTCTCGGCTACGCCCTGCGCGTTCAATCGCTCGCAGCCGCCGAGGCCGCGGTGGCAAGCGCCGATCTCGAATGGCGTGCCATCGAAGGCGGCCTGGTTGCGTGCTTCCCGTCCGAGCTCGGCGACGGCGCGTGGTTCTTTGTCGAGGATGCTGCGGCGCTGCCGTGGCGGCGTTAGCTTATTCGGCCGCGACCTTGGCGCCTTCGGCCGGCACCACTTCCTTCACGGCGCCGCGCCAGCCGTTGTGCGTCAGATCGAAGATGACGCCGTCCGGGTTTTTGTATTTGACCTCGTAGAAGGTGTTCGGGTTGTCGTTCACCCGGCCTTCGAAATAACTGCCACCCGCGTCGGTCACCTTCTTGGCGGTCTCTTCCAGATTATCGACCCACATGCCGAAATGGACGAGGCCGTGATAACCCTTGTGGAAGCCGGGCACCTCGCCGTCGTACTTCAAGAGCGCGACATTGATGGTGCCGTCGGAGACGTAGCAGCCGATGCCGGCCTTGCCGACGCGCTGCATGCCGAAGGCTTCCTCGAAGAACTTTGCCGCCTTCTCCGGATCGGGCACCGAGAGCGCGATGTGACGAAGCCGAGCAGCCATGGGAACCTCCATTCGGGGCGGGAAGGTGTTGAACGCCTGATTGGCCGCAAGCATCCGCCGCGCGCCCAAAACCGTCAAGCGCCCCGGCTTCCGTCTATTGCGGTTTGATGCCGGCGGCGACGATCACCTCGCGCCATTTCTTGATCTCGGCGGCGATGCGCTGGGCGAGCTCGTTTTGGGTGCTGGGCTCGGCTTCGACGCCCACCTTGGCGAGTGCGGCGATCACGCCGTCCTCGCGCAACAGCGCGTTCACCTCTTTGTTGAGCCGGTCGACAATGGCCGGCGGCGTGCCTGCGGGAGCGTAGATCGCCTGCCAGAGCACGGCTTCGTAGCCGGACAGCCCGGATTCGGCGACGGTCGGAACGTCCGGCATGCTCGGGCTGCGCTTTGGTCCGGTCACCGCAAGCGCACGCACCTTGCCGTTGCGGATCAATTGCAGGGTTGGCGGGATGGTGAGGTAGGCCGTGTCGACGCGGCCGGCGATCAGATCGATCACCTCCTGCTCCGAGCCGCGGTAGGACACCGGCGTCAGCTGCACGTTCGCCAGCTTGTTGAACAGAAGCCCGGCCAGATTGGCGAGCGTGGCAGGGCCTGCTTCCGCGTAAGTCAGCTTGCCTGGTTCGCCCTTGGCCTTGGCGATCAGTCCCTGCACGTCTTGGACCGGCAGCCCCGGATAGCTGGCGAGCACGAACGGCGACGCGCCCAGCATCGAGATCGGTGCAAAATCCTTGAGCGGGTCGTAGGTCGGGTGCGCCATCAGGCTCGGCGACAGCGCCAAGGTCGAGGTGTTGGCGAGGCCGAGCGTGTAGCCGTCGGGCTGCGCGTGTGCGACGAATTCGGTCGCCAGATTGCCGCTCGCTCCCGGGCGATTTTCCACGACCAGCTGCTGGCCACGCCGCACGGTCAGCTGTTGCGCCACGATGCGGGCGACGATGTCGGAGCTGCTGCCGGCCGGGAACGGCACGATGAAATGGATCGGCCGCTCCGGCCAATGGGCGGGCGCCGGCTGAGCCTGCGCGGCAGTGCCACCGGCCAGAATCATCGTGACAAACGATGCGATGAGCACGCGTAGCATCGGTCCCTCTATGCGCCGCCTAGGCGATCGCTTCGGCTTCGCGCAGGCTTTCGAACAGCGCGGTGCGCAGCAAAAACTTGCGGGCGAGCTCTGGGTCCTCCGCGGTGCGCCGCAGCTCGTCGTGATTACGCTGACGCACTGCCGGATCGCGCTCGGACAACAGCCGCTTGTTACGGATGGTCTGCGCCTGCGTGTGTGCCAATGCGACATGACGGCGCTGGCGCTCGTAGCGGTCGAGGACGTCGTCATCCGCCTCGCCGCGCGCGATCGCGATCAGCTTGTCGGCCAGATTGAAGGCGTCGTGCACGCCGCTGTTCATGCCCATGGCGCCGATCGGACTGTTCACGTGTGCGGAATCGCCGGCCAGGATGGCGCGGCCGATGCGGAATTTGTCCGCGACGCGCTGGTGCACGACGTAGAGGTTGCAGCCGACGATGTCGAACGGCTTTCCGGTTGGCAGGAATTTTTGCAGCTGCGCCTGCAGGACCTCGGGCTGCAGCAGCGCGGCCTCGTCGGCTTTCGGATCGGTTGGAAAATGCACGCGCCAGCGGTCCGGCGGTCCCTTCCAGTGAAACAGGTTGGACCATTCGGTCGGATCGGAAATGTAATTACGCTCGGCGTAGCCGTGCTTGCGGAAATCGTACGCCACTTCGATGTTCAGCGTGCGATCGTCATAGGTAAAGCCTTCGAACGCGATGTCGAGCTGCTTGCGCACGGCGCTGCGCGCCCCTTCGGCGCTGACGAGGTAGCGCCCCGCGAAGCTTTCCTTTTCGCCCGCCGCATTGAGCACATGGGCGACGACGCCGTCGGCATCCTGCTCGAACGAGACGAATTCGGTGGACAGGTGCAGCTCGATGTTTGGCTCCGCCTTCGCCATCTTCAGCGCTTCTTCGACGATCTTGATGCGCTCGCACTGGAGCACGTAGGGAAAGCGCGTGTCGTTCTTCAGATGCGCATGATCGAAGGCGGCGATCAGCTTGTCTTCGTGGCGGTCCCAGTAATGAAACACCGGGGCCACGATGCCGCGCGGCTCGAGTTTTTCGTACAGCCCGATGCGCTCGTACATTTCGAGCGTGGCCGGATGATTGGTCCCGGCGCGCGGCACCTGTTCGAGGAAATTGTCGTCGCCCAGCGCCTCGATCAGGCAGACTTTCATGTCGGCTTGCGCCAAGGCGAGCGACAGGCACAGACCGACCGGTCCGGCGCCGATGACGATGATGCGATCAGGATAGGTGGGCATTGAATTCTGGGGCAACCGCTTCTCAATTTCGTCATGCCCGGGCTTGACCCGGGCATCCATGCGGCCGCGCCGCTGAATGGATTGCCGGGGGTTTTGCGTGAAGACGGCGCTTCGCGCCTTTGCCCGGCAATGACGATGTGGAGCGAAAACAGCTAGGCCTTGGCCACGACTTCTTTGGTGGCGCCGGCCCAGCCGTGGTGCGTGAGATCGAACACCACGCCGTTGGGGTCGCGGTACTTGGCCTCATAGAACGAATTGGGCGAGGTCGGCCGGCCGGCCAGATAGCTGCCGCCGGCTTCGGTGACCTTCTTCTCCGCTTCATCGAGATCGTCGACCCATATGCCGAAATGATAAAGGCCGGTCTTCTCGTTGCCCTCGGTCTTGAGCAGCGCCACGTTCATCACGCCGTCCGACATGTAGATGCCGCGGCGCGCGGTGCCGGCCCGCGTCATGCCGAAAGCGTGCTCGAAGAATTTCGCCGCTTGCTCCGGATCCGGAACGATGATGGCGATATGGCGAAGACGCGAAGCCATGGACGGTCTCCATTCTGGGTTTTCGCAAGGGGTGGCGCACCTTAATGAGCGATGCGATATTTGCAAACCCACGGACGCGCATGGCAAAGGCGCGCGTGGCAAACGGGGCTGCATTGCACACGATGACCCATACCGACACCGACTGGCCGGATGCGATCTTTCGCCACTTCCACCGCCTCGGCATCCGCCAGGTCGGCTACGTGCCCGACGCCGGCCATAGCCGGTTGATCGCGCTGTGCCAGGCCGACCCGGACATCGCCGACGTGGCGCTGACCACCGAAGAGGAAGGCGTCGGCCTTGTTGCCGGCGCGGCGCTCGGCGGCCAGCGCGCGGCGCTCTTGATGCAGTCGAGCGGCGTCGGCAATTGCATCAACATGTTTTCGCTGTTGCGCAATTGCGGCTTTGCCTGCGTGGTGCTGGTGACCATGCGCGGCGAGTTTGGCGAGTTCAACCCATGGCAGGTGCCGATGGGCTCGATCACCGACGACGTGCTGCGGCTCTCCGGCTTTCTCACCTACCGGCTCGACAGCGCCGATGACGTCGACGAGGTGGTCGGCGCCGGCTGCGACATGGCGTTCGACGGCAATCTGCAGGTGGCATTTCTGTTGTCGCAGCGGCTGATCGGCCGCAAGCAGTGGACGCGGTGAGGGCTTGGCGATGCTCGATCGACGCGACTTCGTGCGCCGCTTGCTGATCGACCGTGGCGACCTGCTCGTGGCCACTGGGCTCGGCGCGTCCACCTTCGACGTGGCCGCGGCAGGCGATCACCCCCTGAACTTTTATCTGTGGGGCGCCATGGGTGGCACCGCGATGGTCGGCCTCGGCCTCGCGCTGGCACGGCCCGACCGCCGCGTGGCGGTGCTCACCGGCGACGGCGACATGCTGATGGGGATCGGCAGCCTCGCTACCATCGGCGTGAAGCAGCCTAAAAATCTCGCCATCGTGGTGCTCGACAATGCCCATTACGGCGAGACCGGCATGCAGCCGAGCCACACCAAATCGGGCGTCGATCTTCCCGCCATGGCGCTGGCCTGCCGCTTCAAACAGGCGCGCGCTGTCTCACGCATCGAAGAAGCCGCTGAAGTCCGCGCTTTATTGCACGACGGCGAAGGCCCGATCCTGGTCAGCGCCCGCATCAAGGAAGAAGAGGTGCCGCGCGTGCTGCCGCTGCGCGACGGCCATGCGATCAAACAGCGATTTATTGCGGCGCTGAATGGGGCCGTTTAGGCCGTTTGCTTCGCGGCGAGCTTCACCGCTTCGATGATCTCCGGATACGCGGCGCAGCGGCAGAGATTGCCCGAGAGATAATGCCGGATGTCGTCGTCGGTCGGATTCGGGTGTTCTTTCAGAAGCTGGTGCGACATCAGGATGAAGCCGGGCGTGCAGAAGCCGCACTGGAAGGCGCCGGTGTCGATGAAAGCCTGCTGCACCGGCGACAGTTTGCCGTCGGCGTCGAGATGCTCGATCGTGGTGACGCTCTTGCCGTCGGCCCAGACGGCGAAATAGAGGCAGCCGGATACCGCCTGATCATCGACCAGCACCGTGCAGCAGCCGCACAGGCCCTGGCCGCAGCTTTCGCGGGCGCCGAACAGATCGAAGCGCTGCAACAGCTCGACCAGGTTGCGGTGCGGCTCGATGGCGGTCGAGACCTGCTGGCCGTTGAGCGTGAAGGTGATGGTGCGTGCGGTGGTCATTGTCAGCTTCTCAGCGGTTCTTTTCTACTCTGCCCGTCGGCCTCGCGAAAGCGGGAATGACGGCTAGGTTCGGAGCGCGATGGTTCATGCCGCATCCTCCAGCGGCCGGCCCTGTTGCTTGCGGAGCGCGCGCAACACGGCCTCGGCGGTGATCGGCAATTCGGTGATGCGCACACCGACCGCGTCGTGGATGGCGTTGGCAATCGCCGGCGAGACACCGAACGTGCCGGATTCGCCCAAGCCCTTGGCGCCGAATGGGCCGGAATGCTGTTCGGCGGCGACAAGCTCGTTATGCATCGGCGGAATGTCGCGGATGCCGGGGATCTTGTAGTCGGCAAGCGAGGCATTGGTCACCTGGCCGCCGTCGAGTTGCATGATCTCGGAGAGCGTGAAGCCGAGCTGCATGACCGCAGCACCGGAAAGCTGGGTGCGCGCCACCGCGGGGTTGATCGGCTTCCCGCAATCGGCGGCGTTGACCAGTTTTTCGACGCGCACCGCGCCGGTCTCGGTATCGACCGCGACCTCGGCGCCGGCGCCGCCGATCATCCAGAACGGCGTCACGTTGTCGGACAGCCCGGTCTGTGCGTCCGGCGATTTGTAGCTCGGCACGTAGCTCGCCGCGCCGATCACATTGCCGGCCTGCATGCCGAAACGTTTTTTGAAGATTTCAGCCGGCGGATAATTGGTGCCCTCGGGCAGGCCGGCTTCGGCGGCGAGCGCGCGCAATTTGGCGAGCGCATCCTCGGCGGCGAGCCGCACCGCGTTGCCCATGTGAAACAGCGAGCGCGAGCCGAGCGTACCCATGTCGTACGGCGTCACGTCGGTGTCGGGATGCACGACGCGTACCGCTTCGGCTTTCAGCGCCAGCACCTCGGCAACGATCTGGGCGTACGCGGTGTCGGAGCCTTGGCCCATGTCGACGCTGCTGGTGTAGACCACGGCGCTGCCGTCGCCCGAGACGTTGACGATCGCCACCGAGGTGGTGGGGGAGATCGACGCCTTGAAGCCGACGGCGATGCCGCGGCCGCGGCGGATCGCGCCGTTGCCGCGGTCGAATTCTTTGTTGTCGCCCCAACCCATGCGCGCAGCGAGCGTTTCGAGCACCTCGGCGATGGCGGCGTCCTTCATCGCGGTGCCGCTCGCCTGCGGCCGGTCCTGGCGCAAAATGTTGTTGCGGCGAAACGCGACCGGATCAAGATCGAGCTCGCGCGCGATCAGGTCGGTGTGACTCTCGTAGGCCCAGACCAGCTGCGGAATGCCAAAGCCGCGTAGCGCGCCGGCCGGCGTGCGATTGGTATAAAGCTCGTAGGAATCGATGCTGACATTGTCGATGTCGTAGGGTCCCGGCGAGGTGAAGCCGGATTTTTGCGTCACCCGCGGGCCGATGTCGGCGTAGGCGCCGCCGTTCCAAAACACCTCGCAGGCGCGCGCCACGATGCGGCCGTCGGCGCCGACGCCGCTTTTGATGCGAAACGTCGTCGCGTGCTTGGTGATCATGTAGAACTGCTCTTCCATGGAGAGCGCGATCTTGACCGGTCGGCGCACAATGAGCGCGAGCGCCGCCACCAAAGCTTCGAGCTTGACGTACACCTTGGCGCCAAAGCCGCCGCCGAGAAACGGCACCTTCACCCGCACCCGATTTTCCGGCCAACCGAGCAGACGCGCGATTTCGGTGTGCACGAACGACGGCGTCTGGTTCGAGGTGTGGATGACCAGCGCATCGTCGGCGGGCTCTGCCACCGCGACGAACGGCTCAAACGGCACGTGCAGGCATTGCTGGCTCTTGAACGTGTGCTCGAACACGTGGGCGGCGCTTTTGAATGCGCCATCCGGATCGCCGCGCCGCAAGTGATAATCGAGCGCCACGTTGGTGCCGGTGCGGCCCTTCAGGTGCTTGAGATCGGCGAAAGTGCCGGCCGGCTTGAGCACGTCGTGGACGACGATGTCGGGCTGCATCGCCGCGACCTCGTCGTATACCGCCGGCAGTTCGTCGTATTCGGCCGCGATCAGCTGCACCGCGTGCTCGGCGACATGCGGATCGGCGGCGAGCACCACCGCGACCGGCTCGCCGACGTGGTGCACCTTGTCGAGCGCCAGGATCGGCTGATCGTGGAAGGCGGGACCGTAATAGGGCTCGGGAATGACCTTGTGGATGTCTTCGCCGGTGACGACGCGGTGCACGCCGTCGAGCGCACGCGCCGCCGCGGTGTCGACGCGGCGGATGCGGCCGTGCGGCACGGTCGAGCGGAACACCTTGCCGTACAGCATGCCGGGCAAGCGCAGGTTATGCGTATATTCGGCGCGGCCGGTGACCTTGGCGCGCGCTTCGAGCCGCGGCAGCTCTCGGCCGACTTCACTCATGGGCGCGCCTACTCCGCGCCGCCGTCCAACGCCTGACGCACGGCGCGGCGCAGGTAGACCCGCAACAGCTCGCGTTTGTAGGGCGCCGAGCCGTGGGCGTCGGAGAGAATCTCCGCTTCCTCGGCCGCCGCATCGCCGGCGCGGCGCAAGGTTTGATCGTCCGGCGCCGCATTGCTCAGCGCCGTCTCCGCGGTTTTCATGCGCGTGACTTTTGCGGTCGCGGCGCTGACCACGATCATCGGATCCCTGATCTTGCCATCCTTGAGCGCGAACGAGACGGCGACGCCGAGCGACGGCCAATCGTCGGCGGTGCGCGACGTGACCTTCATGTACGCGGCTTTGCGGCCGTTGAGCGGCGGCACCGTGACGGCGGTGATCAGCTCGTTTTTTTCCAGCACGGTTTCGTAGTAGCCGGCATAAAGCGCTTCGACGGGCAGCTCGCGGTTCTGCTTCGGACCGGTGATCGAGACTCGCGCGCCGAGCGCCGCCAGCACCGGCGGCAAATCCATGTGCGGATCGCCGTGCGCCAGCGCGCCGCCGACGCGCGCGATGTTTCGCACGCGTACGTTGGACAATGTGCGCATGGCGCGCTTGAGCATTGGTAAGCGCGCCGCCACGTTGGCGTCCTTTTCCACCTGACGCAGCGTCGCCATGGCGCCAATGCGCAGCGCGCCGTCGCCGCTGGCCGTGATGCGCGCATGCTCAGGCTCGATGCGGTGCAGGCAGACCAGCCGCGTCGGCTGGAACACGCCGGATTTCATCATCAGCATCAGCGCCGTGCCGCCCGCCACCGGACGGATCGTCGGCTCCTGCGGATCGAGCAACGACACGGCCTCCTGCAGCGAGGCCGGCTCCACCATTTCGAACGGAATCACGAGACGCTTCTCCCTGTCGTGTTTGTTCGGCGGATCACGCGTTGGCCGCGCTCAGCACGTGTTCGGCGATCTGCGCGCGGGTGCCGACCCAAACGTCGGGCGCCGCCGTGGCACGCTCGATGATCTTCTCGTAAAAATACGCGCCGCGATGATGGCCGAAGATGTGGGCGTGGCTGGTGACGTCGATGATGCGCAAGTCGGCGCCGGCGCGCGCGATCTGCATCACCTCGTCGAATGCGTCGAGCATGAGCTTCGGCGGGTGACCGTATTTCATCGACGGCATGTCGTTGACGTCATAGGCTAGCGGAATGGCGACGATGCGCTTGTTGCCGTGGCTTTCGGCGTAAGGCAGGTCGGTGTGGAAGACGTCGCCATACCAGCGGTAGCCGGCATCGGCGAGCAGCGCCGGTGTCGACGGTTTTGAGGTGCCGCGCGGCGACAGCCAGCCGACGATCTTTTGGCCGGCGGCTTTTTCCAGGAGCGTGGTGCAGCGCGCGATATTCTTGCGCTCGTCCTCGTCGGAAAGGAGCGCCGGAATTACGTCCATGGCATAGGAGTGCGACAGCACCTCGTGGCCATTCGCCGCGATCGCCTTGACGGTCTCTGGCGCGCGCTCGGCGATGACCGCATTCGTCATCACGCTCGCCTTGGCGCCGTGCCGCGCGAAACCTTCCATCAGCCGATGGATGCCGACCTCGACGCCGTACGCGGCCCAGGAGATCGCCATGGTGTCGAGCACACCGGCCGGCAGCGGATTGCCCATCGGGCTGATGCCGGGCGCCTTGCCGTCGGACCAGGCTTCGAGGCAGACATTGAACACGACGGCAATACGCTTGCCGTTCGGCCAGACCCAATCGGGCTGTCGTTTCATTCCTCGGCTCCGCAGGCAGAGTGTCGGCCCGCATTGCACGGGCTCGTGCCGGAGCAGTCGTTAAATCACATTCCGGATTGCCGCGTCGAGGCTGCCGCGCGGCGGCGCGAACTACGCCTCTTGCGGACGCGGGCTCATGAACCAGGTACCGCCGAGGACCAGGAGCGCCAGCACGGCGGGGGCGATCGCGAGCCACAGGCTGACGGCGGCGACCGCGGCGGTCGCTGCCCAGCCGATTGACGAAAAGGCCTCCGCAAACGTGGCAAGCCGCGACGAGACCTGACGGCGGCGAAACTGGCTGCGCCGCGCCCGGCCGCGGAACCAGAACTGCACGGCGGTGGCCGCGGCGGCTGCGACCGCGATGCCGCAGCCGGCGACCAGTGCGTGCCACGGCGACGCGATGGCCAGTGCGATGAGGAGCGGCGCGAAGATGACGGCGACGGCACCCAGTACCGCTTCGATCTTCGCGCGCAGCACGAAGCCCGCCGGCATGGGTGCCGTGGCGACCAGGTCGGGCGCGTCCTCGCCGGAGATCGCGAGCCAGGCCAGGCCGCCGGCCAGCTGCCCTGCCGCCATCACCAGAACAGGTACGAGCAGCTGCAAGGCGCCGCTGCCTTGCTCGAAGCTGCGCCACAGCATCAACGCCGGCGGCAGCAGGTACAGCATTTGCATCAAGGTCTGCGACATCAGCCACGGATCGCGCCGCAGCAGAATCCATTCCTTGCGGCGCAGCGTGCCGCGCGGTGCGCTTTTGCGGCGAAACGCGGTCGAGCGCCGCGCGGCGTTCGAGCTGGAATTGTCCGTGCCGGCAGCCGCAATGACGTATGCGGCGAAACGCGGCGCGACGAATGCGATTGCGGCGGCAAGCAGAAGCAGGCTCGCGCCCAGCACGCAGGCCAGCGCCAACCCGTCGCCAAGCGCTGCACGCGCCGGCCACCACAGCACGCTGCCGGGATCGGGCGCCAGCGCCAGCAGCGTGTTGGACCGCAGCACCGCGACGCGCGAGATCGTCCCATAGGACAGGATCGCGGCGACCTGCAGGCCGATCACAAAGGCGGCGCCGATCACGGCGGCGACGACCTGCGCGACAAAGCGCGTGCGCTTGGTGCCGAGCACGCGGAACAACGCGACCGTCAGCCCGACGGCCAATGCGGTCGCGGTGCCGCCCATGGCCACGATCAACCCGTAGGCGCCGAGCCAGCGCCAGCCGCCGCGCACGATCAGCATGTCGATGAACGGCGCCGCGAGCGGCAGCGCCATCATGGTGGTCGCCAGCGCCACGGTGGCGATGCGCACGCCGAACAGTCTGTCGCTCGCCGCCGGCGAAGCCAGGATCAGATCGAGATCGGAGCGCGCATAGAACGCGCGTGTCACAGATTCCATGGCTTGCGAGATCATCAGCAGCCACGACAGCAGCACGATCGCGGTGATGGCGATCAGCGTCTGTTTGTCGATTGCGGTGTCTGCATAGCGGCCCACCATCCAGGAGGCGACGACGTGCATGAAGGCGAAGAAGACCACGATGGCGACGACGACCTTGCGCAGCCGCTCGCGCCGGCCGGCGGTGATCATCGACAGCCAATCGCGCCAGGCGAGCCGTGATTCGTGCCGCGCGAACCAGATCGCAGTGCCAGCCATGCTCATGCGGCTTGCAGCGGCGCTGCCACGAGCGCGAGGAACGTCTCTTCGAGACTGCCGGCGTCGCGCGTCTGCGCGTTCGTGTGGGTGCCGGCCTGCGCCCGCAATTCGTCGAGCGTGCCCTCGGCGATCAGCCGGCCGTGGGCGATGATGCCGATGCGATCGGCCATGCGCTCGGCCACTTCGAGAATGTGCGTGGTCATCACTATGGTGCCGCCTGCAGCGGTGCGCTCGCGCAGCACGGTCTTGACCTGGCGCGCCGAACCGGCGTCGAGACCGGTCAGCGGCTCGTCGAGGATGATGACCTGCGGGTCGTGCACCAGCGCGCCGGCCAGCGCCACCTTCTGCCGCATGCCCTTGGAGAATCCTTCGCAGCGCTCGTCGGCATGCGGCGCCAGATCGAGCCAGTCCAACAGCTCGCTGGCGCGCGCGGCCGCGAGCGACGGCTCGACGCTCCACAGCCCGGCGACGAACTCCAGATATTCGCGCGGCGTCAGCTTGTCGTAGATCATCGGCTCGTCGGAGATCCACGCGACGATGCGCTTGGCGGCGACCGGGTCGGCCAGCGCATCGATGCCGCCAATGCAGATCGTGCCGGCATCGGGACGAAGCAGCCCGGCGATCATGCGCAAGGTCGTCGTCTTGCCGGCGCCGTTGGGGCCGACCAGAGCGTAGAACTCGCCGGTGCGGACGGCGAGATCGAGACCATCGACCGCGGGCCGGTCGAAGCGCTTGACCAGCCCGCGAATATCAAGGGCGAAGGGGTGAGCCACGATCCGTGATCCGCCTCAAGGTGAAGGGGGATCACGCTAGATCAGACAGGTTTCGGCCCGGTGAATCGGTTGTAGCCAATTTCACAGGGTTAAAGCGTGATACGGTCGATTTCGGCCAGATCGGTCGGCGTCAGCGTCCAGCCGACGGCGGCGACGTTCTGCTCGACCTGATCGGGCCGCGTCGCGCCGGCGATGATGCTCGACACATAGGGTCGGCTGACGAGCCAGCTCATCGCCAATTCGAGCAGGCTGCGGCCGTGTGCGGCGGCAAATGCCGACAGCGCCTCGACGATGCGCCAGTTGCGCGCGGTGAGCAGATCGTCGGCGTGATGGGCACTGCGGGCGAGCCGCGTGCCGGGCGGCAACGGTGCATCGCGCCGGTATTTGCCGGTCAACAAGCCGCTGGCAAGCGGGAAGTACGGCAGCAGTCCCAAGCCGTCTTTGTTCATCGCCGCCAGCCGGTCTTTTTCCAGGCTGCGCTCGATCAAACTGTATTCGTCCTGGCAGCAAACAAATGAGATAAGCCGGTCGCGCGTGGCGACGTTCTGCGCTTGTTCGATCTGCTTGGCTGAAAGATTTGAGCAGCCGATGAAGCGAATCTTTCCAGCTTGCTTGAGATCGTCGAGCGCGCGCAGTGTTTCCTCGATCCGCGTCTCGGAATCCGGGCGATGCAGCTGATATACATCAATCCAATCGGTTTTGAGTCGCCGCAAGCTCGCTTCGACCGCCTGCATGATGTAGCGCCGCGAGGCGCCGCGCAGCTTGCCGGCCTCGTCCATGGGCAGGCCGAATTTGGTCGCCAGCACGACCTTCTTCCGCCGTGCCCCGAGCAGGTTGCCCAAAATTTCTTCCGAGCCGCCTTTGTTGCCGTAGACGTCGGCGGTATCGATCAGCGTGACGCCGAGATCGAGCGCGCGGTCGAGCACGAGCCGCGCCGCCGCGCCATCGATGCGGCCGCCGAAATTATTGGTGCCGAGCCCGACCAGCGATACGTCCGGACCCGAACGGCCGAGCTTGCGGGTTTGCATGCAGCGTCCGGTGCGAAAAGCTCAGCCGCCGACCTGATAGGCGGCGAGCGCCGCCATGTTGACGAGCTGCGCGTCGTTGGCGCCGAGCGGCACGATCTGCACCGAGCGGTCGAGCCCGACCAGCATCGGGCCGATCACGGTGGCGCCGCCGAGCTCCATGAGCAGCTTGGTGGAGATCGAAGCCGAATGGAACGCCGGCATGATCAGCACGTTGGCGGGCCCAGAGAGCCGGCAGAACGGATAGGCCTCGCGCGCTTCCATGTTGAGCGCCACGTCGGCCGCCATCTCGCCGTCGTACTCGAAATTGACGCGTTGGCGATCGAGCAGCCGCACCGCTTCCTGCACGCGCTCGGAGCGTTCGCCGGGCGGATGGCCGAAGGTCGAGAACGCGAGCAGCGCCAGCCGCGGCTCGTAGCCGAGCGCGCGGGCGACGCGCGCCGCCTCCATGGCGATCTCGGCAAGGTCCTGCGCGGTCGGCATCTCGGTCACCGCGGTATCGGCGACCAGCACGGTGCGGCCGCGTGCCAGGACCAGCGACGCGCCCATGACGCGATGGCCGGGTTTGGGGTCGATGCAGCGCCGCACGTCGTCGAGCGCAACGGAGAAATTGCGGGTGACGCCGGTCACCATGGCGTCGGCGTCGCCGAGCGCCACCATGCAGGAGGCGAAATGATTGCGGTCCTGATTGACCAGCCGTTGGCAGTCGCGCTGCAAGTAGCCGCGGCGTTGCAGGCGCTCGTACAAATAAGCCGCGTAAGCGGCGTTGCGGTGCGACAGCGCGGCATTGATGATTTCGATGCCGTCGCCAAGCTCGACACCGAGCGCCTTGGCGGTTTCGCGGACGCGGTTTTCGCGACCGACCAGAAGCGCGCTGCCGAGGCCCTGATGGACGAAGCTTGCGGCGGCGCGGATCACCTGCTCTTCCTCGCCCTCGGCAAACACGACGCGGCGCGGCTGGCGGCGCAGCTCCTGAAAAATCCGCTGCAGCACGCCGGCGATCGGATCGCGCCGGCTGCGCAACTGCTGGCGATACGCTTCCATGTCGGCGATCGGCCGCCGCGCCACATTGGATTCCATGGCGGCCTTGGCGACCGCGGCCGGCACGTCCGAGATCAGGCGCGGATCGAACGGCACCGGGATGATGTAGTCGGGGCCGTATTTCGGCCGCACGCCATAAGCCGCCGCCACCTCGTCCGGCACGTCCTCGCGGGCGAGATCGGCCAGCGCATGCGCAGCCGCAATCTTCATCTCCATGTTGATGGCACGGGCGCGCACGTCGAGCGCGCCGCGGAAGATGTACGGAAAGCCAAGCACGTTGTTGATCTGGTTCGGGTAGTCGGAGCGGCCGGTCGCCATGATGGCGTCGGAGCGTACCTGAGCGACGTCTTCGACGCTGATCTCCGGATCGGGATTGGCCATGGCGAAGATGATCGGCTTGTCGGCCATGGACTTCACCATGGCCTTGGTCACCGCGCCTTTGACCGAGAGACCGAAGAACACGTCAGCGCCGGCGAGCGCTTCCGCCAAGGTGCGCGCCTTGGTCTTCACCGCAAAGCCGGACTTCCACTGGTTCATGCCTTCGGTGCGGCCCTCGTAGATCACGCCCTTGGTGTCGCAGAGGATGAGGTTCTCCGGGCGAAAGCCGACGGCGCGCAACAGTTCGAGGCAGGCGATGCCGGCGGCGCCGGCGCCGTTGCAGACCAGCTTGGTTTTCTCGATTTCGCGGCCGGTCAGTTCCAGCGCATTCAGCAAGCCGGCGGCGGCGATGATCGCGGTGCCATGCTGGTCGTCGTGGAACACGGGAATGTCGAGCAATTCGCGCAGTCTTTGCTCGATGATAAAGCACTCCGGCGCCTTGATGTCCTCCAGATTGATGCCGCCCCAGCTCTTGCCGAGCAGCCTGACGCAATTGATGAACTCGTCCGGATCTTCGGTCGAGACTTCAAGATCGATGGAATCGACGTCGGCGAAGCGCTTGAACAGCACCGACTTGCCTTCCATCACCGGCTTGGCAGCCAGCGCGCCGCGATTGCCGAGGCCCAGGATCGCGGTGCCGTTGGTGATGACGGCGACGAAATTGCCCTTGGTGGTGTAGTCGAAGGCGCGGCTCTCATCCTCGGCGATCGCCAGAACCGGCACCGCCACGCCCGGCGAATAGGCGAGCGATAGATCGCGCTGCGTCGCCATCGGCTTGGTGGCGACCACTTCGAGCTTGCCGGGGCGGCCTTGGCTGTGAAACAGCAGGGCTTCCTGATCGGTGAAAGTCGGCCGGTTGGCGCGGCTGCCGTTCCGGCCGTCTTTTTGGGAAGCCATTGTCATCGTCCTTGCTACGCGTGCCGGCGAACGGCCGGCGAAAAAAGCGACCTTAGCGAAACCGGGCCGCCGGGCTCAAGTGAGCTGGGGTGCAATGCAGCGAGGCGCGTCTGCATTGCAACAGTGTTTATGACATCGCAACCCCGAGAGGGCGGCAGGCGCCACACATTGAACAAGGGCGCGAGGCAGAGTAATGCCTGCATGCTCCTGCCCCACGGCAGCCCGCCGGACACCCATGATCCGCTTTGTTCTTCGCTTCATCGGCCTTTGCCTGTTGGCGACCGCCTTCGTGTTCTTCGTCTATGACGGCACGAAATCGATCGCCAATCAGCAGTTCGTCCCGCTCAAGTTGAGCGAGCTCTGGGCCGACATCGATCAGCACAGCCTCAATGCGGTGCAGGAATGGTTCAAGGACAAGCTGCTGTGGGCGTGGGATCCGTACGTGCAGGGATTTTTCGATCTGCCGAGCTGGGCAGTGCTTGCCGCGGTCGGTGCGATCCTGGTCATGCTTGGGCGCAAGAAGAAGAGGCTGATCGGCTACGCGCGGGACTGATGCGCTGGCGCGATGCAGGCGTTGAGGGAGTGAAACTACGATGGCCGCCAACGGCTACGATTACATCATCGTCGGCGCCGGTTCCGCCGGCTGCGTGCTCGCCAATCGCTTGACCGAGGGCGGCACCGCCAGCGTGCTGTTGCTGGAGGCCGGCGGCCGCGACTGGCATCCGTACATTCACATTCCGCTCGGCATGGGCCGCATGCATGAATACGGCATGTTCGACTGGGGCTATGAGACCGATGCCGAGCCGAATCTCAACGGGCGGCGCATCGAGGCCATGCGCGGCAAGGTTTTGGGCGGGTCGTCGTCGATCAACGTCATGGCCTACACCCGCGGTAATCCCGGCGACTACGATCGCTGGGCGCAGAAGGGTGCGCGCGGCTGGTCCTACGCGGACGTGCTGCCGTATTTCCGGCGCTGCGAGACCTGGGAGAACGGCCAAAATCCGTGGCGCGGCGATGCCGGCCCGCTGGGCACCGAATTCGCCAAGACCCAGGACCCGCTCTACGACGCCTGGCTCGCGGCTGCGGCGGCGTGCGGCTATCCGCTGACGGCCGACTATAACGGCAAGCAGCAGGAGGGATTTGGTCGCGGCCAGTACACCATCCGCAACGGTCACCGCTCGTCGACCGCCAACGCATTCCTCAAGCCGGCGCGCGGGCGCAAGAACCTCACCGTCGTCACCAACGCGCAGACCACACGCGTCGTGCTGGAGGGAACGCGCGCCAAGGGCATCGAGTACATCAAGGGCGGCGCCACCGTGCGTGCGCAAGCCGCTCGCGAGGTGATCCTGGCCGCCGGGGCATTCAACACCCCACAGCTGCTGATGCTCTCGGGCATCGGGCCGGCGCAGCACTTGCGCGAGATGGGCATTGCGGTTGCCGCCGATCTGCCGGTCGGCAAAAACCTGCAGGACCATCTCGGCGCCTACATGACCTACACGCGGCCGCAGCCCGGCTCGTTTCATCGCGAGATGCGGTTCGACCGCATGGCGGTCAGCATGCTGCAGGCGTACTTCCTCGGCACCGGACCCGGCACCATTGTGCCGGGCGGGCTGCACTCCTTCATCAAGACACGGCCCGAGCTTGCGGTGCCCGATATCGAGTTCATGTTCCGCGGCACCTCGCACGATCCCCGGCTTTGGTTTCCGCTGGTCCGCGCGCCTTATCTCGACGGCTACGGCATCCGGCCGACGCTGTTGCATCCCGACAGCCGCGGCGAAATTTTGCTGCGCAGCGCGGATCCGGTGGCGCCACCACGCATCGTCTACAAATTCTTCACCGCGCCGAACGACCTGCCGACCTTGCGCGAGGGATTTAAGCGCGCGCGCGAGCTCGCCTTCCACAAGGCGCTCGATCCGTTCCGCGGCGAGGAGATCGGTCCTGGGCTACAGGTGAAAACCGATGCCGAGATCGATGCCTGGATCAAAAAGACGGTCATCACCGCCCATCATCCGGCGGGCACCTGCCCGATGGGCATCGACGGCGTGCTCGAGTCCGATCTGAAAGTGCGCGGCATCGACGGCTTGCGCGTCTGCGACGCGTCGGCGATGCCCGACCTCGTCTCGGCACACATCAACGCCTGCGTGATCATGATGGCCGACAAGGCCTCCGATATCATCCGCGGCCAGACGCTGCCGCGCGCGGAGGTGTAAGCCTTACGCTAACGTCCGCCGCCCGCGAACGTCTGCTTGAACAGCTTCGTCCACTTGTCCTCCTGGTCGAGGAACTGCGCGACGTTGACGAAGCTGATGCCGGGCGGCAGCTCGTGGACCGTGCGGTTGGTCGGCACGTTGCCGCGCTCGGCGAGGATGCGCTCGCCCTCGGTCAAATAAAAATCCATGAAGAGGAGCGCGGCGTTCGGATGCGGCGCTTTGTTGAAGGCGGCGATGCCGGTCGGCAACGCCAAGCCGGGCGGCAGCACGACGCCGTCGATCGGTGCCGCGCGGCGCTTCAGCTCGGTGACGCGGTAGCCATACACCGACAGTCCAAGCGGGACCTCGCCGGCGACGACGAGGTTGGACAGCAAGGTGTGGCCCTTGCGCAGCGACATGCCGTTGGTGGCGACGATCTTGCGGAACAGCGCCACTGCCTTGGCCTCGCCCATCCGGTCGGCAATGGCCATGAACCAGTTGGCGTCGTCGGCTTCGAGGCCGAGTTTGCCTTTCCATTTCGGATCGACGAGGTCCTCATAGCTCTTCGGCGCTTCCTCAGGATGAATCACCGTCGTGTTGTAGGCGGCGGTGAAGATGCTGAGGCGGTCGGTGACCCAGCCGCGATGCGGCACCACCGCTTGCGGCACGAGTTGCGAAAAAACCGGTGACGCGACTTCGACCAGCAATTTTTCCCGATCCAGCCCCTCCATCTCGGTGCCGGCGGTCTCGGCCACGTCCGCGTCGTAACGGTTGCCGCGCGCTTCGGTGACGGCGCGGCGCAGAATGTCTTCCGAGCTGCCGCGCCACAGCCGTACTGGCACGCCGTACTTCTTGGTGAAGGCCTCGATGATCGCGTTGCTGTCGGCCACCACGGCGGACGAATAGAGCGTGACGGCGCCTTCCTTCTTCGCGCCGTCGATCAGCCGCTGGGTGCGATCGGGAGCGGAATACTGCGCGAGATCCGCCATCGTCTGCGCATGGGCGGAAACCGTCACGGCAAATGACGCCGCGGCGGCAATGCACAATCCGGCGATCGCGCTAGCGATCTTCATTACGCGGCCTTCGGCGGCAGTTGCCCGACTTCGGCGGCGTAGACGTCGTCCATGCGCGACGCGAGAGCATGGCGCGAGAGCGCGTCGGCAAACAGCTGGCGCACCTTTGGATGTTCGTCGGCGTAATCGATCTGCGTGCCGCCGAGCCGGCGGCTGATCCAGGAGATCGGCACGCCCTGCATGTTGCGCGGCGACCAGTGCTTGAAGGCGAGATAGCGCGCCGGCGTCGGGCCGGAATTGAAGTGCTGGTGGAACCACATGTTGGGCGGCACCACGAGGGTGCCGACCTGCCATTGGAAGCGCTGCGGCTCTTCGCCCTCCGGCCACATCAGCGAGTAGCCCTCGCCGGACAGGATGATGACGTGAGCGCCCGGGCCGTGGGCGTGCGCCTTCTTGTAGGTGCCGACCGGGAATTGCGAGATGTGGCTGGCGATGGTGCCGCGCGCCATGTTGAAGCGGATGTGGCCGCCGCCGGCGCCGCGCTCCTTGGCGGAGATCAGCGGCAGGTTGACGGCGTCGGGCACGAAATTGGTGCGCAGCAGAAAGCCGTCCTGCTCGCCCTTGGAGGAAAAATAATCAGGCTCGCCGGAGAACCGGTTCTTGAAGTCGTAACCGCAGTTGAAGATGAAATCGTGATCGTCGTAGCGATTGATCACGGTCGGCGCATTGGTGACGGCGACGAAGCGTACCGACTCGCGGCCCGAACCGTTGAAGTGCTGGTACCAGCAATTGAGCGGGATGGCGAAGATCGAGCCTTCCTTCCACTCGAAGGTGATGCGCGCGCCGGAATTATTCCAGACCGTCGTCGAGCCGCGGCCGCTGAGGATCAGCAGCATCTCTTCATACAGATGATGCGCGGGCTCGAGCTTCTTGCCGGGCGGGATTTCGCAAACGTAGCAATCGTTGGAGAAGCGCGACGCCTCGTGGTTGATGTAGACGCCGCTGCCGCCGCGGCGCGGCCACGGTTTCAGCTCGACGGTGCGCAGGTTGGGCACGTAATGCGCGCTGATGATGTCGAGCCCGTCCTTGCGGACGTAGCGCAGATAAGCCGAATCCTTCTCGACCTTGAATTTTTCCGCCAATTCGTTGGAAGCGAGGGCATCTTTGGCCACGTTCTCCTCCCTATAATGCTGCCAAACCTCTAGCAGCGACCGCATGACCGCGCCAGCGGGCACGGCGGACGCTACAATGATCTCGGCATGCCGGAATTCCGCAAACGGATACCTTGGCGTCGCATCGCTGTGCGTGTGGCGATCGTCGTGCTCGTGCTGCTGCTCATTCCGTACGCGGTTGCGCCGTTCTACCGGGTCATCGATCCGGTCTCGATGCCGATGCTGTGGCGCCGGCTGACCGGCGCGCGCGTCGAGCGCATTTGGGTGCCGCTCGACCGCATTGCCCCCGTACTGCCGCTCACAGTCATTCTCGCCGAGGACGCGAGCTTCTGCCACAACCGGGGCATAGACCTCGGCGCCATCCGCGAAGTCTTGCAGCACTCCGACGATGATCTGGCAGTATCGCGCGGCGCCTCGACCCTTACGCAGCAGGTCGCCAAAAATCTGTTCCTGTGGTCCGGCCACAGCATCGTGCGCAAGGTGCTGGAGATTCCGCTGGCGCTGTGGCTCAACTTGGTGCTGCCCAAGCGCCGGGTGATGGAGATTTATCTCAACATCGCCGAATGGGGGCCGAACGGCGAGTTCGGCGCCGAGGCCGCGGCGCGCTACGCGTTCGGCATCTCGGCGCGCAATCTCGACGCCCGCCAAGCTGCGGAACTCGCCTCCATCCTGCCGAATCCGATACGGCGCAGCGCCCGCCATCCCAGCGCGCTGGTACGGCAGGTCGCGGCGCTGCACCTGCGCCGGGCCGCCGCACATCCCGCGCTCGCGGCCTGCCTGCGGGCCCACTAGCGTGCACCGCCGCGTTCTTCTATAAGCCCACCAAACCCGCAATGCCCGTCATCAGGAGTACGTCCCCATGGCCGTGCCGAAACGAAAAACATCGCCTTCCAAGCGCGGCATGCGCCGGTCGGCCGACGCGCTCAAGGCGCCCACCTACGTCGAGGACAAGGATTCCGGCGAATTGCGCCGCCCGCACCACATCGATCTGAAGACCGGCATGTATCGCGGCCGGCAGGTGCTGACCAAGAAGGCGGAAGCATAAGCGTCTGCCGGAGGCTGCAATCAAGCTGCAGCGCCCTCAAAGCGATCGCGATAAGGCACTCCCGGCGGTGCTCGGCCATTGGCCGAGTGCCCGATAGGCGGCGCTTGCTTCGTCAGGTTCGGCGCGGCGCCGCGCCCGCGTTTGCGGCATCTGAGCGGCCGTGGCGATGAGGTGGGCAACGAAGACGGCGTTGCTTCGGATAGACGCAAGGCTTCCCGGCTCGTTCCGGGTCTTTGCCGAAAGCGCAATCAAAGCCGTGGTCATCCGCACCGCCTGGGCTCGATTGTCCCACATCGGGACATCGCTGGCTCACAGGCTGAGGCATCGCAAGCAGCATGCCGGCGGAACGTGCCGCGCTCGCGCCCGTCGCAGCAGCGTTCAATGGGGCGCTGACCTAGTTAGCTTTGCCCGCCGCCGCCTTTGTCGCCCAGGCGAGCGATTTTGCGCTGCATCTCGTCGAGCTGGCGCTTGAGCTCGTCGATGTCGCCGGGCTTCGAGGCGGACTTCTCGGACTCGCCCGGTGCGGCTCCGCCCTGGCCCTCTCGGCGCGCAAACGGCGTGAACATGGCGAACGCGCGCTCGAACATTTCCATGTTCCGGCGCACCTGGTCTTCCAGCGCGCCAAACGGGCTGACGCCGAACGCCTGCGCCATCTGGTTGCGGAATTTTTCTTGCTCGCGCGTGAGCGAGTCGATGGAGACTTCGAGATAACGCGGCACCAGCATCTGCATGCTGTCGCCATAGAAGCGGATCAGCTGGCGCAGGAATGTGATCGGCAGGAGATTTTGGCCTTCCTTGTTCTCCTGCTCGAAGATGATCTGGGTGAGCACCGAGCGCGTGATGTCCTCGCCGCTCTTGGCGTCGTGGACGATGAAATCCTCGCCTTTCTTGACCATGGCGGCGAGGTCTTCGAGCGTCACATAGGTGCTGGTGCCGGTGTTATAGAGCCGCCGGTTGGCGTACTTCTTGATCTCGATCGGCTCTTTGGGTTTGCTGGTGTCGGACATGCGCTCGGAACCCGCGGGCTTGTCGCCAAAATAGGCGGTTTCCGGCGCCCCGGCTACCGTTTTGTGACAGGGCAAAGGACCCCGGGCGGCGGGGGCGATCTTTGGCGCCTTGTGAGCGGCAGCGCATCTCCCTATGACATAAATCGAGCCTATCTGATGCGCTGCGGCCTTTGAGTCCGCAGCCGACGCAAACCCTGTAAGCCCGGAAGGAACCCGCCATGAAAGACGACGTCGTCATCGTCAGCGCAACGCGCACGCCGGTCGGCGCATTCAACGGCGCCTTCGCCACGTTGCCGGCTCATGAGTTGGGCAAGACAGCGATCAAGGCGGCGCTCGACCGCGCCGGCGTCGAGCCGCAGCGGGTTTCGGAAGTCATCATGGGCCAGATCCTCACCGCCGGTCAGGGTCAGAACCCGGCGCGGCAGGCCTCGATCGCGGCCGGCGTTCCGGTCGATGTACCGGCCTGGGGCGTCAACCAGCTGTGCGGCTCCGGGCTGCGCGCGGTCGCGCTCGGCTACCAAGGCATTCTCAACGGCGATTCCGACATCGTGGTCGCTGGCGGCCAGGAATCCATGAGCGTCGCGCCGCACTGCGCGTATCTGCGCGGCGGCGTGAAGATGGGCAATTTCGAGATGATCGACACGATGATCCGCGACGGCCTGTGGGACGCCTTCAACGGCTATCACATGGGCAACACCGCCGAGAACGTCGCGCGGCAATGGCAGATCACGCGGCAGCAGCAGGACGAATTTGCGGTCGGCTCGCAGAACAAGGCCGAGGCGGCGCAGAAGGCCGGGAAGTTCAAGGACGAGATCACGCCCGTGACGGTGAAGAGCCGCAAGGGCGATATCGTCGTCGACGCCGACGAGTACCCCAAGCACGGCACCACGCTCGACGCGATCGGCAAACTGCGCCCGGCCTTCGACAAGGAGGGCACCGTCACGGCCGGCAATGCCTCGGGCATCAATGACGGCGCCGCCGCGGTGGTGCTGATGAAGGCGAGCGAAGCCGCCAAGCTCGGCAAGACGCCGCTCGCCCGCATCGTGTCGTGGGCACAGGCCGGCGTCGATCCGAAGATCATGGGCACCGGGCCGATCCCGGCGTCGCGCGCCGCGCTCAAGAAGGCCGGCTGGAACACCGGCGATCTCGACCTGATCGAAGCCAACGAGGCGTTCGCCGCGCAGGCCTGCGCGGTCAACAAGGATCTCGGCTGGGACACCAAGAAGGTCAACGTCAACGGCGGCGCCATCGCCATCGGCCATCCGATCGGCGCCTCCGGCACGCGCGTTCTGGTGACGCTGCTTTATGAAATGCAGAAGCGTAACGCCAAGAAAGGCCTCGCCACATTGTGCATTGGCGGCGGCATGGGCATTGCAATGTGCCTGGAGCGGTAAGTCAGGAACATTGCATTCATTGACCTGCGTCATGGCCGGGCTTGTCCCGGCCATCCACGTCTTTAAGTTAGCTGAAAAGATGCCGATGCCCGGCCTTGAGCCGGGCGCGACAACGAGGAGGACAGCATGGCCCGCGTAGCGTTGGTGACGGGCGGCACGCGCGGTATCGGCGCGGCGATTGCGAAGGCGCTGAAAGCGGCCGACTACAAGGTGGCGGCCACCTATAGCGGCAACGACGACGCAGCCAACAAATTCAAATCCGAAACCGGCATACCCGTCTTCAAATGGGATGTGTCGTCGTTCGACGCTTGCGCGGGCGGCGTCAAGAAGGTCGAAGCCGAGCTCGGGCCGGTCGAGGTCCTCGTCAACAATGCGGGCATTACCCGCGACGGCATGTTTCACCGCATGTCGGCCGAGAACTGGAACGCCGTGATCAACACCAATCTCGGCTCACTGTTCAACATGACGCGCCAAGTCATCGACGGCATGCGCGAGCGCAAGTTCGGTCGCGTCATCAACATTTCCTCGATCAACGGCCAGAAAGGCCAGATGGGCCAGGTCAATTACTCGGCCGCCAAGGCCGGTGAGCTCGGCTTCACCAAGGCGCTGGCGCAGGAGGGGGCGCGCGCCGGCATCACCGTCAATGCCATTTGTCCGGGCTACATCAATACCGAGATGGTGCAGGCGGTGCCGAAGGACGTGCTGGAAAAATCGATCCTGCCGCAGATCCCGATCGGCCGTCTCGGCGAGCCCGAGGAAATCGCCCGCTGCGTCGTGTTCCTCGCCTCCGATGACGCTGGCCTGATCACCGGCGCGACGCTGGCGGCAAACGGCGGCCAGTATTTCGCTTAAGCGCTTGGCTCCCAGCCGGCCGGCGCCAGCTCGAATTTGGTAAACTCGAAACCGGGCGCCACGGTGCAGCCGACCAGCGTCCAATCGCCGAGCGACTCGGCCGCTTGCCAGGTGTGCGCCGGCACGACAGCTTGCGGGCGCTCGCCGGCCGCCAGATCGTTGCCGAGTAAGATGCGTTGGCGCGTACCGTTTTCCGGCGCCATGTCGAGCCGGAGCGGCGCGCCCGCATACCAGTGGAACACCTCGGCGGCGTCGATGCGATGCCAGTGCGAACGCTCACCGCGCGCCAGCAGAAAATAGATCGCCGTCGAGGCGGCGCGGGCGGTCTCGACAAGCCAAGTGTCGCGAAACGTCTCGCGAAAGTGTCCGCCTTCCGGATGCGGCCGAAGATCGAGCAGCCGGATGACGTCGGTGGCTGTGAGATTCTGCGAGCTCAAAATCGATTCTTGCGCTCGCGGATTTCCGCAAACACTTTCCAAGCCGGGCTGCCGGCGAGCCCCAGCGATTCGGCGAGATCGGGATTGTCGGCGCGCAGGAACGGATTGGCGGCCTTTTCCGCTCCGATGGTCGCCGGGATCGTGAACTGGTGCGCGGCGAGCAGTTTCGCCACCTCATCGGCGCGCGCAGCCAGCGCCTTGTTGTTCGGCTCGACGGTCTTGGCGAAGCGGACGTTGGCGCCGGTATATTCGTGACCGCAGTAGAACCGCGTGTCGTCGGGCAGACCGCGCAATTTCAGAAGCGAATTCCACATCATCTCCGGATCGCCCTCGCTGACGCGTCCGCAGCCGATGGAGAACAGCGTGTCGCCGACGAAGGCAAGCTTGTCGGCCGGAAAGAAATAGGAAATGTGACCGAGCGTGTGGCCGGGCGTGTCGATGACACGGCCCTTGAGCGAGCCGACCGTCACGGTGTCGCCCTCGCCGACGGTCTCGTCGATGTGGGCGATGCGCTGGGCCTCGTTGCGCGGGGCCACGACGCGGCATTTGTGATGTTGTTTCAGCGCACCGATCCCATCGGTGTGATCGTGGTGGTGGTGCGTCACCAGAATGTCGGTGAGCCGCCAGCCGGTTTTTTGCAGCGCCGCCTCGACCGGGCCGGCCTCGGGGGCGTCGATGGCTGCCGTGGCGCCGCTTTGCGGGTCGTGCAGCAGCACACCGAAATTGTCGGTCAGACAGGGAAACAGATACGTTTGTGCAGGCATGGCTCACCATTGCTTGGCCAGAGGACGACCCCGCAGGCCCGGTATTCTTAAACCCCAATGGCGCAAGGTAGGCGTTCGCAGCCGCAGCCCGCAAGGGCAGGCTTGGCTCGAAGATAAGCCCCGGAACAACAAGCCGATCCGTGCTATCTAACAGCTATGGACGTTGTCGACCTGCGCAACTTTTACGCCCAGCGGCTCGGCGTGGTCGCCCGCCGCTTCGTCGGCCGCGGCATCCGCGCGCGCTGGAAAGACACCCGCGGCCAGCGCGTGGTCGGCGTCGGCTACGCCACCCCCTATCTGGGCCTGTTCCGCGAAGAAGCCGAGCGCTGCCTGGCGATGATGCCGGCGTCGCAGGGCGTGGTGCGCTGGCCGTCGACGCGGCCGGCGCTGGCCGCGATGGTGGAGGAGGACGAGTGGCCGCTGACCGATTCGGCGGTGGATCGCGTGCTGCTGGTGCACGCGCTCGAAATCTCGGCGGATGCGCCCGAACTGCTGCGCGAGGTCTGGCGCGTGCTGGCGCCCGGCGGCCGGTTGCTCGCCGTCATTCCCAATCGGCGGGGCCTGTGGGCGCGCATGGACACGACCCCATTCGGCTATGGCCGGCCCTATTCGCGCTCGCAGATCACGCAGCTGCTGCGCGAGACGTCTTTTACTCCCACCGGCTGGGGCGAGGCGCTCTACGTGCCGCCGATCGCGCGCGGCTGGTTCCTGCGCTCCTCGGTGGCCTGGGAGCGCACCGGCGCGACGCTGTCGGCGCCGTTCGCCGGCGTTCACATCGTCGAAGCCACCAAACAGGTGTATCGCGCCATTCCGGTGCGGCGCGAGCGGCGCCGCTTCGTGCCGGTGCTGCAGCCGGCATTATCGCCAGCACCTGGAGCGGCGCTGCGCTAGCTAGCGCGCTCCAGGATGTGCTGGAAGCTGTTTGTTAGATGAGCGCCTCCCTGCATCAGTGATGCATCAGGATCGCGATCAGAATGATGATCGGGATCGGAATTCCGATCAACCAAAGCAACAATCCACGGCCAAATCCCACGGCGGTTCTCCGTTTGTTATTATGTCCGATAGAGAACGCGGAGGATGCAGTGCGGTTCCTGTCAAATAATTCTGCAATTTTTTGCTGCGGGTCGTGTGTCAGGGCTCGCGCCGATAGCGCACGACGAGGCTCGCCGGGCCGAGACTGTGGCCGGCCAGCGCCGCAAACAGCTGATCGCGGTCGAGCCCGGCCGGCAGAGCACCAGGCGCAAGATCGAGCGCCAGCACGTCGATGACATAGTGGTGTGGCGCATCGGCCGGAGGTCCGCACGGGCCGGTGTAACCGGGCGTGCCGCGCGAATTCTTGCCCGGTGTGACGTCAGCCGGCGGCGGCGCGCCGCCTTCGCCTTCCTGCAGCGCGGTGCGGCTTGGTGGAATATTGTAGGCGAGCCAATGCACCGAGCCGAGGCCGCGCCGCCCGTCGGGATCGATCATCACAACCGCAAAGCTTTTCGTTCCGGACGGCGGATTGGTCCACGCGAGCGGCGGCGAGACATTGCCGCCGCGACTGTCTTTGCCGCACAACGTACCGCCCGCGTATTTGAGCGGCAGCACCGCGTTATCGGCGAATGCCGGCGACGATAACGCGAACAGTTTTGACGCGGGCTCGGCGGCGCCCGCCGGCGCCGAAGCAACACCAAGAGCGAGCGCGGCCGCGGCGAGTTTGCCGAACATCATCTCGATCGCTCGTGATCAAAGTCAGCTGGGGAACGGACCCCAGGCGCGCTGCACCGCGGGCCGCGCCGCGATGGCGTCGTGCCAGCGCTGCACGTTGGCATAGTCCTTCAGCCCGATGTCGTTGACGCCGTGCAGATGGACGTCCGAATACATGGTCATGTCGGCGATCGAGTAGTCGCCGGCCACGTATTCGGTCTGTGCGAGCTGACGGTCGAGAATGCCGAGCATGTCGCGCAGGTTCGCCTCGTAGTGCGCTTGCGCGGTCGGTGCCTTGACGGGCGAGCGGATGGTCCAATGACCAAATTGCTGCGCCAGCGTGGTGAAAGTCGCCGAGCCATAGAACAGCCATTGATCCACTTTGGCGCGCTTCGCCGGATCGGTCGGGTAGAATTGTCCGGATTTCTCCCCGAGATATTTGAGGATGGCGCCGGACTCGCACAGCGTCACGCGTGCGCCGCCCGGGCCATCGTGATCGACGATGGCGGGGATCTTGTGGCCGGGGCTGATCTTCATGAAGTCCGGCGCCATTTGCGCCTTTTCGCGCAGGTTCACCGGCACGATGCGGTGCTCGAGGCCGGTCTCCTCCAGCATCACGCGCGGCTTGTAGCCGTTGTCGGTGGTCCAGGTGTAGCAGTCGATCATCGTATCCTCCCGAAGGTGGTTTCCAATCTCATGCCGGCCACGGTTCGGCCGTGACCGCGGCGGCGTCGGCGCCGATGCATTCCTTGAGGCTATCCTGCCGCTCAGATTCGAGCGCGGCAACCAGGGCCGTCTTGATTTCGCCGATCAGGCCCAGGCCGCGAAACACCAATCCGGAGTAGACCTGGATGAGGCTGGCGCCGGCACGGATTTTTGCCAGCGCGCTCGCCGCGGAATCGATGCCGCCGGCGCCGATCAGGGGGAACGCGTCTTCGACCCGCACATAGGTTTCGGCCAGCATGCGGTTGGCGAGCGGCAGCAGCGGCCGCCCCGACAGTCCGCCGGCTTCTGCGGCGAGTGTCCGCTCGCGCAAGCTCGGTGGCCGCGCCACGGTCGTATTGCCGACGATCATGCCGTCGACCCGGCGCGCGCGGGCGATGCCGACGACGTCATCGAGATCGGCAAGCGACAGATCGGGGGCGATCTTCAGCAGAACCGGCGTCGGACCGGCGCTCTGAGCCACCCGCTCGCGCGCTTCGACCACGCGGGCGAGCAGATCGTCGAGCACCGCGGCTTGCTGCAAGTTGCGCAGCCCCGGCGTGTTCGGCGACGAGATGTTGACGGTGACGTAGCTCGCGACCGGGGCGAAGCGCTCGATCAACCGGACATAGTCGGCGACCCGGTCGGGCGCATCCTTGTTGGCGCCGACATTGACGCCGACGATGCCGCCCGCATTGGCGCGCGCGGCAAGCCGCGCCAGCACCGCATCGGCACCCTGCGAATTGAAGCCGAGCCGGTTGATGACCCCGCCATCGGCATCGAGCCGAAACAGCCGCGGCCGCGGGTTGCCGGCCTGCGGCAGCGGCGTCACGGTGCCTGTTTCGACAAAGCCGAAGCCGAGCCGCAACAGCGCATCGGGCACCTCGGCGTTCTTGTCGAATCCGGCGGCGATGCCGATCGGATTTTCGAAATTGAGGCCGAAGACGCGGATGGCGAGCCGATCGTCGTCGGGTGTGGCACGCGGCAGCGGTGCGAATTTCAGCATCCGGATGGCGAGACCGTGGGCATCTTCCGGCTCGAGCGCATGCAACAGCGGCCGGCTGAGGCGATCGAACAGCCCGATCACGGTTGCGGCTCCGGCTCGAGCTCCGGCGGCGGACGATGGCCGTCGACCTCATCCGGCAGCGGCCGCACCCAGCGTACCGCGTCGAGCGGCAGGGGTCCGTAGAGGTGCGGAAACAGCGCGCCGCCGCGCGAGGGTTCCCATTTGAGTTGCGCTCCCAATCGCTCGGCATCGACCGCGACCAAAATCAGGTCTGGCTGTCCGGCAAAGTGTTTGGCTGCCGTCTCGGCGAGCTGATCCGCGGTGGAAAAATGGATAAAGCCATCGCGCGCGTCGTCGGCCGATCCGCCGAACGCCCGCTCCGCTTCGGCGGCTTGCCATGCCCCCCGTTCGCAAATTTTGTAGATCGTCGTCACCCGCATTGCCTCGATCCGGCCGAGCCTATATCGGCGCCCTATGCCGGTCATCAAGGCGCGAGCCAAGCCGAGCGCAGATGTCGATTAGGGCTTGAGCATAGAGGTAATAAATTCCTATCATGAGGGAGAAAGTTCACGCGGTCGCCACCACGCGGCTCCCGGCCGAGAGAAGCTAGCGGATGCTCACACACGCACAGGTCTGGTCGGCAATCGACCGTTTGGCGGCCCGCGCCGGCCTTTCGCCCTCAGGGCTGGCGCGGCGCGCGGGCCTCGACCCGACGACGTTCAATAAATCCAAGCGAATCACGCCGGAGGGTCGCACACGCTGGCCCTCGACCGAATCGATCGCCAAAGCGCTGGCAGCGACCAGCACGCCGTTCGACGTCTTTGTCGGCCTGATCGAACAGACCGGTGCCGCCGCACGCGCGGTGCCGCTGATCGGCTTCGCCCAGGCGGGGGCTGGCGGCTATTTCGACGACGGCGGCTTTCCGTCCGGTGCGGGCTGGGACGAGTTCGCGTTTCCGGCGGTCAATGACGAGCACGCCTACGCGCTCGAAATCTCAGGGCAGTCGATGGAGCCCGCCTACCGCGACGGCGATGTTATTGTCGTCTCGCCGTCGGCGCCGATCCGCCGCGGCGATCGTGTCGTGGTCCGCACCCGAGCCGGCGAGGTGATGGCGAAAGAACTCAGGCGTCGCACCACCAAAACCGTCGAGCTGAAATCGCTCAACGCCCAGCATGCGGACCGCACGCTATCGGCCGCCGATGTGCTGTGGATGGCCCGCATCGTCTGGGCGAGCCAGTAAACGCCGCGCCACGGCACGGCGCGGCCGCGTTCGGCGCGCCGTCAGGCGTGCCACCACAGCATGGCGCCGCGGAACAGATAAATCACGCTGACCGTAAAAATGATGACGCGGGTCCATTGCCGAAAGCCGTGATCGGTCATGCGCTCGATCACGAGCGGCGCCAGCGAGGTGGCCGCGATGGCGAGCAGGATCGCGGGCGGGATCGCCCATTTCGGCACCTGACTGACGCCCGAAACCGTGCCGAAATAAACGATCCGCACCACATGGCTGAGCGATTGCACAGTGGCCTTGGTGGCGTTCGTGGTCTTGCGATCGAGCATGCTCTTCTGAAAGAAGATATCGAGGAACAGCCCGCCGATCCCGGCCAGCACCTGCACGATGGTGGTCAGAATTCCGGTTATGAACGGCACGCCGCGCCATTCGATGTTGGGCCGCATGGAGCGCGGCAGCGCCTCGATGACAAACGGCATCAGGCCGAGGCTCAGAAAGACCATCATTTTGTTCGGCACGAACCTGATGCTGTACATGGCGGCGAAAGCGAGCGCGGCACCGGCCACGTACCAGCCGAAGATCGGCCAGCGCACATAAGCGCGCCACTGCAGGGCACGCCAGCCATTGGCGAAGAACTGGATGATCGAGAACAGGATCATCGCCGCGGGAACGTCGAAATAGTGCAACAGCACGCCGAGCAGGATCATGCCGCCGGCCATGCCGAACACGCCGGAGATGAACGAGCTGACGATGACGGCGAGCCCGAGCAGGGCAAAGATGGAAAGGGTCATTCAACGATGCGGGACGAACGTGATGGACTGCGATGCCGATTGTTTATTCACGCCGACCTCGCCAGCGCGCCGTCGATCATGTCGATCGTGTTCTGCAGGCCGTAGGCGGCGACGAACGAGCCGAAACGCGGACCTTTCTCCTGGCCGAGCAGCACCTGATAGAGCATGTTGAACCAGTCGAGCGAAACGCCGGGCTTGCCGTCCTTGGCCTTCTTGTTGTGGTCCAGGAACGGCTCGCGGCGGCCGACCTCGTAAACGACGTTCTGGACGGTCTCGGGCGGCGCATCAGCATTCAACTGCGACAGCGCGTCGCGCAAATCGCCAAGCGCGGCGCGCTCGGCGGCGCCCGGCTCGCGATAGTTCTTCGCCGGCAGCACGAAATCGTGGAAATAATGGATCGCATACTCGACCAGCTTGGCGAGATGCGGATGGGTGTCTTTCGTGACGCCCTGCCGGTAGCGGCCGATGAAGCCCCATAGCGTGTCGGCGTTCTCCGCGTTCGATGCGGTGACGAGCGACAGCAGCATGGCGAACGATATCGGGTTGTCGGCTTTGGGCGGTGAGCCGGCGTGGATGTGCCAGACCGGGTTGGCCAGGCGATCGCGCTCGCCTTGCCGCGCGTAACCGTCGAGCAGTTGCTGATACTCGTCGACGTGCCGCGGGATGACGTCGAAATAGAGCCGCTTGGCGGCTTTCGGCTCGCGATACATGAACAGCGACAGGCTCTCGGGGCTGGCATAGCGCAGCCACTCGTCGATGGTGAGTCCGTTGCCCTTGCTCTTGGAAATCTTCTGACCGTTCTCGTCGAGAAAAAGCTCGTAGTTAAACCCCTCCGGCGGCGTGCCGCCGAGCGTGCGGCAGATTTTCGCCGACAGCTTCACCGAGTCGATCAAGTCCTTGCCGGCCATCTCGTAGTCGACGCCGAGCGCCAGCCAGCGCATGGCCCAGTCCGGCTTCCATTGCAGCTTGCAGCGGCCGCCGGTCACCGGCGTCGTCACCCGCTCGCCGCTGTCGGGATCCTCGTAGGTGATGGTGCCGGCCGCGGCGTCGTGCGCGACTACCGGCACCTGCAGCACGATGCCGGTCGTCGGCGAGATCGGCAGAAACGGCGAATAGGTCTGCGCCCGCTCCTCGCGCAGCGACGGCAGCATCACCGCCATCACCGCATCGAAGTGTTCGAGCACTTTGCGCAAAGCCGCATCGAAGCGGTCGGATGTGTAACAGGCGGTCGCCGACAGGAACTCGTAATCGAAGCCGAACTGATCGAGGAAGCTGCGCAGCCGCGCGTTGTTGTGGGCGGCGAAGCTGTCGTGCGTGCCGAATGGATCGGGGATCCGCGACAGCGGCTTGCCGAGATGCTGCGCCACCATCTCCTTGTTGGGGATGTTGTCTGGCACTTTGCGCAGGCCATCGAGATCGTCGGAGAACGCGATCAGCCGCGTCTTGATCTTGTCTTCGGTGAGCACACGAAAGGCGTGGCGCACCATGGAGGTGCGCGCCACCTCGCCGAAGGTGCCGATATGCGGCAGCCCGGACGGCCCGTAGCCGGTCTCGAAGATGACCTCGTCCTTCGGCGCGCGCTTCAGGCGCGCGACGATCTTGCGCGCTTCCTCGAACGGCCAGGCGTTCGATGACTCGGCCAATGCGCGCAGGCTCGCGGAGAACTCGATGGTGGCCGCCGGCATGGTGATCTCTTTAGGCGCGCGGACACTAGGAAGCGAGGCGTGCGGCGTCAAATAACGGCCGAGCCGCCCCTCAAAACGGGCTGATCGGGAAATAGCGCAGCCACAGATCGGTGAAGCTGCCCTTTTCCCATTGCCGGAACAGCGCCCAATTGAGCGCCTGACGCAGCACGTCGTTGCCGCGCTTGACCGCGATGCCGACGCCTTCGCCGAAAAAGCGGCTGTCGAGGAACGGACCGCCGCGGAACGCGCAACAGCCGGCCGAGTCGGTGCCGTTGAGCCAGAACGACAGCGCCATGCCGTCGCCGAACAACAGCTCGACCTCTTTGCTCTTCAAGGCCGCTCGCGCCGCCGCGGCGTTCGGATAGGAGCGCACGTCGGCCTGCGTGAACATCTGCTTGAGGTAAGCCTCGTGCGCGGTGCCGGCGACGACCGCGATCTTCTTGCCGGCCACGAGTTCCGGGAGCACGTCCTCGAGCTGACTGTCGGCGCGCGCCACGAAACGCGCCGGCGTGCGGTAATAGGGATCGGTGAAATCGGCCCGCTTGCGCGTTTCGGCATTGGCCGCCATCGAGGCAATGACCGCGTCGCCCTGATTGGCAGTGAGCGCATCGAGCAAGGTCTGAAACGGCCGGGCCTGGATCGTGCAAGAGACTTTGATCTCGTCGCAGACAAGGCGTGCGAGATCGACGTTGAAGCCGGCCGGATTGCCGTCCGGCCCCGCATAGTCGAACGGCGGATAATCGAGGTCGGTGAGAAAGCGAATGCTCTGCAGGCGGGACAGATCGGGCCGTTCCGGACGGCGGCGCGGATCCCAAAAACCGGGCACCACAACCTTGTGCTGCGCCGTGGCGCCGTTCTCGGCGGCCGACACGGAGAATGCGGCGGCCGCCGCGAACAACACACACAGCGAGCCGGCGACTGTCGCCGCCAGTACGCCGCGCGATCGACGCGATTGTCGATACCCTGCCATAGAGCTCGCCATAGACCATGATTCCGGCGGCGATTTGGTTTCGCGCGCCGTCACGCCCGCTTAGCGGGCGCATGGCAAAAAGTCGAGGCGATGCGCCGGGCCGAGGGTCCGTTCATACAAGTCGCCGCTCAGCGCGAGCGCTGCGACGAAGCCAACAGCCAGCAACCGCCGTCATTCAACGGCGGAAGCGACGTGGCTCGGCGATGAACGAGAACGCGGGCGCTAGTGATTTATTTGTGCGTGCCGGAACGCCGGGCGCTGATCGACTGAACGAGCGACAAAATCGCGGTCTGCAGCGCCGGGTCGCTGATCTCAGAAAATGCATCGAGCAGCTTGAATGCCCGCGGCGCCGTCATCAGTTCGGCGAGCGAGTCGGCCTCCGACCGGCTCTTCGAGCCGCTGGTCATGCCCTCGAAAAAAGCTGTGATCGGTACGTTCAAGGCAGTAGCGATTTGGGTCAGCCGGCCCGCGCCGACGCGGTTGACGCCCTTCTCGTATTTCTGCACCTGCTGGAAGGTGACGCCGATCTGATCGGCGAGCTCGGTCTGCGACAACCCGGCGTTGAGACGAAACAGCCGGATGCGGTGACCGACCGCCACGTCGATGTTGTTAGCCCGTTTGCCACCCATTCTTAGCACTCCTTTGTTGATTCTCCTTAGCAGAGCATTTCGAGTTCGACCAGAGGTATATGCTGCACCTGTGGGCAGGGGTAAAACGCAGTAAATGCCGCTGTGTTGCTTAGCGGACACACCTTCGGATTGCCCCGCGATACGTTTGGATTGTGCTAGGTCAAAAATAGCGCCGCAATTCGGCGGCCTCAGCGTCCGCGGTCCGCTGCATGTTGAACGGCGCGATGAAATGACCGTCCTTGTCCATCAGATAGACAAGAGCGGTATGGTCCATCGTGTATTCGCCGCCCTGTAGCGGGACCTTTTTGGCATAGACCCGGTAGTCCTTGAGCGCCTGGTCGATAGCCGGTTGTGCGCCGGTCAGGCCGCGCAGGTGCGGGTCGAAGCTCGCCAAATAGTCCTTGAGTACCGCAGACGTGTCCCGGTCCGGATCGATGGTGATGAACAACGCGCCGATGCGGTCGGCATCGGGCCCAAGCTTGCGTATCAGCTGCGACATATCGAACAAAGTGGTCGGGCAGATATCCGGGCAGTGGGTGTAGCCGAAGAACACGAGATACGGCCTGCCCTTCATGTCCTGATCGGTGAACGGCTGGCCGTTTTGGTCGACGAGGCTGAACGGTCCGCCGACGGTGGCGGTGCCGCGGCCCGGTGTCGGCGACAGTCCGCTGACCACGAGAATTGCGACCAGAAATACCGCGAGGCCGGCTAGAAACGCGCCCAGCAGAAGGACGATTCGCGGACTCTTCGTGTCTGTGGCTTCGCTCATTTCAACCGAAGCACGCCATGAAGCCGGCCCGGATGGTCTCGAAGAACACCGCGGTGCCGTAATGGGCCCAAAGGACGATCGTGCCGGCGAGCAAACAGATAGCGGCGCCGGCCGCCAGAAGCGGCCGGGACGTTGCTCGCGCTGTAGTCGTCTCGACCATGGGCCCTAGATAGGCCCGATCAGAACAAACGACAACACGCGAATCGGCCGCAGGACCCGCTCCGGCGGCCGTCGATTCGCTCTCAGCTCAGGCCCGCAGCAGCGTCACTGGCAGCTGTTGTAGAGCGAGGCGAGCTCGTGGCCGCGCAGCCTGATCAGGTGCGGCGTCAGGCCGCCGTGCCGGTCGATCCAGCGCTTGATTGCCGGCGGGTAGTAGCTCATCACCAGCCGGCTGCCGCGGCGCGTCGGCACCAGGGACCGCGACACGTCGTCGTAGTAGGACGCGGCATGGAAGCCGAGCACCGCCCGCTGCGTCACGCAGATGTGGTCGTGCGGGACCAGACCGGTGACCAGCGTGCATGCAGAGAGGCACGGACCGTCGATGACAACGTGCTCTCCGGCGGCGCGGATCTGCTCGTACTTATGGATGTACGAGGAAACTTCGCCCCCCGGATCGCCGACGATCCGCATGTCGGCTTTGGCCATTGACGAGGCCGCAACGATCAGTAACGCCGACGCGAAAGCGCCGGCGAGCAGTGTCCGCCATTTCATTGAGTAGTCCCTCTTCCCTCAATCGCGGGCGAGAATGCCGGGTCATTGTGGCAAGAGTTCGGGGATGAACAGACTGACAGGAGAAATCCCCACTTATTTCAACCTGCTGCTGGAACTTTTTCAATCTTGGCAATGGAACTTCGCCCGCACTAGCATCGCGGCCGCCGTTGGACGTCAGTGGCGGGGCGGAGGAAAGGAAAAAAGTCGTGACAATCGCGCGTGACATCGAAACCAGAGATTTGGTGTGTGCCGGCGGGTTGCCGGCATTCCTCGCTGCGCCGGCGGGCGGCGGCAAAAGCGGCGCCGTCGTGTTGATGCATGAGCGCTACGGGTTGGTGAAGCACACCCGCGATCTCGCCGAGCGCTTTGCGCGGGAGGGGTTTGTCTGCCTGGCGCCGGATTTTTTTCACAAGCATCCGGACCAGGACGCGCTGCACCGCGGTGACGTCGGCTATGCGCTCAAGGACGCCGAATCGATCGACTACCTGGCGAGCGCCGTCGCGGAACTCACCACGCTGCCGCAGGTTGACGCCGGAAAAATCGCCGTGATGGGCGTCTGCCAGACCGGCCGTCATCCGCTGGTGTTTGCCGCCGAGCGCAACAGCATCGCCGCGGCTTTGGTCTGGTACGGCGCGGCGAATGCGCGCGAGTGGGTGCCGAACGATCGTTACATGAAGCCGCTCGACGACATGCTGGCGCGGCTCGAATGTCCGGTGCTCGGCATTTTCGGCGAGGCCGATCACCTGATCCCACTCAATGACGTCCGGCGTTTCCGCGACAGCCTGGAGCGCCACGACAAGAGCTATACCATCAGCGTGTTCGCCGGCGCGCCGCATGGCTGGCTCAACGACACCATGCCGGGCCGTTATCGCCGCGAAGCCGCGGAAGCGGCCTGGGCGCTCCAGCGCGACTTTCTCACTCGGGTTTTCGGCGGCGCATACGACAAGCGCCGGCGCGTGCAGGTTTACCAATGCGATTACGCCGCCGATTACGATTTCTCGAAGAACGTGCGGATGGAGTGACCGATCGGCGGTCCCCAGCGAGGAGCGCGGTCCGCCCGGCGCTTTTCACGTTGCTGGAATAATGCCATGCATTTTTGCCGGGCCTCGTCTCGCGCGCCATGCCGAGCGATGGTATGGTGACCCAACCCAGGCAGGAGCCGAGAACGATGGCGCGCGACTTCGAAGATCATTGCTGGAAGGACCTGATCGACGCCGACACGATCGAGATCTACCAGGCCTACCGGCGCAAGACCTATGTGGGCGACAATCCGGCCGTGCTCGCCATCGACCTCTACAACAAGGCCTATCAGGGCGGGTCCCGGTCGGTGCGCGAGGTCGACCGCGAATTCTCCGGCTCCTGCGGCGAATACGCCTGGAAGGCACTGCCGCCGACCCAAAAACTGTTCGCCGCTGCGCGGCGCGCCGGCGTGCCGGTCATCTACACCACGCGCCACGTCGACACCGGCGGCGTGCAATCGACCAACCGCACCATGGGACGCCAGCGCGACGACATCTACGACATCAAGGCCGAGCTGGCACCGCAGTCCGGCGAGCTCGTCATCTACAAGGAGCGCGCTTCGGGCTTCTTCGGCACGCCGCTGATCGCGCACCTGCAGAAGCAGCGCATCAATTCGCTGATCATCTGCGGCGAGAGCACGTCAGGCTGTGTGCGCGCCTCGACGGTCGATGCCTACTCGTACGGCTTCCACAACGTGCTGGTCGAGGAATGCACCTACGACCGCTCGCCGATGAGCCACAAGGTCAACCTGTTCGACCTGCACCACAAATACGCCGACGTCATGCACATCGAAGAGGTGCTGGCGCATCTCGACGGCTTGGCGGTGCAGCGCAAGGTCGCCTAATCCGCCATTGCGAGCGGAGCGAAGCAAACCGGTCTGCGCCGCGTTCTGGATTGCTTCGCCGTTTCGCTCCTCGCCATGACGGAGTTAAGACAACTCCGAGAACTGTCCTCCTAGCCACGAGTATCCCCCATGGACGCAGCCGCCGCCCGCAAGACCAACGCTCCCGAGTTCGCCTCCGCCTACTACTTCCTCGAAGGCCTCACCGAACTCGGCGTCGAGTATCTGTTCTGCAATTTCGGCACCGACCATGCGCCGATCATCGAAGAAATGGCGCATCGTAAGAAGCGTGGCGAGCCGGTGCCGGGCGTACTGCACTGCCCGCATGAAAATACCGCCGCCCATATGGCCGAGGGCTACGCGTTCGTCACCGGACGCGGCCAGGGCGTGCTGGTGCATGTCGACGTCGGCACCGCCAACACTGCCAACGCCATGCACAACGCCTATCGGAGCCGCCTGCCGGTGCTGCTGATGGCCGGCAAGGCGCCCTATACGGCGAACGACGAGCTTGTCGGCTCGCGCGACACCTATGTGCACTTCGTCCAGGAGCCGTTCGACCAGGCGAGCCTGGTGCGGCCGTATCTGAAATGGGAGTGGACGCTGCCGTCCGGCGTCGTGGTCAAGGAAGCGCTGCGGCGCGCCTATTCGATCATGCAGAGCGAGCCGCGCGGGCCGGTCTATCTGATGATGCAGCGCGAGACGCTGACCCAGCCATGGAGCGCCGACCAGATCCGCCGCTATGCGGCCGATGAGTTCGCCGCCACCTCTGGCGGCGGCGCCGATCCAAAACTGGTGGCGGTGCTCGCCGAGCGGCTGTTAACGGCCGAAAACCCGATCCTGATCGCCGGCTATGCGGGGCGCAACGAGCGGGCGTCGGAGATGATCGACGCGCTGGCGCAATTCGCCGGCATCGCGATTTACGAAGCCAACATGACCAACAACATCTCCCACGCCTCGCCATGCTTCGTCGGCTTCGCCGCCGACAAGGCGGTGCCGCAGGCCGATGTCGGCATTCTGGTCGACGTCGACGTGCCGTGGTTTCCGAGCGACACGCAGACAGGCGAGAAATCGTTCTGGGCGCATATCGACATCGACACGCTCAAGCCCGGCTCGCCGATGTGGACGTTCCCGGGCAATCTGCGCATGCAGGGCGATTCCGGCCGCATTCTCGAGCAACTGCTCGATGAGCTGAAAGCCAAGGCGACGCCGAAGTTCAAGGCCGCGGCCGCGGCGCGGCTCGAGCGCATCAAAGCCTTGCGCGACGAGCGCCTCGCCCGCGCCGCCAAGCTCGCTGCCGAGCACGGCAAGCCGGGCGCCATCAATCCGCACTACCTGATGGCCGAGCTCGGCAAGGTGCTGGACGACGACGCCATCATCTTCAACGAGGGCGTCACCAATGCGGGCGCGGTGCTGATGCAGATTCCGCGGCGGCGCCCCAACACCACGATGCGCTCCGGCGGCGGCGGCCTCGGCTGGTCCGGCGGCATGGCGCTCGGCGCCAAGCTCGCCGCGCCCGACCGCCTGATGGTGCAAATCTCCGGCGATGGCGGTTTTTACTTCGGCAATCCGAGCTCGGTGTTCGCCGTCTCGCAGCAATACAAGCTGCCGATCTTCTCGATCGTCATGGACAACACCGGCTGGAACGCGGTGAAGCAGTCGACCTTGCGGGTGTTTCCGGAAGGCCAGGCCAAAGAGACGAGCTCGTTCGAGGCCAACCTTGCGCCGAAGGTGACGTTCACAAAAGTCGCCGAAGCGTTCGGCGCCTATGGCGAGGAGGTGAGCGATCCGGCCGACGTGGCGGCCGCCATCGCGCGCTGCCTCAAGGAAGTCCGCGCCGGCCGCAGCGCGCTGCTGCACGCGCGCGTCACAAAAATGTAGGGTGGGTCAGTCCGCCAATCCGTTCTCGCGCGCCAAAGCCTTGAGCGAGGTTTCCGGCCGCGCGCCGAGGTGCCCAATCACCTCGGCGGCGGCGAGCGCGCCGAGGCGGCCGCAGGTGCGGTCGTCGGCGCCGCGGGCGAGGCCCGACAGAAAGCCGGCGGCGAACAGGTCGCCGGCACCGGTCGTGTCCACCACGCGGCCGACCGGGAAGGCCGGCACGGCTTCGGTGCCCTCGGGGCCCACCACCAGGCAGCCCTTCTCGCTGCGCGTCACCACGGCGACGTCAATGTCGGCGCGTAGCGCCCGCACCGCGGCGTCGAAATCGGAGCTCTGATACAGGCTGCGCAGCTCGGCTTCGTTGGCGAAAATCAGATCGACCGTGCGCGAGCGCATCAGCTGCAAAAATTCGTCGCGCCAGCGGTCGACACAGAACGCATCCGACAGGCTCAGCGCCACCGTGCGTCCGGCATCGTGGGCGATCTTCGCGGCTTTGAGGAACGCGTCCTTGGCATTTTTCGGATCCCACAAATAGCCTTCGAGATAGATGACGGCGCTCGCCCCGATCGTCTCCGCATCGAGGTCATTCGGATGCAAATCCTGCGCGGCGCCTAAAAACGTGTTCATGGTGCGCTCGCCATCCGGCGTCACCAGCACATAGCAACGGCCGGTCGAGGCGCCGGCGGTGGCCGGCGTCGCGTCGAACGCCACGCCGGCGGCGCGGATATCGTGCGCAAAGGCGCGGCCGAGCACGTCGTCCTTGATCTTGCCGACGAAGGCGGCACGGGCGCCGAGCGAGGCGAGGCCGACCGTGGTATTCGCCGCCGAGCCGCCGGACGTTTCCACGGCCGGCCCCATGGCGTCGTAGATCGCCTGGGCGCGCGCCTCGTCGATCAGCGCCATGGTGCCTTTGCGCATCTCGTGGCGGAGCAAAAAATCCTCCTCGGCGCGGGCGATCACGTCGACGATCGCATTGCCGATGCCGAGGACGTCGTAACGGGCTGAAGGCATTGGAATCTCAAAAGGTCAGGGGCAGGCGCGGCGGGCGCGCACTATAGCGGCCGGCCCTTGCAGGGCAAGGCGCCGCCGTGGCATGGGACGCTCGCTTTCGCGGAGTTTCGGCATGGCCTTTCAGGAACGGGTTTTTTCCGGCGTGCAGCCGTCCGGCAACCTGCACCTCGGCAATTACCTCGGCGCGATCAAGCGCTTCGTCGAGCTGCAGGATCGCTACGATTGCATTTATTGCGTGGTCGATCTGCACGCCATCACGGTGTGGCAGGATCCCGCCGAATTGCCGCGCGCCATTCGCGAAGTGGCCGCCACCTACATCGCCTGCGGCATCGATCCGAAGCAACACATCATCTTCAATCAGAGCCAGGTGGCCGAGCACGCCGAGCTTGCCTGGGTATTCAATTGCGTCGCCCGCCTCGGCTGGCTCAACCGCATGACGCAATTCAAGGAGAAGGCCGGCAAGGATCGCGAGAATGTGTCGGTCGGCCTTTACGCCTATCCGACCCTGATGGCGGCCGACATTCTGGTCTACCGCGCCACCCATGTGCCGGTCGGCGAAGACCAGAAGCAGCACCTCGAGCTGTCGCGCGACATCGCGCAGAAATTCAATAACGATTTTTCCGGCTCGATCCGCGACAAGGGTTTTGGCGACGCGTTCTTCCCGCTGCCGGAGCCGATCATCACCGGTGAGGCGACGCGGGTGATGTCGCTGCGCGACGGCAACAAGAAAATGTCGAAGTCCGACCCGTCGGATTTTTCGCGTATCAATCTGACCGACGATGCCGACGCGATTGCGCAAAAAATCCGCAAGGCCAAGACCGACCCGGATGCACTGCCGACGGAAGTGAAAGGTCTCGAGCATCGCCCGGAGGCTGACAATCTGGTGGGCATCTATGCGGCGCTCGCCGACACCAGCCGCGCCGCGGTGCTGGCGCAATACGGCAATGCGCAATTCTCCACCTTCAAGACGGCCTTGGTCGATATTGCGGTCGCCAAGCTCGGCCCGATCGGCGCCGAGATGCAGCGGCTCTTACGCGATCCGCTCAGCATCGATGCGGTCCTGGCCGAAGGCTCCGCCCGCGCGCAACAGCTGGCGCATGAGACAATGAAAGCGGTGAAGGATATTGTCGGCTTCGTGCAGCGCTGATCTGCCGCCAAGAGGGAGCAAGAGGGAGTCCGACCATGTGCGAGCCAGCCCCGAAAAAGACCTATAGCTGGAACGGCTGGCGCGACATGCCGGCGCCGCGCATCGGCTCAGGCAGCGGGCCATGGATGGACCTTTCGCATCCACTGACCGAGACCCTGTCGCGCATCTCACATTTTCCGCAGCCCACGTTCCGCAAGTTTTCGACCAAGCCGCCGAGCAACTCCAACGTCACCGAAATCCAGATGGTGGTGCACTACGGCACCCACCTCGATGCGCCGTATCATTGGATCAACGGCGCGCCGGCCATGGACCAGGTGCCGCTCGAGCGCTTCTACGGTCCGGGCGTGATCTGGCACATCGATGCCGGCGATCGCGGCGCCATCAGCGTCGCCGAACTGGAGCGCGCCAGCCCGCGTATGCAGCCCGGCGACATCGTGCTGATCGACACTGGCTGGTGGCGCCACATGAAGACCGAGCGCTATCAGGAACATCCGTTCCTCACCGGTGAAGCCGCCGACTGGCTGGTGGCGCGAGGCGCCAAGCTCGTCGGCATGGACAACGCCACCCCGGACCAGGAGGCGCACTACCGCAGCAAGGATTACGACTTCCCGGTCCACAACACGCTGCTGAGCAACGGGGTGCTGATCGCCGAGCACGTGACCAAGCTGACCCCGCTCGCCGGCAATCGGGCCGAGATCATGTTCCTTCCGATCAATATCGTGGGCTGCGACGGCGGGCCGACCCGGGCGATTGCCCGCCTGGCGCAGTGACCGCGCCGCCGCTTGCGGCTTCGGCGTAAAAGCGCCATTTATGGAGCATGGCCAGCGCCGGCCGAAGCGACCCGGTCGCCGCGCTTTGTTCGGGAAACAGGCAAATGTTCATCCAAACCGAAGCGACACCGAATCCGGCGACCCTCAAATTCCTGCCCGGCCGTCCGGTTCTGGAAAACGGCACGCTCGACCTGCGCGATCCGGAACAGGCGGGGCAGTCGCCGCTTGCCGAGCGGCTGTTCGGCATTTCGGGCATCAGCGGCGTGTTCTTCGGCTCCGATTTCATTGCCGTGACCAAGGGCGACGGCGAGTGGCAGCAGCTCAAGCCGATGATCCTCGGCGCCATCATGGAGCACTTCATGTCCGGCGAGCCGCTGCTGGCGCGCGGCGAGGCCGAGCCGAGCGACGGCGGCGAGTTCTTCGAGGCGACCGATGCCGAGACCGTCGCCACCATCAAGGATCTGATCGAAACGCGGGTACGGCCCGCGGTCGCCAATGACGGCGGCGACATCACCTTCCGCGGCTTCAAGGACGGCGTCGTCTATCTGAACATGAAGGGCGCCTGCTCGGGCTGCCCATCGTCGACGGCGACGCTGCGGCACGGCATTCAGAATCTGCTGCGGCATTACGTACCCGAAGTCACCGAGGTGCGGCCCGTCTAATGCGGTGACGCGCCGCGGCGGGGGCATGCGCGTATTCTCGTGAGGTCAGGCTCAACCGCGGCCGGCGCCATGTGAGGCGCCGCGGCCGAGACGGCGATCAACCCCATGCGCCTGCTCGCCATCGATACGGCTCTGGCGGCGTGCTCCGCGGCCGTGCTCGACACCGAGCAAGCGGGCGTGCTGGCGAGCGAGAGCCTGCCGATGGTGCGCGGCCATGCCGAAGCGCTGATGCCGTTGCTCGCGAACTTGATGAAGCGCACCGATCTGGCTTTTACCGCCATCGATCGCATCGTTGTCACGACCGGTCCGGGCAGCTTTACCGGCTTGCGGGTCGGCATCGCGGCGGCGCGTGGCATTGGGCTTGCCGCCGGTAAGCCGGTCGTCGGTGTTTCGACTTTGTCTGCTTACGCCGCGCCGCATCTCGCGGACGACGACACGGCTCAGGTCGTCGCCGCGATCGATGCGCGGCACGACCACGTTTATCTGCAAGTTTTCGGCGCGGCCGGCCGCATTGTGGTGGCGCCACGGCTTGCCGCATTGGGCGAAACGGTGCGGGCGGCTTCGGCAGCGCCGTCGCGTATTGTCGGATCGGCCGCGCAGGCGGTCGCCGATCGGCTCCCCGCCGCGGCACCGACTCCGTTGTGCGTCGATCCGCGCGATGCGCCCGACATCGTCTGGGTGGCGCGGATGGGCGCCGTGCTGCCCGAGGGCCAAGCGCCGCCGAAGCCGCAATATTTGCGCGCGCCAGATGCCCAGCCGCAGAACGCCGCCCAATTGCCGCGCCGCTCATGAATCTCGTCTCGCGCCTGTTGACCCGCAGCCCGCCGACATTCTCCACGGCGAGCCCGCGCGATGCCGCCGCCATCGCGCAGCTGCACGCGCAGTCGTTCGCTCGTGGCTGGGATGAGGATGAAGTCCATCGGCTGCTGATCGACCCCGCGGTGCTCGCCCATCGCGCCATCAGCGGCCGCGCGCTCGTCGGCTTTGTCATGTCGCGGATGGCCGCGGACGAGGCCGAGATTCTCTCGATCGCCATCGCGCCGGCCCGACGTGGCCGCGGCCTATCGCGGCCGCTGCTCGATTATCACTTGCGCAGCTTGGCCGGCCTCGGTGCGTGCACCGTCTTTCTCGAAGTCGACGAACACAACGCCCCGGCCCGGCGGCTCTATGAGGGCGCGGGTTTCCGCGAAGTGGGGCGGCGCGAGGGCTACTATGCGGGCGGCGCGGCGGCGCTGGTACTGCGGCGCGATCTTGGCTGACCCGCGGCGGCGAACCCACTAGAATAATCGCGGACGACGAAGAGCCCGGGCCTATCGGGTGGATCGCGAAGGGGGGCTGCGATGAAGAGGGGATTACCGCGCGCCGCTTTGGCATTCGCGCTTGCGCTGACCTGTGGGGCCGGCACGCTGCGGGCGCAGGTGACAGGCTACCCGGACCGTCCGATCAAGCTTCTCGTCGGCTTCGGCGCCGGTGGCGGCACCGATATCGTGGCGCGGATCCTTGCATCGAAAATGTCGGAAAGCCTCGGTCAATCGGTCGTAGTCGAGAACCGCACCGGCGCGAGCGGCATGATCGCCGCGGCCGACGTGGCGAAGTCGCCGCCCGATGGCTACACGCTCATGATGGGTAGCCAGACCACGTTCGCGGTCGCTCCGATCCTTTATCGCAAGACGGTTACGCTCGATCCGGCCAAGGATTTTGCCGGCGTTACGCTGACCGGCGCCTCGCCGCTCGTGCTGGTGGCCAATCCGGCATTCCCCGCGCACACGCTCGCCGACGTCATCGCCATGGCCAAGGCCAATCCGGGCAAGATCAATTTTGGCACCGGCGGGGTCGGCACGACGCCCCATATGACCGCCGAGCTTTTTCAGCACGACGCCGGCATCCGGATGGTGCACGTTGCCTATCGGGGTGAAGCGCCGGCGATCAACGATACGATTGCCGGGCAGATACCGCTCATGTTTGCCAACCTGTCGGCCGTCATTGGCCATCTCAAAGGCGGCACGCTCCGCGCCATTGCGGTCAGCAGTGCGCAGCGCGCGGCCATCGCGCCCGACGTGCGGACGGTTGCGGAAACCCTGCCGGGCTTTGCAGCCGAAACCTGGTTCGGCATTGTCGCGCCTTCGCGAACGCCGCGCGATGTCCTGGAAAAGCTCAACGCCGCCGCCCGCAAGGCGCTCGCCGCGGCCGACACCAAGGCGCGCCTTGCCCAGCTCGGCATGAGCAACAGCAGTTCTAGCCCCGAGGAATTCGACGCCTATATCAAGTCGGAGATCGCCAAATGGGGCCAGGTGATCAAGGACGCCCATATAGAGGCGGCGAATTAGGGTGATTTCTTTCCACCCCGAAAGGCGATAAGAGGGTGCCTTCAGGACCGCCCAGTTGAGCAAAATTGCGAGCTAACAGAAAGACTTAGGCTCGGCCCCCACCGGCATGGACAGACCCCGCAAGCTCTTCGTCAAATCGTTCGGCTGCCAGATGAACGTCTACGATTCGCATCGTATGGCGGACACGTTGGCGCCGCGTGGCTATGTCGAAACGAATACCGTCGAAGACGCCGATCTCGTCATCCTCAACACCTGCCACATCCGCGAAAAGGCGGCGGAAAAGGTTTACTCCGAGATCGGCCGCGTGCGCCGGCTGAAACAGGCCGCTGCGGCCGAGGGCCGGCGTCTGACGATCGCGGTCGCCGGCTGCGTCGCGCAGGCTGAAGGCGAGGAGATCATCCGCCGCGCGCCCGCGGTCGATCTGGTGTTCGGGCCGCAGAGTTATCACCGGCTGCCCGAGCTTCTGGCCCGCGCCGAGCGCGACGGCAAAGCCGTCGACACCGAGTTTCCGCTTGACGACAAGTTCGATCACCTGGCGCCGCCGAGCGCGCGGGTGGTGCGCGGGCGCGGCATATCGGCGTTTGTCACCGTGCAGGAAGGCTGCGACAAGTTCTGCACCTTCTGCGTCGTGCCGTATACGCGCGGTGTGGAGGTATCGCGACCGGCTGCAAAAATTCTCGCCGAGGTCGAGCGGCTGGCGGAGGCCGGCGTGCGCGAGGTGACGCTGATCGGCCAGAACGTCAACGCCTATCACGGCGAAGATTTGGATGGACGCGCCTGTTCGCTGGCCCGGCTGCTCGAGCGTGTTGCCGCCATTGGGGGCGTCGAACGGCTGCGCTACACGACCAGTCATCCGCGCGACATGGATGGCGATCTGATCGCGGCGCATCGCGACCTGCCAAAATTGATGCCGCAACTGCATCTGCCGGTGCAGTCGGGTTCGGACAACGTTCTTGCCGCCATGAACCGTCGGCACACGCGCGCCGATTATCTCGACACCGTCGAGCGCTTGCGCGCGGCGCGGCCCGATATAGCGCTCACCTCGGATTTCATCGTCGGCTTTCCGGGCGAGACGGAGGAGGATTTCGCCGCGACGCTTGCGTTGGTCGAACAGGTCGGGTTCTCCGGCGCCTTCTCGTTCAAATACTCGCCGCGTCCGGGCACGCCCGGCGCTACGATGGCGGATCAGGTCGACGAAGATGCGAAGTCCGAGCGGCTGCGCCGCCTGCAGGCCGCCATCGACGCCGCGCAGCAGGTTTTCAACGGCCGCTGCGTCGGCCGCACCGTCGATGTGCTGTTCGAAAAGCCAGGCCGCTACGACGGCCAATTGGTCGGCCGCTCGCCGTATCTGCAGCCGGTGCAGGTGAACGCGCCGGCGTCTCTGATCGGCGACATCGCCGCGGTGACGATCACGGAAGTCTCGAGCAATTCGTTGTTCGGGATACTCGCCGATGAAGGGGCCGATGCGCGCGCCCATCCGCCGGCGCTCGCCGCCGCAGGAGCCTGAATTTGCCGACACGCGGTCCCGCCGGAACGGATGAATCGGTTTTCGTCGCGCCGGATAATGCGACGCAGGTCGTGCTCAGCTTCGACGACAACCGGCTCGCCTCCATGCTGTTCGGCCAATACGGCCAGAATCTCGCGCTGATCGAGCGGCGCTTGGGCGTCGTCGCCAATTCTCGCGGTAACCAGGTCACGCTGGAAGGTCCGCGCGAAGTCTGCGAGCAGGCGCGCCGCGTCCTGGAAAATCTTTACGAGCGGCTCAAGCGCGGCGACGAACTGGTGCAGGGCGACGTCGAGGGCAACATCCGTCTCGCCATGGCGCAGGGCTCGCTGTTCGATTTCGATCCGTCGGCGGCGCGCGAAAGTTTTGAAGAAATCAACTTGCGCAAACGCCGCGTGCGGGCCCGCACTGCGGCGCAAGACGCCTATGTGCGGGCGCTCAAGCGTCACGCGCTGGTATTTGCCACCGGGCCCGCCGGGACCGGCAAGACCTGGCTCGCGGTGGCGCACGCCGTGCAGTTGTTCGAGCGCAAGGAAGTCGACCGCATCATCCTGTCGCGGCCGGCGGTCGAAGCCGGCGAGCGCCTCGGTTTTTTGCCGGGCGACATGCGTGAAAAAGTCGATCCGTATCTGCGGCCGATCTTCGACGCGCTGTACGACCTGATGGATGCGCGTATCGTCGAGCGGGCGCTGCAGACCACCGAGATCGAGATCGCGCCGCTCGCCTTCATGCGCGGCCGCACGCTCTCCAACGCCGCGGTGATTCTCGACGAGGCGCAGAACACCACGTCGATGCAAATGAAGATGATGCTGACGAGGCTTGGCGAGAACAGCCGCATGGTGGTCACCGGCGATCCGAGCCAAGTGGATCTGCCGCCAGGCCAGACCTCGGGGCTGGCGGAAGCGGTGCGGCTCCTCGACGGCGTCGAGGGCATCGCCCATGTGCCGTTCACGTCGGCCGACGTCATCCGTCATGAGCTCGTCGCCCGCATCGTCGAGGCCTACGACAAGGCCGCGCCGCGCCAGCGCGAGCGGCCCTGAATGCGCGCGCCGCGGCGCCGGGCATGCAAGCTCGATGTGGTGGTCGAAACCGCGCCCTGGGACGAGCACCGGGCGCTGCGGCTGCTCCTCCGGCGGGCGGTCGATGCCGCTGCGGCCGAACTGTCAACAAGCGGGGCCGAGCTTGCTATCGTGCTGACCGATGATTCGGCTATCCGCGTGCTTAACCGGAAGTGGCGCGGCATCGATGCGCCCACCAACGTGTTGTCGTTCCCGGCCGATGTCCCGGCGGGCGCGCCGCCGCTGCTCGGCGACATCGTGCTTGCTTACGATACGGTGGCGCGCGAGGCGCAACGGGACGGCAAACCGTTTGCTCATCATGTTGCCCATCTTGCGGTGCACGGATTTCTGCATCTGTGCGGTTACGATCATGAGCGCGACAGCGATGCCGAGACCATGGAACAGCTCGAGCGCACGATTCTGCGGCGCCTCGACATCCCCGATCCGTACCGCGTCAAGCGCCAACCGACACGACCGCACGCCAAGCCGGCTCGGCGAAAACGCCAAACCCGCCGCCGAATGACAGAGAAGCGATGAGCGAAGCTCCGACACGCAGCGAACCGAGCGACAGCGAACACCGGGGGCTGCCTGCAGTCGTGCCGGCCACTGCCCATGCCGAAGCGCCGGGCTGGCTGTCGCGGGTCATGCACATCCTGTTCGGCTGGAAGACAACGTCGACGCGGGCCGATCTCGAACTCGTCCTCGCCGCGCCGCCGGCGGCATCCGGCTTCTCGCCCGAAGAAGCCGCCATGCTCAAGAATATTCTGGGCCTGCGCGAGTATCGCGTCGACCGGGCCATGATCCCGCGCGCCGACATCGTTGCCGTGCCGCAGGACACCACGCTCTCGGCGCTCATCAAGGTGTTCGAGAGCGCGGGCCATTCGCGGCTCGTGGTCTATAACGACACGCTCGACGATCCGACCGGGATGGTACACATCCGCGATCTGATCACCTTCATGGCGGCCCGCGCGGGTGTCGTTCCCGCCGATGCCGATCACGCCGACCAGCCGCCCGCGAGCGCGCTTGATTTCAGCCATGTCGATCTGACGACGCCACTCGTCGCCGCCCGGATTGTGCGCGACATTCTGTATGCGCCGCCGTCCATGCCGGCGCTCGATCTGTTGGCCAAGATGCAGGCGACGCGCATCCATCTGGCACTGATCATCGACGAATACGGCGGCACCGATGGGCTGGTGTCGATGGAAGATCTGGTCGAGATCATCGTCGGTGACATCGCCGACGAGCACGACATCGACGAGATACCGGCGATCACGAGGCAAAGCGACGGCTCGTTCCTGGCGGCGGGCCGCGCCAGCCTCGACGACGTGCGCGCGGTCATCGGCGACGAGTTCGATTTCGGCGAAGCGCGCAGCGAAGTCGACACGCTCGGCGGTTATTTGGTCATCAGGGCCGGACACGTGCCGGTGCGCGGCGAGCTGGTGCCGGGGCCGGGCGGGTTCGAAGCCGAAGTGCTCGATGCCGATCCGCGCCGGGTCAAGCGCGTCAAGATTTATCGCCGCCAGGACCGGCGCAACGCGCCGTCGCGCGAAGTGCCGCAGAATGTCAAGGCGCTACCGCTGCGTCCGGCCGCGCCGCGTGACGAAACCAATCGTCCCACCTCGAACGCCACGCGCTCGCCGTGACGGCAAAACGGCTGATCCATGCGATCGTCCTGGCTTGGGGCTGGCGGCGCTGGCTGACCGCTTTCGCGGCCGGGGCATTTTCGGCGCTCGCCATGGCGCCGTTCGACGCCTGGCCGGTCTTGTTTTTGACGTTTCCGGTGCTGATCTGGCTGATCGACGGGGCGGCGGCCGGGCGCTGGGGCGGCGTGCTGGTGGCCGCGGCGACCGGCTGGTGGTTCGGCTTCGGTTATTTCGTCGCCGGCTTGTACTGGCTCGGTTATGCCTTTCTGGTCGACGCCCAGACCTTCGCCTGGCTGATGCCGTTCGCGGTCATTGGCCTACCCGCAGCGCTCGCGATCTTCCCTGCACTTGGCATCGCCGGCGCCCGCCTGCTGTGGACCAGCGGCGCCATGCGCATCCTGGCGCTGGGCGTGGCGCTCACCGCGACCGAATGGTTGCGCGGCCATGTGCTGACCGGCTTTCCGTGGAACGCCTTCGGCTATGCGCTGACCGCGCCTCTGGCGCTGGCGCAGAGCGCCTCGCTGATCGGCATCTGGGGCCTGACCTTCCTGGCGGTCGTCGTCGCCGCGAGCCCCGCAACTCTCGCCGACGAGCCCGCCGAAACGCGCCGGCCATGGCTGCCGTTGGCGCTCAGCATCGCGGTGATCGCCGGCCTCGGCGCGTGGGGCACCCTGCGGCTTCATCGCACGCCGACGCGGCTCGTCGATAACGTGCATCTGCGCATCATGCAGCCCAACCTGCAGCAGGACGTCCGCTTCAATTACGCAGCGCGGCAGCAGGTGATGAACCGCTACATTGCTCTGTCCGACCGTGCGTCCGGTCCGCAATCGCTCGGCGCGCGCACGGCCACGCATCTGATCTGGCCCGAATCGCCGTTTCCGTTCTTCCTGACACGCGAGCCCGAAGCGCTCGCCCAGATTGCCAAGCTCTTGGCGCCCAAGACCGTGCTGATCACGGGCGCGATGCGGCTTGCCGAACCTGCCGATCCCGCCCACCCGCGCGCCTTCAATTCGATCTATGTGCTCGACCACGACGGCGCGATTCTGGCGCTTTACGACAAGGTCCACCTCGTTCCGTTCGGCGAATATCTGCCGTTCGCGCGCTTGTTTGAACGCCTGGGATTGCAGGTGCTGACCAAGCAACAGGATGGCTTTCTGGCCGGCGACCGCCGGCGGCTGTTGACCGTACCGGGTGCGCCGCAGGCGCTGCCTTTGATTTGCTACGAGGCGATTTTCCCGGCCGAAGTCGCCACGACCGGCGACCGCCCGGGCTGGATCATCAATGTGACCAATGACGGCTGGTTCGGCATCAGCACCGGTCCTTATCAGCATTTCCAGCAAGCGCGCGTGCGGGCCATCGAGCAGGGCCTGCCGCTGGTGCGAGCCGCCAACACCGGCATATCGGCGGTGGTCGATCCGGTCGGCCGCGTCGTCAGCGCGCTGCCGCTCGGTCGCGAAGGCGTGCTCGATGCGCCGCTGCCGCGGCCGATCGGGCGGCCGCTCTATGCCCGCGTTGGCGATATGCCGGCGTTTGTCATTGTGGCGATCGCCCTGTTTGCCGTGCTGCGCCGCCGCATGTCGGCCGGCATGAAAAAGCTCTGAACGCATCTCAACCTAAAATTCTTTCGCGCAACAAAAGCACGCGGTCGGAAGCAAAGACTTCCGCGCGCCCGGGCCTCGCTATGCGCGCAGTGCGGGCGTGCAGCGACAACGCATGCAACCCTATTTTTGATTTCTGTTCCCATTAATGCTAATAGGGGTCTCATAGGAGTTCGTTATGATGGTCGCGAAAAAGGCGCCGAATCCTATCGATAAGCATGTCGGCAGCCGGGTTCGTATGCGCCGGATGATGCTGAGCATGAGCCAGGAGAAGCTCGGCGACGCCTTGGGGCTGACCTTTCAACAGGTACAAAAATACGAAAAAGGCACCAACCGGATCGGCGCCAGCCGGTTGCAGCAGATCTCCCATATCCTGCAGGTGCCGGTCGAGTTTTTTTTCGAGGGCGCGCCGCATTTGGCGGGTACTTCGCGCGCGGACGGAGATGCTCCCTCGCCAGCCTACGTTTCGGACTTTCTCGCGAGCTCGGACGGTTTGGCGCTGACCAAGGCGTTCATGCGGATCAGCGACGCCAAGCTGCGCCGGCGTATCGTCGATCTCGTGGAACAGATCGCTACGCTCGAGAAGCGCTGAGCGGGTCTGCCGCCGCGGCGATGTCGCAGACCGGCGCCCACTTTCCGCCCACATCTTGACCGCGGCAGCCCTACGCGGCAACACCGTGCCGGATCAGCGCGGCGCCGCCGCCGACGAGGGGAGTGTTTCGTGGCACGTACAAACTACCTGTTCACCAGCGAGTCGGTTTCCGAGGGCCACCCGGACAAAGTCTGCGACCAGATCTCCGACGCGATTCTCGACGCCTTCATCGAGAACGACATCAAGCTCGGCATCGCCGACGAGAGCAAGGTGAACACCCGGCTCGGCTGCGAGACGCTGTGCACCACCAACAAGATCGTCATCGCCGGCGAGGGCCGCGGCCAGGACCCGCTGTTCCGCAAGCATGGCGCCAAGGTCGTGGTCAATCGCGAGATGATCGCCGACATCGCGCGCGGCGTGGTCAAGGACATCGGCTACGATCAGGACGGCTTCTCCTACTACGGCGCCGACGTCGAAGTCCTGCTGCACGGCCAGTCGCCCGACATCGCCATGGGCGTCGATGCCAAAAAGAAAAAAACCGGCGAGCAGGAAGGCGCCGGCGACCAGGGCATGATGTTCGGTTACGCCTGCACCGAGAGCGAGGTCTACGAGAAGGGCTCGTTCATGCCGGCGCCGATCTATTTTGCGCACAAGATCCTGAAAGTGCTGTCGGAGAAGCGCCGCTCCGGCGCGCTGTTCGATCTGCAGCCCGACGCGAAAAGTCAGGTCACCGTCCGTTACGTCGACGGCAAGCCCGTCGGCTGCACCAAAGTCGTGGTCTCGACGCAGCACAATGCGCAGAGCCGCAACGGCAAGAAATACAATCCCGGCATGATCAAAGAGATGATCGCCGATACGGTGGCCGCGGCCCTGCCCGACGGCTGGATGCCGAACCGGCCGAGCGACTTTCTGGTCAACCCGACCGGCAACTTTGTCATCGGCGGCCCCGACGGCGATTGCGGCCTGACCGGGCGCAAGATCATCGTCGACACGTACGGCGGCTACGCGCCGCACGGCGGCGGTGCGTTCTCCGGCAAGGATCCCACCAAGGTCGACCGCTCCGCCGCCTATGCGGCGCGCTACCTTGCCAAGAACGTGGTGGCGGCCGGCCTTGCCGACAGCTGCACCATCCAGATCGCGTATGCGATCGGCGTTGCCGATCCGATGTCGCTCTACGTCGACACCCACGGCACCGGCAAGGTCGAAGAGGCCAAGCTGCAAAAGCTCTTGCCTGAACTGTTTCCGCTGCGGCCGACCCATATCCGCCGCACGCTGAAGCTGAGCAAGCCGATCTATCGGCGCACCGCGGCGTACGGCCATTTCGGCCGGGCGCCCGACAAGGACGGCGGTTTTTCCTGGGAGCGGACCGATCTCGCCGACGCGCTCAAGCGCGCGTTCCGCTGATCGCGCGTTCTCTCGCGGACCGTTGCGGGGCGCGTTTCGGTGATTCACGCGTCCTGACAGATTTTGGCTGCGGCGTGGACGGCGCAGCGGCGCAACGCGACGGCCATGAGCCCCGACTTACAGCAATCGCGCGCGTTTTTCGGGCGCCGTAAGGGCCACAAGCTGCGGCCACGCCAGGCGCAGCTGTTCGAGACGTTGTTGCCGCGCATGGCGGTCGATTTGTCTCGTCCGCCGCCGGCTGATCTGCGCGATTTGTTTGCGGTGCCGGTTGCAGAGGTGGTGCTGGAAATCGGCTTTGGCGGCGGCGAATCGCTGATCGCGCAGGCGCACGCGCGGCCGGGCACCGGCTTTATCGGGGTCGAACCTTTTATCAACGGCATGGGCAAGGCGCTCGCCGCCATCGAGAGCGGCCGTCTTGTCAACGTCCGCCTGCATTTCGACGACGCGGTGAACCTGATCGCGTGGCTTCCCGATGCGTCGGTGACGCGCATCGAGCTCATCCATCCCGATCCCTGGCCGAAGCGGCGACACTGGAAACGCCGCTTTGTTCAAGACGACATGATCGCGCGCCTCGGCCGCATCTTGCGCCGCGGCGGTGAATTCCGCTTCGTCACCGACATTGCCGATTATGCGGCCTGGACGTTGCAGCGGTTCTTGCGTTCCGAGCAATTCGAATGGCCGGCGCAATGCGCGGACGATTGGCGCAAGCCGTGGCCGGATTTCACGCCGACGCGCTATCACACGAAAGCCGCGCGCCGGGAGCGGGCGTCGTGTTTCCTGGTCTTTTGCCGGGTCTAGCTTGGCCGTCCCGGCGTCTGCCAGACCAGCCAGATCCATGGCCGGCGGCCGGACCGATAGTTGCGGCGGGCCTTGCTTTAGCCATGTAACGCGCTATATTTGCCCTGTCCGTAATGGATACCTCATAACGGTCGGCTGATCCGAACGGTTTTGAGAGTGGGTTCCCCCGGGACCCGCTCTTTTTTGTTACCTCGCGGCCGACGTGACCATGCCGGACAGTCTGCAGATGAACGGCCGGAACCTATGGACGATAGTGCCGTCGCTTGTGCCGCTACGAGCTTTGCCGAGGAACCGCGGCTCATCATCGAGCCGGGGCGGGCGGCGCGCGTCGCCGCGCTCGCCGAACCCGTGCTGGCGGGGCTCGGCTACCGGCTGGTGCGGGTGCGTGTATCGGGGTTTGCCGGCTGCACCGTGCAGCTCATGGCCGAGCGGCCGGACGGCACCATGACGATCGAGGATTGCGAGGCGGCGTCGCGGGCGCTGTCGCCGGTGTTCGATGCCGCCGACCCGATCGAGGGCGCCTACCGCCTGGAGATTTCATCGCCCGGCATCGACCGGCCGCTGGTGCGGCGCTCCGATTTCGACCGCTATGCGGGTCACCTCGCGCACATTGAGATGGCGGCTCCGATCGACGGCCGCCGCCGCTTTCGCGGCGAACTCAACGGCACCGAAGGCGATTGCGTGCGCATGCGTTGCGCGACCGCTGACGCCGAGGCCACCGACATTCTGCTGCGCATCGACGATATGGCCGAAGCAAGGCTCGTCCTGACCGATGCGCTGATCGCCCAGTCGCTGCGGCGTAGCAAGCAGGACGAACGCCGCAGCAAAGGCGGCAACGGACACGACCGCGACACTGCAAGCAATGCCGCGCCGGACCGGAGCCGGCGCGCGCCTCATCACGATGGAGACTGACATGGCGACCGTAAGCGCCAACAAACTCGAACTGTTACAGATCGCCGACGCGGTGGCGCGCGAAAAGGCGATCGATCGCAAGATCGTGCTCGCCGCCATGGAGGACGCGATCGCCAAGGCGGCGCGCTCGCGCTACGGCAGCGAAACCGAAGTGCGCGCCGAGATCGATCCCAAGAGCGGTGAGCTGCATCTGTCGCGCCACATGCTGGTGACCGACACCGTCGAAAATCCCGCGACCCAGATCAGCCTCGACGACGCGCGCCACCGCCACCCCGCCGCGCAGGTCGGCGACACCATCGCCGATCCGCTGCCGCCGCTGCCGTTCGGCCGCATCGCCGCACAGTCGGCCAAGCAGGTGATCGTGCAAAAAGTGCGCGAGGCCGAGCGCGACCGCCAATACGACGAGTTCAAGGATCGCATCGGCGATATCGTCAACGGCATCGTCAAGCGAGTGGAATACGGCAACGTCGTCGTCGACCTCGGCCGCGGCGAAGCCGTGGTGCGGCGCGACGAAATGCTGCCGCGCGAGCAGTTCCGCAACGGCGACCGTATCCGCGCCTACATCTACGACGTTCGCCGCGAGCAGCGCGGGCCGCAAATCTTCCTGTCGCGCACCCATCCGGAATTCATGGCCAAGCTGTTCGCCCAGGAGGTGCCGGAAATCTACGACGAGATCGTCGAGATCAAGGCCGTCGCGCGCGATCCCGGCTCCCGCGCCAAGATCGCCGTGGTGTCGCGTGACTCATCGGTCGATCCGGTCGGCGCCTGCGTCGGCATGCGCGGTTCGCGCGTGCAGGCTGTCGTCAACGAGCTGCAGGGCGAGAAGATCGACATCATTCCCTGGTCGCCCGAAATCGCCACCTTCGTGGTCAATGCGCTGGCGCCTGCCGAAGTCAGCAAGGTGGTCATCGACGAAGAGCGCGATCGCATCGAGGTCGTCGTGCCCGATCAACAGCTGTCGCTCGCCATCGGCCGCCGCGGCCAGAACGTGCGGCTTGCCTCTCAGCTCACCGGCAAGGATATCGACATCCTCACCGAACAAGAGGAATCCGAGCGCCGGCAGAAGGAATTCGAGACCCGCACCCACATCTTCATCGATGCGCTCAACGTCGACGAAGTGATCGGGCAGCTCCTTGCCTCCGAAGGCTTCAGTTCGGTCGAGGATTTGGCGCTGGTCGATTTGAAGGAGGTCGCCAGTATCGAAGGCTTCGATGAGGACACCGCGCAGGAGCTGCAAAACCGCGCGCGCGAACATCTGGCCAAGCTCGAAGCCGAGCAGGATGCCAAGCGCAAAGAGCTCGGCGTTGAGGACGCGCTCAAGGACGTGCCGGGCGTCACCACCGCGATGCTGGTCCGCTTCGGCGAGAACGACATCAAGACCGTCGAGGATCTCGCCGGCTGCGCCACCGACGATCTGGTCGGCTGGACTGAGCGCAAGGACGGTGAGGCGGTGCGTCAGGCCGGCATTTTGGACGGCTTCGAGCTCACGCGCGACGACGCTGAGGGTCTCATCATGCAGGCGCGGCTCAAGGCCGGCTGGATCAGCGAAGCCGATCTGGCGCCGCCGCCGGCCGAGGAAGCCGAAGCCGCCGACGCGCTGGCCTGACCGGTGGGGACGCGCGCATGCTGGCCGAGGCCCGACATATGGACACGGCAGTCGCCGACCACGGCGTCGAACTCGACGCCGGGCCCCATGCGCGCGCGCCGCAACGGCTGTGCGTCGTCACCCGTACGGTTCGGCCGGTCGCGGAGCTGCTCCGCTTTGTGATCGGGCCCAATGGTGAGGTTGTCCCTGACGTAAAGGGCAAATTGCCGGGGCGCGGCGTCTGGGTCACGGCGACCCGGCAGACCGTCGAGGCCGCCGTGAAGCGCCACGCCTTCGCACGCGGCTTCAAGCGCGACCCGCGGGTGCCGGCGGACCTGGTGCCGCAAACCGAGACGCTTTTGCTGCGGGCCGCACTCGATGCGCTGGCGATCGCCGGCAAGGCCGGCCTGGTCGCGGTCGGGTTCGCCAAGGTCGCCGCCGCGCTGGAGCACGGCGAGGTGGTTGCGCTCTTGCATGCGGCAGAGGGTTCGCCCGACGGCATTCGCAAGCTCGAAGCGGTCTCCCGGCGCCGGATGCCCGAAAAAGGGCTGCCGGTGATCGAATTCCTGACGGCGGAGCAATTGGATTTGGCATTGGGCCGCCCAAATGTGGTACATGCTGCCCTGCTCGCCGGGCCCGCCAGCGACACATGTTTGTCGCGTTTGCGGCGCCTCGGGCGGTTTCGGACCGGCGATGCGGGCGATCGTGGCCATAAGGCCGATACGGCTGCAGCGCAGTGACCGAACGCTTACATGGATGTGTATGACTGAAACGAACAAGAATACCGGTGAAAAGCTCAGTGTCACCTCGACCAAAACGCTGACGCTCAAGCGCGGCGGGGTCGAGCAGGGCGTCGTGCGCCAAAGTTTCAGTCACGGCCGCAGCAAGGCGGTGGTGGTCGAGAAGGTCAAGCGCCGCACCGCGAGCCCTGCCGAAAAACCCGATGGCGGCACCGCTACGGTGGCGAAACGGCTGGCGCCCACAACCAAACCTCTCGCGCGCGAAGAAACGCCTCCGAAAACGACTGAGATGGCACCCAAGCCGGGTGTCGTGCTCCGCCCGTTGACCCAGGCCGAGATGGACGCGCGCGCCTCCGCCCTCGACAAGGCCGAACAGGTCGAAGTTCAGGAGCGCGAAGCCGCGAAGTTGCGCGCCGAGGCGTTGCGCGTGCAGCGTGAAGCCGATCAGAAAGAGCGCACCGAGGCCGCGGCACGCAAGGCGCAGGAAGAGCAGCGCCACGCCCGCGAAGAATCAACCAAGAAGCGGGCTGACGAGCTGGCGCAGAAGCGGCTCGGCGCCGAGGTGACGATCAGCAAGCAGGGCGCGCGCGTCAACGAGGCCGAAGAGGAGTCTGAAGCGCCGCGCACTCGTCGCCCCGGCGGCGCCCCGGTGCGGGCCCCCGCGCAACCGAAGCCGCAGCGCGTCGGTGCGGAAAAGCGTGGGCGCCGGCTGACCCTTGTCACGGCGCTTTCCGCCGACGAGGAGCGCGAACACTCCAAGGCGGCGTTCATGCGCCGCACCAAGCGCCAGATCGGCCAGCGCGATCTGGAACCCAAGGAAAAGATCATCCGCGAGGTGACGATCCCGGAGACCATCACGATTCAGGAATTGGCGAACCGCATGGCCGAACGCTCCGTCGACGTGGTGCGGCTCCTGATGAAGCAAGGCCACATGGCCAAGAGCACCGACACGATCGATGCCGACACCGCGCAGCTGGTCGCCGAAGAACTCGGCCATACGGTGCGCCGCGTCGCCGAAGCGGACATCGAAGAGGGCATGTTCGACGTCGCCGACGATCCGGAGCATTTGCAGCCGCGCGCGCCGGTCGTCACCATCATGGGCCACGTCGACCACGGCAAGACCTCGCTGCTCGACGCCATTCGTTCGACCGAAGTGGCGGCCGGCGAGGCCGGCGGCATCACCCAGCACATCGGCGCCTATCAGGTGACGTCGCCGTCCGGCGGCCGCATCACCTTCATCGACACGCCCGGCCACGCCGCCTTCACGGCGATGCGCGCACGCGGCGCCAAGGTCACCGACATCGTGGTGCTGGTGGTCGCCGCCGACGACGGCGTCATGCCGCAGACCGTGGAGGCTATTCAGCACGCCAAGGCCGCGCATGTGCCGATCATCGTCGCCGTCAACAAAATCGACAAGGCCGACGCCAAGCCCGAGCGCGTGCGCACCGAACTGCTGCAGCACGAAATCCAGGTCGAATCGCTCGGCGGTGATGTGCTCGAGGTCGACGTTTCCGCCAAGGAGAAGCTCAATCTCGACAAGCTGCTCGAGGTGATCGCGCTCCAAGCCGAAATCCTGCAGCTCAAGGCCAATCCGAACCGTGCCGCGGAGGGCACGGTGATCGAGGCGCGCCTCGATCGCGGCCGCGGCCCGGTTGCGACCGTGCTGGTGCAGCGCGGCACCCTCAAGCCGGGCGACATCGTCGTCGCCGGCGCTGCCTGGGGCCGCGTGCGCGCCCTGATGTCGGATACCGGCCATTCGGTTGTTGCGGCCGGTCCGTCGATGCCGGTGGAAATCCTGGGCTTTGGCGGCACGCCGGAGGCCGGCGACCGGCTCGCCGTGGTCGACAGCGAAGCCCGCGCCCGCGAGATCACCGCTTATCGCGAGCGGCAGAAGCGCGACAAGATGGCGGCGCGTCAGACCGGCATGCGCGGCTCGCTCGAGCAGATGATGAATCAGCTCAAGACCGCCGGCCGCAAGGAATTCCCGCTCGTCATCAAGGCGGACGTCCAGGGCTCGGTCGAAGCCATCGTCGGCGCGCTGGAAAAATTGTCGACCGACGAAGTGGCCGCCCGGCTCATTTATGTGGGCGCCGGCGCCATCACCGAATCTGACGTGACGCTCGCCGAAGCGTCAGGAGCCGCGATCATCGGCTTCAACGTGCGCGCCCACAAGGAGGCACGCGAATCCGCCGACCAGGGCGGCATCGAGATCCGCTATTACGACATCATCTACAACCTCGTCGACGACGTGAAGAAGGCGATGTCGGGCATGCTGGCGCCGACCTTGCGCGAGACCAAGCTCGGCGACGCCACCATCCTGGAAATCTTCAAGGTCTCCAAAGTGGGCAACGTCGCCGGCTGCCGCGTCACCGACGGTGTGGTCGAGCGCGGCGCCAACGTGCGGCTGATCCGCGACAACGTCGTCGTCCACCAGGGCAAGCTGTCGCAGCTCAAGCGCTTCAAGGACGATGCGCGCGAAGTGCTCGCCGGCCAGGAATGCGGCATGGCATTCGAGAACTATCAGGACATGCGGGCCGGCGATACGATCGAATGCTACCGGGTGGAAACGGTGCAGCGGACGCTGTGAGTTCAAATCTCGCGCTGCCGCTCTCGGAATGTCATGTCCCGAGCACGCGGGGCATCCAGTAATCACCTGATCGCGAGGAATGGGATCGTCCGCGTTGGCGGACGACCTTCGAATTAAGATCGAAAACGAATCGTTATGGCACGTCAACAACATCGTGATCAGCCGGCAGGCGGCTCGCAGCGTCAGCTGCGGGTCGGCGAACTGATTCGGCACGAGCTCGCCGACATGCTGTCGCGCGGCGGCATCCACGATCCGGTGATCGAGCAGCACATGATCACCGTGCCGGAAGTGCACATGAGCCCGGATCTGCGGCTAGCGACCATCTACATCATGCCGCTCGGCGGCCGCGACGTGGAAGCCGTGCTCGAAGCGCTCGAGCGCAACAAACGCTACGTGCGCGGCGAGATCGCGCGGCGCGTTAACCTGAAATTTGCACCTGAGATTCGTTTTCGCCTCGACGAGCGATTCGACGAAGCGGAACGGATCGAGAAGCTTTTGCGAACGCCTGCAGTCCAACGCGATCTTGCAGATGAGAATGACGATGAATGAGGCTTCACGGCCCGACATCGCCCGGCATCAGCAAGCTTTGGGCGGGCAGCCGGCAAAAAAAACCAAAAAGCGCGACGTGCATGGCTGGATCGTGCTCGACAAGCCGGTCGGCATGACCTCGACCTATGCGGTTGCGGTCATCAAGCGCCTGTTCGCCGCCAAACGCGTCGGTCATGCCGGCACGCTCGATCCGCTGGCGTCGGGCTGTCTGCCGATCGCGCTCGGCGAGGCCACCAAGACGGTGCCGTTCGTGTTCGACGGCCGCAAGACCTATCGGTTTACCATCCGCTGGGGCGAGGAGCGCGACACCGACGACGCCGAAGGCCGCGTCGCGGCGACCAGCGCAGTTCGGCCGGATGTGGCGGCGATCCGGGCGCTGCTGCCGCGCTTCACCGGCACGATCGAGCAGATTCCGCCGCGCTTTTCGGCCATCAAGGTCGACGGCGAGCGCGCCTACGACCTGGCGCGCGACGGCGAAACCGTCGAGCTGAAAGCGCGGAACGTCGAGATTTACCGGCTGGACCTGCTCGAAACCCCCGATCCGGACCACGCCGTGCTGGCCGCCGAATGCGGCAAAGGCACCTATGTGCGGGCCTTGGCCCGCGACCTCGGCCGCGCTTTGGGCGCGCTCGGTCATGTTTCGGCGCTGCGCCGGGACCGGGTCGGCCCGTTCGGCGAGGCCGAGATGATTTCGCTGGAACAGCTGGAGGCTTTGTGTCATAGAGCCGCCGCCGGCGAGCAAAATCTCGCCGACGTGCTCCTGCCGATCGAGACCGCGCTGGACGACATCCCGGCGCTGGCCGTGAGCCCGGCAGACGCGGCAAGGCTTCAAAGAGGCCAAGCCGTCTTATTGCGCGGACGGGACGCTGCCATTTTCAGCGGCATTGTTGCAGTCGCTTGCGGCGGCGCCATCGTGGCCATCGCCGAAATCGACCGCGGCGAAATCGTCCCCAAGCGCGTGTTCAATTTGACCGGCATCGTAGGTCGAGCCGGCGGAAAGGTTAGATAACGATGTCGATCACGACCGCACGCAAAGCGGAACTTATCAAGACACATGCGCAAAAGTCCGGCGACACCGGGTCGCCCGAAGTCCAGGTCGCGCTCCTGTCGGAGCGGATCAACAATCTGACTGAACACTTCAAGACCCACATGAAGGACAACCATTCGCGCCGCGGGCTTTTGAAGCTCGTGTCGCAGCGACGGCAAATTCTCGACTATCTCAACCGCACCAATGAGCGGCGATACAAGGAATTGATTGAACGGCTGGGTATCCGCCGTTGAACGAGCGGCGCGGTGCGCATGAGGCGACCGCGTCACACCCGGCGGCAAATGCCGCCGATTTGTGGAACGGGCCCGTTGCCCGTTCGTAACTGCAAAGAGAAGATCCGAAGGCCATGGCAGGATCGCCGGACGCTGACAGGCTGCGCAGCCGCTGCGCTGCGCCGACAGTGTCTCGCCGTCTTGCTTATGGCTTTCGCACCTCTTCCGAAAACCATGAGAGACAAACGCAATGTTCGATATCCATCGTGTGCAACTTGACTGGGGCGGCCGCAAGCTCACGCTAGAAACCGGCAGACTTGCGCGCCAGGCCGACGGCGCGGTGTTCGCGTCCTACGGCGACACCACCGTGATCGCCACCGTGGTGGCCGCCAAAGAGCCCAAGGAAGGCATCGACTTCCTGCCGCTCACCGTCAACTACCAGGAAAAATACTACGCCGCCGGCCGTATTCCGGGCGGCTACTTCAAGCGCGAAGCGCGGCCAACTGAAAAAGAGACGCTGACGTCCCGCCTGATCGACCGGCCGATCCGTCCGCTGTTCGCCGATGGTTGGCGCTGCGACACCCAAGTCATCATCACCGTGCTGTCGCACGACCTGGAAAACGATCCCGATATTGTGGCGATGGTCGCGGCGTCGGCGGCGCTGACGCTGTCCGGCGCGCCGTTCATGGGACCGATCGGCGGCGCGCGCGTCGGCTTCATCAACAACGAATACGTGCTCAATCCGCAGGTCGACGAGATGACCGAGAGCGCGCTCGATCTCGTCGTCGCCGGCACCCAGGACGCGGTGCTGATGGTGGAGTCGGAAGCCAAGGAGCTGTCCGAAGACATCATGCTCGGCGCCGTGATGTTCGGCTATCGGCATTTCCAGCCGGTGATCGAAGCCATCATCCGGCTCGCCGAAAAGGCCGCCAAGGAACCGCGCGAGCTCAAGGTGCCCGACACCGCGGCGATCGAGACCGAGATGCGCGGTCTCGTCGAGCAGGATCTGCGCGCCGCCTATGCGATCGTCGACAAGCAGGGCCGCCACAAGGCGCTCGCCGCCGCCAAAGAGCGCGTCATGACGCATTTCTGTCCGGCTGACGCGGAGAAACCCAAGTATCCGAAGCTTCAGGTCTCCGGCGTGTTCAAGGAGCTCGAAGCCAAGATCGTGCGTTGGAACATTCTTGACACCGGCCACCGCATCGACGGCCGCGACGTCAAGACCGTGCGGCCGATCGTCTGCGAGGTCGGCGTGCTGCCGCGCACCCACGGCTCCGCGCTGTTCACCCGCGGCGAGACCCAGGCCCTGGTGGTGGCGACGCTCGGCACCGGCGAGGACGAGCAATACGTCGACGCGCTGCAGGGCACCTACAAAGAGACGTTCCTGCTGCACTATAACTTCCCGCCGTTCTCGGTCGGCGAGACCGGCCGTCTCGGCGCACCCGGCCGCCGCGAGATCGGTCACGGCAAGCTCGCCTGGCGCGCCATCCATCCGGTGCTGCCGGCGCACCACGAGTTTCCCTACACCATCCGCGTGGTGTCGGAGATCACCGAGTCGAACGGCTCGTCGTCGATGGCGACGGTCTGCGGCACCTCGCTGTCGCTGATGGACGCCGGCGTGCCGCTCAAGCGCCCGACCGCCGGCATCGCCATGGGCCTGATCAAGGAAGACGAACGCTTCGCCGTCCTGTCCGACATTCTGGGCGACGAGGATCACCTTGGCGACATGGACTTCAAGGTTGCCGGCACCGAACGGGGCGTCACCTCGCTGCAGATGGACATCAAGATCGCCGGCATCACCGAAGAGATCATGCGCATCGCGCTCGGCCAGGCCAAGGACGGCCGCATGCACATCCTCGGCGAGATGGGCAAGGCGATCACGTCGGCGCGCGCCGAGCTCGGCGAGCACGCGCCGCGCATCGAGGTGTTCTCGATCCCGGTCGACAAGATCCGCGAGGTGATCGGCTCCGGCGGCAAGGTGATCCGCGAGATCGTCGAGAAGACCGGCGCCAAGATCGACATTTCCGACGACGGCACCGTCAAGGTCGCCTCCGCCAAGGGCGAGGCCATCAAGGCGGCGATCAACTGGATCAAGTCGATCGCGTCAGAGCCGGAAGTCGGCCACATCTACGAGGGCACCGTTGTCAAGGTGATGGACTTCGGCGCCTTCGTGAACTTCTTCGGCGCCAAGGACGGCCTTGTCCACATCAGCCAGCTGGCGCCGCGCCGCGTGCAGAAGACCACCGACGTCGTCAAGGAAGGCGACAAGGTCAAGGTCAAGCTCTTGGGCTTCGACGAGCGCGGCAAAGTGCGGCTGTCGATGAAAGTCGTCGATCAAGCGACCGGTGAAGACCTCGAAGCCAAGCAGAAGGCCGAAGGTGCCGCCGAGACTGCCGGCGCGGCGGAGTAACGCCTCACCTGAACATTCCGCTCGTCCCCGCGAAAGCGGGGACCCAGCTCTCCGCGAGCTCTGGATTCCCGCTTTCGTGGGAATGAGCGGAATCTTATTTTGCGGACATCACTCGCCGACGTGGACGGGCTGCGTCGCCCCGCCGCCCTTCGGCTTGCGAAACACGATCAGCAGCGGCAGCACCGCGAGCGTGGCGATCATCAGGAGCTTGTAGTCGTCCATGTAGGCGATGATCTGCGCCTGCTGGGTGATCACGGCGTCGAGCGCAGCGCGGCCGCTGGCGGTGAACGGGCTCCAGAAGTGCGCGACGTTGGGATTGTCCAGCGCGCGGTTCACGGCGGTGACGTTCTGGGCGATGTCGGCGTGATTGATCTGCGTGTTGCGGATCAGAAGCGCGTTGACCACCGAGATGCCGATGCTCGAGCCGATATTGCGGAACAGGCTGTAGAGCCCGGCGCCTTCAGTGCGCTCCTGCAGCGGCAAGGTCGCCAAGGTGGCGGCGCTCAGCGGCACGAACAAGAAGCCGAGCCCAAAGCCCTGCACCATGGTGACCATGATGATGGACTGCGCCGATACGGCGGGGGTCCAGCCGGTCATCGCGTAGAACGACCACGCGGTCAGAGTCAGGCCGATCGCCAGCAGGATGCGCATGTCGGTGCGGCCGACGAGGCGCCCGACGACCAGCATGGAAATCATGGTGCCGACCCCGCGCGGCCCCATGATGATGCCGGACGACACCACCGGGTAATTCATCAGTCCTTGCAGGTACGGCGGCTGCAGCGCCATCGAGGCGTAATAGGTCAGGCCGATGATGACGATGAACAGCATGCCGGCGGAAAAATTGCGGTCGCGGAACATCGAAGGCTTCACGAACGGCTTGTCGGCCGTGAACGTGTGCACGATGAAGAGATAGAACGCGGAAGCCGCGACCACCGCCTCGATGATGACCTCGCCTGAGCTGAACCAGTCCTTCTGCTGGCCGCGATCGAGCATGATCTGCAGCGCGCCGAGCGCGACGCTCAGCGAGCCGAAGCCGATCCAGTCGAGCTTGTTGACCGGGTTGCGCGGCGATTCCGGCAGGAAGAACCAGATGCCGATGAAATCGAGAATGCCGATCGGCAGGTTGATGTAGAAAACCCAGCGCCAGCTGTAATTCTCGGTCAGCCAGCCGCCGAGCACCGGCCCCAGCACCGGACCGATCATGACGCCGACGCCGAACAGCGCCATGGCGAACCCTTGCCGCTCGCGCGGATAGGCGGCGAACAGCACCGACTGCGACAGCGGCACCAGCGCGGCGCCGAACGCGCCCTGCATGACCCGGAACAGCACGATCTGGGTGAGCGTTTGGGCCATGCCGCACAGCATCGACGCCATCGTGAAGCCGCCGATCGAAACCAGGAACAGGCGCTTGATGCCGAATTTGCCGGCGAGAAATCCGGTCGGCGGCGTCATGATGGCGGCGGCGACGATGTAGGAGGTCAGCACCCAGTCGATCTGCTCCTGGCTCGCCGACACCGTGCCCTGCATGTAGGGCAGCGCCACATTGGCGATCGTGGTGTCGAGCGCCTGCATCAACGTGGCGAGGATCACGCACAGCGTGATGGCCGTGCGGTGGCCGCCGATCTCTGCGGGTTTTTCCTCGGCCATGGTGCTTTGCTAAAAGATCCGCGTCGCTAGAAGATCGCGCTCAGGAAGTGCGGCAGGCCGCGGGCGTGGCCGGTATCGACCGCAATCTCGGCGCTCATCCCGGCGCGCAGCGGCGGCAAGTCCTGGCCGCTGCTATCGACGCGCACCCGCATCGGCACGCGCTGCACCACCTTGACCCAGTTGCCGCTGGTGTTTTGCGCCGGCAGCAGCGCGAATTCCTGGGCCGCGGCCGGGCTGATGCTTTCCACCGTGCCGTGCCAGACGCGGTTCGGATAGGTGTCGACCGTCACGTCAACTGATTGGCCTGGCCGCACATAGGTCAGCTCGGTCTCTTTCGGATTGGCGTCGACCCAGACACGATCCTCGTTGACCAGATAAAACGCTGTCGTTGACGCGGCGAGATATTTGCCCGGAGCGATCGCAGGGACGTTGGTCGCCGTTCCGGCGAATGGCGCCGTGATCACCGTGTGATCGAGCTGACGCTGCGCTTCGTCGACTTTGGCCTGGGCCTGCTTGTATTGCGGATGCTGCGCCACTTCGAGGTCGGCATCGCCGCCGAGCTTGGCGAGCTGCACCTGCGCCTGCTGGCGCAGCGATTGCAGCTTGCTCTTGTCGGTTTCGAGCGTCGATTTGACCTGGTCGTAGACGGCTTGCGAAACCGTGCCGCTGCGAATGAGCGTGGCGTCGCGATTGAAGTTCGTCTGGTCGAGACCGACCTGCGATTGCTGGGCCTCGACGTCGCTCAGCATGCGCTGGTAGTCCTGCTTCATCGCCTCGATGCTCATCGCGGTCTGCGCCAGGTTGGCCTTGGCGTCGTCGAGCGCGATCTGGAACGGGCGGGGATCGAGGCGATAGAGCACTTGTCCGGCAGCGACGTGCTCGTTCTCATGAACGTCGACGTCCTGGACGATGCCGGCCACGTCGGTGGAGATACCGACCTTCTCGGATTCCACATAGGCGTCGTCGGTCGACATGATCTGGCCGCCGGTCGTGTACCAGTAAAAGCCGACGGCAAGGACCAGCGGCAGCAGCGCAAACAAGCCCCATCGGGTCCAGCGGCGGCGCAGCGGCGGCTGCGGCGGTTCGGCAAGCGCCGGCTTGTCGCGGCGCGAGTCGATCGGCGCCGGCGCGACGGCGGGCCGTGTCACCGGCGCTTCGGGCGCTTCGTCGCGCACGGGCGTTGGTTTGCGGAGAGCTTCAGCCATAGCGCCGCTCTCCCGCTGTGTCGGCGGTGCTGCGCTGCGCGATGGCCTGCCGCAGATTTTCTTTGACGATGCCGAGCTCGCCGATCATCCGCTCGACGCTGTCGGGCGCGACGCCGACAAGCGCCGTCGCCATCAAATCCTCGCCGAGGTCGCCGAGTTTTTCGAGCAGCGGCCGGGCCGCGGGCGTGAGAAACAGCCGCTTGGCGCGGCGGTCGACCGGGTCGGCGCGTCGCTCGATCAGCCCGCACTCGGCGAGCTTGTCGAGCAGGCGGGTCAGCGAAATCGGCTGCAGGTCCAACACCTCGGCCAGCTCCGATTGCTTCAGCCCCTCGGAGCGGTCGAGCCGGACCAGCACCACCCACTGGGCCCGCGTGATGCCGAACTGCGCGGCCTTTTGGTCCGCATAGGTCCGCAGCATGCGGGCTACGTCGTTGAGTGTAAAAGCGAATTCTCGATTGAGCGAGCGCGGCAGCACGGCAGCTTCCCCGAACTATGGAACCTTATTGAGTGCTCGCATAATATAAGGAAGCTTATAATAAGAGCAAGGCAAAAGCTGCAGTGCAGCAATGCAGCTGATGGCCCTCAGGCCAAGCCGAGATCGGCGAGGACGGCGACGTGATGGTCGGCTGATGCTTGGCCGAAGCAGCAGAACACGGCGCGCGCGATGCCGCGTGGCGCCGCGGAGAGTTCCGCCACGACGGTGCCGACGGCGATGCGGGCCGCGCGGTCGGGCGGAAAGCGATAAACGCCGGTCGAGATCGCCGGGAAGGCGAGTGACGCAAGCCCATTGCCCGCGGCCAGTTCGAGCGCCGTGCGATAGCAGGACGCCAGCAATTCCTCCTCACGCCGATCGCCGCCGCTCCACACCGGCCCAACGGCATGGATCACGTGTTTGGCCGGCAGCCGATAGCCGCGCGTGATCTTGGCTGAGCCGGTGGCGCAGCCGCCGAGCGTTTCGCATTCGGCAAGCAATTGCGGGCCCGCGGCGCGGTGGATCGCGCCGTCCACCCCGCCGCCGCCGAGCAGCGTGTGGTTCGCCGCATTGATGATGGCATCGACCCGCAAGGTCGTAATGTCGGCGACGCAGACTTCGAGGCGAGCGTTGCCGACTTCAGCAATGGCGAGCGGCGCCGGCTCAGTCATAGCGCCATTCTATCACGCCCACTCGGCCTGCGCCTCGGCACGCAGGTCGACCGTGCTCTTCTTGCCGATATCGTCGAAGTGCTCATCGAGAAACCGTTGTGCGGCGCTGCGGCCATTGACGCGGAGCATTTCGAAGAAATCGTAGTCCGTCGACAATTTGCTCTGCGCGTCGAGATGCGTGCCGAAGCGGTCGAGCACGATGCGATGCACGTTGATGCGGCGATATTGCCCGGACCCGATGCCGCGCGGCAGCCGGCCCTGGTCGATCAGGCGGCCGACAAAGTCGATGGCGCGGTATTCGCCGATCAACGATGAATTGAAGGTGATCTCGTTGATGCGGTTCATGATCTGGCTCGACGACATCGGCGTGTCGTGCCGCACCAGCGGATTGATCTGCACCACCAATACGTCCTCGGTGCGGGTGGTGCGGAAAAACGGAAAGATCACCGGATTGCCCAGATAGCCGCCGTCCCAGTACGGCACGCCGTCGATTTCGACGGCGCGGAACAGAAGCGGCAGACAGGCCGACGCCATCACCGCGTCGGCCGTGATCTTGTCGCGCGGAAAGATGCGCACGCGGCCGGTCTGCACATTGGTGGCCGAAATGAAAATCTGCAGATCCGAAAAGCTGCGCAAAACCTCGAAATCGACGAAACGCTCGATCACATCCTTCAGTGGATTGATGTTGAGCGGGTTGACGTCATAGGGCGAAAAATAGCGCGACAGCGCGTCGAACCAGGCCTGCACCGGCGTGCCTTCGAGCGGCGTGAACGACAGCAGCCGCTCCATCACGGAGCGCTGCAGGCTCGACAGCTTTCCATTGCTGCTGACGGCGCGCCAGAAATCCTCGAGCCGCTTTTTCGCTTCGGCGCGGCCGCCGTGCGCCAATCCGTCTGCCAGCATGACGGCGTTCATGGCGCCGGCGGAGGTGCCCGAGATGCCCTCGATGGACAGCCGCTCGTCATCCAGCAAATGGTCGAGCACGCCCCACGTAAACGCGCCGTGCGCGCCGCCGCCCTGCAGCGCGAGGTTGACGCGCTTGATGGCGGAGGAAGCATTTTGCTCCGGCGCGCGGCCGGGCAGCAGCGCCGCAATCACGTCCTTCATGCTGCGGCGGCTGCGCGGTTCGGCGGTGCTCACGCCGCGGTCCAGCCGCCGTCGATCGACAGATTGGCGCCGGTAATCGCCTTGGCGGCGTCCGAGCAGAGATAAACCGCCAGCGCCGCGACCTCATCGACGGTGACGAATTCCTTGGTGGGCTGCGCCGCCAGCAACACGTCGCGCTTGACCTGTTCCTCGGTGAGGCCGCGCGCCTTCATGGTGTCGGGAATCTGTTTTTCCACGAGCGGCGTCCACACATAGCCGGGACTGATGCAGTTCGCCGTGATGCCGCACGTCGCGACCTCGAGCGCCACCGTCTTGGTCAGGCCGGCGAGCCCATGCTTGGCCGAAACGTAAGCCGCCTTGAACGGCGAGGCGACCAGCGAATGCGCCGACGCGGTATTGATAATGCGGCCCCACTTGCGCGCCTTCATGCCCGGCACCGCGGCGCGAATGGTGTGAAACGCCGCGCAGAGATTGATGGCGATGATCTGGTCCCATTTCTCGATCGGGAATTCCTCGATCGGCGCGACATACTGAATGCCGGCGTTGTTGACCAGAATATCGAGCGAGCCGAAGGCCGTTTTGGCCGTGCGGACCATGGCGGCGATGTCGGCCGGCTTCGACATGTCGGCTGGCGAAAACATCGCCTTGACGCCGAATTCCTTCTCAATGCCGGCGCGCTCTTTTTCGATGGCGGCCTTGTCGCCAAAGCCGTTGATAGTGACATTGGCGCCCTCGGCGGCGAGCGCCCGCGCGATGGCGAGCCCGATGCCCGAGGTGGAGCCGGTGACGAGGGCGGACTTTCCTTTCAGCATGGCAATCCCTAATTGGCGGTCGGTGCAGCGGAGGCGGCATGCGGGGCCAAGCCCCCACGGCCGGACCGGCCGGAATGTGAGGGTCTTCTTGCTGCAGTGCAACATAAAAGCCCGCCGCCGCGTCACGTTTTCGCGAGGCTCGCCGGTGCGCTACCATCGCGCTGCCACCGTTTCGACCACGGACTGACACCGATGCCGCGCGCCATCTTTCCTGCGCCCGACCATGACCACGAACGCTGCGCCCACGCCGCGATCGCGCATGCGGAGGCGCACTGTGCGGCGCGGGCGCAACGGCTGACGCCGATCCGTCGCCACGTACTCGAGGCGCTGCTGGCAAGCCACAGCCCGCTCGGCGCCTACGAGATCATCGAGCGGCTGGCCGACAAAAGCGGCCGGCCGGCGCCGATCACGGTCTATCGCGCGCTGGAGTTCTTGCGCGACAACGGCCTCGTGCACCGCATCGAAAGCCGCAACGCGTTCGTCGCCTGCGTGCACAACCACAGCGGCGACGACCTCGTGGTGTTCCTGATTTGCGAGCGCTGCGGCACCGTCGGCGAGGGGCCGGCCGGAGCGGTTGCGGAAGCGCTCAAGGCGTCGTCGCGCGCCGCCGGATTTTCGCCCAAAAGTCCGTTGATCGAGATCGTCGGCGTCTGCTCGCACTGCCGCCAACGCTGATTCTTGCAAACGCCGAACGCATTACGCCCCGTGTCGAACAACGCGCCCACCTCCCGGCCGCTTGACGCTCTTGCCATCGCGGTGACCATCGGGCTGTGCGTGAGCTGGGGCTTCAACAATGTCGCCATCAAGTTCGCGATCCATGACATTCCGCCGCTGATCCAGTCGGCGACGCGCTCGGCGATCGCCGCAATCTTGGTCACGGCCTGGACGCAGACGCGCGGCGTGGCGCTGTTCAAGCGCGACGGCACGCTCGCGGCAGGAATTTTCGCCGGCGTGCTGTTTGCGCTGGAGTTTCTGCTGATCTACCGCGGCCTCGTTTGGACCACGGCGACGCGCGGCGTGCTGTTTCTCTATCTCGCCCCGTTCTTCGTCGTGCTCGGCTCGCGCTGGCTCATTCCGGGCGATCATTTTCGCCTCTCGCAATGGCTCGGCCTTCTTTTATCGTTTGCCGGCATCGTCATTGCCTTCGGCGTCCCGACACCGGCCTCCGGCCCCCACCAGGTGCTCGGCGATCTGATGTTCGTCGGCGCTGCCGCCGCCTGGGCGGCCACGACGCTCCTGATCAAGGCGAGCGCGCTGAACCGAACCAGCGCGGAAAAGACGCTGCTGTATCAGCTCGTCGTATCGGTGCCGCTCCTTGGCGTCGGCGCGGCGGCGTTCGGCGAACATATCGACGCCATGCCGTCGGCGCTGGCGCTCGGCGCGTTCGCCTATACGGTTTGGGTTGCGAGCGTGACGTTTCCGATCTGGTTCGTGCTGATCGTGCGCTATTCGGCCGGCCGGTTGTCGGCGTTTACGTTCCTGGCGCCGCTATGCGGCGTCGCGGCGGGCCACCTGGTGCTCAACGAACCCTTGACGCCGCCCTTTGCGCTGGCTGTGGTGCTGGTCGCTGCCGGACTGATCCTGGTCAACCGGCCGCGATGATCGGCAGAGCGGCGGCCGCAGCGGACATGGCAAACGGACCCGGACCACTGCGAACGGCGAGCACGGCCGAGGCCGTGCAGCAGGCCATGCTCGCGCTCAACAACGAGCGTCCGGACGAGGCCGAGCGCATTGCCAGCGAGGTGCTCAAGCGCGAGCCGCGCCACCCCGGCGCGCTGCATGTGTTCGGCTGCGCGCTCTTGATGCAGGGCCGCGCCCAGGAGGCCATTGCGCCGCTCGAGACCGCGGCGCGCGCCCAGCACAATCCGGAGCTCGACGTCCAGCTTGCGCTGGCGTTGCGCAATTCCGGGCGGGTGGACGATGCCGTGTCGCGATTAAAACGCGCCGTCAAACGCCAACCGCCATTCGCTCCTGCCTTCCACGAGCTGGGTTGCCTGCTCGCGTACACGCAGCGCTACGACGAAGCGATCGACGTGTTTCGTCGCGGTCTGCAAGTCGCGCCCATGATGATCCAGCTGTCCTTGCAGCTCGCGTTCGTGTTCATGCAACGCCGCCGATGGGCCGAGGGCAAGGCGGCTTTTGCCCAGGCCCTGGCAATCTCTCCCGATTCGCCCGAAGCGCTGTTCGGCATCGCCAAAGCGCATCAAGAGCTTGGCGAATATCAGGCCGCGGCCGACTGCTATCGCCGCTCGCTGCGGTCGAGGCCCGACCCGCTCACCTGGCACAATCTCGGGCGCTGCCTGATGATGATGGGCGAGAACGACGAGGGCTACGATTGCCTGCGCTGGGCGGTGCGCGGCGATCCCAAGCGCTACGGCGGCGTGCTCGGCACGTTGGTGAAGTCGCCGCGCGGCCGCTTCTGGCTCAAGCCGAGCGCCGCGTCGCGGTTTCTCCGCGAAGCGAAAAGCTAGCGCTTTCCCGCCCGATATTTGTGGCGATAGACGTCGTTGCCTGCGAGAATTTCATTGCGGCTCTGGAACAGGCGCGAGGCGTCGTCATCCGACAGCGTCTCGAACCGGCCACCCCAGTTTTCGCGCTTGACCGGCAGACACTGCGCCACCGGCGTGCCCTTCGGCAGCACGCCGTTGAAGTCAGGATCGTGCCAGCGCGCCGGGAACAGGACCGGATTGTGATAGAACGCGTCGCAATCGACCAGGCCGGTGAGTGTGGTGAACGGCAGATCGCGGCGATTGACCGGATGGGTGAACAACAGCGAGTAGCCGGCCGGCGCCTGAATGGTCCAAAAATTGTTGAACTTGATGATGAACTGATCGTCGTCGAAAAACGGCGTTCCGGCGATCTGGCTCGGGTCGTGAAAATCGATCGGCGAATAGGCGTGGTCGCCGACCACGCCTTCGGGCACCGCGAAATTCCAGCTGAACTCGCCGTCGCGCACTTCAAGATCGGCCGCCAACGGGATCAGAAATCCGTACGTCATCGCATCGATGAACGGCGGGCATTTCTTCACCGTCATGGTCTCGCCGCCCATCGTGGCATTGAACGCCTTCTGCGGCAGCGCCTTGAACCAGTCTGGCAGGCCGAGCACGGCCGGCACCGGGCGCGGAATGACATTCTCAAGCCCGCGCGGGCAGCGAAACGTCAATGTCATTTCGGTTACGGCATCCATCGCGAAGGCCCTCGACGCCTCGCACTGCGCGAGCATCAACGATCGAAGATTTTAGGCGAACGGTCGCAGGCTGTACACTCTTGCCGGATGTGGCAACAATGCGAGCGTGGCCGGCCTGACAACAAGACGTCAGCACATGAAAACGCCACGGAGATGAGCAATGGCGAGCGGACCGCGACCGGGGCCTGGCACGCATGAAGGCGCAAGCCGCGTCGACCAGGCGCTGGCGCAAGCCATGCGGGCGCTCGATGGCAGGCGGCCGGATGAAGCGGAACGGATTGTCGGCGACGTTCTCAAACATACGCCGCAGCACCATCGCGCGCTTTACATTCTCGGCTGCGCATTGCTGATGCAGGGCCGCGGCGAACAGGCGCTTGCGCCGCTGGAGAGCGCCGCGCGTGGCCGGCACGATGCCGAGATCGAAACGACGCTCGGCATCGCGTTACGGCAGGCCGGACGGCCGGACGAGGCGCTGTCGCGGCTTCGCCGTGCCACCAAACGGCGGCCGCCTTATGCGCCGGCGCTTTATGAGCTTGGCTGCCTGCTGGTGGCTATGGACGAGTACGACGAGGCCATCGAAGCTTTTGGTCGCGGTATCGAGATTGCGCCCATGATGCCGGAGCTGTCGATCCAGCTCGGCTACGCCTTGCTGTGGCGCAAGCGCTGCGAGGAAGCGAAGGCGGCGTTTGTCCGGGCGCTCGAGATTGCGCCGCGCTCGGCCGAGGCGCTGGCCGGCATCGGCAAAGCGCACCGCGACAGCGGCGAGGTCGGACCCGCCGCCGATTATTTCCGGCGCGCGCTCACCGTCAGGCCGGAGGATCCGGGCATCTGGCTCGCGCTAGGTCTCTCGCTGCAGGAGCTCGGCCAGACTGACGCAGCGCAGGACGCGCTGCGCCGGTCTGCGCGCGGCGAGCGCAAGCGCTACGACCAGGCGCTCAACTCTCTGGTCGCCTCAGGGCACGGCCGGTTCTGGATTCGGCCGAGCGCCGCAGCACAGTTTTTTCAGGTGCCGGAATCTAGCTAGACTAAATCTAGCGCTTGGGGGCGCGAAATTCGCGCCGGTATACGTTGGCTTCGCGCGCCAGGGTTTGCTTCATCTGCGCCAGCCGCGCCATCGCGTCCGCCGACAAGCCTTCGTAGTGGCCGGTCCAGCTCTCGCGTTTCACCGGCACGCATTGCGCGACCGGCGTGCCCTTCGGCAGCACGCCGTTGAAGCTCATGTCGCGCCAGCGCGCCGGAAAATGCACCGGCGAATGGTTGAACGTGTCGCAGTCGACCAGACCGGTGAGCGTGGTGAACGGCAGCTCGGGACGATTGATCGGATGCGTGAACAACAGCGAATAGCCGGGCGGCGCCTCGATGATCCAGAAATTGTTGAACTTGATGATGAACCGGTCCGGCTCGGAAAACGGCGTGGCGGTGACTTGGCTCGGATCGTGAAAGCTGATCGGCGAATTCGGATATTCGCTGACGTAGCCTTTGGGCGGATCGAAGTTCCAGCTGAATTCGCCGTCCTGCACCCGCAGATCCATGGCCAGCGGAATGAGAAATCCGTAGGTCATGGCGTCGATGAACGGCGGGCATTTTTTCAGCGTCTCGGTCTCGGCGCCGAGCGTCGTGTTCCGGGATTTTTGCGGCAGCGCCTTGTACCAGTCGGGCAGGCCCAGAAAGGCGGGCAGCGGCCGGGGTATGAGGCCGTCGAGTTCGGTCGGACACCGGAACGTCAGCGCACGTTGCTGGACGGCTTGCTGGGCGACTTGCTGTGCGACTTCCATGGCACCTGCACGTTCCACAGAGCGCACTGCTGCCGCCGATTGGAGAGACGAAGCCGTAACCGCTTTGCGCGCCGGCAAACTAAGTCGGGTGGAAAACAGGACCTAGAGTTCCACTCATAAATTCGCGGGCGCACCGGATAATTGCGGGGTAAACCGAAGCGAAATTAACTTTATGCACGACAAACGCTTGGCTGCCGGCCGGTCGGTCTGCTCCTCGTCAAACTGTCACCAGGACGCTATATCCTGGGCACACGGCGGCGCGGACCTCCGCAGGCAGGCCCGTCGTATTAGCGCTAAAGGATTGATCCAATGATGGAATTTTCCGGCCCCGCGCAGCGGCACAAAACCGTGGCGGTGCGCGTCGGCAACGTGACGGTCGGCGGCGGCGCCCCCGTGGTGGTGCAGTCGATGACCAACACCGACACGGCCGACGCCGACGCGACCGCGCGGCAGGTGGCGGCGTTGGCCCGGGCCGGCTCGGAAATCGTCCGCATCACCGTCGACCGCGACGAGGCCGCCGCCGCGGTGCCGCACATCAAGGAGCGGCTTCTCAAAATGAACGTCGACGTGCCGATCGTCGGCGACTTCCACTACATCGGCCACAAGCTTCTCGCCGACCATCCGGCTTGCGCCGAGGCGCTCGATAAATATCGCATCAATCCGGGCAATGTCGGTTTCAAGGAAAAGAAGGACCGCCAGTTCGGCGCCATCGTCGAGACCGCGATCCGCCACAACAAGCCGGTGCGCATCGGCGCCAACTGGGGCTCGCTCGATCAGGAGCTGCTCACGCACCTGATGGATGAGAACTCCAAATCGAACCACCCGGTCGACGCGCGCGACGTGACGCGCGAGGCCATGATCCAGTCGGCGCTGCTGTCAGCGCAGCGCGCCGAGGACATCGGCCTGGCGAAGGACCGCATCATTCTCTCGGCCAAAGTGTCTGCCGTGCAGGATCTGATCGGCGTCTACGCCGAAATGGCGCGGCGCTGCGATTACGCGCTCCACCTCGGGCTGACCGAAGCCGGCATGGGAAGCAAGGGCGTGGTCGCCTCGTCGGCCGCCATGGGCGTTCTCTTGCAGCAGGGCATCGGCGACACCATCCGCATTTCGCTCACGCCGGAGCCGAACGGCGACCGCACTCTCGAAGTCAAGGTGGCGCAGGAACTCCTCCAGACCATGGGGCTGCGCACCTTCGTGCCGCTGGTCGCCGCCTGTCCGGGCTGCGGCCGCACCACCTCGACCACTTTCCAGGAGCTCGCCGCCAGCATCCAGCACTTCATCCGCGACTCCATGCCGGAATGGAAGACGCGCTATCCGGGCGTCGAGGGGCTCAACGTCGCGGTAATGGGCTGCATCGTCAACGGCCCCGGCGAATCCAAGCACGCCGACATCGGCATCTCGCTCCCCGGCACCGGCGAGCAGCCGACCGCGCCGGTCTTCATCGACGGCAAGAAGGCCGCCACGTTGCGCGGGCCCACCGTCGCCGCCGACTTCCAGAAGATCGTCATCGACTACATCGAGCGCCGCTACGGCCACGGCGCGCGGACGGCGGCGGAGTAGCGCGCCGGCTTCGGGGCGTCGGGCTATGAAGCGCATCTCCTCGAGCTGGACGTTCTTCCATAAGCGCGTCTTTCCGCTCATATGGTTCGGGTTTTGCGCGGTGTTTGTCGTTCTGCCGTTGCTCGGGATTCCGATCTCGGGCCGCTCGCCGCCCGGTCCATTCTTCCTCGCTCCGGCCGTGATGATCCTTGTCGGCTTGGTCATCATGAGAAAACTCATCTTCGACCTGGTGGACCAGGTTTGGGATGACGGCGATTCGCTTCTGGTCAGAAACCGCGGCGAGGAAGAGCGCGTGGCGCTCGCCGACATCAAGAACGTGAACTATACGCCGTTCCTCAGTCCGCCTCGCGTCGTGCTGTCGCTGCGACGGACTACGACGTTCGGCGATCAGATCGCATTCTGCGCACCGGTGCGCCTCGTGCCTTTTGCATCGAGCCCGGTCATCACCGATCTGATCAATCGCGTTGACGCCGCGCGCCGGAAGTCTGCGTAGCACCCCACCATTGACCAATTCGGCATCCGCGGTAGTTTGACCGCCGGCCGAGACATCGGGGAGGTGGGCATGGAAGCCTCAGTGGCGAGCGCGGACGTCGCCGCAGGCGAACTGCACGGCAGCCGCATCATCGCGGCGCTCAAGGCGAGCGGCATCGAATACGTGCTGGCGCTGCCCGATATTGTCACCTCATCGGGCCTGCTGTCGCCGATCGCCCGCGACGAGGATTTTCGCCTGATCCGCGTCTGCAAGGAGGACGAGTGCATCGGCATCGCGTCGGGCCTGTCCTATGCCGACAAGCGCGCGCTGATCCTGATCCAGTACACCGGCTTTCTCGATTCGCTCAACGCCATCCGCGGCGTCGGCGTCGAATACAAGCAGCCGATCTGCATGATGGTCGGCCTGCTCGGCCACGACCCCGACAAGACGCCGCGCGCTTCGCCGCGCTACGGCGTGCGCATCATCGAGCCGATCCTCGACGACATGGGCATCGCGCACGCTCTCGTCAGCGTCGATGCCGACGTCGCCAAAATCCAGCCGGCGATCGAGCGCGCCTATCGCGACTCGGCGCCGCTGGCGTTGCTGATCGGGCGGAGGCCGCGAGCGTCATGATGAAGCGCGACGAGTGTTTCAAGATTCTGGCGCGCCATATCGGCGATGCCGCCCTGGTGGCGACCTATAGCTCGGCGGTCGACTGGGTCGACATCGCGCCGCGCCCGCTCAACTATCTGTCGATCGGCGCCATGGGGCTCGACTCCTCGCACGGCCTCGGCCTGGCGCTCGGCCGCCCCGACAGGCGCGTCGTCGTGCTGCAAGGCGACGGCAGCCTGCTGATGAACCTCGGCAGCCTGGTGACCATCGCCGCCGCGGCGCCGAAGAACCTCGTGCATCTCGTCGCGCAGAACGACACCTACGAGGCCAACGGCAGCCAGCCGATCCCCAATCCGAAAATCGATTTCGCCGCCATGGCGAAGAGCGCCGGCTATGCCGCGTCCTACGACTTTGCCGACCTGCGCATCTTCGAGCAGCAAGTCGCCCACGTCCTCGAGCAGGACGGCCCGGTCTTCGCCACCCTGCACGTCGCGCCGACGAAGCCGCTCAAATACGATTACCCGAGCCTCTATGCCCCGGAAAAGCGTGCGGCCTTCAAGGCGGAGTGGAACGGGCGAGATTGATTGTCTTCGTCAACGCGCGCGGACGGCCGAGCCGGGAGGTGCCGTGGTCGGTAAGACCTCTCCGCGCCGCGCTCACCTGCGGCGGCATCTCATGATGCGGAGAAAATGAAACAGATTTTTCGAGCGCCTGCTACCCGACATCGGTTCGGGCCAACGAAAATGTACTGCTCCTGTCATTTCGCCGTGATGTTCTGCACATGCGGCCCATTTTCATTGATAAGACCAGACCAGCGTAGCTTTGCGTCGGCATCGGAAAGCGCGAGGTAAACGCTGCCGTCGTCTTTCAAGCCGATTAACGCCCGCGGCTTCTTTTCGCTGCTCAGTACGAGAACCGGCAGGTTGTTCCTATCAGTAGTGAGCATGGCGACCAACTCGTTGTTCGCATTGCGCACACCAAGCCGATCCGCCACGATTGTATGAACTGGCCTCATGGTGAGGATCAGCGCTGCCCCGCCCAGAATGAGGGCGCCCACGACACTGTATCGGAACGCGCGGACCTGGGACTCTATTTTCGCAAGCCGACCTATGAGATCGTCGAGTTTGGCGTCTGAGTCGGTCGCCATGGTAGTCCTCTCCCGAGTAAGTCGGCCCGGCAAAAACACGAAAGTTCCATCATAGTACTCGGCGGGCCTGCCTGTTTTTAGTAGTCCGGGCCAACGTTAAAGTTCATGGCAGGCCCTGGTTCGCGCCTCGCGCTCGCCGATTGGCCGCTTTGTTGTCGGAAGGATGGTACCCGGGAAGGGTTGCACAGCTTTTGAATGGAGCGGGCGAAGGGATTCGAACCCTCGACCCCAACCTTGGCAAGGTTGTGCTCTACCCCTGAGCTACACCCGCATCCGAGAGGGTAAGCCGACGCCGCGAGGGGCGACCGCCGACTGCGGCGAAGCTATGCCAAAGAGCGGCAGGCTTTGCAACCGGCGCCTCCCCGGCTTAAAGACCGCCGATGGCTGCCGCGCCGGACGAGCTTTTTGCCTATCTGGATAGGCTCGGGATATCCCACAAGACCGTCAGCCATCCGCCGCTGTTCACGGTCGACGAATCCCGGGCGCTGCGCGGGCAAATTCCAGGCGGCCATACCAAGAACCTGTTCCTGCGCGACAAGAAGGATGCGGCGTTCCTGGTGGTGGCGCTGGAGGACGCGGCGATCGAGCTCAAATCGCTGCACCGCCTCTTGGGCGCGTCGGGCCGGTTCTCGTTCGGCTCCGCCGCGCTGATGGGCGAACTGTTCGGCGTCGAGCCCGGCTCGGTGACGCCGTTCGCCGTCATCAACGACACGGCGGCCCGCGTGACGGTGGTGCTGGACGCGGCCATGATGGCGCACCACGTGCTCAACTTTCACCCGCTCCGCAACACCGCCACCACCACGATTCCGCGCGACGGCTTGGTCAAGTTCCTCGAAGCCACCGGTCACAAGCCGCGCATCGAGCCGGTGTCCGGTCCGGCCCTATAGGAGGCATCCGCGAGAGTCGATTGCATTCGCCCGCGTTCTTCCCATTTAATCGGGTGGAACCGGGCAATTGCCGCCCCGACGGGCTCAAGGAGGCGCATCCAGGCACATGTTGCAGCAAGCTCAACCCGCAGCCGCTGACGCGGTGGTCAAGGACGCCACCACGCAGACCTTCGTTAAGGACGTTATCGAGGAATCCAAGCGCCAGCCGGTGCTGGTCGATTTCTGGGCGCCGTGGTGCGGCCCCTGCAAGCAGCTCACGCCTGTCCTGGAGAAGGCCGTCAAGGCCGCCAAGGGCAAGGTGAAGCTGGTCAAGATGAACATCGACGACCACCCCGCCATTCCCGGTCAGCTGGGCATCCAGTCGATCCCCGCCGTGATTGCCTTCGTCAACGGCCAGCCGGCCGACGGCTTCATGGGCGCGCTGCCGGAGAGCCAGGTGGTGGCGTTCCTGGAGCGGCTGACCAAGGACCGCATCGGCGGCGAGGCGCAGGACCTGCTCAAGGCCGCCGACGCAGCGCTGGCCGAGGGCGATACCGCCGCTGCCGCCGAGGTCTACGCGCAGCTGCTGGCCGAGGACGGCACCAACGTGCCGGCGCTGGCCGGACTCGCACGCTGCTACGTCGAGACCGGCGCGCTCGACCAGGCGCGGCAGACGCTCGACATGGTGCCGGAAGCCAAGCGCAACGATGCGGCGGTCGCCGCCGCGCGCGCCGCGCTCGAGCTTGCCGAGCAAGCCAAGACGGTGGGCCCGGTTACCGAGCTGGAGCAGAAGGTCGCCGCCAACCCGCTCGACCATCAGGCGCGGTTCGAGTTGGCGCTGGCGCTCAACAGCCAGGGCCAGCGCGTCGAAGCGGTCGAGCACCTGCTTTCGATCGTGCGGCGCGACCGCAAATGGAATGACGACGGCGCCCGCAAGCAGCTCGTCCAGTTCTTCGATGCCTGGGGGCCGACCGACGAAGCCACCATCGAAGGCCGCAAGCGGTTGTCTTCGATCCTGTTCGCGTAAGCTCGGCCGCCGGCCGCGAAGGTCTCTGGTCGCGGTGGCCTAAATACGGTGCCGTCGCTGCGTGGGGTGCGACATGCCGATCAATACCGCTTATCACGGACCGGAATCGCTGCCGGACACGATTTCGGTCTTTCCGTTGCCGGGTGCGCTGCTGCTGCCGCGCGGGCAGATGCCGCTCAACATTTTCGAGCCGCGTTACCTGGCGATGACCGACGACGCGCTGCGCGCGGGGCATCGGCTGATCGGCATGATCCAGCCCGATCCGACCCATCCGGGACCGGACCACAACAAGCCAAACCTGTTTCGTGTCGGCTGCGTCGGCCGCATCACCCAGTTCGCCGAGAGCGGCGACGGCCGTTATTTGATCCAGCTCACCGGCGTTGCGCGCTTCCGCATCGAGGAGGAGCTTCCGGTCGTCACGCTGTATCGGCAGTGCCGGGTGAGCTACCAGGCGTTCGCCGACGATTTCGTCGCCCGCAAGGGGGAGGACGAGGTCGACCGCAAGGCGCTGTTGCGCGCGCTGTCCGCTTTCCTCAAGGCCAACGATCTCAAGGCCGATTGGAAAGGCATCGAGAACGCGCCCAACGAGGCGCTGGTCAATGCGCTGGCGATGATGTCGCCCTACGATACCGCCGAAAAACAGGCCATGCTGGAAGCGCCGGACCTGAAGACCCGCGCCGAGATTTTGATTGCCGTCACCGAGATCGAGATCGCCAAGAGCAAGACGCCGGGCGAGACGCCGCTGCAATGAGACTAACCGTAGCTTCGAGAGGTACAGAACAGTGAGCAGCCCTCCGCCGGACCGTCCGCATGAAAAACCCGATCCCAAGCTCTTGGAGATCCTGGTCTGCCCCAAGACCAAGCAGCCGCTGGTCTGGGATGAGAAGAATAACGAGCTGATCTCGCGCGCCGCCAAGCTCGCCTATCCGATCCGCGACGGCATTCCGATCATGCTGGAAGAGGAAGCGCGGCCGATCGATTGACTTTCGGCATAGGAACTTCCCATCGTCACCCGCGCGCTTGACCCGCGGGTCCATGCTGAGCTGCGGTATGGATTGCCGGGCCTTCGCCCGCCGAAGGGGCTGGCGGATTGAGTTTGCAGTCCATGGCTACGACCCGCAGGCGGGTCAAGTCCGGCAATGACGACACGAAAACGTGGAGGGGGAATCGTGATCAAAATCTGGGGCCGCAACACCTCGTCGAACGTGCAGAAGGTGATGTGGGCGGTCGGCGAGATGGGCTTGCCGCATCAGCGCATCGATATCGGCGGACCGTTCGGCAAGAACCGCGAGGCGGCTTATCTGGCGATGAATCCGAACGGCCTGGTTCCGACGCTCGAGGAAGAGGACGGCTTCCTGCTCTGGGAATCCAACTCGATCGTGCGCTACCTCGCCGCCAAGCATCGCGCCACCGTGCTCGAACCGGCCGATCTGCGCGCCCGTGCGCTGGCCAGCAAGTGGATGGACTGGCAATTGTCGGTCGCCGGCCCGGCGATCACGCCGGTGTTTTGGGGCCTCATTCGCACGCCGCCCGAAAAGCGCGACCACGCGGCCATCGAGGCCGGCAAAAAGAACACCACAGCTGCGATGACAATGGTGGACGAGCAACTGGCGAAAACCGCCTACCTCGCCGGCGACGCATTCTCCTACGGCGACATCCCCATCGGCATCATGGCCTATCGGTATCGCCAGCTGGTGCCCGAGGATCCGCCGCTGCGGCATTTCGAGCGCTGGTACGCGGCAATTTCAGCTCGTCCAGCATTTCAACAGCAGATCGCCTCGGTGCCGCTGACCTGATCAACCAGCGTAACCGCAAAGCGCGACGCCAATCAGCGGGGCGCGACAGCATCCTCATCGCACGCACTTGCGCGCGGTCGGCGAACGCACATTGACAGTGCAGAGGCTCCCCTTCACAGTGGCGACAAAGAGCCGCAAGCAGCGGCCGGACGTGTGAGGGCAACGGGGAGGGATCAAATGGCGACGGCAGCGCCGGCGGTCGGCAGCACGCAGACCATTGAAGGTTTCGTCAGCGAAGCACTCGACAACGCACAAGTCTCGCCGCTGTACCGGCGCGTCATCGCGCTCATCGCCGCCGGATATTTCTGCGACGTCATCGACTACACGATTTACGGTTCGCTCGTTCCGTTCATCATCAAATCCGGCTTCGGCGCGGCCGATGCGGCTTTGATCGGCAGCGCGACGATCTTCGGTTTGGCGCTCGGCACCGCCGGCCAGGGCCAATTCTCCGACCGATTCGGCCGCAGATTTGTTTATCAGTTCAATCTCTTGTTCTTCGGCATCTTCACCATCCTCGGGGCGCTCGCTCCCAGCGTCACCTTGCTGGTGGTCTGCCGCTTCATCGCCGGAATTTTCCTCGGGGCCGAGCAGCCGCTGGCGTTTGCCTATGCGGGCGAATGGTCGCCCAAACGCATCCGCGGCCGCGCGCTCGCCATCGTGCATTTCATCGGCGGCGCCTGCGTGTGGCCGATCGGCACCGGACTGGTGCTGTTTTTTGGCGCCATGTTCGCGTCATCGGGCACCGACCCGGTCGCCGCCGGTCACGTCTGGCGCGGCGTGTGGATTTTGATCGGGGTGCTTGCCTTGGTGGTGTGGGTGTTCCGCTTCACGCTGCCGGAATCGCCGCGCTATCTGGCGACCCACGGCCGCGGCAAGGAAGCCCTCGACATCCTTGGCCGGATGGGCATCCCCCAACCGACGCAGCCGCTGTCGAGCACCGCAGCAAGCGACACCAAGAGCGATCCGTTCGGCGTCGTGTTCAGGATGTTTCCCAAACGCGTCATCGCCGGCATGATCTGCTTCACGGCGTTCTTCGGCATCGCCATCGGGCTCGGCGCCTGGCTGCCGAACATCATGAATGCGAAGGGCTTTTCCATCACCAAGTCGCTGCAATACCTGCTGGCGATGAACTTCGCGGTGCCGTGCGCGAGCATCTTCATGATGTACGCGCTCGACAAATTCGGCCGCAAGATCACGTCGATCTGCACCTTCGTGGGTGCCGGCATCATGGCGATCCTGTTTGCCAATGCGCAGACCGCGATCGGACTCATGGTTGTCGGATTCATCATGACCTTCTTCGTGCAGGTCGCCGGCAATGCCATGCAGATTTTCGCATCCGAAGTGTTTCCGACCAATGCGCGCGCGTCGGGCTTTGGCTGGGCTTCGGGCGTCGGCCGGTTCGCCACCGCCTTCATCATGCCGACGATCCTGTGGATTCAGACCGGGTTCGGCCTGATGACCGTGTTCGTGTGCCTCGCCGCGCTCTTGTTCATTGCGGCGATCGCGGTGACGCAGCTTGGCCCGGAGGCCCGGCAAAAGAGCCTCGACGAGATCGCGCCGCCGACCGGGTGATGTGTTGAGCGTGTGAGTTTTGGCGCGGCGGACTCCGCGTTCCGCCGCGCTGCCTTACCAGAATATCGCTCAGATCGGGCGATTCACCGCCAGCGGCGCTGCAGCCAGAGCCATTGCTCGGGCCGCTCGCGAATCCAGCCTTCGACCACGTCGGTGATTTTCTGCGTCCCGGCTTCGACGTCGATCTTGCCGTCGGCGCCGCGCGGCATGGCGATTTCGTCGGTGAATTCGAGCGCAATGCGGTTGTCGGGCAGGCGCACGGCGCGAAAGCCATGTACCGGGCAATCGAACAGCCGCGCAAAGCGGACCGCCATCGGATTGGCTTTGCAGCGCCGGCCAAAAAAGTTCACGTCGATGCCGCCGGCCTGATGGCGATCCATGAATAGCGTCAGATGCAGACCTTCTTTCATCGCCTCTCGGATTTTCCACGCGGTGTCGGCGCCGGCGACGATGAGACGGCCCATGCACTCCTGGCGCATCGCCAGCAATTCTTCCGACAGCGGCCCGAAGTTCAGCGGATTGTAAATGATGGCGAGATCGAGCCCGTGGCGCCTGACCCAGATGGCGCCGATCTCGTAGCTCGCCAGATGCGAGGTGAACAGTGACGCAGTCCGGCCGTCGTCGCGCAGCCGCGCCAGCCTCTGCAGTGTCGCATCCGCAACCACGATGCGATCCGCGTTGCCATCGGTCCCGATCAGCCGATCCAGGTTGACGTATTCGACGGCGAGCCGGCCGAGGTTGTCCCACATGCCATCGAGAATGTGCTCGATCTCCACCGCGGGCTTGTCCGGATAGGCCGCCACCAGATTGGCGCGCGCGGTGCGATGGCCGCGCAGCCGCGGTCCGACCATGCGCAGCGCCCAGGCGGAAAAATTCGCGGCGCGATCGACGTCGAAATAGCGGATCAGCTTGAACAGCAAATGGCCGACGCCATTGCGGGCGCCGCCGGCGGCCGTGTCCAGCCGATAGAACCAGCTCAGCTTGCTGAGAAATTCGACGTTCGGATTGGCCGCCGCAATGCGTGCCTTGAGCTCGGCCACGAACGATGTGCAGTTCGCCGCGCGGTTCTCGGCCGTGCGGAACCGCACCACATGGATCGAATTGAGAGCGATTTTGCTGCCGTCGCGGCAGTACAGCACGTAATCGAAGCGGCGCGGCAATTCGGCCGACAGCGCGCCCCAGACCTTCGACTTGTACTCATGGACCGCAACGATGTCGCCATAGGGGACGGCACCGGAGGACGCGCCGTCGCGCCATTCCAGATCGCTCGCGCCAAGCCGATAAGTGCGCTCGGCAGCAAAAATTCGCCGCCGAAACGAATGCACGTATTCGGGATTCGCGGCGGAACTGGCCGACACATCGTTCATCGCTGCAATCATACAGTTGGGTCAGCAACAGGGCAATTTTGGGTGCTCGCAAACACCGGCCGCCGTTGCGATCGTCGGCTTCCGCTGATCAGCCAACAACCAATTAGGACGACCGCCGCCCCTAACCGCGCCAATAACGGTCCTCCCAGCTGCGCGACAGGCGCATTGCCGAGAGGATGAGTCCGGCCATCGAGTAGGTCTGCGGGAAGTTGCCCCACAGCGCGCCGGTGTGCGGATCGACGTCTTCGGAGAGCAGGCCGTAGCGGTTGCGATGCCCGAGCGCGTCGATGAACAGATCGCGCGCGGCGTCGCGGCGGCCGAGCGACCACAGCGCATCGATCAGCCAGAACCGGCAGATCAGGAACGCGGTGACCGGCATGCCGAAATCGTCGGCGCTGGCGTAGCGCATGACGTGCTTCTCGCGCACCAGTTCGCGCTCCATGGCGCCGACGGTCGAGATGAAGCGTGGGTCGTCGACCTCGACGACGCCGAGATCGGGTAAGAGCAGCACGCTGGCGTCGAGATCGTCGGAGCCGAACGCCGCAGTGAACGCGCCGCGCTTGCCGTTCCAGGCGCGCTCGACCAGCTCGGCATGGATCGGCTCGGCAATGGAGTTCCAGTATTTGGCGCGCGGCTCGAGCCCGATGCGGGTGGCGATGGCGGCGAGCCGCTGACAGCCCGCCCAGCACATCGCCGCCGAATGGGTATGGATGCGCTGGCGGCCGCGGTATTCCCAAATCCCGGCATCGGGCTCGAACGCCTTTTGCGCCGCGCGATGGCCGAGCGACTCGAGCAGATGAAACAACCCCTCGTCGCCGGGCCGCGGCAGCCGGCGGTCGAAGAACAACGGCATCGCCGCCAGAATGACGCTGCCATAGGTGTCGTGCTGCGTCTGGTGCACCGCCGCGTTGCCGATACGCACCGGCCCGTCGCCGCCGTAGCCGGCAAGATGGGGCGCCGTGCGTTCCTCGACGGAAACAGTCGGCACTACGCTATAGAGCGGCCGCAGCTCCTGATCGGTCTTCGAGACGATGCTCAGCGTGAAGGAGATGAACTCCTCCATGGTGCGCGTCGCGCCGATGCGGTTGAGCGCCTGCACGACGAAATAGGCGTCGCGCAGCCAGCAATACCGGTAATCCCAGGTGCGGCCGGACGACGGCGCCTCTGGGATCGACGTGGTATGCGCGGCGATGATGCCGCCGGTCTCGTCGAAATTCGACAGCTTCAGCGTAATGGCGGCGCGAATAATGGCTTCCTGCCAATCGATTGAGATCGACAGCCGGCGCACCCATTCGGTCCAGTATTCGTGAGTGCGATCGGCAAATTCCCGGCAGGTCGTTTGCAGATCGCCGGTGAACGGCTCGTCGGGGCCGAACACCAGATGCAGCGGCCGCGTCAGCACGAACGGCGACTCGTTGTCGATCAGCGACAGCGCTGCGTCGGTGGTAAGCCGGATCACGGTGGCGTCGTTGGCGTAGCGGATATGGTTGCTGCCGAGCGAGCGATGCGGCAGCGGCTTGCCGTACTCGCAGGTCGGCCGCATCCGCACCGTGATGCGCGGTAGGCCGGCAATCGGCTCAACGATGCGGTAGAGCTGCGGTGGCCGGAATACGCGTCCGAATTGGCGAAAGCGCGGGGTAAAATCGGTAATGCGCACCTTGGCGCCATGGCGGTCGGTCAACACCGTGCTGACGATCGCGGTGTTGCGGATGTATTCGGACTGATACTCGACCATGTCGTCGAGAACGACGTCGGAGAAACCCTTCTCCTCCTGGCCCGACACGAGTCGGCAAAAAATCGGATCGCCATCGAAGCGCGGATAGCACCACCAGACGATCCGCGAGCACGGATCGACCAACGCGGCCGTGCGGCCGTTGCCGATCACGGCGAGATCGAGGCCATGATCGATCATTGCGCTTCGCCCAAGCCTTCCGCTGCAATCTGCGCAAGCCACGCGCGCACGGCCTCGGGCCGATCGAAATGGCCGTCGACGTCGGCAACGATGCCGCCCACCGAATAGGCCTGGCCGTCGAATTTCGGAATGACGCCGAAGACAGGAAGATCGGTGGTGTCGTCGCCGATGAAGATCGGACGGCGGCCGGCGAACGGCGCCAGCCGCATGAGTTCGCATACCGCGTTACCCTTGTTGATCGCCGCCGGCTTGATGTCGACGACGAGCTTGCCGGGCAGGATCTCCACCGCTTCGCCGCCGGCATCGGAGCAGATCGTCCGCACCGCAGTCACCACTTCCACTCCCTTGTCGGGCGCGAGGCGATAATGCAGCGCCAGCGAATAGCCCTTGTCCTCGACCAGGACCCCGGGCCCGAGTTCCGCGACGGTGGCTAGCTTGCGTTTGAGCGCCTTGCTCAACGGGGTTGTGCGCGACTGCACATCGGCGTCGCCGCTCACGCGCATTTCGGCGCCGTGAACCCCGATGGCGGCAAGCTGCAGCGGGGAAAAGATCAGGTCGATCTCGTTGAGCGAGCGGCCGCTGACCAGCGCCACGGCGCCCTCTGTGAGTTCGGCAAGCCGCGTCAGCGTGCGCCGCAGCCCGGTTGGAACCCAGACCTGCCGCGGCGACGGCGCGATATCCAGGATGGTGCCGTCGATGTCGAGCAGGAAGGCGCGGTCGTGCAGATCCGACACGGACGGCAATGGGGGTGCGGCAATATCCATGGTCTCAATGATGCGATTCGAAACGCTCAATCCCCTTGGCACGACCGGGCCTCATTTTTCAATCGACGAATGCCAGGGGCCGGCTCACGGTTTCGAGCGATTTGCGCTCGGCCGCAACCCCCCAGACCGCCTGGACCAGGGCGGCGGCAACCATCAGCGCCGCGCCGACGCAATAGCCGATGGCGACGCTGCCGCGCGAGCCGGTACTGATCAGCATGCCGAACAGGAGCGGCCCCGCAATGCCGCCGATGCCGGTGCCGATGGCATAGAAGAACGCGATGGCGAGCGCCCGCAGTTCGAGCGGGAAAATCTCGCTCACCGTCAGGTAGGCCGAGCTGGCCGCGGCCGAGGCAAAGAAGAACACCACCATCCATGCGACGGTGAGCTCTTGGGCGGAGAGCAGGTTCCGGTTGAACAGATACGCGGTGACGGCGAGCAGCACGCCGGAGATCGCGTAGGTCGAGGTGATCATGATCCTGCGGCCGACCGTGTCGAACAGCCGGCCGAGAATGAGCGGCCCGAGCACGTTGCCGGCCGCGAACGGCAGGATGTACCAGCCGACCTGGTCGGCCGGCAAACCGTAGAAGTCGGTCAGCACCAGCGCGTAGGTGAAGAAGATCGCGTTGTAGAAGAACGCCTGGGCGATCATCAGGCTCAAGCCGACCAGTGTGCGCTGCCGGTAATTCACGAACAGCGCCTGGCCGACCTCGCGTAACGGTGTGTGGTCGCGGGTGCGCAGGCGCACGCGCTTGAGCGCGCCGGTGTCGTTGTGCGCTCTGCGCGAGGCGCCGGGAAATTGCGCTTCGATGCCGCTGACGATCTGCTCCGCCGCCTGCGCTCGGCCGTGCGTCACCAGCCATCGTGGGCTTTCCGGAATCCACTGCCGCATCACCAGGATGACAAGTCCTATCGTGGCGCCGATCAGGAACGCCAGCCGCCAGCCGATCGCCGGATTGATGAAGGCCGGATCGAGCAGCAGGATGGAGCCGCCGGCACCCATCGCCGCGCCCAGCCAAAAGCTGCCGTTGATCATAAGATCGGTCCAACCGCGCAGCCGTGCGGGAATAAGCTCCTGGATTGTCGAATTGATGGCGGTGTACTCGCCGCCGATGCCGGCGCCGGTGAGAAACCGGAACAGCGCGAAGCTCCAGAAGTTCCAGGACAGCCCGGTCGCGGCGGTGGCCAGGAGATAAGCCACCAGCGTTACGGTGAACAGCTTCTTGCGGCCAAGCCGGTCGGTGAGCCAGCCGAACAGGAAGGCGCCGAGCACGGCGCCGGCCAGATAACAGCTGCCCGCAAGGCCGACCTCGCTGTTGCTCAGGCCGAGCGCCGAGCCTTGCTTGAGCTCGCCGGAGAGCGAGCCGGCGAGCGTGACTTCGAGGCCATCGAGGATCCAGGTGATGCCGAGCGCCACGATGACCAGCACGTGAAAGCGGCCGAACGGCAGCGCGTCGAGCCGTGCCGGAATGTCGGTCTCGATGATGCTCCCATAAGGCGCGGGTCTCGGCTCCTCACCAGCCGGCGCGGCGCCCTGCTGCGGAGACGCCGTAGGGCCGGAATCCGGATGCGGCACCCGTTTGCCAGCGGCTGCAACCATCGCGCAATGCTTCGCCCGCCCCGCGCTGCCCGGCTCGTCAACGCCCCGCGCGAAGCGGTGTTCCGGCAGAGGCGTGATGCCGGCAATGCGCCGCTTGCATCGTTGGGTTGACTTCAACACCGTTTGGGTCGATTGCCTTGCATTCAACGGTGCAGTGCTGTCCCGAAGGGATTACGCCGCCGCGCGGGGAAACGCGACGGCAGGCCTGCGGCCCGGACGAGCCGCCGCGTACGCAAAACAGCGCGGCGCCCCACTCGCCACGGCGGCAGCGCCCGGAAGGCAGCCGGCCCTGCTCGAGCGAACGCGCCATGACGACGAGCGACGTTAACTTTGCGACGCGAGTCGCCATGATGGCACGCACCAACGGACGCATAGCGTCTCTGCAAACCGGTCTGGTCGCTGCACCGGCCTTGATTCCCGCTTGCGTCCGGCGAATGCGACATGACCCCGACGCACATTGAGCCGACAACCTATCCCCTCAAATCGCGCGGTCGACGGCCCTGGTCCGCGCTGACGCGCGTGACCGACCGCTTGGAAATTCCGCACCGGCTGCGCGCGCTGGTCCGGGCGCGGGAATCGAGCCTTGTTGCCCTGGCGATGCTGGTGGGCACCATCGCCGGCTTGGTCGTGGCCGCGATGGGCTTCACGGTCGATCTGCTGCACGAAATCTTCTTCGACCTGCAGCACGGCGAGCGACTGTCGGCCCGGCTGTCGCTCAACCCGATCTTGGCGATCTGCGTGCCGCTGCTGGGCGGACTTCTGTTCGGCGGCGCGACCGAACTGATCAGGCGCTGGCGGCCGGAGCGCGAGGTCGACCCGATCGAGGCCAACGCGCTGCATGGCGGCCGCATGTCTCTCCTCGGCAGCATGATCGTCGCCGCGCAGACTGTTTGGTCGAGCGGGGTGGGCGCCGCGGTCGGCCTCGAAGCCGGCTATACCCAGGCGGCGAGCGGCATCGCCTCGCGCATCGGCGCCGCCTTCCGCCTGCGCCGCGGCGACCTGCGCATCCTGGTCGGCTGCGGCGCCGCAGCCGGCATTGCCGGCGCCTTCGGCGCGCCGCTCGCCGGCGCCTTCTACGGCTTCGAGCTGATCATCGGCAGCTATACGCCGAGCAGTTTGGCGCCGGTCGCCATCGCGGCCCTGATCGGATTCGAAGTCGCCGACAAGCTGTCGCCGGCGGACATCGGCGTCGTCGCCCCCGAGAAGATGGCGATCGTCAGTCATGACCTCGCCATCGCCGCCATGCTCGGCCTGCTCGCCGCGCTGCTCGGCATCACGCTGATGCGCGGCGTCGCGCTGAGCGAAACGCTGTTCGCGCGGCTGGCGCTGCGGCCGATCCTGCGCACCATGCTGGGCGGGCTGGTGGTCGGGCTATGCGCGGTGGTATCGCCGCAAGTGATGTCGTCCGGGCACGGCGCGCTGCGCATCGCCGGCATGCTCGACCTGTCGTTCGGCGTCGTGGCGCTGCTGTTCCTGCTCAAGATCGTCGCCTCGATCGCCTCGCTCGGCTCCGGCTTCCGCGGCGGCATGTTCTTTTCCTCACTGTTGATCGGCGCGCTCGGCGGCCACCTGCTGGCTGTCGCGCTCACCATGATTTTTCCGACGCTCTACTTCGATCCGAACGCCTATGCGGTGATCGGCATGAGCTCGCTGGCGGCGGCCGTGATCGGCGGACCGCTGACGATGATCTTCATCGCGCTCGAAACCACCGGCGACCTGTGGCTCACCACCTTGGTGCTGATCGCGGTGATCATCTCGGCGCAGGTGACGCGCGAAGCATTCGGCTACTCGTTCGCCACCTGGCGCTTCCATCTGCGCGGCGAGACCATCCGCAGCGCCGCCGACGTCGGCTGGATGCGCGACCTCACCGTCGGCCGGATGATGCGCCAGGATGTGGAGACGGTGCACGCCGCCACCAATGTCGCCGCCTTCCGTGAAGCCTTTCCGCTTGGCTCGACCGCCTATGTGGTGGCGGTCGACGAAGCCGACCGCTATGTCGGCCTCATTCGTGTGGCCGACCTTCACGCCAATGAAGTCGATCCCGACCGGCCGCTCAAGGATTTCCTGCTTTACGCCGACGAGATGCTGCTGCCCGGCATGGCGGTCAAGGAAGCCGTGCTGGCGTTCGACCGCGCCGAGGCCGAGGCGCTGGCGGTGGTCGAGTCCTATCTCGATCGCCGCGTCATCGGGCTATTGACCGAAGCCTACGTGCTGCGCCGCTACTCGGCCGCGCTGGAGCGGCGGCGCCAGGAGATGCTTGGCGAAGAGTAGGCGCTAATCCCGCGGCTCGATCCGCGTGATCCAGCCTTCGTGGTCGACGTACCAGACCGTCACCGGGTCGGTGGAATTGTCGATCCAGCTTTCGCGGTCGATGCCGTAGGGCTCCGGCAGCACGTATTCGGTGAACTGCTCGGTCTTCGGATCGAAACGGAAGTAGCGGCCCGAGTGCATCTCACCGCCCCAGACTTCGCCATTCCGGTCGGCCTGCGCGGTGTACATCGACGCGTACGGGGTCGGGATCGGGAATTCGTGGATGCGTTTCTCGGCCATGTTGAACTCGACCAACTCGCCGCCGCGGCCGCCGGCCCAGTAATTGTCGTGCAGGTCGAACTCGCCGCGCGCCGGGCCGGAATTGAAGCTGGTGTCGGGCTCCCAGATCTCGCCGCTCTTGGTGTCGGCAACGACCACGCCGTCGCGCGGCCAGGCGCCGCCGCCGAAAAAGCGGCCGTCGGCGCTGATCGCGCTGCCATAGGTGCCGGGGAATTTCTTGGTGATGACGCCGTACACCTCGGCGCCGGTCAGCGCGTCGACCTTGCTAACTTTGCTGTTGCGCGTCTTCCAGATGTAGCCGTCGGGATCGAGCGCATAATTGCCGCCCATCGGCGAGTTGAGCGTTTCCTTGACCTGCCAGGGAATCCGCTTGAACGCGCCGGTGCGCGGGTCGAGCCGCCAGATGTTGTGCGCCCAGTTTTCCGAGCCCCAGACGATGCCGTTCTTGTCGACATGAATCCAATGGGTGCCGGGCAGCGCGCCGGGCTGCACCGGCGGCACGTGAAACTCGGTGACCTGCCCGGTGCGCGGATCGAGCCGGCCCACGTACGAGCTACGGTGCGTCGAGTACCAGATGTTGCCGTTGGCATCGCCCGACACGTCGTGCGTCGCCGGCTCGAGCCGCGGCAACTCGAACTCGGTGATGACCACGTGGGTGGCGCGGCCCTGCGGCCGCGGCAGCGCGATGAAGGAGGGCTCCGGCGATTGCGGGCCGCGGACGGTCGCCAGCCAATGCACCAGCCGCGCTTCGTCGGCGTCGGAGAAGCGGCCGCGGCTGTTGACATTGATCAGCGGCGAGCCGGCGCCATGGATCATGCGGTGCAGAATTTTCGACCAGCCCGCTTCGTCATAGCGGTTGCGGAAAATCTGCTGATAGGAATGGCACCAGTTGCAATTGACGGTGAGCAGCCGCTTGTCCTCGCCGCTGCCCGAGAGGCTCATCAGCCATTCCGAGCCGGTCATCTGCGCGGCGATTTCCGGAGAGGGCGGCAGCACGTCGGACTTGGCGATGCGTTTGAGGACAATGTCAGGCAGCGCATTGGCGCCGTCGATGTTCACCCCGTCTTGCGCGTAGGGAAAGAACTCGCGCGGCTGCGCGATGTGTAACGTGTACGGGCCGGACACGAGCTGGGGAAATTCGTAGCGGCCGTTGGCGTCGGTAAACACCGTGGTCCGGATCGCGCTGTTCTTGGCGATCAGCTGCACCATCATGCCTTCGAGGAAATTACCCTCGGCGGATTTGACGATGCCATGCGGGCCGCCCACCAGTCGATTGCCGCTCGATCCCGGTCCTTGCGCCGCGCTTGCCCGATACGCCGGATTGAGCGGCGGCGCGTCGGAATTCCAGCAGCATTTCTCGCGCAGGAAAGCGACGAGGTCGTTCAGGTCGGCTTCGCTCAGCGTGTATTTGTAGGCCGCCATGTCGGCGCTGCCGTTGCGGATTTGATTCTTCACCGTCTCGTCGTTGACCGGCTGGCCGGACCACAGCGTCGGGTGCGTGAACAGGCCTTCGAGCTTCGGCACGTCTTTGGTGAATTCGTTATGGCAGAACCAGCACTTGTAATAAAAAATCTCGCGGCCACGCTCGGCGCCGCTGAGCGCGGCTTTTTTGAATTGATAAATCTGGTCGGCCTTCTGCAGCTCGTCCATCGGCGGCGCCTGGTCGGACGCCTGCTGTGCCGCCGCCGGAACTATGGATTGCACCAGGAGGCCGGCCGAGATGATCAGCGCAGCGCCGAGCGCCGCCGTCGCGCGATAAAGCCGCATGTCCTCCCCCATACTCAGAGGCTTCGGCACCTCTATGCGGGCAAGTATAGTTTGTCGCACGCGCGGCAGCGAGCCCTTGCTAAGACCCCGGATGAACGGCACTGGATGGACGCCTCGGGCCCCATGGGTAAGATGGCGGACCGGCCGATGGTCGCGGCGGTCGCGTGCGGAGCGTGGCGGAATGGATGATCGGGTGCGAGTCGATTGTGTTGCCAATGCCCGGGCCTTGGCGCCGATGATCCTCGAAGCGGCGCCGCGCATCGAGGCCGAGCGCGGCCTGCCGGCCGATCTGGTCGACGCGCTCCATGAGGCGCGGTTGTTCCGGATGCTGGTGCCGCGCTCCTACGGCGGCGAAGAAATCTCGCCCGTCGAATACGTGCAGGCGATCGAGGAGATCGCCAAGGCCGACGCCTCCACGGCCTGGTGCATCGGGCAGACCTCGGTCTGCTCGACCATCTCCAAGGCCATGAACCCGAAAGTCGCGGAGGAGATTTTCAAGAAGAATCCGCGCGGCGTCTTGGCCTGGGGACCCTCGGGCAACGGCAAGGCGATCGCCGATAAAGGCGGCTTCCGCGTCAGCGGCGTGTGGCCGTTCGCCAGCGGCAGCCGGCAGGCCACCTGGCTCGCCGCCCATTGCATCGTCTACGAGGCCGACGGCGAGCAGCGCCGCGATGCCGACGGCAAGCCAGTGCAGCGGACGCTCGTGCTGCCGCGCGAAACCGCCACCATCAAGGATGTGTGGCATGTGATCGGGCTTCGCGGCACCGGCAGCGACACCTATTCGTTCACCGACGTGTTCGTGCCGGAGGAACGCGCCGTCGCCTATCACGCGCTCAATCCGACCGAGCGGCACGAGCGCGGCCCGCTTTACGCCTTCACCATCTATCAGCTGTTCGGCTGCAGCTTTCCGGCCATCGCGCTCGGCATCGCGCGGACTGTGCTCGATGCGTTCTGCGCTCTGGCGCAGAGCAAGACGCCGATGGGCCAGACCAGCGTGCTGCGCGACAGCGCCGTCATCCAGTCGCAGGTCGGCGTGGCGCAGTCGTCGCTCGAGGCCGCGCACTCGTTCTTCTATGACGCGCTCGGCGAGATCTGGCGAGCGGCGCAGGCCGGATCAATCTCGCTCGATCAGCGCGTGCGGCTACGCATGGGATGCATCCATGCCACCCAGCAGGCGCGGCAGATCGTCGAGAACGCGTATCTGGCCGCCGGCGCCACCGCGATCTTCGAAAGCAATCCGTTTGAACGGCGCTTCCGCGACATCCATGCGGTGTCGCAACAGGCACAGTCGCAATTCTCGATCTACGAGGCGGTCGGCCGGCACTTCTTGGGGCTGCCGCACAATTCGCGCCTGATCTGAGCGGCATCGATGCGGCGCGCCGCGGAGAAAAACCCATGACCGACGACGCGCGAGCAGCCGCGCTGATGCAGAAAATGCTGCGCAAGAAACTTTACGTCGTGTTGTCGAAGCCGCTGGTCGCGCCCGAACAGCTGCGGCCGGTGCTCGCCGCGCATCTCGACTACATGATCGATCTGGAAAAGCGCGGCGTCATCTTCGCATCGGGCCCGCTCGCCGATCCGGAGCGCCCGCCGCAGGGCGAAGGCTTGACCATCCTGCGCGCCGCCAACGCCGCGGACGCGCGCGCCATCGCCGAGGCCGATCCGTTCTTCAAAAATGGCCTGCGCACCTTTGAGCTGAAGGAATGGACCGTGATGGAAGGCATGCTGGGCTTGCGCGTGAATTACTCCGATCAGACCATCGAACTGGCATAGCGGGCAGGGGACCTTTATGGAGACCATCGGCTTTATCGGTCCGGGCAAGATCGGGCTGCCGATTTCCCAACACCTGATCAAAAGCGGCCGCCGCGTCGTCGGCTTCCGCCGCTCATCGCTCGCCGAATTCGAGAAGATCGGCGGCGTCGCGGCGGGTTCGGCGGCCGAGGTCGGCGCCCAGGCCAGCATCGTGTTCTCGTGCCTGCCCTCGACCGAGGCGCTCGACGATGCGATGCAGGGCCCACGCGGCCTCCTCAACACCGCACGGCGCGGCCAGATCGTGGTCGAGCTCGGCTCGCATCCGGTGCCCGATAAGGAACGCCAGGTCACGGCGCTCGCGCAAAAGGGCGCGATCTTCATCGACGGCGAAGTCTCCGGCACGCCCGGCATGGTGCAGGCAAGGAAGGGCGTGATCTATCTCGCCGGCGACGCCGCGGCCTGCAAGACCATCGAGCCGGTGGTGGCAGCGTTCGCCGAGACGTGCCTCTATTTCGGCAAGTTCGGCGCCGCGAGCCGGGTCAAGCTGGTCAATAACCTGATGGTGGCGCTCAACATCGCGGCGACCGCGGAGGCGATGGCGCTCGGGCTCAAGGCCGGCGTCGACGTGCCGCTGATGATCAAGGCGATCGCCGGCGGCAGCGGCGGCTCGACCCAGTTCGGCATCCGCGCGCCGTGGATGGCGGAGCGGCGCTTCACCCCGGCGCAGGGCACGGTGCCGCAGCTGCAGCACTATTTCGACATGATCGGCGACATGGCCGACAGCCTCGGCGTGGCGACGCCGATGCTCGATTGCGCGGCGGCCTTATATGAGCGCTTCGTCGCCATGGGGTTTGGCGAATTCGACGTCGCCAAGATGGTCGATGTCGTCGCCGCGCTGCCGCGCGCCAAAAAACAGACCAAGAAATAAGAGAACGAGGAGTATCCCATGATCCGCGTCAGCAAGATCGCCCACGCCAGCTACGAGACGCCCGATCTCGACCGGCAGACCGAATATTACACTGAGGTGCTCGGGCTGACGGTCGCCGCCAAGGAGAAAGACGCAGTCTTTCTCGCCTCCACGGTCGATCATCATTCGGTGGTGTTGCGCAAGGGCGCCAACGCGCAATGCACGCGCGTTGGTTTTCAGATCGCGCCCGACGCCGACCTCGGCGCATTCGAGAAACAGGTCGCCGGCCACGGCATCAAGACCGAACGCAAAAAGGACCCGGAGCCGTCGATCGCCGACATGCTGGTGTTCGCCGACCCCAAGGGCACGATCATGGAGGTGTTCAAGCGCGACGCCTTTTCACACCAGAAATTCACCGAGAAGGGCATTGTGCCGTTCAAGCTCGGCCATGTGGCTTTCCATGTCACCGACGTGAAGCACACGACCAAGTTCTATTGCGACGTGCTCGGCTTTCGCGAGTCCGACTGGATGGGCGATTTCTTCTCGTTCCTGCGCTGCGGTCCGGACCATCACACCATCAACCTGATGCAGACCGGCTCAAACCGCCACTTCCACACCGCGTTCGAGCTGCGCGACTGGGCGCACATGCAGACCGCCTGCGACTTCCTCAGCCGCCACGGCTACAAGCTGCTCTGGGGCCCGGGCCGCCACGGCATCGGCCATAACCTTTTCGCCTACCACCGCGCGCCGAACGGGCTGATCACCGAAACCTTCGCCGAGCTCGACCGCATGAACGAGGAGCTCGGCTATTTCGAGCCACGGCCGTGGCACCGCGACAACCCGCAGCGGCCGAAAGTCTGGGCCAAGGACCCGTCGGCCTCCAATCTGTGGGGCATCATGCCGCCCGACGAGATGCATCACTAACAACCCGTCATTGCGAGGAGCCCCGAAGGGGCGACGAAGCAATCCAGAGTCAGTGCACCAGTCCCTGGATTGCTTCGCGGAGCTTGTCATCGGGCCGGACCCGTTGGCTCGCAATGACGAATCGTCAGCGCCCGCGCTTGCGTGCCGCTCGCTCCCTGTCCCGCTTGGCCGCCTTGCGGATGCGGCAACCGGCGCACTGGCAGCCGCCGCTTTCCATGAAGTAGGCGAGATACTCGGTCCCGTAATTGTAGGTGATTTCCTCGCCTGGCGAGATGGTGCGCAGCGCCCGGATCACGATCTTGCCGTCGCCTATGATCGGCGTCGCATTCGGCCAGCATGAATGGTTGATGTAGCGTGCCACGTTCCAGCGCGGCGAGCCGTCGATCGTGTACTTGCTGTTGAGCTCGAACATGTAGCGCGCACCGCGCGACTCGCGGCGGTCGGCCTCGTCGTTGGGCAGGCGCGGACCGCGATACCTGGCGATGTAGGCGCCGCGCTTGATGGTCTTGACGGCAAACAGCCCGAGCCCGGTCTCGGAACGGGCGATGCGGAAGAACGGCAAGGACATCATGTGCGATTAGCCGTGCCAGGGCGTTTTGTCATCCCCCTCGGGCGCTATCCACATCTCTGGTCGCCTGAGTCGCCCGTGCCAGGCCCACACGGGCCGCTGCCCGGGGCCGCATGCCCCGGCATTGCCTTGTCCATCCGTCACGCTAGGGTGCGGCCGGAAAAATCGCGGCAACAAGGAGAACACGATGGACGCGGACAGCAAGAAGACCGTGCTGCGCATGATCCCATACGGCATCTATGTGCTCACCGCCGACGACGGCGCCGGCAACATCGCGGCCGCGACTGTCAACTGGGTGACACAGACGGCGTTCGCGCCGCCGCTGGTGGTGGCCGCGGTCAAGACCGATTCTGGCGCCTACAAGGTGCTGAAGGCGGCCAAGGCATTTGCGCTCAACATGCTCGGCAAGGACCACAAGGGCGTGGCCTTCGGCTTCTTCAAGCCGACCGTGGTCAGCGAGGGCAAGCTCAGCGGCCAGCCGTACCGCAAGGGCTCGACCGGCGCGCCAATTCTCACCGAGGCGCCGGGCGCGGTCGAATGCCGCGTCACCTCGATCGTCGAGCAGGGCGACCATCACATCGTGGTCGGCGAAGTGGTCGACGCCCATCTCAAGGCGGCGCTGTCCGGCCGGCCCGATACCGCGATCCTGGAGATGAAGGATCTCGGCGACAACGTTTTTTATGGCGGCTGACGCCGGCATTGCGGAGCGAACATGCGAACCATAACGGTCGAAGAGCATTTTGCGCATCCGGACTTTTTTGACGGACCCGGACGCGAGTTCAAGGAGGCGGCGAAATCCGGCCCGCGCGGCGCCAAGCTGTTCGAGCAGCTGTCCGAGCTCGGCGCCAAACGCGTCGCCGAGATGGATGCGGCCGGCATCGACGTGCAGCTTCTGTCGCTGCAATATCCCGGCACCGAGCAACTGGAGGCCGCCGAGGCGCTCGCGGTGGCCCGCGCCGCCAACGACTTTTTGGCGGACGCGGCGAAACAATATCCGACGCGCTTTGCCGGGCTCGCCGCGCTGCCCACGGCGGCCTCCGAGAAAGCCGCCGAAGAGCTGCAAAGCCGGGTTCGCGCGGGCTTCAAGGGCGCCATCATCAACGGCCACAATCGCGGACGTTATCTGGACGACAAATTCTATTGGCCGATCCTCGAATGTGCCGAAGCGCTGAACGTGCCGATCTATCTGCATCCGACCCGGCCGCCGAAGGCGGTTATCGACGCCTCGTTCGGCGGCCTTGCGCCGGAGGTGAGCTGGATGCTGTCCGGCGCCGGCTGGGGCTGGCACATCGAGACGGCCAATCACGTCATCCGGCTCATTCTCGGCGGCGTGTTCGATCGCTTTCCCAAACTGCAGATCGTGATCGGCCACCTCGGCGAAGGCCTGCCGTTCATGCTGCCGCGGCTCGATATCAATTTCGCGCAGTCGCTGACCAAGCTGAAGCGCTCGTTTGCCGATTATCTGCGGCAGAACGTGCACTACACGTTCGGCGGCTTCTTTTTCCCGGCGACGTTTCTCGATCTCCTGCTCGAGGTCGGCGTCGAGCGCATCATGTTCTCGGTCGATTATCCCTACGGCTCGATGGCGAGGGGCCGTGCCTTTCTGGAACAGCTTCCGGTCAGCGCCGCCGACCGCGAGCGCATCGCCCACGGCAACGCCGAAAGGCTGTTCAAGCTGTAGACGCTGTTATTTCAGACTCGTAATCATCCACCTCATCCTGAGGTGCGAGCAAAGCGAGCCTCGAAGGATGTCGGCCCCGGCGCCTCGGCCTGCATCCTTCGATGCCTCGCGCTACGCGCGAGCACCTCAGGATGAGGTTCACTGGTGAGTATTACTCCGCCGCTTCCATGTCGGCGGCGTCGAGGAAGCCACCGGCCTGGCGGCGCCACAGCGCGGCGTAGTGCCCGTTGTGGGCGATCAGCTCGCGATGGCTGCCCTGTTCGACGATGCGGCCGTGTTCGAGCACCAACAACCGATCCATCTGCGCGATCGTCGACAGCCGGTGCGCGATGGCGATCACGGTCTTGCCGCCCATCAGCGTGCCGAGGCTCGATTGGATCGCCGCCTCCACCTCGCTGTCGAGCGCCGAGGTCGCCTCGTCGAACACCAGGATCGGCGCGTCCTTGAGGATGACCCGCGCGATGGCGACGCGCTGGCGCTGGCCGCCCGACAGCTTGACGCCGCGCTCCCCCACATGGGCGTCGTAGCCGCGGCGGCCCTGCCAATCTTCGAGGTCGAGGATGAACTCGTGCGCGTGAGCGAGCTTGGCGGCGCGGACGATCTCCTCCTCGCTCGCCTCCGGCCGGCCATAGCGGATGTTGGCGCGGATCGAGCGGTGCAAGAGCGAAGTGTCCTGCGTCACCACCGAGATCTGCGCCCGCAGCGATTCCTGGGTGAGCGAGGAAACGTCCTGGCCGTCGATCAGGATGGCGCCGTCTTCGAGCTGAAAGAACCGCAGCAGCAGATTGACCACGGTCGATTTGCCGGCGCCGGAACGGCCGACCAAGCCGATCTTCTCGCCGGGCGCGATGATGAGATTAAAATTCTGCAGCACGCCGACTTCGCGGCCATAGCCGAAGCTGACGTTCTTGAACTCGATGCGGCCCGAACGCACCGCCAGCGGCCGCGCGTCGGCGGCGTCCGGCAGCTGCAGCGGCTGCGCGATGGTGATCATGCCCTCCTGCACCACGCCGATATCCTCGAATATCTCGGTGATGCGCATGGCGATCTGGCGTGACATGTTGGTGAGCTGCAGGCTCAGCGGCAGCACCATGGCGATGGCGCCGACCTCGACGGCGCCGTAGCGCCACAGCAGCAGCGCCAACGCGCCGGAGCCGGCGATCAGCAATGCGTTGAGCACGTCGAGCAGCGCGCCGAATGCGGTCAGGAGCCGCTGCGACGCCTGGAACAGGCCGACGTGCCGGTCGACCGCGTTGCGTACGTATTCGTCTTCCTCGCGCGCGCGGGCAAACAGTTTCACCGTGACGATGTTGGTGTAGCTGTCGACGATGCGGCCCATCAGGGTCGAGCGCGCGATCGAGCTCTCCTTCGAGCGCTCGCGCATGCGCGGCACGAAATAGACGAGCAGCGTGGCGTAGCCGGAGAACCAGAGCAGGATCGGCGCCGCCAGCCAGCGGTCGGCGCTGGCGGTGAGCGCGAGCGCGGACGCGCCGTAGACGCAGATGTACCAGAGCGTGGTGATGGTCGCGGTGAGTGTCGAGCGCACCGACGGGCCGGTCTGCATCACGCGGTTGGAGATGCGGCCGGCGAAATCGTTCTGAAAGAACGCCCAGCTCTGGCGCACCACATGCCAGTGTGCCTGCCAGCGGATCAGCCCGGTGAACGGCGCGGCGATTGCCTGATTGGTGATCAGGTAACGCGTCAAGGTCACCGCCGGCCGCGCGATCAGCACCACGATCGCCATCCCGACCAGCCACGGCCAGCCTTCAGCGAGGAAGCGCTCGGGCGGCAGCTTCGTCACCATGGTGACGACGCGGCCCATGAACCAGGGCACGGAGCTGTCGCCGAGGGCGACCAGGAGTTCGACCACGAACAAAGCCGCGAACAGCCACTTCGCCTGGCGGGCAAAGTGCCACAGGAAGGAGAGCAGCGCGTCCGGCGGTTCCGGGTGCTCGGGCGCCGCCGTCGGCTTCAGGAATCGTTCGAAAAGTGCGAACATTTTCGAGTGGTTACAGGGGTGTGACGGGCGGCGTCAATCGCCGCTCGCGAGTGATTTGTGACAGAGAGACGCCCCGGTCGCGACAGCGTTGCTGACCTTTTCGCCCGGCATCGTGCATGTCATCGTTCGCACCCGGAAACACAAGGGGGCAAAGGGGAGCAAGGGGAGAACGTTCATGCGGAGACTGACGTACGCGCTGGCGTTGATCGCGGCCTTGTGGGGCGGCACCGGCGTGCAGGCACAGACCTATCCGACGCGGCCGATCACCATGCTGGTGGGTTTTCCGCCCGGCGGCCCGACCGATGCGCTGGCGCGGCTTCTTGCCGATTCGATGGGACGGACGCTCGGTCAGGCGATCGCGGTCGAGACAGTGAGCGGTGCCTCGGGCACCATCGCGGCCGGGCGCATGGTTCACGCCGCCCCCGACGGCTACACCATCGCCATCGGCAACTGGACCAGCCACATCGGTTCGCCGGCGATCTATGCGCTCGATTTCGACGTGCAGAAGGATATGCAGCCGATTTCGCTGCTGGCCTATTCGCCGCTCTGGATCCTCGGCAAGGAAGCTTTGCCGCCGAAGAGCGCGACCGAGCTGATCGCCTGGCTGAAAGCGCAGCCGAGCCCGGTCACGTTCGGCACGGTCGGCACCGGCAGCGCCGCGCAATTGGCGGCTGTGTCGTTCGCCAAGGCGATCGGCGTGAACTTCCAATATGTGCCGTATCGCGGCGCCGGCCCGGCGATTCAGGACCTGCTCAGCGGGCAGATCGATCTTTCGTGTCTCGAAGCCTCGTCGACGCTGCCCTACGTGCAGGCCGGCAAGATGAAAGCCTACGCGGTCGTGAGCGAGCAGCATTGGCCGAAATCGGCGCAAACGCCGACCTTGATCGAGGCCGGTGCGCCCGGCGTGAGCCTGCCATTCTGGCACGGCCTATGGACCACCAAGAACACGCCCAAACCCGTGGTCGATAAGCTCGATGCCGCGGTGAAGACCGCGCTCGCCGATCCCAACGTGCGGCAGCGCCTCGATGCGCTCGGCCAGGTCATTTTCCCGGCCGAGCAGCAAAACCCGGCGGCACTCGCGGCCTACGAAAAGGCCGAGATCGACAAGTGGTGGCCGGTCATCAAGTCGCTCGGCATCAAGCCGCAGTGATGCTCGTTTCGTCATTGCGAGCCAACGGGTCCGGCCCGAAGTGGCCGGCCCGATGACAAGCTCCGCGAAGCAATCCAGGGGCGGGTGCACCAAAGCTAGATTGCTTCGTCGCCCCTTCGGGGCTCCTCGCAATGACGCGTTCTACTCCCCGCTCCGCCGCGCCTTGACGGCGATCGACAGCAGCGCGCGCTCGGCAATGGCGTCGGCCAGGTCGGAGGTGCGCCGCGATTCCAAAACCGCTTCGGCAAGCTCCGCCATGGCGACGAGGAGGCGGCGCGCGGTCCACAGATTGAGCGCTGCCCGCACCGCGTCTTTGCGCCGGAACTGCGCCGGCGGCAGCGCGCTGTCGACCGAAAAGTTCTCGCCGGCTTCGATCGCGGTGCGCCATTTGTGCAGCTGCGCGACCTGGCGCTGCGCGGCAAAGAAGATGGAGCCGAGCGACGTGCCGGCGGTGCGCGCCTTGCCGAGCTGGGTTTCCAGTTCGGCCGCCTTGCCGGCGAACGCCGCGTCGACGATAGCGTCGATCGCCAGCTCCGAGGCATCGGAGACGACTGCGGCGACGTCCTCGACCGTCACCTGCTTCTCGCCGCGGGCGTAGAGCGCGAGCTTGCGCACCTCGTTGCGCGAGGCGGCCCGGTCGCCGCCGAGCAGTGGCACCAGCATGGCCTGCGCGTCCGGCGCCAGTGTCAATCCGGCCGCGCGCATCTCGTCGTCGATCAGCCGCGTGCGCGCCCGCTCGTCGTCGGCGTAGCACGGCAGCGCCGCGGCGTTCTTGGCGCGCTCGACCAGCGCCCGCAGCGGCGCGTTGCGCTTGAGGTCGCCGGCCTCGATGACGACGCGGCATTCGTTGTCGCGGAGCGCGAGCAGCGGCTCGACCGCCGGCGCGATGTTGCGGCTGCCGGCCTTGACCCACACCGCGCGCTTGCCGCCGAACAGCGGAATGGTCTGCGCCTCCTCGACGAGACGCGACGGCTCGGCCGACAGCGCGTCGCCTTCGAGCCGCGCCAGCGCGAACGGATCGTTCGGATCGTCGACCGCGCTCTTGATCAGCGCATTGACGCGCTCGCTGACGAGGCCCGCATCCGGGCCGAACACCAGCACCACCGGCTGCGCCGGATTGGCCCGGGCAACGAAGGCATCGACCTCTGATGCTTTGACGGCGACCATTGCATTAACTCAGTTTCGTGCAGGTACGTTCATCGTCATTGCGAGGAGCCCCGAAGGGGCGACGAAGCAATCCAGGAGTCGGTGCGCTCGGCCCCTGGATTGCTTCGCTTCGCTCGCAATGACGAACGCGAGCTCACGCCACCACGTTGACGATGCGCTTCGGAACGATGATGACCTTCTTCGGCTTCTTGCCGTCGAGCGCCTTTTGCACCGTGTCGAGCGCCAGAACCGCGGCTTCGATCTCGGCGTTGCTGGCATCGCGCGGCACGGTGACTTCGGCGCGCTTCTTGCCGTTGATCTGCACCGGCAGGGTGATCGTGTCCTCGATCAGCAACTCACGCTCGACATTCGGCCACGGCGACTGCGCCACCAGCGTGTCACGACCCGTGCTTTGGCCGAGCGCGGCCCAGCACTCCTCGGCGAGGTGCGGCATCATCGGGGCAAACAGCTGCACCAGAATTTCGGCCGCCTCGCGCATCGCCCAGCGCAGGTCGGGCGCGATGTCGCCGCTGTCGATATCGCCGATCGCGGCGCTGAGCGAGTTGGCGAACTCATAGATGTGCGCCACGCAGACGTTGAAGTGCAGTTTTTCGACGTCGTCGCCGACCGCGGCCAGCGCCTTGTGGGCCGCCTTGCGCACCGCGATCGCTGCCGGCGAAAACTGCGCCGGGCGTGCGGCCGGCGCGCCGCGGCCGATGTCGCCGGCCTCGCCGACCAGCCGCCACAGCCGCTGCACGAAGCGCGCGGCGCCCTGCACGCCGCGTTCGGTCCATTCCACATCGCGCTCCGGCGGCGAGTCCGACAGCATGAACCAGCGCGCGACGTCGGCGCCGTATTCGCCGATGATGTCATCGGGATCCACGGTGTTGCGCTTGGACTTCGACATCTTCTCGATCGGGCCGATCTCGATCGCCTCGCCCGTCGCGATCAGAGTGGCGCGCCGCGCGTCGCCATTGGTCTCGATCTTCACTTCCGCCGGCGCCACCCATTCGCCGTTCTGCCGGCGGAACGTCTCGTGCACCACCATGCCCTGCGTGAACAGGCCGGCAAACGGCTCGTCGAGCCCGACGTGGCCGGTCTCTTTCATGGCGCGGGTGAAGAAGCGGCTGTACAGCAGGTGCAGAATCGCGTGCTCGATGCCGCCGATATATTGATCGACCGGCATCCAGCCATCGACCATCGGCCGCTCGGTCGGCGCGGTTTTGATCCACGGATCGGTGAAGCGCTCGAAATACCAGGACGAGTCGACGAAGGTGTCCATGGTGTCGGTCTCGCGCCGCGCGTTCTTGTTGCCGCATTGCGGACAGGCGACGTGCTTCCAGGTCGGATGGTGATCGAGCGGATTGCCCGGCCGGTCGAAGCTCACGTCCTCCGGCAACGTCACCGGCAAATCCTTTTCCGGCACCGGCACGACGCCGCACTTGTCGCAATGAATCACCGGGATCGGGCAGCCCCAATAGCGCTGCCGCGAAATGCCCCAGTCGCGCAGCCGGTAATTCACCTGCCGCTCGGCGCGCGGGCGGTTGCCGTCATTTTCCTTTTCCAGCCGCCGCGCCACGTCCTCGCGCGCCTCGGCCGGATTCATGCCGTCCAGAAAGCGCGAGTTGATCATGCGGCCATCGCCGTCGTAGGCGGTGTCGGTTATCCTGAAAGTCTTCGGATCCTGACCGGGCGGGCAAACGACCGGCGTATTGCCGAGATTGTATTTGTTGACAAAGTCGAGGTCGCGCTGGTCATGCGCCGGGCAGCCGAAGATGGCGCCGGTGCCATAATCCATCAGGATGAAGTTGGCGACATAGACCGGCAGCGTCCAGTTCGGATCGAACGGATGCACCGCCTTGATGCCGGTGTCGAAGCCCAGCTTTTCGGCCTTGTCGATGATTTCCTGCGCGGTGCCATGGCGCTTGCACTCGGCGATGAACGCCGCAAGCGCCGGATTCTTCTGCGCCGCGGCCTGCGCCAGCGGATGGTCGGGCGACAGCGCCATGAAGCGCGCGCCGAACAAGGTGTCGGAGCGCGTGGTGAAAATCTCGAGCTCGCTCTCGCCGTTCGGCGTGGTCTGCGGATCGAGCGCGAAGCGGACCAGCAGGCCCTCGGAGCGGCCGATCCAGTTCTTCTGCATCAGCCGGACTTTTTCCGGCCAGCGCTCCAGGCCATCGAGCGCCTCCAGCAAAGGCTGCGCGAATTTGGTGATGGCGAAGAACCACTGCGTCAGCTCGCGCTGCTCGACCACGGCGCCGGAGCGCCAGCCACGGCCGTCGATCACCTGCTCGTTGGCCAGCACGGTGTTGTCGACTGGGTCCCAGTTCACCTTCGACTTCTTGCGCTCGACCAGGCCGGCGCGCCAAAAATCGAGAAACATTTTCTGCTGGTGCTTGTAGTAGGCCGGATCGCAGGTCGCGATCTCGCGGGCCCAGTCGAGCGACAGCCCCATCGACTTGAGCTGCGTCTTCATGGCCGCGATGTTGGCGTAGGTCCACTCCTTGGGATGGACCTTGCGCTCCATGGCGGCGTTCTCGGCCGGCATGCCGAAGGCGTCCCAGCCCATCGGATGCAGCACGGAAAAACCCCTGGCCCGCTTCACCCGCGCCACCACGTCGCCCATCGTGTAGTTGCGCACGTGGCCCATATGGATGCGCCCCGACGGATACGGGAACATCTCCAGCACGTAGTACTTCTTGCCGAGGTTCTGGTTCGGCGTGGCGAAGATGCCGCGCTCGTCCCAGACTTTCTGCCAGCGGGCCTCCGCTTCGGCGGCGTTGTAGCGTTCGGTGGGCATGGATTCGCAGTCGTTTTCAACGCATTCGGCGCGACGTTTGGCGCGCGGCGACGTGACACGAAAGGGCGCGGCGGGTCAACGGTTCAGGGCGGGCTTGCCTGATCCGCGCATCCATGCTGCCCATAGCAGCGAAGGCGCCTCGGAGAGGACTCGCGGACATGGACTACACCACCCTCGGCCGCACCGGTTTGCGCGTCAGCGTCGCCGGGCTCGGCACCGGCGGTTTCTCGCGGATGGGGCTCAAGTCCGGGCTGAGCGAGGACGAGGCGGCGCGGCTCGTGCTCGACGCCATCGAGCTTGGCGTTAATTTCATCGACACGGCGCCGCCCTATGGCACCGAGGGCGTGGTCGGCCGCGCGCTCAAATCCGTGCCGCGCGACAAGGTGGTGGTGGCGACCAAATCGACGGTGCGGCGGAACGGCGAATGGTGGACGCCGGCGCGGGTGGTCGAGAGCCTCGACAATTCGCTGCGCGTGCTCGGCACCGATTACGTCGACGTCTTCAACCTGCACGGCGTCGAGCCCGACATGTACGATTACGCGCGCGAAACCTTGGCGCCGGCGCTCCTCGCTCAGAAAGAAAAGGGAAAAATCCGCCACATCGGGTTCACCGAAAATCCGATCGTCGACTTCACCAACGAGACGCTCAAGCGCGCGGTGCACGACCCGGTCTGGGACGTCTTCATGGTCGGTTTCCACATGATGCACCAGGGCGCGCGGGTGAACGTGTTTCCGGTCACGCGCCAGAACGGCATCGGCACGCTCATTATGTTCGCGGTGCGCAGCATCTTTGCCGATCCGCCGCGCATCGCCCGCGAACTGCGCGCCCTGGCGCACAAGGGCCTGGTGGAGAAGTGGCTCGGCGAGACCGACGATCCGCTCGGTTTTTTGGTGCACAAGGACGGTGCCGCGAGCGTGATCGAGGCGGCGTACCGTTATGCGCGTTACGAGCCGGGCGTCGACGTGGTGCTGTTCGGCACCGGCAATAGCGCGCATCTGCGCGCCAACATCGCCTCGCTCACGAAGCCGCCGCTGCCGGAGCCCGATCGCGCCAAGCTCGCCGCGCTGTTCGGCCATCTCACCGGCATCGGCCTCGACGGCCACGAAGGGCGCATACGGTGAGGGCACAGCCGTGAGCGCCTCGCGTCCCATTCCGGTGTTCGACGGCCACAACGATGCGCTGCTGCGGCTGCATCGTCACGGCGGCGCCGATGCCATTGCCGGATTTCTCAATGGCCAGGAGAAAGGCCAGCTCGATCTCGCCAAGGCGCGACAGGGCGGCTTTGCGGGCGGGCTGTTCGCGATCTTCGTTCCCTCGCCCGAGAAGAAGCAGGACACGGGCGCCAAGGCGACCGACAAGGCGACCGACAAGCCGGCCGAGCCGAATTTCGCCAGCATGCCGGCGCCGCCGGCGCTCGATGCCGCCGAAGCCCAGCGCGCCGTGACCGCCATGGTGTCGCTGCTCTATCGCATCGAGCGCCAGGCGGAGGGGCGGCTTCGCGTCTGCCGCAGCGTCGCCGAGATCGAGCAATGCGTTGCCGATTATGCCGTGGCGGCGGTGCTGCACATCGAGGGCGCCGAAGCGATCGATCCGGATTTCCAGATGCTCGACCTGTTGCACGCCGCCGGGCTGCGCTCGCTCGGCCCGGTCTGGAGCCGGCCGAATATTTTCGGCGAGGGCGTGCCGTTCCGCTGCCCGTCGTCGCCCGACACCGGGCCGGGCCTGACGGAAGCCGGCAAGGCGCTGGTCGGCGCCTGCAACCGCCTCAAAATCCTGATCGACCTGTCGCATCTCAACGAGCGCGGCTTCTGGGACACGGCCGAGCTGAGCGACGCGCCGCTCATTGCCAGCCACTCGAACGCGCACGCGATCTGCCCGCACGCCCGCAACCTCACCGACGCGCAGCTCGCCGCCATCGGCCGCTCCGGCGGCCTCGTCGGCGTCAATTTCGCCATCAGCTTTTTGCGTCCGGACGGCGGCCGCGACCGCAACACGCCGCTCGATCTGATCGTGCAGCACGTCGAGCATTTGCTCGAACATGCCGGCGAGGACAATGTCGGCTTTGGTTCCGATTTTGACGGCGCGCCGATGCCGGCCGAGCTCGGCAACGCCGCCGGCCTGCCGAAGCTGATCGCGGCGCTGCGCGATCGCGGCTTCAGCCATGATTTGATCGAGAAACTATGCTTTCGCAATTGGCTGCGCGTGCTGAGAGAGACTTGGGGTGCATAGTTGGGGCGCATGGCGATGGAGGCCATCATGGCCGGTGCTGCAAGATTTGTTGTGCACTTCGCATGCTTTTGTTCTGTGGCGCTCGCGTTCGTCGCGCCGGTGCGGGCGCAGGAGCCGCCGCCGGTGCCGCCGGCGCGCATCATCGTCAGCGGCGAGGGCAGCGTCACCGCCGCGCCCGACTATGCCTACGTCACCATCGGCGCCACCACGAACGGCGCCACCGCCGGCGCCGCGACCGAAGCCAATTCGCGAATCATGGCTTCCGTCGCCACCGCGCTGCGCGGCGCCGGCATCGCGCCGCAGGACATGCAGACCGCGCACTTTTCGGTGCAGCCGATCTATTCCAGCGTGACGTCGAACAGCGCGCCGAAGCTGTCCGGCTTCGCGGTGACCAATCAGTTCGGCGTCACGGTGCGGCAGATCGAGCGGGTCGGCGACGTGCTCGACCGCGCCATCGGCGCCGGCGCCAACGATGTCGGCACCATCCAGTTCGACCACGCCGACTTGTCGAAAACGCTTGACGCCGCGCGTACCGCGGCGCTCGCCGACGCGCACCGCAAGGCCGAGATTTATGCGCGCGCGGCCGGGCTCACGCTCGGCAGCGTGTCATGGGTCATTGAAGAACAGGCCAACGCGCCACAGCCGCGAGTCCTCGGCGCCCGCATGGCTGCCTCGGCGGGAGTCCCGATCGCTGCCGGTGAGGATACGCTGGAGGTGCGGGTCACGGTCGGATTTGACGTGACGCATTAGCTGGTGAGCGTCCGAGCCTCGCACGTTATTTGCTCTGCTCGTCGCGTTCCGCCGTCGATCGCAATGGCAAGCAAAAGTTTCGAAAGGATTGTTTTGTCAAGGGCGCGAAGCGCCGCCTTCGGCGGTCAACAGACCCTTGATGATGTGGACGGCCCCACACCGACGGCATCAGAGTGCCAAAGCGTGGTCGCTGGAGCGCCACAAGGGAGGGAC
>DASRET010000039.1:0-14789 GCA_035651875.1 Xanthobacteraceae bacterium
CGGAGAGGCAGGGTCCGAAGCCGCCCGGGAGCGGTTTGCGAGACCGCGCGCAGGCACCGCACTCGCTCCACCTTCCGGATCGCATCTAGAAAGCGCCCTTCGGGAGCGAGTTGCGGCTTTTTTATTTCGTCGCGAGACGCGGATTCAAGAAATTCCGCCGGCGGGAGCCATCGCCTTGATCCGACGATATATTTCTCGCGCGGTTTGTTTGGTTCGCCGGCGCCGAAATTGTGACACGCTGCCTTGATTCGCACTTTTTCCGCTAAGATGCGGAGAGTGCGGACATTTTTTGATTCGCAGCAGCTGGGCTGCGCGTGTTTGCCGACGGAGGAGCCAGGTGTCTCGCATGTTGCGAATGAGCGGCGGCATTGCGCTCGCGGCGGCGATCGGAAGTCTCGCGCTTGCTGCGCCGGCGGGCGCCGAGGTGGTGACGCTGGCATGTGCGGCCACGTCCGTCGGCGGCTTCGCCGCGCAAACCTACGTCGTCGACCTCTCTGCGCACAGCGTTGCCGCCGAACCCGGCAACCTCGAGGGCAACGGCTATGGCGCAGTGCCGGCCGACGTCAGTGACGCGACCATTACTTGGCGCCTGGCGTCTGCACGTGCGGTCATCATGCGGCGCATCGATCGCAACACGGGCGCCATGTCGAGCTGGATCGGCGGGCGGTTGGCGGTGTCGGGTTGGTTTTGCCGGCCGGCTCAATAGCAGGGAGCGTGCGCGGCATCATTTCGGGATGCCAAAAATGCCGACGTAGAAGGCCGCTTCCCAATAAAAGCACGGCGATGCCGATCATGAACACGATCATCGGCTTGCCGGCAGCTTTTGTTTGCCCGGAGGCCTCAGGGCGTATTCAGCGTGCGCGCAACACGGAAACCCATATCGTTGCGCCGATCGTTGGGTGCGCCCCAGTTGCGCCACGCGCTGCGGAGGAGGAGCGGCGGTTGCACGCCCGAACCAGTGCGGACCGCATGGTGCTTGCAATCGCCGCCTCCGATCCAGGCTGATCCATCGGTCGGCGCGCCGTTGTAACTCTCGTGATAGCAGTCCTCGGTCCACTCGAAGACATTCCCCGCCATGTCGTAGAGGCCAAAATTGTTGGGCGGAAAAGAACCGACGGGAGCGACTCGAGAATTGTCCCATTTGCTGCCGCACCCCCTGCAGCTGGCCATCGCATTGCCGTTGCGCTTGATATCGTCGCCCCACGGATAAAGCGTCGTCGTGCCGGCGCGCGCGGCGTATTCGTATTCCGCCTCGGAAAGCAGGCGATACCGCTTGCCGGTCAATCGCGACAGCCAGGCCACATAGTGCTGGGCATCGTCCCAGCTGACGTCGATTACCGGCTGTGGTCCGCGGCCCCAACCGTGGTCGCTCGGCGCCCACGCGTCGCAGCCGTTGCCGGCAACGCAAGCATCCCAGTCGGCGAATGTCACCTCGTGCTTCGCTACGGCGAACGGTTTGGCAAAGGTGACCGTGTGCTCCGGCAGTTCGTCATTTTCGCTTCCGCCCATGGTAAACGAGCCCGCCGGAACGACGATCATCTCCGGGCAGTCGCGCGCGCATTCCTTGAACGAGTCACCCGGCTTCAGGATCCGTTCCTTCGCCGCCGGCAACACATACGGCCAGACCTGTGCAGCCGCGTAGGGGCGCGTGATCGTGTACCAGCGCCATTGCCCGATCAGGAAACCTTGGTTGATCCAGCCGACCAGGATGAGGATGGTTGCGGCCATGAGCGTGAAGAGCGAGGCTTGCACGATCCGCCGCAGCCGCTGCGAAGAGAGCGCCGCTTGGCGGCTCGCGGCAATAAAAGCCGCAATCTCGGCGGTCGGCTCAGGCGCGCTGCGCGGGCGCGACGCCCTCCAGTACTCAGCCACTTCCAACGTCGGCGAATGCAGCAGCAAGCCATTCGGCCGACCGGCCGCCGACCAGCGCCGCTCGGCTTCGCCGTATTCGGTATGCTGCCTGATCCATGCGACGTCGGTTTGCAGCGCGTCCGCGAGGTTATCGGCGCTCGCTTCGAAGCTCTCTGCATCGTCGAAGAAAATAAAATTCAGCCGGCGCAGCGAAGCTGGCACGGCGCTGTCCTCGACCCGTCGGCATACGATCGGCGCAAAGCGCTTGTTGAGCGAGGCCGCATATGCGACCTCCTTGAGCGCTACTTCAGACTTGACCGCGTCCGGGGACAGAACGAAGACGACGGCATCGGTCCGACCGATCAGCGCTTCGATCCGCTTCCACCAATCCTCGAACGCATAAATTTCCTCGCGATCGATGAGCGGCTCGAAGCCGCGGGCTTTGAGCGCCGTTTCAAGGCGATCGGCGAACGCCATGTCCTTTCGCGAATAGGATATGAAGACCCTGGTCTTCGGCCCCACATCCCAGGCTCGTTCAGCATTTCCCGCCATAACACACTCGCGCTGCCGGAAGCGTTGTAGCAAACGACAGCCAGGCCGGACATTCTTCGAACGCCGGTCCGGCTATCCGGTTGTGGTCTTGGCGACAGCGAGCAGCCCGGACGAGCGAAGGCATATCCGGGGAACAGGATCGCAATCTTTGCTAACGTTCCCGTCGTCACCGCCGCCCCGGATTGCGCTTCCGCCTTCGTGCTCCGGCGGACGCAAACCCTCCGAAGCTCGCAGAGCAAGGTCGCTCCATCCGGGCTACGGCGGCGAAAAGGTATGTCAGATGCCTTCCAAGCTTGTCGTCTGGTACAACACCAAATGTCCCGTCTGTGACGGCGGCATCGAATGGCAGAAGCGGCGCCTCGTGCGCGCTGCACAAAGCGGCGCCATCGAATTCCGCGACATCAATTTGGAGCCCGCGGCGCTCGCCCGCTTCGGTGCCGGGATCGAGGACGTACGCCGCCGGCTGCACGGGGTGGACGCCGAAGGGCGACTCTTCGTTGGCGCCGACTGTGCCATCGAGGTTTGGCGGCGCACGCCGGGAGATGCGTGGCTCGCTCGCCTGCTGAGTTTGCCGGTCGCGCGCCAGATTTCCCGGTTTGGCTACGACCGTTTCGCTGATCTGCTCTACGCTTGGAATCGGCGTAAGGGTCATTGGTGACGTAAGCATTGCGCGTAGCGCGGATTAGCGTAATCCGCCATTTCGAGCGTTGGAGCAGCGCGGCGGATTTCGCCTTCGTCGAATCAGCCCTACGCGCTGATGCGGCAACAGGATGTGGATCGTTGCACAAGGTGCTGAACAATGTTGAATCTGTTGTCGGTGTCCTCGCCTTCGTGGCGTTGGGTGTGGCGGGTTATTACAGCTATGCGTTTAGCTGGGCATGGATGGAACACATGCGGTCGCGGGGTTTTAGAGAATTCACCATTTGGAGGCTTTCATCATTTGCAATCTTTTCGCGGAATCTTCCAGTGCGGTGCAGCATTCTGCGCCGTAGGCTCTTGTTGGCAATGGCTTGTTTTATCGTGCTCTGTGGACTTCTGGCCCTAGTGATTGCCGCACAGAGCCCATCCGGCTTCTCAAGTTAGTGGAGCACCCCGCCTTTGCTTCAATGAGCGGAGCAGGTGTTGCATTCGCTGCTGCAACATAATCGCCAAACACGCATCCGGTTAGCACCACGACCGGGCCGGACGGCGGCGCGGCGGCGAGGTGGTCTGGCAGTTCGGCGATCGTGGTCGCGATCACGCGCTCGTCGGCGCGCGTGGCACGTTCGACGGCGATTGCGGGCGTTTGCGGATCGAGGCCGGCTGCGCGGGCGCGGGCGACCAGTTCGGGGAGCGTCTTGGTCGGCATGTAGACCACGGTGGTGACGGCCGGGTCTGCGATACTGGTCCAATCGATGTCGGCTGGCAGTTGGCCGTCGTGACCGTGACCCGTGATGTATTGCACGCGGCGGGCTTCGTTGCGGCGGGTCAGCGAGACGAGGAGGCGGCTGGCGGCGCCTTGGGCGGTGGTGATGCCGGGCACGACGTCGACCGCGATGCCGGCTGAGCGGCAGGCGGCGATCTCCTCGTCGGCGCGGCCGAAGATCAGCGGATCGCCGCCTTTCAGCCGCACCACGCGGCGGCCGGCGCGGGCGAGCGACACCATCAGAGCGTTGATCTCATCCTGGCGGCACGACGGCTTATGGCCGGTTTTGCCGACCAGCATTTTTTTTGCTTCGCGGCGCGCGAAGTCGAGCACGTCGGGCGACACCAGATCGTCGAACAGGATCACGTCGGCGGATTGCAGCGCGCGCACCGCCCGCAGAGTCAGCAATTCGGCGTCGCCCGGGCCGGCGCCGACCAAGGTCACCGAGCCGGTTTGTTGTGCCGCCGCTCCGGTGAGCAAGTCGGCAAGTTCAGAATCGCTCGGCGCGGCGTTGGGCGCCGTCACCGCGCGCTGGGTAAAGCGTTCCCAGAAATTGCGGCGGGCGCGGAACGGCAAGGTGAGCGACTGCACGCGCGGCCGCCAGGCGCGCGCCACTTCGGCCCAGCGGGCGAAACCTTTCGGGATCAGCGCCTCGATCTTGGCGCGGATCGCCTGGCCGAACACCGGCGCGGCGCCGTCGGTTGAGATGCCGATGACGAGCGGTGAGCGGTTGACGATGGCGCCGAACGAGAAATCGCAGAACGCCGGCCGGTCGATCACATTGACCGGCACGCCGGCGGCGCGCGCCGCTGCGGCAAACGCCGCGGCGTCATCGTCATCGGCGCAATCGGCGACCGCCATGGCGGCGCCGGCGAAGTCGCTCACCTGCCAGGCGCGGCGCTGCACGACGATCGCGCCGTTCGGCGGCGCGGCGGCGAGTGCGAGGATTTCCTCGCTGGGCTCTGGCGTAAGGACCTCGACGCGGGCACCGGCGGCGGAGAGCAGCTCGGCCTTCCAGGCGGCTGCGCGGGTGCCGCCGGCAACGATGACGCGTTTGCCTTGCAGTGCAAAAAAAGCAGGCAGCCGGGCGAGCGGGCCCATGCGGGTCGAGCGGAGTTCGGCAGGGACGCGGCTCATCGGGACTGTCCGTTTGCCGAGGAGATAGAAGGATTTGCTTCCAAGAACAATGCGAGCGCTCTACTTTGGAATAATTTAGCTGCTGCGTGGCGCATAACGGCACCGCCATTTCTCCGCCGCGCGGTTGCGCAGCGCTGCGCTCCTCATTCAAATGCCGTGCCAGAGTGGGCGCCAAAAAAATTGGCGGTAGGTCTCAGGTTGAATGTGGCCGCTTCGGGAACGCATTCCGCCAAGCAATTCCGGTAATCGCAACGACAACCGCAATACTGACCGCGTGCTGCCAGCCTCCCGGATCAATACCCAAACGGTTATCGACGAAGTAGGCCGCCGCAGTGGCGGCAGCAAACACCGCAACCACAATCAGAAGTCTTATCGCGACGCTCATCATGTTCCCCCGGTTTCTGCCTTTTTGTAGGGAGCTGAACGACCCCGGCTTCGGCAATGTCGTACCGAGAGACTACCAAAAATTGGACGCTACAAAAATTGGCGGGCGCCCGGCGGTTTTCCGCCGAGCGCCCTTCGGTATGTATCAGCCAGCCTATAAGCCGGGTTCTGGATGGCATGCGGGAAAGCGTCCCGCACACGTGACGGCCATTCCTCTTGGACGCCGGTTACCCGGCGCCTCCAGCAACCAACCCGGACGGCAGGATCTGGACACCGATCCCGAAGCCGCAAGCGCTTGCGCGCAAGCAGCCCCGCGCCGCCCCTATTCGGTCTTGCTCCCGGTGGGGTTTGCCGTGCCGCCGACGTTGCCGCCGGCGCGGTGCGCTCTTACCGCACCGTTTCACCCTTGCTGCGCCCCCTCCCAGAGTAGGATGGGGAGCAGCGGTCTGTTCTCTGTGGCACTTTCCCTAGGCTCGCGCCCGCCGGATGTTATCCGGCACCGTCGGTCCATGGAGCCCGGACTTTCCTCCCCGGTTAAGAAACCGGAGCGGCCGTCCGGCCGACTGACCACAGAGGGATGGGGGCGGCGCGTTGCGCCGTCAAGAGGCGAGGCGTTCGAACGCCTTGGCGCGGGCCGCCATGTTGCGCGGCCGGCCGCGGCTGGCGAGCAGGTTCTGCAAGGTCTTGCGCGTCGAAGCGTCGGCGACGCCGTCGACCCGCTGCTGCCGAAAATGGCGTTGAAACGCGGTGACCACGTCGTGCGTCACGGAATCATAGTGACCGTTGGCGCTGATGCCGTAGCCGTAATCGTGCAGCGATTTCTGCAGCGCCGCGACCCCGTCGCCGCGATCGCCGAGCGTCAGCAGCGGCTCGTCGTTGCTGAGCGGGGCCGGATTGACCCAATGGCCGACGCCGGAATCGTACAGCGTGCGCCACGGAAATTTTTCGCCCGGGTCCTGCTTGCGCCCCGGCGCCACGTCGGAATGCGCCAGGATGCGTTCCGGCGGCACGGAAAACCGCGTGAGGATGCTGCGGCAGAGCGCGGTGACGGCCGCGATCTGGCGCGGCGGAAAGTTCGGATAACCGAACTCGTGGCCCGGATTGACGATCTCGATGCCGATCGAGGAGGAATTGATGTCGATCTCGCCGGCCCACACCGACGCGCCGGCGTGCCAGGCGCGCTGGCTCTCCTCGACCAGCTGGACGATGCGGCCGTCTTCGAGCACCAGGTAATGCGAGGAGACTTGGCTCGCGCGGCTGGTCAGGCGTTCGAGCGCGGACTTGGCGTCGAGCATGCCGGTGTAGTGCAAGAGAATCATGTCGGGCTGCCGGCCGTCCTTGCGTTCGCCGTGATTGGGCGAAGGCACGACGTCGGCAACGACGCACGAGTCCGGCAAAAACGCGCTACGCGGCATGCGGCGACTGTAGGGCAACAGGTGTTGCTTACAAGACGAATTGCCGTGTGCGGCGAGCGTCTGTGGAAAAAGGCAACGCGCGTGGCTCGCGGGCAACGCTTGTGTCGCTCGGGTAACGCCCGATCGGCAAAGCGCATTCCCCTCCCCCTTGCGGGGAGGGGTTAGGGGTGGGGGTCGAGAGGTGACTCGGCTCCATCCCCTTTTGCGCGGCGCGTCACGACCCCCACCCCAGCCCTCCCCGCAAGGGGGAGGGAGCGCGCTGAGTTTGCCGCGGTCGTCTCGATTAAACATCGTGCGAACACGACGGTCGACGTCGTGCCGACGAGGCCCGCCGCGCGACCCGATATTTCAACCATTCCTTAAGCTTGCCGCTCGCTAATCAAGTTCACGCAAAACTGCCGCTTCGGCCCGGCAGCTGCATTGACCGCCCATATTGCCCCATGGTAGCCCATAAAATCCCAAGTAACGGCCGCCGGCCTGCCTCAAGGCGCCGCAGGCCCAAGGGGATAGCCAGCGCGTTGCCGCTCGGCCGGGGGCGAGATGGACCGGTTCGTGTCCCATTACCTGCTGCGCCTCGATGCGAAGGGCCGGGTGTCGGTGCCGGCGCCGTTTCGCGCCGTACTGGCCCGCGACGGCTTCGACGGACTTTATTGTTATCCGGCGCTCGACCGGCCGGCGCTGGACGCCGGCGGCAATGCGCTGCTGGCGGAGATCGATACGCTGTCGGCGACGTTCCTGCCGTATTCCGACCGCCGCGAGCAGCTGGCGCTGGCGCTCTACGGCACGAGCGAAACCCTGAAGATCGACAGCGAGGGCCGCGTGGTGCTGAGCGACGCGCTCAAGGCGCATGCGAGCATCGCCGACGCGGTCGCGTTCGTCGGTCTTGGTCACAAGTTTCAGATCTGGGAGCCCGGCCGCTTTCGCGCGGAACTCGCGGAGGCCACCGAACAGGTCCGCGCCTACAAACGCGAGCTGGGCGCCCGGAGGGCGGGGGCGGGGGCCGGTTCAGCGGACGAACCGCACGGAGCACGGGAATAATGGCGGGCAGCGGCAGCCATGCTGTCGCTGGCGGACTGGCTCGCCACGTTCCCGTGCTCGTCCGCCGCGCCGTCGAATGGCTCAACGTGCTTGACGGCGGCCTCTACGTCGACGGCACGTTCGGCGCAGGCGGGTTTTCGCGCGCCATCTTGGCGACGCCCGGTACGCGCGTCATCGGCATCGACCGCGATCAACGCGCCATCGCCGGCGGCGCGGCGTTGCTCGCCGAAGCGTCCGGCCGCCTCGAACTGGTCGAAGAGCGCTTTGCCAATCTGGACGAGATCCTCGCGCACGAGGGCGCGACCGTCGACGGCGTGGTGTTCGATCTCGGCGTCTCCTCGATGCAGCTCGACGAGGCCGAGCGCGGATTTTCGTTCCGGCTCGACGGGCCGCTCGACATGCGCATGGGACGCAGCGGCCCGAGCGCCGCCGACGTCGTCGCGCGCGCCGACGAACGCGACCTCGCCGCGATCATCTTCACATTGGGTGAAGAGCGCCACGCCCGCGCCATCGCACGCGCCATCGGCCGGGCGCGCGCCGAGCACGCCATCGACTCGACCGGCATGCTCGCCGAGATCGTCGCCCGCGCCGTGCGGGCGCGGCCGGGGCCCATTCATCCGGCGACGCGGACGTTTCAGGCGCTACGCATCTTCGTCAACGACGAGCTTGCCGAGTTGGCGCACGGCCTCGCCGCGGCCGAGCGCGTGCTCAAGCCGGACGGGCGTCTTGTCGTCATCGCGTTCCACTCGCTCGAGGACCGCATCGTCAAAAATTTTCTCAACGCGCGCAGCCGTGCGCCGGCCGCCTCGCGCCATCAGCCGGAAGCGATTGCGCCCGCGCCGACGTTCCGCGTCCTGACCAAGCGGCCGGAGACGCCCGACGAGGCCGAGACTGCTGCGAATCCGCGCGCCCGTTCGGCCAAACTGCGCGCCGCCGAACGCACAGGTGCCGCGGCACAGGACAAGTCCATCGACGCGTTGTTGCCGCGCCTGACGTCGCTGGCGGCGATCATGAGGGGGCGCGCGTGATTGTCCGGGTGTTGAATCTGCTGGTGATCGGCGCGCTGATTTTTGCCGCCGCTTACGTCTATCGCATCAAGTTCGATTCCACCCTGCAGGCCGAGCGCCTCGCCAAGCTGCGCTCCGAGGTGCGGCACGAGCGCGACAAGATCGCCAACCTGCGCGCCAAGTGGAGCGAGCTCGACAATCCGGCGCGCATCGAAGAGCTCGCCAAACATTTTCTCAAGCTCAAGTCGGTGGCGGCGACCCAGTTCGACAAGCTCGACCATCTGCCCGACCAGCCGCCGGCCTACATGCGCCCCGGCGCCAAGGATCCGATCGGCGGCATGATCGAGAATTTGAAGGAGCCGGTCATCGTGACCGGCAGCGTCGGCGCGCCGAGCCCGGCCGCCGCAGCCTCGCCGAATGCAGCGTCGCCCAACACGGGAGCACCGGCTCAATGAGCGCGATAGCCGATACACTCCCGCCGGTGGCCGCCGCGCCTTCTGCCGAGGCGTCTGCCGAGCCTTGTTCTGAGCCTTGGGCGCGCCGGCTCAAGAAAACGCTGCTGTACGGCCGCAACGTCGATCGCAGCGCCAAGGCGCGGGCGCGCGTCGGCCTCGCGATCGTCGGTTTCATCGCCGTCTACGCCATCATCGCCGCGCGGCTTGTCATGTTCGGCATCGTCGCCGACAGCCGCACGGCGCATCGCGTGGTGGCGGGCGATGCGATCGCCACCGCGCGCCCCGACATTCTCGACCGCAACGGCCAGATTCTGGCGACCGATGTGCGGGTGCCGTCGCTCTACGGCGAGCCGCGGCGCATCATCGATTGCGACGAGGCGGTCGAGCTGCTCACCGCCGATCTGCCCGACCTCGATTCCCACGAAACGCGCGAGCGGCTGTGCTCGAAGCGCGGCTTCGTCTGGCTCAAGCGCGACATCACGGCGGAACAGCAGCGCGAGATTTATCACCAGGGCCTGCCCGGCATCGGCTTCCTGCCCGAGAACAAGCGCACCTATCCGAACGGCCCGGAAGTCTCGCACGTGATCGGCCATGTCAACATCGACAACCAGGGCATCGCCGGCATGGAGAAGTGGCTCGACAGCCACGGGCTGGCGGCGCTGCACATGGCGGGGCTCGCCACCGACCGGCTGCAGACGCCGGTTCAGCTCGCGCTCGATTTGCGGGTGCAGCACGTGCTGCGCGAGGAGCTGTTCGCGGCGCGGGCCAAATTCCACGCCATCGCCGCCGCCGGCGTGGTGCTCGACGTCAACACCGGCGAAATCGTCGCCATGGTGTCGGAGCCCGACTACGACCCGAACAATCCGCGTCAGGCGCTCGATCCGACCCGCATCAACCGGCTGACCACCGGCGTGTTCGAGATGGGGTCGACCTTCAAGGCGTTCACCGTGGCGATGGCGCTCGATTCCGGCAAGATCACGTTGAACTCGACGTTCGACGCCAGCGCGCCGCTGCACTTCGGCCGCTTCACGATTCACGATTACGAGCCGATGCACCGTGCGCTGAGCGTGCCGGAGATATTCACCTATTCGTCGAATATCGGCGCCGCCCGCATCGCCATGGCGATGGGCGTCGACGCCCACAAGGCGTTTCTCAACAAGATGGGCCAGCTCGACCGGCTGCGCACCGAGCTCCCCGAAAGCGCCGAGCCGATCGTGCCCAAGCGCTGGGGCGAGCTCAACACCATCACGATCGCGTTCGGCCATGGCCTCTCGGTGGCGCCGCTGCAGGCGGTGATGGGCGTCGCCGCGCTGATGAACGGCGGCATCCTGATCCCGCCGACGTTCTTGAAGCGCACGCCCGAAGAAGCCGCCGCGCTCGGCAAACGCGTGATCAAGCCCGAGACCAGCGCGCTGATGCGCTATCTGATGCGGCTCAACGTCGAGAAGGGCACGGCGCGCAAGGCCGACGTGCCGGGCTATTACATCGGCGGCAAGACCGGCACGGCAGACAAGGTGGTCAACGGCCGCTACTCGAAGACCCGCGTGCTCACCGATTTCATGGCGATCATGCCGGCCGATCAGCCGCGTTATCTGTTGCTGATCATGCTCGACGAGCCGCAGAAGCTGCCGGAGACCTATAACTTCAACACCTCGGGCTGGAACGCGGTGCCGACCGGCGGCGCCGTGGTGGCGCGCATCGCGCCGCTGCTCGGCATCGTGCCGCGGCTCGACCTGCCGCCGGCCGACAAGCTGATACTGGCCTCGGTCAAGGAAAGCAGGTAAGGCGGGGCTGCGATGCGAACCGCCGGCCATGAAACTTCGCGACATTCTGCCGCCTGACGCCGAGATCGCGGCGGGCAGTTCCGACGTCGATTGCGCCGGCGTCACCGCCGACAGCCGCGCGGTGAAAAGCGGCGATCTGTTCGTGGCGATTGCCGGCGGCAAGACCGACGGATTGCGCTTTGTCGATCAGGCGCTTGCGGCCGGTGCGACCGCCGTGATGGCGGAGCGGGCGCCGGAACGTCCGCTGCCCGACACCGTCGCCGTGATCCGCGTCGGCAATGCGCGGCGCGCACTGGCTCAAGTCGCCGCGAAAATTTATCCGCGCCAGCCGCGCGTCATCGCCGCGGTCACCGGAACCAGCGGCAAGACCTCGGTCGCCGCATTCACGCGGCAAATCTGGAACGCGCTCGGCCATCAAGCCGCCAGCGTCGGCACCATCGGCGTGGTGTCGCCGCGCGGCGAGACCTACGGCTCGCTGACCACGCCCGATCCGGTCGTGCTGCATCGCTCGCTGCAACACCTCGCCGACGACGGCGTCACCCATCTCGCCATCGAAGCGTCGTCGCACGGTCTCGATCAATTCCGGCTGGACGGGCTGCGCATCGCCGTCGGCGCATTCACCAACATCACGCGCGATCATCTCGATTACCATCCGAGTTTCGAGGCGTACCTCGCGGCCAAGCTGCGGCTGTTCAGCGAACTCATCGTCTCTGGCGGCACGGCCGTTGTCGACGTCGATCATGAACGTGCCGACGCGGTGTTGGCCGCCGCGAAGGCGCGCGGCTTGGCGATCCTGCGCGTCGGCGGCGCCGGAACCGAGATCCGCCTCGTTGACGCGGCGATCGACGGATTCTCCCAGACGCTGCGCATCGCGCACGGCGGAAAGGATTATAAGGTGAAACTGCCGCTGGTCGGCGCGTTCCAGGTGGAGAACGCGCTCGTCGCTGCCGGCATCGCCATCGCCACCGGCGGCGACGCGGCCGCGGTGTTGGCGGCACTGGCGAACCTGCAGGGCGCCAAGGGCCGGCTCGACCTCGTCGGCCAAAAGCGCGGCGCGCCGATCTTTGTCGATTACGCGCACAAGCCCGATGCGCTGGCGAAAGCCTTGGAGGCGCTGCGGCCTTATGCGCGCGGGCGGCTCATCGTGGTGTTCGGCGCGGGCGGCGATCGCGATCGCGGCAAGCGGCCGCTGATGGGCGCGGTCGCTGGTGAGAAGGCCGATCGCGTCATCATCACCGACGACAATCCGCGCAGCGAGGATGCCGCCGCGATCCGCGCCGCAATCCTGGCGGCCGCGCCGGGCGCCGGCGAGATCGGCGACCGGCGCGACGCGATCCGTTCGGCGATTGCCGAACTGCGTTCCGGCGACGTGCTGCTGATCGCCGGCAAGGGCCATGAAACCGGCCAAATTATCGGTGACCGGATCGTGCCGTTCAGCGATCACGAAGCGGTTGCCGCGGCGCTGAAGGAACTTGCCGCATGACGCCGGGGGCTTTGTGGACTGTGGAGGCGATGGCCGACGCCATGCGCGCCGAGCGCCATGGCCCGCTGCCGGCGTCGGTCCCCGGCATCTCGATCGATAGCCGCACGCTGGCGGCGGGCGAAGCGTTTTTTGGCATCGCCGACCGCCGCGACGGCCATGAGTTTGTTCCGGCGGCGCTGGCGGCGGGCGCCGGCCTCGCCGTGGTCGCGGCGGAGCGGCGCGCGCAGTTTGCCGCCGATCTGCCGCTCCTCGTCGTACCGGACGTGCTGGCCGGCTTGCGCGACCTTGCCGCCGCGGCGCGGGCGCGCATCGCTGCCAAGGTGATCGGCGTCACCGGTTCGGTCGGCAAGACCGGAACCAAGGAAGCATTGCGGTTGGCGCTGTCGAAGGACGGCGCCACGCACGCATCGGTCGCGTCCTACAACAATCACTGGGGCGTGCCGCTGTCGCTGGCACGCTGTCCGGCGAACGCGCACTACGCCGTGCTCGAAATGGGCATGAACCATGCCGGCGAGATCGCGCCGCTGTCGCGGCTCGCCCGCCCGCACATCGCGCTGATCACCACCATCGCGCCGGTGCATCTCGAATTCTTCGGCTCGCTGACCAAGATCGCCGACGCCAAGGCGGAAATCTTTCTCGGCATCGAGCCGGGCGGCGCCGCGGTGCTCAATCGCGACATCGCGCAATTCGCGCATCTTAGGCGTTGCGCCGCGGAAGCGGGCGTCGCGCACATCGTGTCGTTCGGCGAGCACGCCAAGGCCGACGCGCGGCTTCTCAAATGCGCGCTGCAGCCGCAGTCGTCGACCGTCGAGGCGCGGATTTTCGATACCGAGCTGACCTACAAGATCGGCGCGCCCGGGCGCCATCTCGTCAACAACTCACTGGCGGTGCTGGCGACCGCCGTGCTGGCCGGCGCCGATCTGGCGCTGGCGGCGCTGGCGCTTGCCGAATTCAAGGCCGTCGCCGGCCGTGGCGCGCCGCTCGAGATCGAGGTCGCCGGCGGAAGCGCGCTCATCATCGACGAAAGCTACAACGCCAATCCGGCGTCGGTCACGGCGGCTTTGGCGCTGCTCGGCCAAAGCGCTATCGGACCGCGTGGCCGGCGCATCGCCGTGCTCGGCGACATGCTCGAGCTCGGACCCAAAGGTCCGTCGCTGCATCGTGCGCTGGCGAAACCGGTCGTCGATCATGTCGTCGACCTCGTGTTCTGCTGCGGCCCGCTGATGCGCCATCTGTGGCAGGCGCTGCCGCCGACGCGGCGCGGCGCCTATGCGGAAAACGCCGCCGCGCTCGAGGGCGAAGTCGTGGCCGCATTGCGTGCCGGCGACGTGGTGATGGTCAAAGGTTCGCTCGGCTCGCGCATGGGCCCCATCGTCAAGGCGCTGCAGCGCACCTATCCGCCGCACCACGCGGCCGACGACCATTCTCGCCAAAGCGCCGCGGCGCAAGCGTGACGCGATAAGGATGACGCAATGCTGTATTGGCTGATCGAGCTGTCGGGCAAGCTTTCGATCTTCAACGTCTTTCGCTACATCACCTTCCGCACCGGCGGTGCCATCATCACCGCGCTGCTGTTCGTGTTTCTGTTCGGGCCGGCGATCATCGACCGGCTGCGCGCCTTGCAGGGCAAAGGCCAGCCGATCCGGCCCGACGGTCCGCAATCGCACCTCATCACCAAGGCCGGCACGCCGACCATGGGCGGGCTGATGATCCTGTCCGGCACGCTGGTGTCGACCTTGCTGTGGGCCAACCCGTCCAATCCTTACGTGTGGGTGGTGCTGCTGGTGACGATCGGGTTCGGCTCGGTCGGCTTCTATGACGATTATCTGAAAGTCACCAAACAGGCGCACAATGGCTTTTCGGGGCGCACGCGGATCCTGCTCGAGGCCGGCATTGCGCTGATCGCGTGCTTCATCATGTCGAGGCTCGTGCACCTGCCGGCACTGCCGAATTTCGGTACCTCGGTGGCGTTTCCGTTCTTCAAGGAACTGGTGCTCAATCTCGGCTGGTTCTTCGTGGTGTTCGGCATGTTCATCATCGTCGGCGCCGGCAATGCGGTGAACCTGACCGACGGCCTCGACGGCCTCGCCATCGTGCCGGTGATGATCGCGACCGCGAGCTTCGGCCTGATCGCGTACCTGTGCGGCAACCTGGTGTTCGCCGATTATCTGCAGATCCATTACGTCGCCGGCACCGGCGAGCTCACCGTGCTGTGCGGCGCCGTGGTCGGCGCCGGCATCGGTTTTCTGTGGTTCAACGCGCCGCCGGCGTCGATCTT